>VBWB01000053.1 GCA_006218045.1 Stygiobacter sp.
GGGGTTCTAAGCCCAAACCGGCGGAATTTGTCCAATAGGGGTTGTAAGCCCTAACCCGCGAAATTTCCCGCAGGCATAAAGTTGGTCCAATGGGAGCGAAGCTGCGATTTGAGGACATATAAGCAGTCGCTACTGCGGAAAAGCTTTTAAGCTATATTTGCCCAAAGCCCCGAAAAGGTAAAAATTAGACGGCGCTAATGTTCAATGGTGCAAGAAGGAGTAGACCCAACTGCTGTGTCACCAGCCGACATTTGAATCAGTCGGCATCGTCGAGGTCGGCATAGGATAGGCTTTCCGGGTACAGCGCCGTCAACTGGGAGAGTGTTTCCTGCACCTGTTCCAGTGCGGTCATCATGCCGAGCACCTGGTCTTCCAGATCGACGGCGAACTCGAACAGATCGGCCACCTGGCTGCGCGACCCCTGATTGATAACGGCCATCGCCAATTGATGCAGTTTCAACAGATCGGTGCGCAATTGTGGCGGACGCCCATCTTCTCCATCGTTCAGATCGTTGCGCAGGTCGTCCACAGCATCGACTGCGCGCAGCAATGCAGCCGTCTCGAAATTCTCGGGAGACAGTTCTTCCCATTCTTCATCGGTGATGTTGATTTCCATACGCTTGTTTTCCTTTGCTTGAAGATGGCTATTTTTTGCCCATCCCCCGAAAAAGTAAAATCATCAAATGACGATGGCGATATTGAATCAAACCTACAGTCAGGCACTGAACGCCCCAACTGCGCAATCTTCCAGATAAGCGGCGATGATCACCCGGTGGAAATCGAAGCTCCTGGATTCCGCGTCGGTATTCAGTGCCCGCTCGATGCCCACCGGATCGAATGCCTTGCAGGCCGCCAGATAGCCCTGAAATCCAGGATCGGCACTATAAGCTTGCCACTCGGCTTGATCGACATTGACCATGATGTGACTCCAAGACAAAGACGTTGGAATATAGCAAGAAAGTCGACGTCATTCCGTTTCGATGTTTTGAACCGGCTATTACCTACGACATAAGCATAAGCCGAATGGCTCATATTCATGCTTTATGCATTGTCACATCTCTCCAATAAAGTGTCGTCATAAACGGCCAGTGCGAACTGGATTGGCCATCGACCACCGAGGGGGAGCGCCGATCCCCCCTGACACCTTGGGGAAGTCATGCGCCTGTCAGCATCGCAGTTATCCGTCCCGCTGCTCTTTGCCGCCTTGACGACCCTCCCGGCCAGCGGCTGGGCCGCGACCGTCGATGAAGCGCGAGCCAAAGCACTCAAATGGCTGGTGCAGACCCAGAATGGTGACGGTTCATTCAGCGGACAGCAGGGGCTGGAAACCCAGGCAACCGCCGCCTCGGTTGAGGCGATGTTGGCCGGCGGCATGAGTAAGTCCCCGCAATACGGCCGGGCGCTCTCCTGGCTGGCCAACGCGCCCGGTGCCAGCGTCGATTCCCGTGCCTGGCAGGCGATGGCCTTGGCTGCAGCCGGCCGCGATGCCACGACCATCGCGGGAACGCTGCGTGACGACCGTAACATTTCAGTCGCCAAGGCCGGGAATATCTCGACCGGCAATACGGCCTTGTGGGGACCGTTTCCTGGTTACGCCGCAAGTCTGCCGGATACGGCGCTCGCCTACGGTGCCATCCGCAGTGCGGGCGTTTCCTATTCAGGCGACACCACCGAATTGACCGTTACTGTCCTCTGCCAGACACTCAATGCGCAACTGACGACGGCCCCGTGGAGCGGTAGCTGGCCGTACGCGTTGCCGCAGAATGGCCAGCCAACGCACGCCATAAACGGCTCGCTGAGCGCGACGGCGCTGACCCTTTTTGAACTGAAGAAACAGCGCCAGGCCAATCGTTTCTTGAATGGCAGTGCGTGTTCCCGGACGTCGCCGTCGGCCGTCGACACGGGCATGACCAATGCCAAGGCCTGGCTCCTTTCACAAGCCAATAGCGATGGCGCTTTTGCCGAGCGGAGCCCGCAGAGCGGCACTTTGGAGACCCCGAGCCCGGTCGCGACGGCACTGGCCGTGCGAGCACTGGCCCTGTTCGCTGCCGAAGGGGATACCACTGCCAGTGCAGCCGTCACCAAGGCGCAGACCTGGCTGGCCAGCCAGCAATCCACCGATGGCAGTTGGCGCTCCGATCCCTTCGTGACTGCTCGTGTTCTGGCCGCTTTCCCGACCGCCAGCGGCCCGCAGATTGCCGATGCAGATAGCGACGGACTGCCCGATGTTGTTGAGCAGCAACTGGGCACCCAGACGGCCGTGGCCGATGCCCAGAGTTCCTTGAACACCAATGGCAACGCCCAGGCCGGGGTCACCGCGAGTTCTTTCTCCATCGTCGCCACCTTGGGCCAGCCGTTCAATTTTACCAAAACCGATGGCGTTCTCCCGCCTGGCCTCAGCGTGGCCGCCAATGGCACGGTCAGTGGCACGCCAACCAGCGTCGGCAGCTACGCCTTCGATTACGAGATTTCCGATGCCGCAGGGCTTAGCACCTTGGTCATCGGTCGTATCGACGTTGCCGAGTTAGTCGCCAGCGGTGGCAATGCAGATGTTCCCCTCCCGGCCTGGGCGCTGTTTGTCCTGGGCGGGGCATTGCTGACTGCCATTCGCCGCAAATCCGCTTGAGCGGCCACCCGACTTCGCTGCAAATTTCCTGACGAGACTCCCATGCGCCGCCAGTCCCTGATCCGCTCCCTTCTTCTTGTCTCGACCTCCAAGCTGTCCGGGCAGCACAGCATGGCCGCGACGATGTCTTGGCCAGTTCGCTTGAGCGCCATCTTCAAGAAACTCGCGCGCTGACAGTCAGAGGTGAAAAGACCGGGGCTCGGTTGCAATCTGGCGATGCCAAGAGTGCTCAGGATGATGGCGAACTCACCAGCCGGCGTTCAGAAGCCGCCGCCAAGCGCCAGGAAATCCGCAGCCTGCGCGACGAAGTCTTGACCCGCATCGACGCCTCTGCACAGGCAGCCGATGGTCGTGGTGCCCAGCGGGCCGCGGCCGAAGCTCGAGAACTGCGGCGTCGGCTGGTGACCCGTTTCGATGCCCTGGACGGCGATCTGGGTTCTCTGGAAAAGGCAGATCGCAGCACGCTTGGCGTGCGCTCGCGCCAAGCCGCCCAACGAATTGATTCATGGCTGTCGGTCCGACCGGTCGCGCCGCTGCCAGCCCCGAACTGGAAGCAGAGTGAGCCGCAGCCGGCGGTGAGTCTGCCGGCCGCTACCGAAGCGCCCCGTTTTGTTGGCGATACTCTGTGGCTGTTGCGTCACCACTACGCCTCGACCGGTGGATTGATGCAGGTTGCCCTCAGGTCCACGCCTTCCGAGGCCAGTGCCTGCGGCTACACAGCGGCCGATCTGGCAGATACGCCAGAGGCGCCGAAGAGCCATGTCGACATCCAGGCCCTGGCCAAGGAACTCGACTACAACCCGGCCCGCATCTTCGCCTGGGTTAATCAGAACGTCGGGCCAAGGCCGGCGGTGCCACCGACCAAGCCAGCCTGTTGATCGCACTCCTGCGTGCCTCGAACGTGCCGGCCCGCTATGTGCGCGGCACTGTCCGTGTGCTGGATAACACGGCCAAAGGCGCCGATGGGCGTGGGCCACGGTGGATCGGTGCCAAAACCTATCAGGGCGCTGCGGGTGTCCTTTCCGCCAATGGCAATCCTTCGGCCAGCTATAGCACGAACAGCATTGGCCTGGCCCATGTCTGGGTCGAAGCCTGCTTGCCCTACAGCGCCTATCGCGGTGCCGCGCTCGACGATTCCGGGCATCGCTGGGTGCCGCTTGACGCTTCCTACAAGGATCACCGCTACCAGGCGGGCATTGTGGTCGATAGCAACTTCGATTTCGATTACGCCGGCTGGCTGGCCAGCCGAATTGATGTTCAGGGCCGCTATCGCCTGCCGCAGGAGAGTTTCGCAGACCAAGTCGAGGCCCACGCCCGGACCAAGGCGCCAAACTACGCCAATAACACCCTGGAAGATGTTCCCTACAAGAGCGAAATCAAGCGCACCAATTTTGATATTCTGCCCATCGTCCCACCCTATGAAGTCGTCAGCTACGATAGCTGGAGCGGCATCGCCGGGGACTCGGCCGAGACCGCAGCATTGCCCGACCGGCATCGTTACCGTCTGCAAGTCTCGGTGCGCAACAAGAGCGGCACCACCCCGGAAAATTTCACCGGTAATTTGCTTGCCCAAAAAACCCTCAGTCTCGCCGATGTCGCCACGTCGCGCCTGACCCTGGCGTTCCGGGGGGCCACGGCCGGCGATCAGACGGCTTACGATACCTGGCTGAACAGCATCGATCCTTCGCTGGCGCCAACCTGTGCCGCCACCGCCAACGTCGTCCCGGTCCTGCGCCTGGATGGGGTCGAACAGACCAAGGACGCCGGGGCCGGAACCACCACCCTGTGCTCCTCGGACAATGTGCTGCAGCTTTCAGTAACCGTTGCTGAATTGGCCAACAATGCCGGCGTGGTCAGTTCGACCAGGTACGCCAACATCGCCGCCGCCAGCCTGCAAGCCCTGCATGCGAATGCTTGGCACACATCGGATGCCTATCTCGCCAAACGCACGGAGAAGTTGCTGACCGCAATCCGCACCAATAGCAACCCGAATGCCTCCGAAGCCGCTCGTGACGCCATCGAAGGCGAATTCCTCAATCTCGCTGCCGCCAAATACAGTCGCTACGTCGTCGATGCGACGCGTGACGCCGGTCGTCTCTTCGGCGAGTCGGGTACGACCGGTATCAGCCTTGGCCTGACCTCGGCCCAGGTCAAGGTCAATTATCTGTTCGACCTACCGTATGGGCTCTTCCGCAAGGGCTTCCTCGTCGACTGGCCGGGTAGCCTCTCCAGCAGCACCAAGCTGGACGGTAGCACGGGTGACTTCCGCGCCTTTAAGCTGGGCGGCTTCGCCGGCTCTGCCTACGAAGCTTTCATCTGGCAGGAAACGGCCAATCTCGATGCGGTGTCGACCACGCGCGGTCTGCAATTCGCCAAGGAACAGGGCGTTGAAATCCTGCAGATCAACAATGCAAGTGATTGGGCCACCCAAAAAAGCAAGCTCACCAGCAATGCCAATAGCACCCTGAATTACTCGGCCTCGCATGTCGCGCAGATCGAGACGACCTACGTCAACGCCGGCTTCAAGCTGACCATTCCCCGCAGTCTGATCCAGTACCCCGACAGTACAGGCTGGAAGGGCGCTGCGTTCTACACAGAAAACTTTACCTCCAACCCGGCGCAAGCGGGTTTCCCGATTGGCGCCTACAGCGGCGGCGTCACCGTCGAACCCCCGGCTGGCACGGCCACGTCAGGCGATGGCAGCACGACCTACGGCGGCTCTGGCGTCGGTACCTCGGTTGGGGATATTTACAACATCGGTACCGGTAGCGGCACCATCGCCGAAATCACGGCAACGATCATCGCCCAGCAGGCCGGCACCAACTCCACCACGACCGCCATCGGTAGTCTGCTTGGCCAGACGACGAAATCCGGCGACCCGGTCAACATGGTCACCGGCAATCTGATCCACAACGAACGCGACATCGCCATCAAGGGCCGTGGCGGCCTGCCGTTGGTCTTCGAGCGCTGGTACAACAGCAACGGCGCCAAGGATGGTCCGCTCGGCTACGGCTGGACGCACAGCTTCAACCACTTCATCCGCTTCTACGGCGTCGAATCCGGCGTCGCCAAGCTCGGCTGGAACGATGGCACCGGCGGCGAACGCTTCTTCTCGACGAGTGGTCACAGCAGCGGCAACGTCAACGTCGGTGCCCCCTTCACCGCCCCGGCCGGTATTTACGCCACGGTCGAACGCCTAGCCAACGGAACCTACCGGATCACCGAACGCTCGGGGATGAAATACGTCTTCGAGAACGTATCCGGCACCGCCACCGACACCGGCCAGAAATCCCGCCTGCTCTCAATCAGTGACAAAAACAACAACACGCTGACGCTGGCCTACACCGCCACCTGCGGCAACAACCTGTGCACCGTCACCGATGGCCTGAGCCGGGCGCTGACCTTCAGCTATACGGGGAACCGCATCAGCCAGATCAGCGACTGGTCCGGCCGCAACTGGCAATACATCGTGGACGCCAACGGCGACCTGAGCACCTTCAAGAACCCGCTGGCCGTCGCCGGCAGCCAAGCGCCGGTCAGTTACCAGTACTACACCGCCGCCGATGGCACCAAGTTGGCCCACGCCATGAAGCAATACCAGCTACCGCGTGGCAACGGCATGCGCTTCCGTCACACCCCGTTTGCTGCTGGCGGCGAATTGCAGACGGCCTCCGCCACCACCTTCAACTGGGCCGAATTCCGTCGCGAAGCCAAACAAGTCGACGGCCAGGGCAACGTCCGTACGTTCCTCTTTGACAAATACGGCAACCCGATCTCGATTGCCGATGAAGCCGGGGCCGAAACCACCTACAGCTACGACCAGACCACCGGCCGCACCCATCTGCGGCTCACGAAGACCGCCGCCAATGGCCAGACGACGAGCTACGCCTACGATACCGCCGGTAACCTGACCGACGTCACGCTGCCCAGTGGCAAGACCCTGCAGTACCGCGACCACACTGCCCTCGGCCAGCCGCAACGGCTCAAGGACGCGGCCAATAACTGGACGCTCAATCGCTACGACACCGCCGGCAACCTGACCGACGTCATCCAGACCAAGGCTGGCATTGTCCCCGTCGCCAACACTGCACCGGCTGCCGCCAACATCATTGCCTGGACCCAGACCCAGGGCGACAGCCTCGGCAATCCCAAGCTGGTCCGCCGCCTACGTGACTGGTCAGCAGCCAGCCTCGGCAACCCGACCAGCGGCATCGGCCCCAGTCTGGAAAGCACCTACGACACCAACCAGCTCAACGTCACCAGCCTGACCCGCAAGGGCGACAAGGACGGTACGCCGGGTTCGCTCGAAAGCGACACCTTTACGGATTTCAGCTACGACAGCCTCGGTCGCCAGAAACGCGGTCCCGACGCCGCCTGGTATGCCGCCGACAGCGACTACGACGCCCTCGACCGCCCGGTCAA
>VBWB01000010.1 GCA_006218045.1 Stygiobacter sp.
CGCGGCTTATGCCGCGTGAGGCCAGCATCCCGGAGGGATGCGCCCGCCGCCTGAGGGGCAAATATAAAGAAGGAGGGAGCCCGGCCCCCCAGACTCCCTCCTGTCCCCGCGCCCAATGGGGGTGTCGATACATGGGGCGGGAACATGGTGTCGGCGTCACGCCGCCCGGCGATGGGCGGCGCCGCCGAATTCATCCCAATCGGTGCCGCGCAAATGCGATACCAGATGGCAGACCAGATTGAGCATCAGCACCCCGGCCACGTCCTGGCCCTGGTTGAACAGGGTGCGGATGCGCTCAAGCACCGACAAGAAGCGTTCGTGTTCGGCCATGTGCTCGGCCAGATTGGGGGTGTTGAGCAGGCGCAGCAGCGATTCTTCCTCGCTGAATTGCTGCGGCAGCCAGCGCTCCAGCACCGGCAGCAGGCCGGCGACCTCGCCGTCGCGATGGGCGCGGCTGGTGGCCATGTTCAGTCGGTTGATGGCGTCGATGACCAGGGCGTGCCCCTCGTCCACGGCCTTGTAACCCAGGCTGTAATCGTCGTTCCATGTCACCAGCATGATCGTCACCTTGATGGTCCGGATTATCCATCCCCTTGATACGGCGGAGAATGGCCGAGATCGCCTGCGGTAACAATCAGGTGCTGACCCTAATGAACCTACATTTAATATTGAAGAATTCTTAAAGCTAGGGTGTTCTCCCTATATCCAAAAGAGTAGAGGGGCCGAAGCCCCTCTGTCTTTTCTGGTCAGGCCACGCGGAAGTTCTTGAACTGCCACGGGTCGTCGCGGTCCAGATCCTCGGGGAACAGTTCCTCGCGCCGCTCCAGCGGCGTCCAGTCGGTGTAAACGCCGACCACCGGTCCCAGATAGGGCCGCGCGATCTCCAGACAGCGCTGGAAATCCATTTCGTCGGGCTCGACCAGACCAAGCCTGGGGTTTTCCAACGCCCACACCATGCCGGCCAGGATGGTGGCGGTGACTTGCAGGCTGGTGGCGTTGTTGTGCGGACACAATTCCCGCGCCTGCTGGATGGACAATTGCGAACCGTACCAATAGGCGCCCTTGGCATGACCCATGAGCAGAACGCCCAGTTCATCGGTGCCGCCGGTGATCTCTTTCATCATCAGCCGCTGTTTCGGCTGCTGCTGCCAGGTCTTACCGGCCAGTTCGTGCACCGACAACACCGCGGCGTCGCACGGGTGATAGGCGTAATGGACGGTGGGGCGATAGCGCAAGGCTTCGCCATCCTTCAAGGTGAAGTAATCGGCGATGGAAATGGATTCGTTATGGGTGACGAGAAAGCCTTGGAACGGACCTTCCTTCGGCGTCCAGGTGCGCACCTTGGTGCTGGCTCCGGGCCGCATCAGATAAATGGCGCAATCGCTGCCGAAATCATGGCGGCGGCCATCGTGGGGGAAGTGCCGTTCGTGGCTGCCCCAGCCCAGTTCCGCCGGTTGGCAGCCTTCGCCGACAAAGCCGTCGATGGACCAGGTGTTGACGAACTCGCCCACCTGCTTGGGCTGGCTGGCCGAGACCTGGGTATCGCGCTCGGCCACATGGATGGTCTTGATTCCCAGCGTTTCGGCCAGTTCCGCCCATTGGCTGCGGCTTTTCGGCACTTGGGTTTCAAGCCCGGTGTCGCGGGCGATGTCCAACAGCGCCTGCTTGGTGAAAAAGCTGACCAAGCCGGGATTGGCGCCGTTGGTGATGATGGCGGTGGGCTGCTTGCCCGCCGCTTTCAGCTTCAAGGCGTTTTCACGCAAGGCGTAATTGGTGCGCTCGGACGGTGTCAGGCTGGGGTCGGTATAGCCGCCGGCCCAGGGTTCGATGCAGGTGTCCAGATAAAAGGCGCCCACTTCCCAGGCCAGTTCGATCAGGGCGATGGATGACACGTCGACGGCGACGTTGAGCAGGAAATCACCCTGCTTCAGCAGCGGGATCAGGCGGTCGCGGTAATTGTCCGGGGTCAGCGGGTCGTTGATGAAGGTGACGCCGTATTTGTCGGCGATGTCATGACCCCGTTCCTCGGCGGTGATGATGGTCACTCGCGACGCATCCAGATTGAAGTGGCGCAACAGCAGCGGCAAAACGCCGGGTCCCAAGCTGCCAAATCCGATGATGACGACGCGGCCGTCGAAAGAAACAAGGTTACTCATACCAGATACCTCCCCTGGTAAATTGAAACATCGCCGCCCGTTCCGTGGGCGGCGGCGGGGTCAGGCGGCCATGGCCAAGGGGCCAAAGCCTGGGGTGGACAGCAGGGGGGCGTCATCGACCTCGGCGCTCAGCACCAGGTCGAAGCCGTTGAAACCGGTGCGCAAACTGGCGCCATAGGCTCCCAACTGTCCGATCTCGATCCAATCACCCTCGCGGGAATCCGCCGGCAACACGAAAGGCCCGTTCATGCGGTCGGCGGAATCGCAGGTGGGACCGAAAAAGGCAAAGGGCTGGTCATCGGCGACGGACTCGCCGTTCAGCCGGATCAGTCGGCAGGGAAAGCGGAAGCCGGGGGCCCCCGCATCCGACAGGCTGCCGTAAATACCGTCATTGATGTAAAGCATGTCGCCGCGGCGGCCCTCGATCCGCACCACCAGCGATTGCCCCGGCGCCACCAGGGCGCGGCCCGGCTCGCACCACAATTGGGTGGAGGCGGGCAGGTCCAGGCGGGCGAAACCGGCGGCGATGGCGGCGAAGAAATCAGCCAAGGGCGGCGGCGTCAGGTCGGGATAGCTGACCGGAAAGCCGCCGCCGACATCGATGATGTCGACCGGGCGTCCATAGGCGGCCAGCACGTCGCCGGTCAGCGCCAGGGCGCGGGTCCAGGCGGCGGGGTCGCAGCACTGACTGCCCACATGGAAGCTGAGGCCGATCCGTTCGGCGCATGCAGCGGCCATGCGCAGCAGGGCCACGGCTTCGTCCCTGTCCGCGCCGAACTTGCCCGACAGGTCATAGTGGGCACTGCCCTTGGGCAGGGCCAATCGGACGACGATGCCCAGGCGACCGGGACGGTGACGGGTTTCCTCGATCACCTTGCCCAGTTCGGCGGCGCTGTCGACGACGAAATCGCGCACGTCATGGCGTTCCCAGGCTTCGCGGATGGCGCTGCGGGCCTTGATCGGGTGCATGAAATGGATCTGGGCGCGCGGCAGGGTGTGGCGCACCAGCGCCACTTCACCGGCCGAGGCGCAGTCGAAATGACGCACGCCGCCCTCCCACAATGCCCGCAGCACCGCAGGATCAGGATTGCACTTGACCGCGTAAAGCGTGGTGCCGGGAAAGCCGCCGACAAAGGTGGCGGCGGCGGCGCGCAGGGTGGCCGGGCGCAGGCAGTGCAAGGGCGCGTCGGGGCGACGGGCGCGGACCACGTCCTCGACGAAGACGGCGCGGCGGGATTCAAACGTACGGCGCGACGGCGCGATGGTGGGAAGGCGCGACGGCGCCATGGTCGGAAGGCGCGACGGCGCCACGGTGAAACGGGAACGAATATGGCTCATGACGCAATCCTCCTCGCGACAAGGCGAGAAAACGGCGGAATCGCGACGGAATGGCGATCATTCCATCGTGGGCGCGGTCGATGTCACGGCAATGCAAGTTGAAGCGCACGAATGCGCCCCGGCACTGCCGTCACATACTGGATTTGCGTGAAAGGATATGAGGCCTTCCGCAGGTCGGAACAACCATGTCCACCTCCCTTAAGGGGTTGTCGGCCCACTGTATGACCGACTCTCCGCCAAAAAGGACGCGTCCGTCGTTGCTGACCCAAGCGGATGGGCCGTGTGCACGTGCGTTATGCGTCTAAGGACGGCTTATAGACCTATCAATCATGACAATCAAGTGACAATTGACAAATAGTTCCAGACCACGGTCGCCGCCGCCAGGGCGGTGATTTCCGCCACGTCGTGGGCCGGCAAGACTTCGACCACATCCATGCCGCGCCAGTCCAACCCATCGAGACGCTTCAAGATACTCATGGCCTGCCAGCTGGCCAGCCCGCCCACTTCCGGTGTGCCGGTGCCGGGGGCGAAGGCGGGGTCAAGGGCGTCGATGTCGAAGGACAGATAGGCCGGGTGGCTGCCGATGACGGTACGGATGCGGTCGGCCACCGCCGCCGGATTGGACAGATGCACGTCCTCGGCGGAGATGATCGTGATGCCCTGGGCGATGCCCCACTCATAGATATCGCGCGAAACCGGCGAGCGGATGCCGACCTGGACCATGCGGCCCGGATCGATCAGGCCCTCGGTGATGGCGTGATAGAATACCGAACCATGGGCGATGCTTTGGCCGAAATTGTCGGGCCAAGTATCCACATGGGCGTCGAAATGGACCAGGGCCAGCTTGCCGCCCATCCGCTTGGACAAGGCGCGCAGCAAGGGCAGGGCGATGGTGTGGTCGCCGCCCAGGGCGATCAGGTGCGAACAGGCCAGGGCCTGCTGCTCGATCAGCGCCATGGAGCCGGGGATATCGCCCAGGGCCAAGGCGAAATTGCCGAGATCGGCGATGCCGGCCTGGGCCGGGTCGCGCCAGGTGGCCGGGTTGTCGCCATCCACCAGCATGCGGCTGGCGGTACGGATGGCGGCCGGCCCCTGGCGGGCGCCGCTGCGGTTGGTGACGCCCAGATCAAAGGGAATGCCGGCGATCTGGAAGCGCTGACCGGGATCGGTGTGGGGTGTGCCCAAAAAGGTGGGGGGCAAGGCAAAGGTGGGAATGGTGGCCATGATCCGTCCGGAAGTTGCAAGGGGCATTGCCAACGCCCCATTCTGTCCCCATAGTATGGAGGTTCACCGTCAAAGGACAATGAAGCTTGCGTATCGGCATGCTGGCCCTGCTGGTTCTGTTCACCGTGTTGATCACGGGTGGGACGGCGCGCGCCGATGACGGAGGACACGCCCATCGCCACGCTCAGGTCCAGGCCGAGAAAGCCCATGACCATGGCGAGCATCAGCCGCCGGCCCCCGCCGCCGCCGATTATGACGGCTGCCATTGCATGTTCACCGGCTGCGTGCCGGTCCTCCCGGCACCTCCCTTACCCTGACGGTGAGGGAAGCCCCGTTCCGCCATCCCATGCCGCCGGCCTTGATCGCCTGGGCCGGGCTGGGCTCGGAACCGCCTTCGGAACCGCCCAGATCCTGATTGGTTGACCGCACCTTGCCGCCTGTTGGCCGCGAGGTGGTTGCGCACAACTGATTCACAGGATTCCCCATGTCCAGATTTCCCCTGTTGGCGGGAATGGCGGCCGCGTTGCTGGCGGTCCATATTCCCTTTGCCCTGGCCCAAATATCGCCGCAAGTCGGCACCGGGGCCGAAACCGAGATGTTCCAGGCGGTGCTGCACGCTGCCCCCGACGGCACCACGGCGCTGTATCTGGCCGATAGCAATACCAATGCTCCCATCGGCGGGGCGGATATCCAGGCCCAGGCCGGTGAGTGGCAGGGGGCGGGGCAACCCACCCCCCAACCTGGCGTCTATCGCCTGGATTGGCAGCCGCTGGCCCCCACCGACGTGACCTTGGTCATCGGTGCCCAAGGCCGCGACGATCTGCTGCTGATCGGCGGCTTCGGCCCGGCGCAGCCGGGCCTTGCCGCCGCGCCGCCTGCCTTGTCCCGGGCTTGGGCCTGGGCCTTGATCCCGGTTCTCGGCCTGTCGGCGGCGCTGCTGTGGCGCCGTCGGCGTCGGTTCGCTGTCCTGGCCGTGTTGGCCCTGCTGCTGCCCGATGATCCGGCCCTGGCCCATTCCGGCCATGACCATGGCGGCGGCGATCAACCGGCGCTGTCAGCGGTGGCCGGACAGATCGTCACTGTGGTCAAGGCATCGCAATTCCTGGTCGGCGTGTTGACAGAACCGGCAACGGCGCGCATGGCCGCCGATGCGGTGCGGGTGCCGGGGCGGGTGATCCCCGATCCGGCGGCCTATGCCCGGGTCCAGCCCAGCCAGCCGGCCCGCGTGGTCGGCGATCCGGCCTTTCCGCTGCCGGTGCCGGGGCAGCGGGTCAAACGCGGCCAAGTGCTGGTGGTGCTGGAACCCACCTTGTCCAGTCTGGAACGCAGCGGCCAGCGCGGCGCCCTCTATCGGGTGGAAAGCGACATCGCCTTGCAGGAGCGGGAATTGGCCCGCCAGGAATCCTTAGGCGGCGTCGTCACCGTCAAGGCGCTGGAAACCACCCGCATCCGCCTTGACCAATTGCGGCGGGAACGTGTCCAGATCGCCGGCACCGCCTTGGGGCGCGAGTTGGTCACCGCGCCGGTGGACGGCATCATCGCCGACCTGCATGTGACCCCGGGCGAGGTGGTCGATCCGACCAAGGTGATGGTGGAAATCGTCGACACCGACCATGTGCGCATCGAGGCGGTGATCCACGACCCCAAGATCGCCGCCCGTATCGGTGCCGCCAGCGCCACCACGCCCTTGTTGCCGGGCAGTGCCCACGGCCTGACCCTGCTGGGGGTGAGCCCGCGCATGGACCCGGTGGACCAGGGCATCCATGCCATCTTCGCCCCGCAACCGGGTCATCCGCCGGGCTTGCGCATCGGCATGCCGGTGGATGTGCATCTGGAGGCAGGCACCACCTCTCTGGCGGTGGCGGTGCCGCGCCAAGCCGTCGTCGATCATGGCGGCATCAGCGTGGTGCTGGTCCGCGTCGCCCCGGAAAGCTTCGAGATTCGCCCGGTCCGCATTATCCGCGTCGTCGGAGCGTTGGCCGAACTGGAGGGTATCAGGCCCGGTGACAAGGTGGTGGTCCAGGGCATGGATCAGGTGCGGGGGGCGCGTTAGGCCATGTTCGACCGCATCATCGCTTTCAGCCTGCGCCAGCGTGTCTTGGTGCTGGCCTTCGCCCTGCTGCTGCTGGCCTGGGGCATCACCGTCGCCCAGCGCCTGCCGGTGGACGTCTTCCCCGATCTCAACCGCCCCACCGTCACCATCATGACCGAGGCGCCCGGACTGGCGCCGGAAGAGACCGAAACCCTGGTCACCCGCCCCATCGAAACCGCCATGAACGGGGCACCGGGCGTCGCCCGCGTGCGTTCCAACTCGGCGGTGGGACTATCCATCGTCTATGTGGAATTCCAGTGGGGCAGCGACATCTATCGCAACCGTCAACTGGTGTCGGAACGGCTGGCGGCGGCAGCCGAGCAATTGCCTGACGGCATCAATCCGACCATGGGGCCGATCTCGTCGATCATGGGGGAAATCCTGCTGGTCGGCATGCAGGCCAAGGAGGGCGCTGCCACGCCCATGCAAGTGCGCGGCCTGGCCGATTGGGTGGTGCGGCAACGGCTGATGTCCATTCCCGGCATCGCCCAGGTCATCCCCATCGGCGGTGAGGTCAAGCAATATCAGGTGCTGGCCTCGCCCACCCGGCTGGCCGCCTTGGGTCTGACCTATGAGCAATTGGAAACGGCCTTGGCCGGGTTTTCCCGCAACACCACCGGCGGCTTCCTGGAACAACGGCAGGCGGAATATCTGATCCGCAATCTGGGCCAGACCACCGACATCAACGATCTGGCCGAAACGGTGGTGGCATGGCGCAATGGCGCCGCCATCACCGTCGGTCAGGTGGCCGAGGTGCGGCTGGGGGCAGGGGTCAAGCGCGGCGACGGCTCCATCGATGGCAAGTCAGCGGTGATCCTGGCGGTGCAGAAACAGCCCGGCGCCGATACGGTGGAACTGACCCGCAAGGTCGAGGCCGCCCTGGCCGAGCTGGCCAAGTCACTGCCGCCGGGGATCGCCGCCGACCGCATCTTGTTTCGCCAGGCCGATTTCATCGAGCGCGCCGTCGGCAATGTGCAAGAGGCCCTGCGTGACGGCGCCATCCTGGTGACCATCGTGCTGTTGGCCTTTTTGATGAACATGCGCACCACCTTCATCAGTCTGACCGCCATTCCGCTGTCCATGGTGGTGACGGTGGTGGTGTTCCATTTCCTCGGCCTGTCCATCAACACCATGACCCTGGGCGGGTTGGCGGTGGCCATCGGCGAACTGGTCGACGACGCCGTCGTCGATGTGGAAAACATCCTGCGCCGTCTGCGGGAAAACGCGTTGCTGGAGCAGCCGGTGCCGGCCATGCAGGTGGTGTTGCGGGCATCGTCGGAAGTCCGCAATTCCATTGTCTACGCCACCATCATCGTCGTGTTGGTGTTTCTGCCGCTGTTCGCCCTGTCGGGCATCGAGGGCCGGCTGTTCGCCCCCTTGGGCATCGCCTATGTGACGTCCATCACCGCGTCGCTTCTGGTGTCGCTGACGGTGACGCCGGCCCTGGCCTTGATACTGCTGCCCAAGGCCAAGGTGGTGGCCCATGGCGATTCCTGGCTGGTCAGGCGGCTGAAGGCGGGCGATCGCAAATTGCTGCATTGGTCGTTCGCCCATCCGCGCACGGTGCTGGGGGTGCCGCTGCTGCTGGTGGTGGTTGCCGCCGGGTCGGTACCGTTTTTGGGACGCGCTTTCCTGCCCGCTTTCAACGAGGGCACGATTACCGTCAGCGCGGTGTTGGCACCCGGCACGTCGTTGTCCGAATCCAACCGGATCGGTAGCCTGGCCGAGGATTTGATCCATCGGGTACCGGAAGTGGTTTCCACCGGTCGGCGCACCGGTCGGGCGGAACTGGATGAACACGCCGAGGGCGTCCATTACAGCGAAATCGACGTGGATTTGCGTCAAAGCAAACGGGGGCGGGCGGAAATCCTGGCCGATCTGCGGGCCAATCTGGCATTGCTGCCCGGACTGAGCGTCAATATCGGCCAGCCCATTTCCCATCGTCTCGATCATCTGCTGTCGGGGGTACGGGCGGAAATCGCCGTGAAAATCTATGGCGACGATCTGGCCCAGTTGCGGGCCTTGGCCGAACAGGCCCGCGCCCGCATGGCCGGTGTGCCCGGACTGGCGGATTTGCAGGTGGAAAAGCAGGTGCTGATCCCGCAAATCCAGATCCGGCTGGATCGGGGCCAAGCCCGCAAATACGGCCTGACCCTGGACCGGCTGACCGAAACCCTGGAAGCGGCCCTGAACGGCAAGGTGGTGGCCCAGGTCCGCGACAATCAGCAAAGCTTCGACGTGGTGGTGCGTCTGGCCAGTACCTGGCGGGCGCAATCCGACGATTTCCACCAGATATTGGTGGATAGTCCGGCGGGGCCGGTGCCCTTGGGTCTGTTGGCCCAGGTGGTGGAAACCCAAGGCCCCAACGTGGTCAGCCGCGACGACATGCGCCGGCGCATCGTCGTGCTGGCCAATGCCCAGGGCCGCGACATCGGCTCGGTGGTCGCCGAAATTCAGGACCGGCTGGCGGGCATGACCCTGCCGCCCGGCGCCTATATGGCCTATGAGGGCCAGTTCCAAAGCCAGCAGCAGGCCAGCCGGCTGATCAGTCTGCTGGCCGGACTGTCCCTGGCCGGCATCTTCCTGGTGCTTTACCTGCATTTCCGTTCGGGTGTGCTGGCCGCCATCGTCATGGCCAACGTGCCCATGGCGCTGGTGGGGGCGGTGGCGGCGCTGTGGCTGTCGGACCAAACCTTGTCGGTGGCCTCCCTGGTCGGCTTCGTCACCCTGACCGGCATCGCCGCCCGCAACGGCATCATGAAGCTGTCCCATTACCGCCACCTGATGCGGCACGAAGGCATGGCCTTCGGCCCCGACATGGTGGTCAGGGGCTCGCTTGAACGGCTGTCACCGGTGTTGATGACCGCGCTGGTGGCGGCCCTGGCCCTGATGCCGCTGGTTCTGGCCGGCGGCGATCCGGGCAAGGAAATCCTGCATCCGGTGGCGGTGGTGATTTTCGGCGGCCTGCTGTCGTCGACTTTGCTGGACACCATCGTCACCCCCATCCTGTTTTTGCTGTTCGGCGGTGTCGCCGCCAAGGGAGAAAATCAATGAACACATCTTCTCTGTCCTTGCTGGCCGCTTTGGTCCTGTTGCCGGCTCCGGCTTTCGCCCATCAGGCGGCGATTCCGTTCTTTGGCGGTCAGATTGCCGCCAGTGGTGATATGCACGTGGAATTCGCCATCCGTGACGGCGGAGTGCGGGTGTGGCTGCGCGACCACGCGGAAAAACCGGTGGCCGCCACCGGCAAGGTCACGCTTTTGCTCGGCGGCGCCAAAAGCGAAATCACCTTGCGGGCCGAGGGTGACCGGCTGGTGGGCGAGGCCCCGGTGAAAACCGCCGACAAGGTGGTGGCCGTGCTGGCGCTCAATGCCGGCGGCAAGGCGGTTTCCGCCCGCTTCGCCCAAGAGGCGCTGGTGCAGCCGGGCTTGAATGCTGCGGCCAGCGTGGGGCAGGGGCTGTTCGCCGCCAATTGCGCCAGCTGTCATGGCCCGTCCTTGCGCGGCACCGACCAAGGACCGCCGTTGCTGCATGCATGGTACGCGGCGGGGAGCGGTCATGATGACACCCAGGTACTGAAGGTGATCGGCAACGGCACCTCGGGCCATATGTGGAAGTTCGGCGACATGCCCAAGCCGGAAGGCGTCAAGGCCGGGCAGGAACAGGATATCCTGGCCTATATCCGCGCCATGCAGGCGGCCAACGGTATCGGTTCCGCCCCGGCGGCGGCCATGCCGGCCATGGGCGATCACCAAGGGCATGCCGGGCATTGACGGGATGGGGGGAAGCCGCCACTCTCTTGACCATGGTCAAATCAGTTGGACAAGCTTCCCCCTAATCTGACCATCGAGGAGAAAGCGAACGTGTTACCCTGGCGCAACCAGATTCTCAGCCTGTTCCGAGGGCGCGGCATGCTCCGCGACCTGGGCGCGCTGCTGGCCTTGCTGGGGTTCCTGTTCACCTCGACCACGCCCGGTCTGGCCCTGGTTTCGGGCGCCGGCCCCGGAATCGGCGTTGCCGGTCCGCTGGGCGTGTATGTCTGCCATGTCAGGGGTGGGAGTGACGGCGTCATCCCCCCCGGGGCGGAACTTCCCGATCAAGACGACGGTTGCTGCCTGATCTGTCAGGCGGCGCAATTGGCCAACGGCGCGGTGCCGCCCCAACACTTCACTCTCCCCACCGAGAGCGCGGTCCGGGCTCGCTTGTCCGATGACGCCCAATCGTTCGTCGCCTTTGGGATTTTCAGCCCGGCTCAGGCCCGCGCCCCGCCCGCCGCCTGATAATTTCGATTTTCCACACCATGTTTCTTTCACGACGCGGCCCGGTATGGTCGCAATGCGCCCCATTGTGTTTGAACAAAGGACTGATCATGAAGAAATTGCTGCTGGCCGCTGCTGCGATGGTGTTCGCCTTTCCCGCCCTCGCCGCCGATTTGGAAGTGTCGGGCGCCTTCATCCGCGCCACCCCCAAGGCGGCGACCGCCGGTGCCGGTTTCGTCACCATCAAGAATACCGGCAAGCAGGACGACAAGCTGATCGCCGCTTCGGCCAACGTGTCCAAGAGCGTGGAACTGCACACCCACATCAAGGACGGTGAAATCATGCGCATGCGCAGGGTCGATGCCATCACCGTGCCCGCCGGCGGTAGTGCCGAGTTGAAGCCCGGCGGCGACCACGTCATGTTCATCGATCTGAACGCGCCCTTGAAGGATGGCGACAAGGTCGCCGTCACCTTGAAGTTCGAGAAGGGCGGCGAGGTCAAGCTGGACATGCCGGTGGTGGCCGTCGGCTCCATGGCCGCGCCCATGAGCATGGATCATAGCCAGCACATGAGGCACTGATCGACCAAGTCCCCCCGCCAGCGGAAGGATTCACGGTGGCGGGGGGAAAGATTTTTAATCTTAAGGTTGTCACAACTCGCGCATTGAGTGTCTAGGCTGTGGAGTTGATGATCATTTCCTACCTAAACGAGTTCAAGGAGGGGATGATGGCGACTTTAACTCCAAATTGGAGCGATAGCATGGCCGGTGCCGGCAGCGGCATCACCAACACCATGGTTAACGGGTTGAGCGCGATTGCCACCTGCAACGGCTATGCGTTCCAATATGATTTCGCCTTGGGCGGTGACCCGATCCGGAACGATCTGACCGGAATCGGCAAGGGCGAGGTGCGGATCGCCTATAATGACCTTTCTAAAACCGTCTATTTCGGCTGTAACGGTCACATCCAAGCGGTGATGTTCAACAGCTTCAGCACCTGTGTGTGGAGCACCCCCATCACTTTGACCAACGCCGTCGACACGGTGACCTCGGTGTTGGTTTCCAGGATGGGCTACATCTATGCCGGGGCCAACGGCTATGTCTACAAGATCAATGCCGATGGCCAAGAGCTTTATTCCAACCCGATGACCGGTACCGGCAACAACGAGGTGCGGCTGGCGCTGTCGCCCGATGAGAAAAAGCTGTTCGTCGGCACCAACGGCCAAGTGCTCGCCCTGTCGGCGGACGACATGAAAGAGCAGTGGCGGCTGACACTGCCGGGATGGGATTGGCATGGCAGCACCAGCAACACGGTGTCGGTGTTGAGCTCTTTGTACCAGGATGCCACCAACAGTGGTCGGAACTGGCCTTGGCTGTACATCGGCTGTAACGGCTGGATTTATTCCATCGATCTCACTGCCGCTACTCCCCAGGTGACGGCCATGACCCAGTCGTTGCAGGCCAACCTGGGTGCGGGCGATACCCGGTTGGCTTATGATTCCGCCAACAGCCTGCTGTATGTGGGATTGTCGGGATGTGCGGCGTGTCTGGACGCATCCCTGCGCCAACCGGCGAAATGGACCTATGAGTACTTCAAGTCCCCGGGGCGGGTGGCCAACGTGACGTTCGGCCCGGTGCAGGTTTTCCTCGGCACCAACGGCCAAGTGGCGCTGATCGAAGGCGGCAAGTGCAAGAGCAATGGCCCGGTTCCCAACGGTGGCACCAATCCGGTGTCGCTTTCCGTCGGCCCGATCTCTTGCGACCCGGCCACTCCCGACTATGCCACTTCCGTCAGGCTGATGGCCGGGGTCAATGGCTATGTGTCGTCCTATCTGGTCGGCACGCCCTAATCCCGTCCCGGTTACGATCAGCGAGCTTTGGTATAAGCGGTCACGGATTGGCGGTGGGCCTGACCAAGGGCGGGCCCATCGCCGCGTCCAGTTTCTTGCCGGCGATCAGGGCGCGCAGCAGCGCCAGGGATTCCGGCCCATCCCAAGCGGCACCGCCGACAAAGCGCGCCACTTCCTGGGCTTGGGCGTTCAACAGCAAGGTGGTCGGCAGCACCGGCGCGGCGAAGGCTTCGCCCGCCTTGCGGTCATGATCCACATGCACCAATAGATTTTTGATCCCCAGGCGGGCATAGGTGTTGACCGCGCCCACCGCGCCCGAGCGGTCCAGGCACAGGGCGATCACCCGCATGCCTTCGGGTTCGATCATCGGTTTCAACCGATCGAGCGCCGGCAATTCGGCGACGCAGGGCAGGCACCAACTGGCCCACAGATTGACCAGGGCCGGCTTTCCCATCCATGTCGCCATTCCGGCGGCTTGGCCCTGATTGTCGCGGATGTCGATTTCTGGCAACGGCCTGGCCGGATTGGTGATGAACAGCCCCTGCGCCACCTTGGCCGCGGATGCGGGCCGGGCACAGCCCGCCAGGGCAGCGATGATGAAATGGCGGCGGCTGAGGATCACTTGCTTTCTCCGTCGATGACTTGGCGCAGGCGGTCGGCCACGTCTTCCGCGCTGGCGGTGTGGCCCAGCTTGGCGGCGAAACCGCCGTTTCTGTCCATGATGAAGATTCCGGCGGAATGATCCACCACGTAATGCTCTGAATCCTTGTCTGCCGGCTGGTGGATCTCGTAGCGGACGCGAAAGGATCTGGCCGCGGCGTCGGTCATCTGCACGGTTCCGGTCAGACCGATGAAGCTGGGGCCGAAGGCCGACATGTAATCCTTCAACTGCGCCTTGGTGTCGCGCTTGGGATCGACGGTGACGAACAGGGGCACCACCTCAGCCGCCCGTTGCGGCCCCAACAGATCAAGGGCGGCGGCCATGGCCGACAGCGCCGTCGGGCAGACGTCGGGGCAGAAGGTATAGCCGAACGCCATCATCCGCACCTTGCCCTTGAAACTGTCGTCATTGACCCGCTTGCCGTCGTGGGTTTCCAGCAGGAAACGGCCTGAAAACTCCTGGGCCAGGGCGGGTGAGAGCGGGCCGGGCAGGGTCATCACGGCCAGGGCGCCAGCCAGTATCAGGGAACCGAGCTTCATCACGTGCACTCCGCTTGCCGTCGTCATCGAGGGCAGTGAAGCAGATCACGCCCTTCCGCGACTTGATCAAGGTCACGGCTGGACCATGAGCGGACGCGCATGTTTGCCGGTGAAGTGTTTGGGTAACTCCGTCCCCTTTTAACAGAAGCAAGGTGGGGAAAATGAATCGTACAATGAAGGTGGCGAGCCTGCTCGCCACGGTGTCCTTTGGCGCGCTGACCGTCAGTCAGGCCTTGGCCGCCGAATCCCTGCAAGATGTGATGAAGCGCCGCAGCCTCAATGAAAAGGATGTGCTGGCGGCGGCCAAGACCTACACGCCCACCGGCAAGCGCGACGAATTCGTCGTGTTCTCGTCCGGCGGCCAAAGCGGCCAAGTGATCGTGTACGGCATCCCGTCCATGCGCCTCTTGAAGTATATCGGCGTCTTCACCCCCGAGCCCTGGCAGGGCTATGGCTATGACGACGAATCCAAGAAGATCCTGGCCGAAGGCGGTTCCGTCGAAGGCCGGACCATTACCTTTGGTGACACTCACCATCCGGCCATCTCGGAAACCAACGGCGACTACGACGGCCAGTTCCTGTTCATCAACGACAAGAACACGCCGCGTCTGGCGGTCATCGACCTCAAGGATTTCGAGACCAAGCAGATCGTGAAAAACCCGATCATGCAGTCGGAACACGGCGGCGCCTTCGTCTCGCCCAATACCGACTACATCATCGAAGCGTCGCAATACGCCGCCCCGCTGGGGGGCGAGTTCGTGCCGCTGGAGCAGTTCAACGAAAAGTATCGCGGCGCGGTGACCTATTGGAAGTTCAACCGCGAGAAGGGCCGCATCGACCCGGAAAACTCGTTCTCGGTGGAATTGCCGCCCTATAGCCAGGATCTGTCCGATTTCGGCAAGGGTCCGTCGGATGGCTGGTCGTTCACCAATTCCTTCTGTTCCGAACGCTATGTCGGCGGCATCGAGCGCGGTCGTCCGCCGTTCGAGGCCGGCTGCTCGGCCAAGGATACCGACTTCCTGCACGTGCTGAACTGGAAGAAGGGCGAGGAACTGTTCAAGGCCGGCAAGTTCAAGAAGGTCAACGGCCATGCCGTCATCGAGATGGCCACCGCCGTCAAGGAAGGCATGCTGTACCTGATCCCGGAACCGAAGTCGCCGCACGGCGTCGACGTCACTCCGGACGGCAAGCTGCTGACCGTGTCGGGCAAGCTGGACAGCCACGTCACCGTCTATTCCTTCGAGAAGATCCAGGCCGCCATCAAGGCCGGCAAGTTCACCGGCAAGGACGAATACGGTGTGCCGATCATCGACATGAAGGAAACCATCCACAAGCAGGTGGAACTGGGTCTGGGTCCGCTTCATACCCAGTACGACGCCAAGCCCTGCGTCGCCTACACCTCGCTTTACGTCGACTCGATGCTGGCCAAGTGGGACTTCTGCGAAGGCAAGGTCATCGACAAGATTTCCATCCACTACAACATCGGTCACTTGATGGCCATGGAAGGCGACAGCGCCCATCCGGCCGGCAAGTACGTGGTGGCGCTGAACAAGCTGGCCATCGACCGCTTCAATCCGGTCGGCCCGCTGCATCCGCAAAATCATCAGTTGATCGACGCCTCCAACGACAAGATGCAGCTGCTCTATGACATGCCGCTGCCCTTGGGCGAGCCCCACTATGCGGTGGCCATCGCCGCCGACAAGCTGAAGCCGCATGTGCGCTACCCGCACGGCACCGATTCGCGCACCGAGGAAAAGCACCCCTCTGCCGTTCGTGCCGGTAAGGAACGCATCGAACGCAGCCCCGGCAAGGTGGAAGTCTTCGGCTCGGTCATCCGCTCGCACATCACGCCTGAAATCATCGAAGTGACCGAAGGCGACGAAATCACCGTGCATCTGACCAACCTGGAACGGGCCCAGGACGAAACCCACGGCTTCGCCGTGTCCAAGCACAACGTCAATTTGTCGCTGGAACCGGGCAAGACCGCCTCGGCCACCTTCAAGGCCAACAAGTCCGGCGTCTATCCCTATTACTGCACCGAGTTCTGCTCGGCCCTGCACCTTGAAATGCAGGGTTACCTGATCGTGCAGCCGGCTGGCTACAAGGCCACCGAAACCAAGGCGGCTGAAGGCGTGACCTATGCCAAGGCCGATTACGACACCCGCGTGAAGGCCAATATCGACACGCAAAAGGTCATCGACAGCGTCGTCGGCTACATCACCAGCGTCAACTACAAGGACTTCGCCCCTGTGGTCGCCCTGGTGGAAGACGCCACCGATCAGCTGAATTTCGCCGCCGGCGCCAAGGCCAAGTCGGAAGACTTCGCCGCCAAGGGTGATTACCACAACGCCTTCCTGTGGGCGGAACAGTGGTTCCAGTACCAGGTCAAGACCGCCGACATCGGTTTGCGGGCCAAGACCTTCCTCGAGCAGAACGGGGCCAAGAAGGTCAAGTGAAGCCGCGGGGTTTTTACAAGAAACCAAGGTCTGGGGGCGGAGCAATCCGCCCCCTTTGACTAAGGGGCAAAGGAGATGTTGATGATTGTCAAGAAAATCACGCTGGCGGCGCTGGTGCTGACGGGAGGCATGGCCGCCGCTCCGGCCTTGGCCGCCGACGGCAAGGCCCTGTTCGCCGACAAGGGCTGTACCGCCTGCCACGGCGAGGATGCCAAGACGCCGCTGGAACCGGGCTATCCCCGTCTGGCCGGCCAGAACGCCGATTACATGTTCAACCAGATGAAGGACATCAAGGCCGGCGCGCGCGCCAACGGCCTGTCGGTGGATACCATGAAGCCCATCCTGGAGGACGTCACCGAACCGGAAATGCGGGCCTTGGCCGATTATCTGGGTGGTCTCGGCCCCATCGTCGGCAAGGGCGATCCGGCTCATGCGGGCAGGAAGCTCTACATGACCAAGACCTGCGTCGCCTGCCACGGCAAGGACGGCGCCAAGCCGATCATGAAGACCTATCCCTATCTGGCCGGCCAGGACGCGGCCTATCTGACCCGTCAGGCCACCGACATCAAGACCAGCACCCGCAAGAACGGCGGCACCAATACCATGCAGCCGGTCATGCATCTGGTCAGCGATGCGGAACTGGCCGCCATCTCGGAATTCTTAGCCAACGTCAAGTGATGCCCGGGCCCGGGGGGGTATAAGCATTGTCTAAAGAACGAAATATTGGAGAGCGCGAAATGAAGACTATTTTCAAGGTCGTGGCCCTGACGCTCGTCGCCACCGCCGCCATCGGCACCGCTACCATCGACCGATCCTGGGCCGCCGGCGCCAAGGACAAGCCGGCGCAAGGCAAGCTTTTGGGCGACAAGGATTATCAGTGGAACGCCAATGGCGGTGAGAAGGACGAGGCCGAGCATCTGAAGCCCGATCCGGTCAATGGTCGCGACGTCTATGAAGTTTGCGCCGCCTGCCATCTGCCGGAAGGCTGGGGCCAGACCGACGGCACCTTCCCGCAATTGGCCGGTCAGCACCCCAAGGTCATCATCAAGCAATTGGCCGACATCCGCGCGCTCAACCGCGACAACCCGACCATGTATCCGTTCGCGCTGCCCGACCAGATCGGCGGTCCGCAGGCCATCGCCGATGTCGCCGCCTATATCCAGAAACTGAAGATGAATCCGGAACCGGGTGTCGGCGACGGCAAGGATCTGGAGCACGGCAAGAAGCTTTACAAGGATAATTGCGTGCGTTGCCACGGAGAACACGGCGAAGGCAACAACGACAAGTATTATCCCCGCCTGGAAGGCCAGCATTACAATTACCTGATCCGCCAGTACCAGTGGATCAAGGAAGGCAAGCGCCGCAACGCCAATCCCGACATGGTCCAGCAGATCAAGACCTTCACCGACCGCGACACCAAGGCGGTGCTGGATTACGTCTCGCGCATCAAGCCGCCGGCCAATCTGATCGGCACCAAGGGCTGGCAGAACCCCGACTTCCAGTAAGTCTCCCTGGCTCTCCCGTCATGCCCGCGAAAGCGGGCATCCAGGAGTCGCACTTCAAACGCAAGTGCCTTCCCCCCTGGACTCCCGCCTACGCGGGAGTGACGGCGGAAGGCGAACCCAAGAGGTTGCCATGCACATCCACGACAGGGGCAAGCTGATCCTTGCCTTTCGGGCGTTGACCGTCATCGCCGGATTGCTGATCGCCGGGGCCTATTTCTCGCCCATCTGGTGGGTGTCGCTGAAGGCGCCGAACTATCCCGAACATACCTTCCCCGACGGGGTGCGCATCCATTTCCACGTCAACGGCGTGTTCAACGGCTGCGTGATGCGGTCCAAGGATGCCGACGTCTACGAGGACGAGGCGTTGGATTGCGTCCATGAAATGAACGTCATCAATCATTTCATCGGCATGGAACCGATCGAGAAGGGCGCCGCCCTGGAAATCAAGGCCGCCCCCTATCTGTTTTCGCTGGTGGCTTTGATGTTGCTGGCCTTTCTGTTCTATTCCGGGCCGTTGTGGTGGGTGTTGCCGGCCTCGGGCATGGTCATCCCGCTGGCCTTCGTCGCCGATTATTCGGCCTGGCTGTGGTGGTTCGGCCATAATCTGCACCCCTGGGGCGCCTTCACCGTCAAGCCGTTCATGCCCACCGTCTTCGGCCAGGGCAAGGTGGCGCAGTTCTATACCTATTCCTATCCCCATTACGGTTTCGGGCTGTTGCTGGCCGGTGCCGCCTGCCTGATCCTGGCCGCCCTGCTGCGGCGCAAATCCTTGCGCTAGGAGCGGGCGATGACGGCGAACATGATCACCGGCGCGCTCTCCTCCTCTTGGCGCCATGTCCTGTTCGCCGCCGCTGCCGCCGTCCCCATGGTCGTGGGGGCGGTAGTGGCGGGTCCGTCGCCCCCCCCCTTGATCCCGGCTTCGGCCATCCAATCCCTGATCGATGCCGCGCCCGAAGGCGCGGTGGTGGTGGTTCCGCCCGGCCATTACCTGGGCAAGGTGGCGGTGGAAAGGCCCTTGACCCTGGACGGCGACGGCAAGGTGACCATTGATGCCGGCGGCACCGGCTCGGTCATGCTGGTCAAGGCCAATAACGTCACCGTCAAGGGCTTCCGCCTGACCGGCACCGGCGCCGACCACAATTCCGAGGATGCCGGCATCCAGGTGCGCGGCAACAACAACGTCCTCAAGGACAACCGCATCGACGATGCCCTGTTCGGCATCGACCTTCAGCAATCCTACTTCAACGTCATCCGCCGCAACCACATCACCTCGAAACCGATGGATCTGGGGTTGCGCGGCGATTCCATCCGGCTTTGGTATTCCGACGACAATGCCATCGAGGACAACGTGGTCAAGGACAGCCGCGACTTCGTGCTGTGGTATTCCAAGCGCAATCGGGTCACCGGCAATCATTCCAGCGGTGGCCGTTACGGCATGCATTTCATGTTCGCCGCCGACAATCTGGTGGAAAACAACACCTTCACCGACAATTCCGTCGGCATTTCCATGATGTACGACCAAGGCGACATTGTCCGCGGCAACGTCATTTCCCATTCGGTCGGCGCCACCGGCACCTGTATCTCGCTGAAGGAGGCCAGCGCGGTGCTGATCGAGAACAACGAGATCATCTATTGCGCCAACGGCATCTTCCTGGATGTCTCGCCGTTTCAGCCCGACAGCGTCAACACCATCACCAACAACCGCATCGCCTTCAACGACATCGCCATTTCGTTCCTGAACGACTGGCAAGGCAACGAGTTCCGGGCCAATACCCTGACCGCCAACATGACCGAGGTGGCGGTGTTCGGCGGCGGCTCGGCCAAGCGCAACCTGTGGGACGGCAATGCGTGGGACAGCTACGAAGGCTTCGACCGCGACGGCGACGGCATCGGCGACACTCCGCACCGGGTGATGAACTATGCCGGGCGGGTGTGGATGGACGTGCCCAATACCCGCTTCTTCAAGGGCGCGCCGGTCCTCGAGGTGCTGGACTTCCTCGACCGTCTGGCCCCGTTCAGCGAACCGGAACTGATGCTGGAGGACGAACATCCGCGTCTGGCGGCCAAGACGGAGAATAAATCATGAGCCAAAGCCCCAAGCGTCCGCCGCCGCCCGCCCATGTGGTGCAAGAAGCACGGCGCCGTTTCCTGCGCTCGCTGCTGCTGGGCGGTGCTGCCGTCGGTGCGGCCATGGCCGGCTGGCTGCCCATGGCCCGCGGTGCGGCAGCGCGTTTGCGCCCGCCCGGGGCCATCGACGAAACTGACTTCCTGGCGGCGTGCATCAAATGCGGCCAATGCGTCCAGGTCTGCCCGGTCGAGGCCATCGTCCTGGGCGACATCGGCGAAGGCTTCGGCATCGGCGTACCTCATCTGGATGGCCGGGCCCAGGCCTGCGATTTCTCCTGCGACGCGGTGCAATGCATCCTCGCCTGTCCCACCGGTGCCCTCACCCACGAGCTTTCCAAAAAGGAAGAGGTGCGTATGGGGCTGGCCCGGCTGGACAAGCCCGATGCCTGCCTGGCCCGCCAGGGTCTGGGCTTCAAGGGCCAGGCGCGCGGCACCGATTTCCCCGGTCTGCACCGCTATGAAAAGGTCGATCGCTGGAATCCGATCAGGATCGCCGATCATCCCTATGACCTGGATTTGTGCGATCTGTGCGTGCGCGAATGCCCGATCGACGGGGCCATCGCCCTGGTGCCCCTGAGCACGGACGCCGCCGACAAGCGCCGCACCCCGGAAATCCGTCAATCCTGCGTCGGCTGCGGCATGTGCGAGATGATCTGCCCGGTGGAACCGGCGGCCATTGTCATCGATGCCCGCGCTCAATGGAGGCCCGCATGAGCCTGATCCACTCCCTGGCCATCATGCTGGGGCGCGAGCCCGCCAAGCCGCGGCCCGAGGACTATAGCCCCGAGGCCAAGGCGCTGCACCAAGCCAAGCGCGCCTGCAAGATGACGCCTGAGCAACGCGAGGAAATCAACCGTCAGACCCACGAGGCGCACAAGGTCCACACTTGGCGCAATCGCCGCTGGCTGACCCTGTTGGTGGTGAACTTGCTGTTCGTGGCTTCCTATCGCTTCGACGTGCAATTGATCGAGGGGGCGCTGACCGCGTCGCGCGTCATCGGCTTTCACTTCGCCGATCTCAACTCGGCCCTTCAGGTCACCTTGGCCTTCAAGACCATTCTGATCAATCTGGTCATCGGCACCACCACCGTGCTGATCCTGTGGTGGCTGCTGGGCGGGCGTTCCTTCTGTTCCTGGGTGTGTCCCTATCACCTGCTGGCCGAATGGGCCGAGGCGCTGCATCTGAAGCTGGCGGCGAAGAAGCTGGTCAAGGACCACCAACTGCACCGGCGTACCCGCGTCGTGCTGTACGTCATCTTCGCCCTGTCCGCCCTGGCCTCGGGCTATACGGTGTTCGAGACCATCTCGCCCACCGGCATCCTGTCGCGCGCCATGATCTATGGCCCCAGTTGGGCCTTGACCATCGTCGTGTTCCTGCTGGTGTTGGAAGTGTTCTACTCAAGGCGGTTGTGGTGCCGCTACATGTGCCCCATCGGCATCACCTATGCGGTGGTCGGTGCGGTCAGTCCGGTCCGGGTGGCCTACCTGCCCCAGGACTGCCATCACGAAGGCGAGTGCCGCAAGGTCTGTCTGGTGCCCCATGTGCTTGACGTGACCAAGAAAGGTTTCGCGACGCGGATGCATTCGGGCATCGGCGCCGATTGTACCCGGTGCGGCCTGTGCGTCGATGTCTGCCCCACCGGTTCGCTGAAATTCGAGGTCAAGGGTCTCGACAAGCTGCTGTAGGGGGGAACCCATGTGGACACAGTCTTACCGTCACTCCCGCGAAGGCGGGAGTCCAGAGGGTGCACCACCAGCTTTTCCGCGACTCCTGGATACCCGCCTGCGCGGGTATGACGACGAGAAAGGTGGAAACGGCAATAAGTTCACGGACTTCCTGCATGGCGGGAGTGCGGGAGGATGATTGCCTTCAAGAACGTCACCAAGACCTTCAAACGGTCGCGCGTGCTCGACGATGTCAGCCTGGAGATGGACCAGGGCGAGCGTATCGCCCTGGTCGGCTCCAACGGTGCCGGCAAGACCACCCTGATCCGCTGCCTGCTGGGCGAATACACCCATGACGGTCAGGTGCTGGTGGGGGGGCTGGCGCCCCGGGACAATCGCGGCACCGTGCTGGCCCGTGTCGGCTTCGTCCCGCAGATTCCGCCGCCGCTCAGGATGCCGGTGGGCGAACTGATCGGCTTTGCCGCCGGAATCTGCAAAAGCGACCCCAAATCCATGGTGGCGGTGATGGCCGATCTGGGCCTGGAGTATGGCCGCATCCGCAAGCTGCCTTTCGTCAAGCTGTCGGGCGGCATGAAGCAAAAGACCCTGATCGCCATCGCGCTCGGTCGGGCCAGCGACATTCTGATCATGGACGAGCCGGCGGCCAATCTGGACCCCGAGGCCCGGCACATCTTTTTCCGCCTGCTGGCGGCGCGCCAGGACGACGGAATCATGCTGATCACCAGCCATCGCCTGGACGAAGTGGCCGCCCTGGTCAACCGGGTGATCGAGATGGACCGGGGCAAGGTGGCGCTCGACGACCGCGTCGCCGATGCGGTGGACATGACCAGCCGTCTGACCTGCGCCCTGACCATGACGCGCGCGGATGCCGCCTTTGCCCGTGCCCTCGCCGAATGGGGCTTCACCGGCTCGGGTCTGCGCTGGCTCGGCATGGTCAACGGCCCCGACCGGCTGCGTTTCCTCGGCATGCTGTCGCGCTATACCGGCATCCTCGCCGGGCTGGAATTGAAGGAGGCCGAAAAATGTGTGGCATGAACCGCCGCCGGCTGCTGGCCCTGTTGCCCGCCGCCATCGTCGTCTCCAGCCTGCCGGCCTGCGCCGACAAGGGCTCCGGCCCGGTCGAGGTGCGCTGGGGCAAGGAAAATTGCGCCTATTGCGGCATGATCGTCGATGACCCGCGCTTCGCCGCCCAGGTGCGCGGCGGCCCCAAGGGCAAGGTGTGGAAGTTCGATGATCTGGGTGACGCCATCTTGTGGTTGGCCAAGCAGCCTTTCGGCGACGACCCGGAAACCGAGTTCTGGGTGGGGGATTCCGATAAGAGGGGCTGGCTCGACGGCAAGGCCGCCTGGTATGTGGAAGGCCGCAAATCGCCCATGGCCCATAATTTCGGCGCTGTCGCCGATAAGCGCGCGGGCGCCGTCGATTTCGCCCAGTTGCGAAAGACCGTGCTGGAGCGCGGCTCGCCCACCCAGTGCATCACGCCGACCGAAGGGGCGTCGTGACATGGGCGCCTTCATCCGTTCCGCCCGGCTGGACATCACCGAATCCCTGCGCGCCCGCTGGTTCGGCTTCTATTCCATGGTGTTCGGCGGCATCATCGTTTTGCTGTTCGTCTTCGGCCTGACCGAATCGCGCATCCTCGGCTTTACCGGACTGTCGCGGCTGCTGGTCACCTATATCCAACTGTGCGTCGCCATTCTACCCATCTTCGTCCTCATCACCACCGTGCGCTCGGTCGCCGGCGACCGCGAGGCCGGGGTGTTCGAGTACATGCTGTCGCTGCCGGTGGGGCTGGCGGCGTGGTATTGGGGCAAGATGGTCGGGCGTTTCGTCGTCGTGTTCCTGCCGGTATTCCTGGCCATGGCGGCGGCGGCGGCGTGGTCGGAATACAGTGAAATCGGCGTGCCCTGGGGCCTGTTCACCGTCTATACCGGCTTGCTGGTGTCGCTGGCCTGGTCGTTCCTGGGCTTCGGCATGCTGATTTCCGCCGCCGCCCGCTCGTCCGACGTGGCCCAGACCGGGGCCTTTCTGCTGTGGCTGGTGCTGCTGCTGTTTCTGGACCTGATCCTGTTGGGGGTGATGGTGCGCGAGCATCTGCCGTTGGAGGCGGTGGTGGTCATCGCTTTGGCCAATCCGCTGCAATCCTTCCGCACCGCCGCCATCTTGCTGTTCGATCCGCAGATGGTGGTGCTGGGGCCGGCGGCCTATGTGATCCTGGATGATCTGGGCCAGCGGGGCTATCTGGCCTTCGCCCTGATCTGGCCGCTGCTGCTGGGAACCGGGGCGGCCTCTTGGGGCTATCGCCTGTTCCGCCGCGGTGATCTGCCGTGACCGACCCGCTATCGGGTAGTTTCGGCCGCGAAAGCGTCAGCGCCGCCGAACGGGAACGCCGCATTCGCTCGCTGTTCCAGGCGGTGGCCGGGCGCTACGACCTGATGAACGATATCATGTCCATGGGCATCCACCGCCTGTGGAAACGGGCCATGGCCAATGCCGTCGCCGCCCGGCCCGGCCAGACCATCATCGATCTGGCCGGCGGCACCGGCGATATCGCCCGCCTGTTGGCGCCATCGGGGGCACGGGTGGTGGTGTGCGACCCCAGCACCGCCATGATGGCGGTGGGCATGGGGCGTTGTCCCAAATCGGTGGAGTTCGTCGAAGGCCGGGCCGAGGCCATGCCCTTCAACGATGCCAGCGCCGACACCCTGACCATCGCCTTCGGTCTCAGGAATGCCACCAGCCTGCATGCCGCCCTGGGCGAAATCCACCGGGTGCTGAAACCGGGCGGGCGCTTTTGGTGCCTGGAATTCTCGCGCCCCCATGTCTTGATCCGCCCCGGCTACCATGCGTGGTCGCGCTTGGTCATTCCGCGCCTGGGGGCATGGGTGGCGGGCGAGCCGGCGGCCTATGATTATCTGGTCGAATCCATCCGCCGCTTCCCCACCCAGGACGAATTAGCTGCCGCCATGTGCGATGCTGGGTTTACCAAGGTGGGGTGGCGCAACTACTCTGGCGGCATCGCCTGCTTGCACCAAGGGACCAAGGCATGAAAGCCGAATCCGGCCCAGCCAAAGGCACATTGCCGCATCCGGAACCAGCCCAGCCCGCCAGCCGCGCCGACCAGCCGCCCACCGGCTGGCGCCTGTGGCTGGTCGCCATGCGTCCGCGCACCCTGACCATCGCCGTCGCTCCGGTGCTGGCCGGGGCCGGTTGGGCCTGGGCGGAATTCCACGCGCTGCGCCCGCTGCCCTTGCTGCTGGCGCTGCTGGCCGCCGTGCTGATCCAGGCCGGCACCAATTTGTGGAACGATCTGGGCGATTATCTGCGTGGCGGCGACCAGCCCATGCGCCAAGGCCCGCCGCGGGTCACCGCCCTGGGCTGGGCCAGCCCGGAGCGGGTGCGGTGGGCTGCCCGGGCCTGTTTCGCCCTGGCCGCCTTGGCCGGGCTTTATCTGGGGTGGCTGGGGGGCTGGCCGATCATCGCCCTGGGGGCGGCATCGCTGCTGGCCGGCTGGGCCTATTCCGGCGGGCCACGCCCCATCGCCTATACCGCCTTGGGCGAAATCTTCGTCGTCGCCTTTTTCGGTCTGGGTGCGGTGGCCGGCACGGTATGGCTGATGGCCGATGCCCTGTCGGCGCGCACGCTTTTGGTGGGGGCGGCCATCGGCCTGCCCGCCGCCGGCGTGTTGATGGCCAATAATTACCGCGACATGGAACACGACCGGCTGGTCGGGCGCCGCACCCTGGCCATCCGCCTGGGGCTTGACGGCAGCAAGCTGGCCTATGCCGGTTTCGTGCTGCTGCCGTTTCCGTTGCTGCTGGCCCCTATCATGCCCGTGGGGGCTTGGCTCACCTTGCTGGCGGCACCGTGGGCGGTGCGGCTGCTGTTGGCTTTCGCCGCCACGCCGCGCGGGCCGGCCTTCAACGCCTTGCTGGCGGGGACGGCGCGTTATCAACTGGTCTTGGCCGCCTTGCTGGCGGCGGGAGTTGTCTGGTGATTACCGATATCCTGTTGCCGGTGGCGCTGGCCGTCATCATGTTCGCCATGGGCCTGAGTCTGCGGATGGCCGATTTCGCCCTGGTGTTTACCCGGCCCAAGGCCATGGCCCTGGGTCTGTTGGCGCAAATGGTGCTGTTGCCGCTGGTCGCCTGGATCGTGGTGTTGGTGGTGCCCATGCCCAAGGATTTCGCCGTCGGCCTGCTGATCCTGGCCGCCTGCCCCGGTGGCATCACCTCGAACCTGTTGACCCATCTGGCCGGCGGCGCCACCGCCCTGGCGGTGTCGCTGACCGCCATCACCAGCGTCTTCGGCGCCCTCAGCGTGCCCTTCATCGTCAATCTGGCGCTGGTGCATGTGGGCGGGCAGGGGGCGGCGGTGGATTTGCCGGTGGCGCGCATGACCTTGGGGGTGTTCGTGGTCGCCACCTTGCCGCTGATCCTGGCCATGAGCCTCAATCATCGCTGGCCGGAAGAATCGGCGCGGGTGGAAAAGTCGGCGCGCCACGTCGCCACCATTTTGTTCGCCTTCATCGTTGTCGGCGCTTTCGCCAGTCAGTGGCGGACCATGATGACCCACGCCGGCGACGTGTTGCCGCCGGCTTTGGCCATCAATGTGGCGGCGATGGCGTCGGCTTGGCTGGTCGGGCGGCTGGGCCGGCTGGAGCGGCGGGAAAAACTGGCGGTGGTGCTGGAAACCGGATTGCAGAATGGCGCCCTGGGCATCTTCGTTGCCGCCACCTTGCTGGGCTCACCGGCCATGATGGTTCCCAGCATCGTCTATGCCCTGGTGATGAACGTCACCGCGTTGGGGGTGATCGTCTGGGCCAGGGTATTATCGGGCAAAGAAAAAGGCGGGGTTTCCCCCGCCTTCTCCGGAAAGTAAAGCCGGCAAGGCTTACTTTTCAAACATGATTTCAACGCGACGGTTCTTGGCTTCGGCGACGTTGTCCTTGGTCGGCATGGCCAGCTTGGCTTCGCCATGGGACTTCATGTCCAAAGCCTTGGTGGCGACGCCCATCTTGGCCAGTTCCTTGGCCACGGTTTCGGTGCGCTTGATCGACAGGGCCTCATTGGCCTTGGCGTTGCCGACGGTGTCGGTGTGACCGGCCACATAGACGGTGGCGGGCTTCAGCGTGGCTTCGTCCTTGACCACGTCAACCAAGGTCTTCTTGGCGGCGGCGGTCAGGGCCGCCTTGCCCAGGTCGAAATAGACCACGAACTGCTTGATGATCTTGGGCGAGGCCGGGGCGGCGGCCATGACCGGCTTGGGCACGCACAGCGGGATGGCCTTGTCGTAGCCGTTCTTGGCTTCGGCGATGTGATCGGCCTGGAAGCCTTCTTCCAGCTGTTCCAGCCAATGATCATGCCAGGTCTGGGCCAGGGCGCAGGCATCGGCGGCGTCCTTGGTGGCGCCGGGGACGGCCAGGGCGGCGACCAGCTTGTCGTGCGAGGCCTTCACGTCGGCACGACCGGCCAGACCGCGGTCGGTCGGGTGCTGCGGCGCCGGAGCGATGCCGCTGGCAGCCTGACGGGCTTTTTGGGTGAAGAAATCGACGTCGTACCAGTCGGATTCGCCCTTTTCAAAGCGGGCGCGTTCCAGGTAACGGGTCTGCAACGCCTTGGTGAAGGCATCACCCGGATTGGACATGGCGGCGACGCCGTCGATGTCCCAGTTGGAGGCACAGGCGCCCAGGCTCAGCAGGGCGGCGCCGGCGATGGCGCGGGTCATAAACTTCTTCATGGGTATTCTCTCCGAGAGTGGTTATGAAAAATCAACGACCGAACAGGCCGCCCGGATTGATGGGCAGCGGACCAGATTTCTTATCGCCCGAGGACGACCCGTCAGCCCCGCCCAGCAAGCCGCCGATACCGCCGGCCTTGCCGCCGAGGGCGTCGCCGATGGCCTTGGTGGCCTGACCTTTCAGCATGGCTTCCAGATCAGGGCGATAAGACAGGTTGTCCCACGGGCCTTCGATGATGACCGGCACCTGAATGCCGCCCACATCGGACTTGCCGCCCTGGCCTTCCAGCGAGGCGACGGCCTTGGGCTCGACCCGGTAATGGACGGTGCGCGGCGGCAATTCCACCGTGCCCTTGCCCTCGACCCGCAGCAGCGGCGACTTCAACGCCAGATCCTGGTTGTTGACGATGCCGTTGGTGATGGTGAAGGTGCCGCCCAATTCGGCGAAATCGGTCTTTTGCGCCGTACCGCCGCCGCCGGTGAAGGCGGTGGTGACGTTGCGGACCATTTCCGCCAGATTGATGCCCTTGATGGCGCCGTTAAGGAACGCCACCGCGCCCTTGCCGTTCAGGCTGGACACCAATTGCCGCTCGGTGCGACCGCGACCGGTGACCTGGATGTCGAAATTGCCGGTGCCTTCCAGACGGCTGAAATCGGCGGCATCGGTCAGGAACGGTTCCGCCTGCAAGCCCTTGAGCGCGAAAGACGCATCCAGGCCGAGTCCCGGCTGGCTGCCGTCCAGGCCGAAACGGGCCTTGCCGGCGCCCTGGTACAGGGCCAGTTCGGTGAGGTCGGCGGTGAGCCGGCCATTGCTGAGCATGACCTTGAGGGCGCTTTTGCCGATTTTGATCTTGTTGACCAGGATCGAGCCGACGGAAAGGGCGAAGTCCACATCCGCCGCCTTCAGGCCGGCGGCGTCGATGGGGGCGTCGCTCCAATCGGATGTGCCTTTGGCGCCGCCACCCGAGGCCGGGGCGGAGGTCGCACCGCCGCCCGAGGCCGGTTTGTCGGCGGGCAGATAGGGGTTGAGATCCAGGGCTTCCACGTCCAGCTTGCCCTTCAGCGCCGGGCGGGCACCGCCGGTATCGACGTTGAAATCGCCGCTGGCCTTGATGGAATCGATGGCGATCTTGGCCTGGGTCAGCGACAGCTTGCTGCCGGCGGCAGCCAGTTGGCCGCTCAGCGCGAACGGCCCCAGGCCGTTGCCGTCCATAGCCAAAGGTTTGCCGGTGGCCCAGTGCGCCAGAGCGCGGATGGACGGCACCGACAGGTCGATAGCGCCCTTGGCCCCGGCGACAGCGCCGCCATTGGCCTCACCCTTGAAGCTCAGCTTCACCGGTTCGGAATTGACGGTGAGGTCGGCGGCGCTGGACTTGCCGTCGATCAGGGCGCGCGGCTTGGTCACGTTCAGGCCCAGTTCGACGGCTTTGGCCCGCCAGTTGAGCGCGCCCTTGACCGCCAACGGATCATCCAGGCTTTTCAGCGACACGGTCAGATTGATGCCGTCCACTTCTTCCTTGGTGCCGGCGGGTCCATCGATATAGGTGAGCTTGCCGTTGCTGATGCGCACGTCGCCCAGCACCAGATCGCCCAGGCCGGCGGCACCACTGCCCGCGGCTTTATCGGCGGACTTGGTCTTGTCGGCGGCGGCGGGCGCGGCGGCGGGGGTGTCGAACACCCAATTGGCCTTGCCCTTGCGGTCCATCTCCAAGGTGATCACCGGATCGACCAGGACGAAGGAATCCACCTCGATCCGGCCCGACAGGATGGGCAACAGCTTCAGCTTGACGTCGAGGGCACCCAGGCGCACCAGATCCTTGGTGGAAAAACCGGCGGGATTGGCCAAGGCGATGTTGGCCACCTCGACGCCCAGGCTGGGGAAGGCGGAAACCGACACCTTGCCTTGGATGGTCAGGTCGCGCCCGGTGGCGGCCTTGACCTGGGCCACCACTTCTTCCTTGATCCTGTCGGCGGGAACCAGCATGGGCAGCGCCACCAGCGCACCGATCACCAGCACCACGATCACGCCGATTATGGCGAGGACTTTCTTCATTTTCGCCCCAAATTCAGTCAGTTGGAGAAAACCTTGCGCAGAATGTCGCTGCTTCGTTTGGCGGGATCCTGGCGGATGGCGGCTTCTTCCTTGCCGAGATACGAAAAAATACCGGACAGCGCCGCGTCCAGAACGTGATCGGTCAGCATGGCCTTGCCATCCAGGCCTGGTGCCATCCCCTTGGCGGCGCTGGTCATGGCATCCAGGCTTTTGACCGCTCCGGCCTCGGCGACGTTGCGATCAACCACCGGACGCATGGCGGTTTTCAGGTCGGGGCTCATGCTTCGTTTGAAATATTGGGTGGCGGCATCCTGCGGCCCGTTCAAGATGGCCCGTGCGTCATCCAGGGTCATTTTTTCCAGGGCCGACCAGAAGATGCGCTTGGCTTCGGGGGTGGCGGCCTCGGCGGCGCGGTTGAGGCGCAGTTCAAGGTCGTCGGCCAGACCCGACATGCCGACCATCTTCAGTCCTGATTGAACCTTTTGCAGGCTGTCGGGCAAGGGGATGTGCACGGACGGATCGGCGTTGAAACCGTCCTTGGCCCCCAACTGGCCGGTGACCTTGCCGGTGCCGGTCTTCAACGCTTCCTTCAGACCGGCGGCGATATCGGTGACCGACAGGGACTGCCCGCGCTGACCGGAAGCCGAGGGCGTCACCGCCCCGGATTCCATCTGTTGCTTCAGCACGGACTTGCCCATATCCATCAACGAGCCTTGGGCAAGGGCCGGGCCGGAACAGACAAGAAGAGCGGTAAAGGCGAGAATACGACGCATCAGCCCCCCTGACTGCGAACGCGCTAATTGATGCCATGCTACTCGGATATGATGTGCGCATCCACGTGGATTTCATGGAGTCCAACCAAAGAAGCAATCTTAGGCCAGTTTTGTTGACCTTTGTCGACCATTGTCGACGGCTGTTGACGGATAACGACTTGCCCCTTAAATAAAGTCACCAAACCGCATGAGGGTCGGAAATGAATAAGCTTTACCTTGATGATATTTCCGCAGGTGACATTTTTAAATCTGACGATTTTGAAGTTACGGCGCAATCCATCAAGGACTTTGCCGCTCTTTGGGATCCGCAAGCGTTTCATCTGGACGAGCTGGCGGCTGAGGACAGCTTTTTCAATGGGCTGGCGGCCAGCGGTTGGCAGACCGCCTGCATTACCATGCGTCTGCTGGTAACCAGCGGTTTCACTCCGGTCAACGGTGTGATCGGGGCCGGTATCGAAGAGTTGAAATGGTTCCGCCCGGTCCGTCCCGGCGACGTCTTGCGTGCCGAAATGGAGGTGTTGGAGGTGCGTCCCATGCGCTCGAAACCCGGCTACGGCATCTGTCGCATGCGGGTGACCACCGTGGATGCGGCGGGCGAGAAGGTGCAGGTTTTCACCTCGCCGCTGGTTGTTCAAAGTAAAGGCTGAAAAATCAACCCCAAGCCCGTGAGATTGGACTTGGGGGGGCTGGACGGTAGCGAAGATATAGATCCAGTCGAAACGACGGTCGCCTAGGCCTTACAAAGGGCTCGGGACGGACCGTTGAAACGCCACCGTGTGCGGAGCACAGGTCTACGATTCCGGTCTTGTCGAAAGTTCACGTTTGGCGTGAAACTCTAACGCACCACCACTTGGTTACTGGACCAGCGGCGGGCTAGTGGACTGGGTTGGTTCAGCCATTCCTCGAAGCGGCGGCGCGCGTCGGCCTCGGCCAGTTTGCGGTTGATGCGGCCCACATAGGTGACGTTCATGTCGGCGGGGCCGTCGACGGTGCGGCCATCCAGGGTAAAAGCGAAGCGGTGGGTGGACGACATGGCCATGGCGGGGACTCCCTGCCTTTGTCAGTAGCTGCGCAACAGGCCGACCAACCGGCCTTGCACCTTGACCCGGTCGGGCGGGAAGATGCGGGTTTCATAGGCTTTGTTGGCCGGTTCCAGGGCGATGGATGCCCCCTTGCGGCGCAGCCGCTTCAGCGTTGCTTCCTGGTCATCGACCAGGGCGACGACGATGGTCCCTGCTTCGGCGGTATCGCAAGAGCGGATGATCACGGTGTCACCATCCAGGATGCCGGCCTCGATCATCGAATCGCCCTCGACCGTCAGCGCGTAATGGTCGCCGCCGGTCAGCAGGGCGGCGGGAACCTCGACGCTGTTGCTATGGTCGCGCAGGGCCTCGATGGGGGTACCGGCGGCGATCTTGCCGTAAAGCGGCAGCGACACCGCATCGGCCACGGCGGAAACCGGGGCGGCGCCGACAAAGACGGTCTGGGTGAAGTTGCCCTGGATGACCGTGGGGGAGAACTTGGCCGACGGTGCCGGCAGCGGCTGATCACCCAGATTGTCCGGCAGCTTAACCACCTCCAGGGCGCGGGCGCGATGGGCGAGGCGACGGATGAAGCCGCGTTCCTCCAGGCCGGTGATCAGGCGGTGAATGCCCGATTTCGACTTCAAATCGAGGGCATCCTTCATTTCATCGAAGGACGGCGAGATGCCGGTGGCGCGCAGGCGCTCATCGATGAACATCAGCAATTGGTATTGCTTACGCGTCAACATGGATGCATCCCCCTCCGCCCGAGTGAAACGGCGGCAAAATGGAACAAAGCCTAAACTTCGGCTTTTGTTCTATGCCTGTTCCGTTTTGCCGTCAAGGGCTTTGATGGAGAAAATCACGCCGCCTGATAGGTACCCGATTTGCCGCCCGATTTATGGAGCAGACGGATATCGGTGATGCGCATGGACTTGTCCACCGCCTTGACCATGTCATAGACGGTCAGGGCCGCGACCGAGACGGCGGTCAGCGCCTCCATCTCGACGCCGGTCCGGCCGGTCAGCTTACAGGTGGCCTGGATGTCGACGGCGTTGCGGGTGGGGTCAAGCTGCAACTCGACCTTGACCGAGGACAGGGCCAGGGGATGGCACAGCGGGATCAGATCGGGGGTGCGCTTGGCCCCCATGATACCGGCCAACTGCGCCACCGCCAGCACGTCGCCTTTCTTCACCCCGCGCGCCTGGATCAGCGCCATGGTGTCAGCGGCCATCAGCACGGTGCCGGCGGCCACCGCCACCCGCTCGGTCGGCGCCTTGGCGGAGACGTCGACCATGACGGCGTTGCCCAAGCCGTCAAAATGGGTCAGATCGGCCATTTTCAGACCTTGGCCCCGGCCAGCAACACCTTGGTGGCCATTTCCACATCCGGGCGCTTCATCAGCGATTCGCCGATCAGGAAGCGCTTGGCCCCGGCATTGATCATGCGCTTGATATCGGCGGGGCTGTCGACGCCGCTTTCGCATATCAACTGGCGGTCGGCAGGAATCAGGGGGGCCAGCCGTTCGGTGGTGCCCAGATCGGTCTTCATGATCTTGAGGTCGCGGTTATTGACGCCGATCAGCTTTGATTTCAGCTTCAACGCCCGTTCCAACTCGGCTTCGTCGTGCACCTCGATCAGCACGTCCATGCCGTATCCGAGCGCGATGTCTTCCATGTTCGACAATTCGGCATCGGTCAGCGCCGCGACGATCAGCAAGATGCAATCGGCACCCAAGGCACGGGATTCGACGATCTGATAGGGGTCGACCATGAAATCCTTGCGGATCACCGGCAGATCGACGGCGGAACGGGCCTCGCCCAGATGGGCGTCGGTGCCCTGGAAGAACTTGTTGGTCAGCACCGACAGACAGGCGGCGCCGGCGCGGGCATAGGCGCGGGCCAGTTGCGCCGGCTCGAAGGTCTTGCGGATCAACCCGGCGGAGGGCGAGGCCTTCTTGATTTCGGCGATCAGGCCGATACCGATTTCGTCCGCTTTCTTGTCCAGCGCGGCGGCGAAGCCGCGCGGTGGCGCCTGATCCTGGGCCCGGCGCAGCAATTCCTGGATGGGGCGCTGGGTTTTGGTGAGCGCCACGTCCTTGCGTTTGTCGTCGCAGATGCGGTCGAGGATGGTGCCGGTGCTCATGTCAAATCTCGCGGTTGGTGATGGCGATCATGCGGTCGAGGGCGGCCAGGGCCGCGCCGTCATCGATGGATTTGGCCGCCAGGGCCACGCCCTCCTTGAGGTCGCTGGCCTTGCCGGCGACCACCAGGGCGGCAGCGGCATTGAACAAGACGATGTCGCGATAGGCGCCGGGCGCGCCGTCCAGCAGCGCCCGCAGGGCGGCGGCGTTGTGTTCAGCGTCGCCGCCCTTCAGTTCCGAGGCGTGGGCCATGCGCAGGCCGGCATCGCTGGGGCGGATCTCGAAGCTGTGGACCTTGCCGTCCTTCCATTCCGACACCAGCGACGGCGCCGTGATGGTCAGTTCGTCCAAGCCGTCCAGACCATGCACGGTCCAGGCGCGCTCCACCCCCAGGCGGCCCAGAACCTCGGCCATGGGCTCGACCCACTGGCTGGCGAACACGCCCAGGATCTGGAATTTGGTCTTGGCCGGATTGGCCAGCGGCCCCAGCAGGTTGAAGATGGTCCGCGTGCCCAGTTCGACCCGCGGCCCGGCCACATGACGCATGGCGTTGTGGTGCCGGGGCGCCATCAGGAAGCCGATATTGTTCTGCCACAGGCTTTCCGTCACCAGGGTCATGTCGGCATCGACCTTGACGCCCAAGGCGGCCAGAACGTCGGCCGAGCCCGATTTGGACGACAGCGCCCGGTTGCCGTGCTTGGCCACCGGCACGCCGGCGCCGGCGACGACGAAGGCGGCGGCGGTGGAAATATTGTAGGTGCCCGATCCGTCACCGCCGGTGCCGCAGGTGTCGATGGCGCCTTCGGGGGCATCGACCGCCAGGGCCTTGGCCCGCATGATGCGGGCGGCGCCGGTGATTTCCTCGACCGTTTCGCCGCGTACGCGCAGCGCCATCAGCAAGCCGCCGATCTGCGCCGGAGTGGCGTCGCCGGACATGATGACCTCGAACACTTCCTCGGCCTGATCTTCGGACATGGTGTGGCCGGCGGCGACGCGACCGATCACTTCCTTCATCAGCGACAGGCTGGTGGGGGCGGGGCTGTTCATCAGGCGGCATTCCCTTTGCTGCGGCGGCACAGATCGACGAAATTTCGCAGCATGGCGTGACCGTGTTCGGTCTCGATGCTTTCCGGGTGGAACTGCACGCCCCAGACCGGCAGATCGTTATGGGTCAGGCCCATGATCAATCCGTCCTCGGTCCAGGCGGAGACGTGCAAGGTGTTGGGCAGGCTGGCGCGGTCGACCACCAGCGAGTGATAGCGGGTGGCCCTAAACGGCGAGGGCAGGCCGGCGAAGCAGCCGGTACCGTCGTGGTGGATGGTGTCCACCTTGCCGTGCATGGGCTGCGGCGCGCGCACCACCTTGCCGCCAAAAGCCTGACCCATGGCCTGCTCGCCCAGGCAGACGCCGAACAAAGGCACGGTGCCGGCGGCGGCCCGGATCAGGTCCAGACAGATGCCGGCGCGGTCGGGGTCGCAGGGGCCGGGGGAAATGACGATGCCTTCGGGGTTCAGGGCCAAGGCCTCGGCGACGGAGAGCGCGTCGTTGCGCCGCACCTCGACCTCGGCGCCCAATTCGCCCAGATAGTGCCAAAGGTTGTAGGTGAAGCTGTCGTAATTGTCGATCAGCAGGAACATGGATGGTCCTAACGCCTTGTATTTACTCGCCTGTTTTTGCAGGTTGTGGATATCTTACCCGGCTCCATACCTGGTTTTGATAATCCAACCACCATGAGCGCCAACAGAGACGGGCGCAGGTTACACGCTGATCTTTGGTCGCGCCATAATTTCTAAGGGCCCAGCGGCAGCGCCCCGACCACCAGACCGCAGCAGCCGCCGCCGCCGATGCGGGCCACGGCTTTGGGGGCGTCGATGTATTTGCCATCGTTCCAACGATTCGGCCACCAATTGAAAGCGGCGCGGTAGAACTGGTCGGCAAGGGTCCGGCTCAGGCGGATATGTTGAGCCGGACCTCGCCGCTCGCGTCATCGGGGCAGGGATTGGTCACCCTGGTTTCCAATCCCGTCTGGGGATTACGTTTCGCCCAAGGGGGCCAACCCGGCGGCGATGGCGGCGCAGGCCAGGGCAACGGTACGGGGGATAATCACCGGCCGTCCATCGTCTTTGCGGTGGCCGAGTTCATAAAGCTCCACCGACGATTTGCTGATGCCCAACGCCGCCGCCGCCTGACTGAAGCCCATGTCGGTGCGCTAGGCGCGGAACTCAGCCGGGGTCATGACGCACCGTCACTTTCAGGTTGCCGCTCAGGGCGGCGACCACGATGGCCACCGGCACCAGGGCCAGCAAAACGGCGATGATGGTAAGACCGAAGGCCAGGGCCAGAACCGCCAGAACGGCGGCCAGAACGGCGGCAAGGGCGTATTGAAGTCGCATAACGTTTTCCCTCATGCTCGGGGCAACCGGGTGAAGTCGACGGTCCTGACGTTGTTGCCCGCTTCGCGGGCTTCGCCTTTACTCGACCTTGAAGGCGACGCGGAAGCCGCCCCAGTGCCGGCCCCTGACCCAGATGGGGGCCGAGGCTTCCTTCAGCAGCATGAACTTGCCGCCGCCCATGTCGCGGCGGTAGGTCTGCAACAGGAACGGCAGCTGATTGCGGGCGGAACGCAGGCCGGCACGGTCGGCGAAGAAGCGGCGGTTGCGGCAATTGGCGTTGTTCCATACCGGATCATTGCCCTGCGGCTTGGAATATTGTTCCTGGTGGGTGGGCAGATAGCCGTTGCGGTCGACGGCGGCGCAGATCAGCAAAAGCGGCGACAGCGCCAGTTGCGCATCCTGGATCGGGCGCAAGGTACGGTCGGCGAAATCGTTGAAGCGGGTCAGGAACTGTTCCGGGTTGCTGCCGGCGATCTTGCGGTAGTTTTCGTCGAACAGGTCGGTGATGGCGATCTTGCTCTGGTCCACCGCCTGCTCGAACAAGGCCGACAGGGCGGCGGCGGTGTTGCGCGCCGATTCGATGAAGATGCGGTTGGGGGTGTCGTAGCCCTGGTCGCTGATGAAACCCATCAATTCTTCCGAGCGTTGCAGCAAGGTGTTGATGCGCTCATCCGCCTCCTTCAGGTCGTTGCCGGTGGTTTCCAGGCTGACATTGAAGGTGTCGACGTAATCGATCACGTCCTCGCATTGCACATGGCTGTCGGCACTGGCCGCCGAGATATCGGCCACCTTGGCCGCCACCGTGGAAAGCGCGTTGTCGAAGCCCTCGACCGCGGTGTTGATGACGTTGACGCCCTGGTTGACGTCGCCTGCGGTTTCCACCGTCGCGGCGCTGGCGCGGACCAGTTCGTTGATGCTTTGCGAAAGCGAGGCGACGGCGCCGTCGATGCCATTGGTCACCTCCGAGGTACGCCGCGACAGGGTTTTCACCGCCGAGGCGACGACGGCGAAGCCGCGCCCGGCCTCACCGGCCCGTTCGGCTTCGATGGTGGCGTTAAGCGCCAACAGGTTGGTCTGGCCGGCGATGACCTGAATGGATTGCGCCCGGTTGCCCACTTCCGACAGCATGGCATCCAATTGCGACAACTGGCCTTGAATGGCGCGTACCGATTCGGCCAGGGCGGCGATGTCGCCCAGGGCCGCGCGCACCGTATGGAGGGATTGACGCGAATTGTCGCCGGCTTCCGCCGCCACCTTGTCGGTGATCTGGCCGGCTTCGGCGATGTGAGTGATGACGCTGTCCAATTGGTGGGTGATGTCGCGGATATGGGCAAAGCCGTCGCGCTGCTGCACCACGAATTTTGACACGTCGTCAATGCTGCCGGCGATGTCGGCAACCTCGAGCACAAGCTTTTCGACACGCGCCAGAACCTCGACGGCGAAGGTCTCCGGGCTCATATGATCCTCCCTCTGATTCATTTCGGAGATTCTTGGCCGATTCCGTTGGCGCACAGTTTGTCAGCTTAAAACGGCATTAAAAAGCCGAATTTTGGTATTAGCCCTTGACCTTCCAGTGACTGGAGGGTCGAAACTGCCGGTATGGTAATGGAAAGGTCTGGGCGTCATGGCGGTGCAAAGCGCGGAATCCCTGGTTTCAACCCTGGCCTTGCCGGTGCGCGGGATGACCTGCGCCGCCTGCTCGACCCGGTTGGAAAAAGTGCTGAACCGCCTGGATGGGGTGGCGGGCGCCTCCGTGTCGTTGGCCTCGGAGCAGGCGGATATCCGCTTTGACGCCAGCCGCACCACTCCGGCGGCCCTGGCCCAGGCCATCGGCAAGGCCGGCTTTTCCGTCCCCGATGATGCGCTGGAACTGTCCATCGGCGGCATGACCTGCGCCGCCTGTTCCACCCGGTTGGAGAAGGTCTTGGGCAAGGTGGCGGGGGTTACCGCCGCCAGCGTCAATCTGGCGACCGAACGGGCGCGGGTGACCTTCGCCGCCAAGACGGTGGCGGTGGCCGATGTGGTGCTGGCGGTGGAAAAGGCCGGCTTCAGCGCCCAGGTGGTGATCGACGGCGACAGCCAGATGGACAAGGAAGAGGCCGCCCATGCGGCCCTTCTGCGTCGTCAGGGTCGCTTTCTGGCTTTGTCGGTCATCCTTACCCTGCCGCTGGTCGCGGGCATGGTCGCCCATCTGGCCGGCTGGAGTTGGACTCTTCCCGGCTGGTGGCAATTGGTATTGTCGGCACCGGTGCAGTTCTGGATCGGCTGGCGCTTTTATGCCGGCGCCTGGACCAGCTTGAAGGGCGGCAGCGGCAACATGGATGTGCTGGTGGCCCTGGGCACCAGCGCCGCCTGGGGCGTTTCCGCCGTTGCGGTGGCGCAGGGGCATGGCGATCACGCCGATCTGTATTTTGAAGGCGCCGCCGTGGTCATCACCCTGGTGCTGTTGGGCAAATTGCTGGAAACCCGGGCCAAGCGCTCCGCCGCCGGGGCCATCCGGGCGCTGATGCGCTTGCGCCCGGACGTGGCGCGGGTGGAACGTGACGGCAGGCTGGTGGAAATCCCCGCCGATACCGTCCATCCCGGTGACGTGGTGCAAATCCGCCCGGGCGAGCGGGTGCCGGTGGATGGCGTGGTGGTCGAAGGCGTCTCGCAGATGGACGAGGCGCTGATCACCGGCGAAAGCCTGCCGGTGGATAAGGAAGCGGGTGCGCAAGTGGTGGCCGGGGCCATCAACGGCGACGGATTGTTACGGGTGCGTGCCACCCGTGTGGGCAACGAAAGCACCATTTCCCGTATCATCCGCATGGTGCAAGGCGCGCAAGCGGCCAAGGCGCCCATCCAGAAACTGGTGGACCGCATTTCGGCCATCTTCGTTCCCGTGGTGGTGGCCATCGCCGCCCTCGCTTTCCTGGGCTGGTGGCTGGGGGTGGGCGATATGGGCCAAGCCTTCGTCGCCGCCATATCGGTACTGGTCATCGCCTGCCCCTGCGCCCTGGGGCTGGCGACACCGACGGCGATCATGGTCGGCACCGGCATGGCCGCCCGCCACGGTATTCTGATCAAGGATGCCGAAGCGTTGGAACTGGCCCATTTCGTCGATGTGGTGGTGTTCGACAAGACCGGCACCCTGACTTGGGGCAAGCCGGCGGTGATGGCGGTGCAGGGCGATCCGGCCTTGCTGCGTCTGGCCGCCAGCGCCCAGCAGGGCAGCGAGCACCCGTTGGCCGGGGCGGTGCTGGCCCATGCCGCCGGTCTGGATCTGGGCAAGGTAGAGAACTTCAAGGCCTTGCCCGGTCGCGGTATCGAGGCGGTGGTCGAGGGCCATGTCGTGTTGGTCGGCTCGCCCCGGTTGATGACCGAACGCGGACTCGATCTGTCCGCCTGGGCCGATGCCGCCGGGGCCGAGGAGAATCAGGGGCGCACCGTGGTCTGGGGCGCGGCGGACGGCCAAGTGTTGGGCTTCATCACCCTGGCCGACCCGGTCAAGGACAGCGCCGGTGCCGCCATTGCCGGGCTGAAGGCCTTGGGTGTGCAGGCGGTGATGCTGACCGGCGACAATGCCCGCGCCGCGGCCATGGTGGCGGCCAGCCTGGGCATCGACCGCTATATGGCCGAGGTGCTGCCCGAGGACAAGGAGGCGCATATCCAGGCATTGAAGGCGGAAGGCCACGTGGTCGCCATGGTCGGCGACGGCGTCAACGATGCGCCCGCCCTGGCCGCCGCCCATGTGGGCATCGCCATGGGCACCGGCACCGACGTGGCCATGCAGGCGGCGGGGATCACCCTGGTCAAGGGCGATCCGGCCTTGCTGCCCGCCGCCTTGTCCATTTCGCGGGCGACGCGGGCCAAGATCCGGCAAAATCTGTTTTGGGCGTTCTTCTACAACGTGGTGGCCATTCCGCTGGCGGCGCTGGCTTTGCTTAATCCGGTGATCGCCGGGGCGGCCATGGCTTTTTCCAGCGTGTCGGTGGTCTCCAACTCACTGCTGCTGCGGCGCTGGAGGGCATGATGAATATCGGGCAAGCGGCCAAGCATTCCGGTATCGCCGCCAAGACCATCCGCTATTACGAAGAGATCGGTCTGATCCCGCCGGCGGGGCGCACCGCATCGGGCTATCGTGATTATGGCGAGGCCGAGGTGGAGACGTTGAAATTCATCCACAAGGCGCGGTCCTTGGGCTTTTCCGTCCATGATGTCGGTGATCTGCTGACCCTGTGGCGCGACCGGGCGCGGGCCAGTGCCGATGTGCGCCGCATCGCCCAGGGCCATGTGGCGGCGGTGGATCGCAAGATCGCCGAGTTGCAGGCCATCAAGCAGACGCTGGAAGGTTTGATCAGCCGCTGCCATGGCGACGACCGCCCCGATTGCCCGATCCTGCGGGAATTGGCGCCCGATTGTTGCGGCGGCACGGGGCAGGGGCTATAACCGGCTTCCGGTTGGGCAGGAGGCAAGTGGGTGTCGCGGCGCGAAATTCGGCGCATGTTGATGGAAAGCAGGCGCGCTCCCACCCATCACAAGCCATGGGCGGTCAGCCTGCTGATGGCCTTGGTGCTGCTGGGTGGCGTCGGTCTGGGCATCGGCGTCGGTTACGGCATCTTGTCGGCGCGCTCGGAACGCCAGGAAAGCCGCGCCTGGGAGCAGGCGGAAATGCAGGTGGATCGCCCGCTCCGGCGTGACGAAATGCTGGCGGCCCCCGCCGCCAATCCCGAACCGCCGCCCGAGCCGGTGCCGGAAAAATTCGACCCCTTGATCCCGGTGCCGCTGCCGCGCCCCGGCGGCTTGGCCGATGACGGCTTTGATCCCGAGATGGCGGACGACGTCCCCGCTGGCGCGGTGATGCCGCCGGTGGCGGCGCCGTCGGCTCCGTCGCCGGCGCAACTGGCCGCCTTGCCGTTGCCCGTTCCTGCCCCTGGGCCCGCCCCCGCGCCCGATCCCGGCGGTCGACCGGCGTGGATGCGCTATGCGGTGCCGGCACCGAGCGTGGGCAACCGTCCGATGATCGCTGTCGTCATCGACGATTTGGGCGTCGATCGCAAACGCAGCGAGCGGGCGATCACCTTGCCGGCGCCCTTGACCCTGGCGTGGATGACCTATGCGGATAATCTGCGCCCCCTCACCCAGGCGGCGCGTCAGCGTGGGCACGAATTGATGGTGCACGTGCCCATGCAGCCGCAAAGCGAATCCTATGATCCCGGCCCCGACGTGCTGGAAGTGGGGTTGTCCGCCGAGGAACTGCGCCGTCGGCTGCGCTGGGGTCTAAGCCGGTTCGATGGTTTCGTCGGCATCAACAACCACATGGGCTCGCGCTTCACCGCCGACCGCGCCGGCATGAATGTGGTGATGGACGAAATCCGCGCCCGTGGCCTGCTGTTCCTCGATTCGGTCACCACCCAGAAAAGCGTCGCCCCCGATTTGGCCCGCCAGTACGGCGTGCCCTTCGCCGCCCGTCACATATTCTTGGATAACGAAATGACGGTTTCAGCGGTGCGCGGGCAATTGGCCAAGACCGAGGCCCATGCGCGCAAATACGGTGCCGCCATCGCCATCGGCCATCCCCATGACGGCACTATCGAGGCCCTGGCCGGTTGGCTGCCGGGGCTGGAAGCCCGGGGCTTCGTCCTGGTCCCGGTCACCACCATCGTCAAGCGCGAGATGGGGCGATCGCCTGTTCCCTGAGCGACAAGGTGATCTTGGTGCCGGCGCCGGGGGCGCTTTCCAGGGTCATGGCGCCGCCATGGGCGGCGATGATGGTGCGCACCATGCTGATGCCCAGGCCGCTGCCGGTCTTGCCGATGCTCGATTGGCCCCGGTAATAGGGGGTGCCGATGTTTTCCAGCTCTTCGGCGGCGATGCCGTGGCCTTCGTCCTCGACCACCAGGCTGACCGTGTCGTCGGTCTGGATCAGGGCCAGATGGACCGGGCTTTGCGGTGGCGAATAATTGAGGGCGTTGGCCAGGCAATTGCGCAACGCCACCGCCAGCAGGTCGTGATCGGCGGTCAGGCGAATGGGCGGAAAAGGCGAAACCCGGATGCGCTGCGCCTGATTGCCGAACTGGGTCAGCACCCGTTCCACCAGCACCGACAGGTCGCCCGGGCGCGGGTTCAGCACGATCTTGCCCTGGTCCAGGGCGTCGCTGGCCAGGAACACGTCGATCAAGGCCGACAGCCGCCGGGCTGTGCCTTCGATGCGCTCCAGCCGTTCCAGCGATCCGGTGGCCATCCGGGGCTCGCGGAAGCGGACCATCTGCGCGGCGGAATGGATCATGGACAACGGCGTGCGGAATTCATGCGACAGCATGGCCATCAACGAACGCTGGCCGTCGGCGCGGACCGAGGCGGAAATGGCGTCCTCGCGCGCCTGACTGCGTTCCTGGTCGAGTTGGCGGACCCGATAGAACAGGCCGGCGGACAGCAGGACGATATGGGCGATGGAACTGACCTGGAACAGATTTTCCGGCAACAGATAAAGCGGGATCAGGCCGACCAGCGACAAGGTGTGAATCAGCAGGCCGAGATTGGCGACGACGAAGGCCAGCAAATAAAACCACAAGGTCATCTGGCGGGGGTGACGCAGCAGCAGGCGGGCCGATACCGCCAGGGTCAGGATGCTGACGGTCATGCTCAACAGGAAAGACAGCGGTGCCAGATCGGTGTAAAGCCGGCCCCAGCCGATGGCCACCATCACCAGATAAATCGCCATCACCCCCAGATACAAAATCCGCAGACGCGGGTAATTGCGGCGCATTTGCAGGATTTCTGTCCATAGCCAAGTGGCCAGCAGCGAACCGGTGAAATTGGTGATGTTGATGGTCCGGTCGCTGAGATGCTGCCACGATTGCTCAAACGTCAATTGGGCGAAACCATTGATGAAGCCATAAGACACCAACTGGGTCAGCACGAAGCCGGCATAGATGATATGGGTGCGATCGGCGATCCACAAACCGATGCTGAAGTGAAACAGCACCACCACGAACAGGGCGCCGTAAAACACTCCGAACAGCAGCCCGTCGCGACTTTGCTGGCCGGCAAAGGCATGGGGGCGCCACATCGAGGCGGTCAGCACCGTGGCGCTGGTGCTTTCGGTGCGGATCAAAAGAGTGACCGGCTTGTCGGCGGGCAGGTCCAGCGGCATGGCGAACAGGCGCGCCGCCAGCGGTCGCTCAGCCACCGGCTGATGATCGCCCAGGCGGTATTCGGTCCAGCCCTTGCCGCCGTCGCCCACATAGACACGGATATCGTCCACATAGGGGCGGCCCAGTTCCAGCACCCAATCGGCGCTGGCCTGGGGCGGGCGCAGCAGGTGCAGGCGGAACCAGTGCACCTGACGGGTATAGCCGAAGGCCTGTTGACGGCTGTCGTCCCATTCCCCGCCATCGGTGGTTACGGCATCGACCGTCAGCGTGCCGCCGGTATCCGTACGATGCTCGAACAAGGTGTTGAGACTGAGAACCTGATCCTTGGGCGACAGCACCACCACATGGGCCGCGGCCGAATTCAGCCACAACAGCAATGCGCACAGGAAGGCCGCCACCGCCGGTCCGAGATCGGACAGCGGGCAAGGGCGGGGCTGTGGGGGCATGGCTCCGGCGGACAGTGAGGTCGCGTACGAGCGTCACTATGGCATGCATTCAACTTCTGGCAAGGAATACTCACCCTTGACCTTCCCGTGGGGGGAAGCCTCACAATCGCATCCGCGTGAGCCAACAGGAGGATGAGAATGAGCAAGACCTATCGCGTCACCGGCATGACCTGCGGCGGCTGTGCCCGTTCGGTGGAAGCGGCCATCAAGGCCGAGGCGCCGGCGGCCTCGGTCAGCATCGATCTGGGCACCGCCACAATCACCGTCGATGGCGCCGACGAAACGCAGGTGAAAAAGGCGGTGGATGGCGCCGGTTTCGATTTCCAAGGCGCGGCCTGAAAAAACAAAACCCCGCGGCGGAGTGATCCGCCGCGGGGTTTCGGTTCGGGGATAAGTTTTTAAAGATCGAGCCTTCAATCAGACGTCCCCTCCGCCCGCGCCGTCATACCCGCGAAAGCGGGTATCCAGGAGTCGCGGAAATGACTTTGGTGCACCTTACGGTTCGCTGGATTCCCGCCTGCGCGGGAATGACGATTGACGGAATGGAGGCGTCGCATTTAAGGCGCGGTGCTCTAATTGGCGCCGGTCAGGCGACCGCCCTTGCGGGTGATGTCGATCAACTGCTTGAACACCTGCCCCTCGAGCGCGCCCGACAGGGTGCGGGCGGCCTTGCCGTCGGCCCCGGCGACGACGAAGGACGGCGTCGACGAGATATCGAGGGCATGAGCCAGCTCGATGTTCTTCTTGATCTGCTTTTCGATCTCGGGGGCCATCATTTCCTTCTTGATCTGGTCGGTGCTGACACCGGCCTCGCCGATCAGGCGGAAGATGGTCTTTTCATCCAGCTTGCCGCGGAACTTCATCAGGGCGCGGTGGACTTCCTCGTACTTGCCCAGCTTCTTGGCGGCCAGGGCGGCGCGGGCGGCGGTCAGCGAATCTTCCGACAGGATCGGCATTTCCTTGAACACCAGCTTGACCTTGCCGTCGGCCTTGGCGGCCTCCATCATCGGGTCCAGCACCACCTTGCAATAGGGGCAGTTGTAGTCGAAGAACTCGACGATGACCACGTCGCCCTTGGCATTGCCGGCGACCGGATCATTGGCGTCGTTGAAGATTTCGTCCTTGCGCGCCTCGACGGCCTTCTTGGCGTCGCTTTCCGCCTGGGCGCGCATTTTTTCGCGCAGCGCCTCGATGGCCTCGCCGATCACTTCGGGGTGTTCCATCAGGTAGTCGCGCACGATCTTGCGCACGGCCTCGGTCTGCTTCGCGTCGAAGGTTTCCTGGGCTTGGGCGGGCAGGGCGGCCATGGTGGCGGCCGAGGCAAGCAGGATTGCGGCGAAGGTGTTGCGGATCATCTGCTGAAAAACTCCTGGATCGGAAGGCGCGGGCATATTGGCGGAAGCGCGGGTTGCCGGCAAGGGGGCTTACCGGTGTTGATTGTTGCCGGAACTACCGGCGGCGTTTGTCGTCATCGGGTTTGGCCAGATTGGTCTGTTCCTTGATGTCCTGGATGCGCAGCCATACCGGGCCGGTCTTGGGCAGCAGCCGTTCCGCCTTGCCGGCCAGGAAGTTGGCGTCGGTGATGCGGTTTTCCAGCATGGCCTGTTCGGCCATGGCGTAGGCCGCCATGCCTTCGTCGCCATCGCGGCCATGGGCCACCGACATCAGCCGCCAGGCCGTCAGGTTCTTGGGTTCCTGATGGGTGGCCAGCGACAGCAATTGCTGGGCTTCTTGCAACAGGACGGGGTCGTCCTGCTCGATCAGCGACTGGGCCAGACCGATCTTCAGCAGGGCGTTGTCGGGCAGCAGTTCCACCGATTTACGATAGGGGGCGACGGAATCGGCGCCATGACCGTTCTCGAACAGCATCTGCCCCTTCAGTTCATGGAAATAGGGATCGTCGGGGCGTTCCTTGATCAAATCGTCGATCAGGGCCAATGCCTTGTCCAGTTCCGGCTTGCGATAATAGGCGATGGCGCGGGCATAGCGGGCCTCGATCGCCGCGTCGCCTTCCTTGTAGCGTTGCAGCGTCCGCGTCGGCGGCTCGAGAAAGGCGAACAGCTTGGCCCGCATGCGGCGGTGCATTTCGACGAATTCGGGGCGTGGCTGCACGTTGGTGTAGGGCGAGCGGGCAAGGTAATCGCGGATGAAGTTGACGCGGTCCCGGGTCAGCGGGTGGGTGCGCACGTAAGGATCCTGGCGGGTGGTGACCAGCAATTCCTGATCGCCCAGCACCTCGAAGAACTCCAGCAAACCCTTGGCGGATTGGCGGGTGGCGTCCAGATAGGACACCGCCGCCTGATCGGCCGAGGATTCCTCCATGCGGCTATAGGTCAGCAGGTTTTTCAGCGCCATGTCCTGGCCGCCCAGGGCGATGGCGGTGCCGACGTCGCCACGGCCCGAGGCCACGCCCACCGCCGCGCCCAACAGCATGGCCACCAGCGCCTCGGTGCCGGCATTGCCGGCGGCGTCTTGCAGGCGGGCCAGATGGCCGCCGGCGATGTGGCCGGTTTCGTGGGCCATGACGCCGATCAGCTGATTGGCGCTTTCCGAGCGGATCAGCAGACCGGTATGGAAAAACATGTTCTGGCCGCCGGCGACGAAGGCGTTGAGCGAATTGTCGACGATCAGATGCAGGCGTACCGCCTCGGGACTGAGACCGGCCGCCTGGAAGAGTGGCGCGGAATAGGCGCGGATGGTATTTTCCACCTCCGCGTCGCGGATGAAGCTGCGCCGTTGCTGCTGCTGTGCCAGCACAGAGGTGGTGGTCAGGGTCACAAACAGGGTTGCCAAAAGGAACATGCGCGTGAGCAAAAGCAATACTCCGTCCGTCGGTCCGTCTTTTCAACTCTGCCTGCCGCTGGCCAAGATGGCCCTGGCGGCATCCTTGGCGGCAGGGCTTGCAGCATGCGGCGAAACGCGCGCCGTGGGAAGCGTCGGCTACATCCAGGGCTTCGGCGGGCTGGTCGCCGCCGACGAACCCCAGGCGGTGGTCGCTGCCCGCGACGTACTGTCGGCGGGCGGCACCGCCGCCGATGCCGCCGTCGCGCTTTATTTCACCCTGGCCGTGACCCAGCCGTCAACCGCCAGCCTGGGCGGCGGCGGCGTCTGTCTGGTGCACGACAGGAAAAGGAAGATCACTGAAATGGTGGACTTCCTGCCCCGCGCCGGTTCCGGCGCCACCGGTGTCCGTTTGGCCACCGGCGTGCCCGGTTCGGTGCGTGGTTTCTATTCCATACACGCCAAATATGGCAAATTCAGGTGGGAAAGTTTGCTGGGCGAGGGCGAAAAGCTGGCCCGCCTGGGCACCACGGTGTCGCGCGCCTTCGCCGCCGATCTGGCGGTCGGGGCGCGCATGCTGGCCAACGACCCGGTGTCGCGCCAGGTGTTCTTCCCCGGCGGTCGTCCGCTGGTCGAGGGCCAGAGCTTTGAACAGCACGATCTGGCCGCGCTTTATTCCCGCCTGCGTCGTGCCCCGGGCGAGTTCTATACCGGCGCCTTCGCCCAATCCTTGGCGGCGGCGGTGGAAAATGCCGGCGGCAGCATCACCACCACCGACCTGTTCAACATGCGGCCCAACCATAGCCCGGCCCTGACGGTCAAACACGGCGACGAGGTTTTCCATTTCGCCCTGCCGCCGGCGGTGGCCGGGGCGGTGGCGGCGCGCATGAGCGCGGCGTTGGAGGAGCGTTGGGCCGCGGCCTCGCCTGAGGAACGCCCGCATCTGCTGGCCGAGACCGCCGCCCGCGCCTTCGCCGATCGTGCGACCTGGATGAATCCGGACGGCTCGGCCAAGACCGGCTTCTATGCCGATAGCGGCAAGGGCCTGCTGATCGGTTATGATCCGGCCCGCCATCAGAGCGTCCAGGCCGACAAGGCCAATGACGCCTTACCCGCCGCCAGCTTCGTCGTCCTCGACGCCGATGGCAATGGCGTCGCCTGCAACGTCACCACCTATGGCCTGTTCGGCACCGGGCGCATGCTGTCCGGCACCGGCATCTTCATGGCCGCCGCCCCCGGGGTGAACAGCGGCCCGCCCGCCGTCGGCTCGGTCATGGTGGTCAATCCCAATGTTCAGGAACTGCGCTTCGCCGCCGCCGCCAGCGGCGGCGTCACCGGGGCGACGGCCTTGACCCAGGTGTTGTTGGAGACGCAATTGGCCGGGATCAAGCTGGATGCGGCGGTGGCGGCGCCGCGCCTTCATCATTCCGGCAACCCGGATATCTTGTTCGTCGAGGACGGCAAGATGGATACCGCGCCACTGGTCCAGCGCGGTCATCAGGTCAAGGCGGTGGCCATGCCGTCACGGGTCAATGCCTTGCAATGCGGCACCGGGCGACCCAATTTCGTCAAATGTTCGGCCATGGCCGACCCGCGCGGTTTCGGCATGGCGGCGATTGTCGGCAAGGATTGAGCGGCCACCGCCGCTTCCGTCAAGAGCGGTCCGCCGTCACCACCCGGTCGCGGCCACCGTTCTTGGCGGCATAAAGCGCCTGGTCGGCGCGGTGCACCTAGCCGGAAATCTTCGGGAAACGTCGCCATGAGCCCTCAGCGCGCCCTTGTTGTCGTCACCGATGCCCAGCATTCCCTGCTGCGCTCGACCTTTCGTGAAATCGCCCTGGGGCTGCGCGAGCTTGGGCTCGAGGTGGGCTTTCGCATCGTCGAATCGTACCAAGATATCCGCCCGGAGGTCGAAGAGCGTCTGGCGCGGGGCGAAAATTTCTTCCTGGTCGACGGCAATTGCAAGTTTCGTCTGCCGGAGACGCCCCCCGGGTTTCGACGGTTCAGCTATGTCACCGATGCGCCCTGGGGACAGATGGAGCATGTTCTGAGCTGTCAGGGCGAGGGCGCCATCAGTTACGTGGATCGCACCCATGCGGCTTTCTACCAGGATTTCCCATGCCGTCTGCGTCAGGTTTTCCTGCCCCATGGCGGCCCCGTGCCCGATCCGTCGTCAGCGGGCGAGCGTGATATCGACCTTCTGTTCGTGGGCAATCTGTTGGGGCCGTGCCGCATGGAACATTTCCGTGAGGCCACGGCTGGATTGGGACAGCCCTGGCCCGAACTCTTCGCCTTCGCCCTGGAAATGATTCTGGAGGAGGGACTCGACCCTTATACGGCGTTGAAGGCGGCCCTGCTGTCCAAGGGGTTGACGCCGGCGGCGGCAGGGCTCTCGAACGTGCTCGAAAGCCTGGGATTCCTGTCGCGTTTCGCCGAGTCGCACAATCGCTGGCGATTGTTGACAGCACTGGCCGGGCGGTCGATCACCGTCTGTGGCCTGCTTGAGCCGCAATTTTTCGGGCAATTGCCCGCTGGCGTCGATTATCGCGGCCTGACCGATGAGGAGGGGGTGATTGCCCTGATGCGGCGGGCGAAGGTGCTGCTGAATTCCGTTTCCGTCTTTCCCGCCGGCTCGCACGAGCGGATCTGGTACGGCATGGCCCATGGGGCGGTGGTGTGCAGCGAACGGAGCCGCTTCGTCGAGGAGACCCTGCGCTTCGGCGATCATCTGTTGTCGCTGGAGCAGGCCGTGGACAGCCGGGGGGCATCGCTGGATCCTTGGCTCGGCGATTCCTCGGCCCGCGCTGCCATGAGCGAGGCGGCCTCGGTCATTTATGCCGACAACCACACTTGGCGGCATCGCGCCGCCATCATCCACGAGGCGATGCGACGTTCGCCGGTTGCGTCGTCGTGAACTGCTCCCCCAACCCAATCCCCTGCCGACAGAGATGGAAGCCCGCGTGTTCAAAGCATTGACCAATATCAGCCCCTTCATGGTCATGGACGTGATGCGGGCAGCCAACGAGCGCGCCGCCCAAGGCGGCGACGTCATCCATCTGGAGGTGGGGCAGCCGTCGGGCCAGGCCCCCGCCGGCGTGCTGGCGGCGGCCAAGGCAGGGTTAGTCGATGATGCCATCGGCTATACCGAGGCCTTGGGCTTGCCGCGTTTGCGCGAACGGATCGCCGATCATTACCGCCATACCCATGGGGTGACGGTGGAAACAGGGCGCATCGCCATCACCACCGGCTCTTCGGCGGGGTTTTTACTGTCGTTCCTGGCCGCCTTCAAGGCGGGTGACCGGGTGGCGGTGGCGGCGCCCGGCTATCCGGCCTATCGCAACATCCTGACCGCCTTGGGCATGGAATGCGTGCTGGTGCCGGTGGGGCCGGAAAGCCGCTGGCAATTGAGCGTCGCCGCCCTGGCCAAGGTCGAGGGCGGGCTTGACGGCGTGGTGGTGGCCTCGCCCTCCAACCCCACCGGCTCCATGCTGTCGGCGGTGGAGGTGGCCGAATTGGCCGCCTGGTGCGAAGTTCAGGGCATCCGGCTGATTTCCGACGAAATCTATCACGGCATCGTCTATGGCGCCGCCGCCGGCTCGGCCATCGGCGCCGGTCCGCATGCGGTGATCATCAACAGCTTTTCCAAATATTACGCCATGACCGGTTGGCGTCTGGGCTGGATGGTGCTGCCCGAGGATCTGCTCCGTCCGGTGGAATGCTTGCAGCAGAACCTGTTCATTTCCGCTCCCACTCTCAGCCAGATCGCCGCCTGCGCCGTGTTCGACTGCATCGATGAACTGGACGCGCGGGTGGCGGCCTATCGACGCAACCGCGATATCTTGCTGAACGAATTGCCATCCGCCGGTTTCACCCGGCTGGCACCGTCGGATGGGGCGTTCTATCTTTATGCGGATATCGCCGATCTGACCAATGACAGCGCCGATTTCTGCCGCCGCATGCTGGCCGAAACCGGGGTGGCGGCGACGCCGGGCATCGATTTCGATCCGCTGGAGGGGACGCGCACCATGCGCTTTTCCTTCGCCGGCTCCGCCGAGGACATGGCGCTGGCGGCCAAACGCCTCAAGGCTTGGCGGAAATAGGCAGGTCAAGGACCTGCTCGGCGTGATCGGCCAAAAGCGTCGCCAGCGAGGTGGCGCCGAAATAGCTGCAATCGATCAGGCAGGAATCGCCGGCGGTGATGATGGCGCGGCCTTCCTCGGGCTCCAGCGCCTTCAGCATGTCGCCGACGGTACTCACCGGGATGACCGCGCCCTGGGCGAAGACCAGGGCGGCATCCACGTCGTCGGGCAGCGCCGCCAGACCGGCGGCGAAGGGGTTGGAATCCTCGCGCAGCAAGCGGATGTCGCAGGGCGGCAGGTTTTCCTCGACCGCTTCGCTGGTGGTCGAGGCCACCACCACCAACGGCTCCAGTCCCGCCGCCAGGGCGGTTTCCACCGCCTGCAAACCGTCGCCGTCGCCGGCCAGGACGATGGCCGCCGCCCGCGGCAGCACGGTCGGCGTGGTAATGCCCGGCCACGCCGCCCCGGCCTGTCCGCCTAAATCCTTCAACAGGCCACCGGCGCCCATGCGCATGATGTCGGCGGGCTTCAGCGCCACCCCGGCGGCCAGCCGGGCCAGCACCCAATCCAGGCCGTTGGGCTTGGGCGAGCGGGCGCAGCCGGGCAGGGTGACCACCGGCACGGCGCCCACATGGCCGAGCAGCAGCAGATTGCCGGGGTCCACCGGCATGCCGAAATGGTCGATGACGCCGCCGGCTTTTTGCAGGGCGGCGGGGGCGACGTCGCGGCGGTCGACGGTGGCCGAGGCGCCGATGATCAGCACCAGATCATGGCCGGCGGCCAGGGATTTGCTCAAGCAGCGTTCCAACTGGCCGATATCGTGCGGGCAGCGGTATTCGGCGGTGATGACCCCGCCCAGCCCCTCGGCCCGGGCCCGGGTGACGGCGGCGGCGGCATTCAGGGTCTTGTCGCGGATGCCGGGCAAGGTGGTCAGGATCAGCGCCGCCTTGAACGGCTTGAGGGGACGGACGCTGATCAGCGGCCCACCGGTCGAGGCATAGGCGGCGCAGGCGTCCACGGTGTGGCGACTGACGCCGAAGGGGATGATCTTGATGGTGGCGATCATCTGGCGCGGGCGGGCGATGACGAAGGGCGGCACGGTGGCCACGGTAACCGCTTCGTCCACCAGATTGAGCCGATCCAGGCGGTCGCGGTCGATGACCACGACGCCGCCTTGGGTGGCGAACAGGTTGCAGCGCCCGGCAAAGGCGCCGTTGGTCTGCACGCCGGGGCCGGTCAGGGCATTGGCCACCGCCTGGGCGGCGTCGTTTTCGCCCAGATCGCCCGGCTCGAGCCGGGCGCCGGTGACGAAGTTCAGGCCCGCCTGTTTCAACAGCGTGATATCGCCAGCCGACAGCAGGCGGCCCTTCTTCAGCATGGCGGTGGGCAGGCGAAGGGAATGGGCCAAAATCAGCCCCTCGGCCTCGTCGATCCGTACTTCCCCGAACTGCATGCCGCATCCTTTCCTGAACCGGGATGATTGTAATCGAGCACGCGGACTTTGCCACCGGCAAAGCCAAGGGTATGATCACCTCGGAGCAAAGGAGAAGGGCATGCCGTTCGCGGTCAAATCCTGTTTCGACGTGGTGCTGTGGTTCAGCGACAAGGCGTTGAACGACAACGAATATATCCAGCCGCAAAAGCTGCACCGGTTGATTTTTCTGGCCCAGGCGTATTTTTCCGTCGCCTATCCGGGGCGCAAGCTGATGCCGGCCACCTTCGTCACCGACAGCTTCGGCCCGGTCGAGCCGACAATATTCCATGCCCTGGCCTATGGTCGTCCGCCCATGCTCGACCCCAATCCGGTGCCCGATCAGGTCGCCCATTTCCTGGAAGGCATTTGGCGCCGCTTCGGCGCCCAAACCGCCGACCAGCTGACCCGCAAGCTCAACGAGCATCCGGCGGTGGCGGCAGCCATGAACAAGGGCCTGAACGAGGAAATCCCGCTGGTCGCCATGGTCAAATATTACGTGGATCTGGCCAAGGCGGCCCAGGGCGGCGACGGGCCGGCGGCGGCGGCGGACATCGCCAAGGTGGTCAAGCCCAGGCTGATGCGCTCGCAAGGCGGCAAGGCGGTGGCGGTGACCGCCTGGGCGCCCAAGGCGTTGGGGAAGAAGCCGGAATAGGACGGCGCCTTTAAAATCCCTTGAACCGGTAAGTCAGGCCCACCATCACCGCGTGCGTGTCGAGCTCTGCCTTGTGGGCCAGGCTACCACCCGAGTCATTGGTCGACGTGGTCTCGGACATCGACTTCAGGGCGCCGAAATTGGTGTAGAGATATTCGCCCCGAAGCGCCCATCCCCCGCTCAGCGCGTATTCAGTGCCAAGGCCCAGGCTCCATCCAGTTCTGATTTTCGTGTCCGAGCTTTTGGAATAGCCGCTAAAGGCATTGTCAACGAACAAGGTATCCAGTTTCAACTGGGTTACGGAAAGTCCGCCGGTGACATAGCCCAGCCAATTGTCTTCCGCCCAACCCAACCGGGGGCGTAACGTCGCCATCCAATCGGCCCGGACCGATTGCCTGAGAATGAAACGCGAGGCGGGGGTCGAGACGTAATTTTCGCTCACCGTGCGCTCATCGTTCAGGTAAATGCTGTTGGCGCTGGCCTCGAGCCCGAGCAGGACGTGGCCGAACTGCTTGCCATAACCACCCACCAAACCGACCGACGGCTGCCATTGGGCCAGATCGCTGTCGCCGGCCCGGGCCATTTGTCCGGCATCGGTCGCGTTCAGGTATTTCTGGTATCCAACGGTCGTCTTCGCTTGTGTTTGGCTGTTGGTTGCGCCCACAAGGCCGCCGACGTAGAAGCCCGACCAATCGACCGTCGGCGCCGACTGCGCCAAGGCGGTTCCGCAGCTCATCCATCCAACAAAGCCACCAACCAGAGCCGCTTTATGTCCCCGCATTTCAACCCCCATTCGCGTTGACATCAATCATCCGGTCGGTGATATCAACTATGTGTAGGTTGCAAATGTTACATGCAGATTTGACTGTGTACCAGTATTGTCAAAGGGTGGGGTGATATATACTGTGGCCATATCTCCTATTCGTCGTGAAGAGAAATTACAACGTTAGTACGCTGCTTTTGTTGTTCGCGTCCCGGCGCTCGGGTGTCTTGGCCAGTTCCTCGTACCAGTCCTGGTCGAACCCGGCTTGGGCGCGGGCCGGGTGGTTGAACGGCGCCTTCAGGCCGCCGGGGAAGCGTTCGGCCATCAGCCGCTGATATTCGGTCTTGCCGTCCACCCCGCGTTTGAGGCTGAGGTGCTTGAACCAGCGCACGCCCGCCGCCACGTGGCGGATTTCGTCGTGATAGATGACGTCGAGCGCCGGCGGCGTGATGGTGTCGCCGTTACGGGCCAGGCGCTCCATGGTTGCCGGCGTGGTATCCAGGCCGCGGGCCTCCAGCGTCATCGGCACCACCACCAGGCGGGCGGCCAGATCGTCGGCGGTCTTCTCCGCCGCCTGCCACAGCCCGTCATGGGCGGGCAAATCGCCGTAGGCGGCACCCAGATTGACCAGCAGCTTGTCCAGCATCTCGAAATGCAGGGCCTCGTCCACCGCCACCTGAATCCAGTCGTCGTAGAAGCCCTTGGGCATGTCTTCATGCGGGAAACGGCTGACGATATCCCAGGCCAGATCGATGGCGTTCAGTTCGATATGGGCGAGGGCGTGCAGCAAACCGATACGACCGCGATCACCCTTATAGGCGCGTTTGGGCATCTCTTTCGGCGGCAGTAATTGCGGCTGCGCCGGTCGGGCCGGGCGGTCGGGGGGGAGGGTGTGACCAGGGCCGGATAGTCGGCCCGCCGCCCAATCGGCGGCGGCGATCCGGGTCAGACGGCACTTATCCACTGGGAGAGCGGCGGTCAGGATGGCGATGGCGGCATCGGACAAGGTTTTCATGGCCCGCCCGTTTAGCAGATGCCGCGCCGCCACGCCATTGGAAGTGTTACAGTTCGTGCAGGACGTGCAAAATTTCCGCCACATGATCGGCGACCTTGACCTTGCGCCAGACGGCACGGATCACCCCTTCCTCGTCGATCAGGAAGGTGGAGCGCTCGATGCCCATATGCTTCTTGCCGTACATGCTTTTTTCCTTCCACACGCCGAAAGCCTCGCACAGGGTGCCGTCGGGGTCGGAAATCAGCGGGAAGGGCAGGTTGTGCTTGGCCCGGAATTTGGTGTGGCTGGCCACCGAATCCTTGGACACCCCCAGGATTTCCGCTTTGTTGATGGTGAAGCGCAAGAACTCGTCTCGGAAGTGCTGGGCCTCGGTAGTACAACCGGAGGTGTCATCCTTTGGGTAAAAATAAAGCACAAGTCGCTTACCAGCGTAATCGGACAGGCTGCGCGGGCCTTCATCGGTGACGGCGGAAAAGTCGGGGGCTTTCTGGCCGATGGTCACGCTCATGGCTTGCTCTTTCTTGCTTCACGGGTTCGGTACGGATGATTCCATAGATTTGTATAAGTCCGCCACCAACAATCAAGTTACGGTTTTTCGGTTCGGCCCGGCCCGGCGATCAGGCGGTCGAACACCTCAACCGACGCGGCGGCGCAATCATCCATGCGATCGACCATGGTCTTGAAATCGGTCAGGCCGGTGGCGCGCACCATCACTTCCTTCAGGCCCGGCGGCGCGGTGGTTTCGTCGAAGGCGCCGGCCAATGTCTGGCGCAGTACCAGTTGTACCGCCGACCACAGCCGCCACGCCTCGATCAGCGAATCGTGGTCGCCGCGCGACAACAGGTCAGCCTCACAGGCCCGGTCCAGTACGTCGCGGGTGTTGGTGGCCAGCACCTCGGGGTGTTCGGCGCCGAAGCGCAATTGCAGCCACTGGGCGGTGAACTCGATATCCACCAGACCGCCGCGCAGATGCTTGACTTCCCAGCGGTTCGCGGCCTTGTGTTCGCGCGCCATCAGCTCGCGCATTTCGGCCACGTCGTGGATCAGCTTGGCCGCGTCGCGCGGCGCGGTCAGGGTGCGGCGGATGATGGCCTCGACCTTGGCCGCCAGGGGGACGCTGCCGCAGGCGACGCGGGCGCGGGTCAGGGCCATGTGCTCCCAAGTCCAGGCCGATTCCTGCTGATAGCGGTCGAAGGATTGCAGGCTGGTGGCGATGGGGCCGGAATTGCCCGAGGGCCTGAGGCGCATGTCCACTTCGTAAAGCGTGCCCTCGGCGGTTTTGGCGGTCAGCGCGTTGACGATGCGTTGGGCCAGCCGGGCGAACCATGCCGACGCCGCCAACGGTCGCCCGCCCACCGATTCGGCGGCCGTATCGGGGATGTCGTAGATCAGGATCAAATCCATGTCCGAGGTGGCGGTCATTTCATGCCCGCCCATCTTGCCCATGGCCAGGATGCACCATTGGCCGCCCTCGACCCGGCCATTGGCGCGGGCCAACTCGTCCTCCACCTTGGGGCACAGGCAGTTCAGCACCGCGTCGGCGATGTCGGCGAAGGCGCGCGCCGCCCGGTCGGGCTCCAGCATGTTGCGAAGCGTCTGCACGCCGACCTGGAACTTGCGTTCGGCGGTCCAGCGGCGGCTGATGTCCAGCACTTCCTGGAAGTCGCCGGCCTCGGCCAGGGCTTTGTTGAGGTCATCGATCAGCCGCTCGGTGGGCGGCGGCGGCTCGAAGAAGCTGGGTGCCACCACCGCGTCCAGCTGGGTGGTGTGCCGGGCCAGATGCTCGGCCAGCTTGGGGGCGTTGCCCATCAGCTCGGCCACCAGTTCCAACAGCGACGGGTTGGAATAGAACAACGAGAACACCGGCACCCCCGCCGGCAGCCGCGACAAGAACTCGTCCAGACGCATGAAGGCGTCGTCGGGGCAGGAGGTGGCGGCCAGGGCCTGCAACAGCGACGGGGTCAGTTCGGTCAGCAATTCCCGCGCCCGGGTCGAGCGGGTGGCGCGGATACGGCCATGGTGCCAGCCGCGAATGGTGGCGCAGACGGTGTCGGCGTTGGTGAAGCCCATGGCGCCGATGGTATTGACGGTCTCGGGGTCGTTTTCACCGCCGGTGAACACCAGATTGCCGCCGCTGGACAAAGCGGGGGCGTCCTCGAACAGGCCGGCGTAATGGGATTCCACTATTTGCAGGCGGCTGACCAGCGCCGCCGAGAAAGCATCGATGCCGTCAAAGCCCATGAAGGCGGCGATTCCCGCCAGACGTTGCGGCTGGTCGGGCAGGGTCTGGGTCTGCTTGTCGTCGATCATCTGCAAGCGGTGTTCAAGCCGGCGCAGAAAGCGATAGGCCTCGTCCAGTTCGTCTACCGCTTTGTCGGCCACCTGACCCATCCGGGCCAGGGCGCGGATGGCGTCAAGGGTGCGGCAACAGCGCACCTCGGGGATGCGCCCGCCCCAGATCAATTGCTGGGTCTGGGCGAAGAACTCGATCTCGCGGATGCCGCCGCGGCCCAATTTGACGTTGTGGCCGGCCACCGCGATGGAGCGCCCGCCGCGATGGGCGTTGATCTGGCGCTTGATGGAATGGATGTCCTGGATGGCGGCGAAATCCAGTGATTTGCGCCAGATGAACGGCTTCAGGAATTTTAGGAAATAGTCGCCGGCCGCGGTATCGCCGGCCACCTGCCGCGCCTTGATCATGGCGGCGCGTTCCCAGTTCTGGCCGAAGCCTTCGTAATAGATTTCCGCCGCCGCCAGGGAAATGGCCACCGGGGTCGAGCCGGGATCGGGGCGCAGGCGCAGATCGGTGCGAAAGACATAGCCGTGGGCGGTACGCTCGTCCAAGATCTTCACCAGATCGCGGGTGATGGCGATCATGCATTCGGCCAGGGTCTTGCGGCCCTTGTATTCCAGCTTTTCATGGTCGAAGAAGACGATGATGTCGATGTCGCTGGAATAATTGAGCTCACGCGCGCCGAACTTGCCCATGCCCAGGATGATGACGCCGGAATCCCTTTCCGGGTCATGGGGGGCGGGCAGCACCAGATCGCCCTTGGCCGCTTCGCGCCGCAGCAAAAAGCGCAAGGCATGGCGGGTGGCGGCTTGGGCGAAATCGGCCAAGGCGCCGGTTACCTGTTCCAATCCCCAAACGTTGCCGATATCGGCCAGGGCGGTCAGCAGGGCGACGCGACGTTTGGCGATGCGCAACGATTTCATCAAGGCGGCCATGTCGGTTTGGCCATCCACTTCCTCGGCCAGTTCGCTCAACAGGGCGGCGAAGCCGGCATCGGCGCCGTGGTCCAGCAGGCGGCGCAGGAAGCCGGGCTCGAACAGGCAGCACTGGGTCAGGAACGGGGAATTGCCGAACACCGAGGACAGCAGCTTATTTGCCATCAAATCGCCAGGAAGCCGGCGCATGAAGGTGGCAAGATCGCTGTCGTCGAGGCTGGCGGCCACCTCGGCCCAGCGCTCGAACCCCCGTTCCATCAACGCGGAATCAGCGATCTTGGGTAGCAGGTGCTCATCTAGTGGAAAGTTCACCTTGTGCATTCCCAGATGTTGTGATTGCTTCACACTGGTCAAACCTGGGCTGTGGGTCAAGTCGATGATGGGGGAAGGCGCGTAGTGGTTCATGGTGCGGTCAGAAGCTTGTTTCAGCTTCTGGGAGTTCTCGTCGTCGGTTTGCTGGTGATCGTGCCGGTGCTGCTGTGGCGTTTGTCCAGCGGTCCCGTTGTGCTGGATTTCCTGACACCGTATATCGAGGAAATCTTGGCCGCCCCGGATGGCGGCGTTTCCGTGCGCCTGGACACCACCGTTCTGGCCCTGGGCGCCAATAGCCGCACCTTGGAAATCCGGGCGCTGGGGGTCAACGCTTATGTGGGCGACAGCGCCCGGCCCATCGCCTCGGTGCCGGAAATCGCCCTGACCCTGTCGGGTCAGGCGCTGCTGAACGGCCAGTTGGCGCCGAAATCCATCACCTTGCTGCGCCCGCGTCTGCATCTGGTGCGCTCTGCCGACGGGCGTCTTCAGATGGATATCGGCGCCATTGAGGCCGAGACATCGGCACCGCCGACGGCCAATGCCGTCGACGCCTTGCTGGCGGCCCTGGTGGGCGAGCCCGATCCGTCCAAGCCGGGGCGGTCGTTGCAGCGCGCCGCCATCATCGACGCCGATTTGACGGTTGACGATCTTTATCTGAACACCACCTGGCAGGCCAAGGATGCCGATGTCGAGCTGCACCGGGTCGAAGGTGGTCTGGACGGCAGCGCCCATCTGGAATTCGACCTGGGCGGCGAAACCGGTATCGCCGACGGCAAGATAAGCTACCGCAAGGATGGCGACACGCTGGCGGCGGAAATCGAGGTGTCCGGCATTCGCCCGGCGGTCCTGGCTCGCCTGGGCGGGCCGCTGACCCAATTGCAGGCGCTGGATTTGCCGCTGGCCGGCATGGTCCGGGCCAAGGGCGATATCCGCGGCAAGGTGGACGAGGTGGCGTTTGAACTGGCTGGCGGTGCCGGCCTGTTCAGGCTGCCCGATCCGGTCAATATGCAGCGCAAGGTGGAGAGCGTCTCGCTGAAGGGGCGGGCCTTCGACGGCCTGAGCAAGGCACGGCTGGAGGAATTGCTGATCGATTTCGGCGGCCCGCGCCTGCGTCTGGCCGCCGAGGCCGAGGGGCTGGGCGGCGCCTCGACCCTGTTCCTGGAAGCCAGCCTGAACGATGTCCCCTTCGATGAATTGCCCGGCCTGTGGCCGGCCATCGCCGCGCCCAATCCGCGCGCATGGGTGGTCAGCAACCTGTCCAAGGGCATGGTCCGCGAGGCCCGCGCCACCTTGGCGGCGCGTTCGGCCTCGGGCCGCTTCGACGATCTGGTGGTCGACAGCCTGTCGGGGGAATTGCAGGGCGACGGCGTCCAGGTGGATTACCTGCACCCCATGCCGGTGGTGAAGAATGCCGCCGCCCGCGCTACGTTCGACACCTCGGCCTTCCGTCTCGACGTCCGGGGCGGCGAGGTCTACGGCCTGTCGCTGAAGGCCGGCCATATCGTGCTGTCGGGGCTTGATGCCGCCGATCAGTTCGCCGATATCGATCTGACCATCGCCGGTCCGGCCCGCGACGCCTTGATCCTGATCGACAACAAGCCGTTGCGCTATGCCACCGCCTTGGGCATCGATCCCAGTACGGTCGCCGGCGAGGGCGTCACCCGTCTGCGGCTGAAATTCCCACTGCTGAAGAATCTGCGCCTGGACGATTTGGAGGTGAAGGTCCATTCCTCGGTCAAGAAGGTGTTCCTGCCCAAGGTGGTGATGGGGCTGGACCTGACCCAGGGCGACCTGGAAATCGATGTCGACGCCAAGGGATTGGACGCCACCGGCCCCATCGTCCTGGGTTCCATTGCCGGCGATCTGAAATGGCGCGAGAATTTTTCCACCAAGGGCGTCGCCTTCCGCTCGCGCTACGAGGTCAAGGCTGCGTCCATCAGCGAGGACCAGCGCAAGCTGTTGCGGCTGGAAGGTCCGCCCTTCGTCGCGCCCTTCATGACCGGACCGGTGGCGGCCAACGTGGTGGCGACGCTTTATGGCGGCGGCAGGGGCGATATCGAGGCCAAGGTCGATCTGTCGCCCGCCTTCATGCGCCTGCCCGGATTGGGCTGGTACAAGCGCGACGGCACCACCGGCGGTGCCGACGTCTCGGTGCGGCTGGTCAATAACGAAATCGCCGCCATCCCACGTTTCTCGGTGGTTGCCGGTGATTTGCAGACCCGGGGCGCGGTGGCGTTCAGCGACGGCAGGCCGCGACGGGTGGAATTCGAGCGCCTGCGTTACGGTGGTCGCACCGATGTGGCCGGCACCCTGACCCTGCGGCCCAATGGCGGGCTGGATATCGTCGCCCGCGGCGACCAGTTCAACGCCGAACCGGTGGTGGGCGAGGAAGCCCCCATTCCCGGCGATCCGCCGTTGCCCGCCGGCCTTGACAAGCACCGCAAAAAGGCCGATCTGCCGCCCATGACCATTCAAGGCAGCGTCAAGACCGCCTGGCTGTCCAAGGACGGCAAACTTGCCGACGCCAGCGCCCATTTGCAGCGCGATTCCCAGGAATGGCGGCAGATGCAGGTCAAGGGCAAGGTCGGTGACGGCAAGACCTTTGACTTCGACCTGCGCCAAAGCGGCCCCAATCGTCGGGCGGTCAAGGTGACGTCGGACGATGCCGGGGCGGTGCTGAAGGCTTTCGACAGCTACCAGCATATGGTATCGGGCAAGCTCGAGGTGAACGCCGCCTATGAAGACGACAAGGACGGTCAGCCTTTGGTCGGCACCATCAAGGTGGCCGATTACTACATCGTCAATGCCCCGGCCTTGGCCCGGCTGCTGACGGTGGCGGCGCTGTCGGGGATTTTGGATGTATTGCAGGATCAAGGCGTCGGGTTTTCCACCCTGGACGCCCCCTTTGTCCTGAAAGACGGTCTGTTGACCTTGAATGAGGCCCGTGCCTATGGCGCCGCCCTGGGCCTGACCGCCAAGGGCGAGCTGGATCTGGATGCCGGCCGCATGGCCCTGGAGGGCACGGTGGTGCCGGCCTATGCGCTTAATTCGGTGCTGGGCAATATCCCGGTGCTGGGCTGGCTGGTGACCGGCGGCGAAAAGGGCGGCGGGCTGGTGGCGTTCAATTATTCCATGCGCGGGCCGACGCAAGACCCCGACGTCATGGTCAACCCGCTATCGGCGCTGACGCCGGGCTTTTTGCGTAATCTGTTCAACATCTTCGATGACGGCTCGGAAACCGAGGCGCGCAAGCGGGCGCCGGAAAAACCGGTGGAAAAACCGGCGGAAAAACCAGTCGAAGCACCGCCGTTGCGGCAATGAAAAAGGCGCCGTTTCCGGCGCCTTTTCTATTCCGGCTTGACCAGAACGTTGCGCTTTTTACCCGCCGTCAGCTTGATGACGCCATCCTTCAGCGCCTCGGCACCGATCAGCGCCGCCGGGTCGGTGAGCTGGGCATCGTTGACGCGGCCGCCGCCTTGTTGCAGCAGGCGGCGGGCCTCGCCGTTGGAGGTGGACAGGCCGGCACGCACGAACAGGGCGAAGGCGGGGATGCCGGCATTCAGGTCCGCCGCCGGGATGGCAATGGTCGGCAGGGTGTCGGCCAGCGCCCCTTCCTCGAAGGTCTTGCGCGCGGTTTCCGCCGCTTCGCGGGCGGCATCCTCGCCATGACACAGGCGGGTGACCTCACCCGCCAGCACCTTCTTGGCTTCGTTGATCTCGGCCCCTTGCAGAGCTTCCAGCCGGGTAATTTCTTCCAGCGGCAATTCAGTGTAGAGCTTGAGGAAGCGGCCCACATCGGCGTCTTCGGTGTTGCGCCAGTATTGCCAGAATTCCCACGCCGACAGCATGGCAGCATTCAGCCACACGGCGCCGCCCACGGTCTTGCCCATCTTGGCGCCCGAGCTGGTGGTCAAAAGCGGGCTGGTCAGGCCGAAAAGTTCGGCCTGATGCACGCGCCGGCCCAATTCGACGCCGTTGATGATGTTGCCCCACTGGTCGGATCCGCCCATCTGCAACACGCATTTGTGGCGGCTCCACAACTCGGCGAAGTCGTAGCCTTGCAGGATCATGTAGTTGAATTCCAGGAAGGTCAGCGGCTGTTCGCGTTCCAGCCGCAGCTTGACCGAATCGAAGGTCAGCATGCGGTTGATGGTGAAATGCTTGCCGTAATCGCGCAGGAAGGCGATGTAATTGAGCTGGTCCAGCCAGTCGGCGTTGTTGACCATCATGGCGTCGGTGGCGCCGTCGCCGAAAGTCAGGTATTTGGCGAAAACCTGCTTGATGCCGGCCATGTTGCGCGCGATGGCCGCGTCGTCCAGCATCTTGCGGGCTTCATCCTTGCCGGTGGGGTCGCCGATGCGGGTGGTGCCGCCGCCCATCAGCACGATGGGCTTGTTGCCGGTCTTCTGCCACCACCTGAGCAGCATGATCTGCATCAGGCCGCCCACATGCAGCGATTCGGCGGTGCAGTCGAAGCCGATATATGCCGCCGCCGGACCTTGGGCCAAGCGCTTGTCCAGCGCCTCCAGATCGGTGCATTGATGCATGTAGCCGCGTTCGGCGACGACGCGCAGGAATTCGGAGCGGGCGGTGGTCATGGCGGTATCGATCATTCGGTTGCTTGAACAAAGAGAGCCCGTTTAGCACAATCGCTGCCGGGCAACAATCGGCGCAAAGGCGCATCCTTCATGCACATGCTGGCTCTGGGTCTGATGAGCGGTACCTCGCTCGACGGTATTGACGCTGCCCTGGTGGAAACCGATGGCGAGAGGGTGAGGGCCACCGGCGCGGCCCTGACCGTTCCCTATGACGACGATCTGCGCCGGGATTTGCGGTCTGTGCTGGGCGGCACCGGTCCGGTGGCCGAGGTGGAACGGCGTTTGACCCTGGCCCATGCCCAGGCGGTCGACCGCCTGTTGGACCAAGCCGGCATCGATGCCGGGCGGGTTGGCGTGATCGGCTTTCACGGCCATACCATCCTGCACCGGCCCGAGCAGCGCCGCACCTGGCAGATCGGCGATGGGGCCTTGCTGGCGCGGCTGACCGCTATCCGCGTCGTCAACGATTTCCGCAGTGATGATGTGGCGGCGGGCGGGCAGGGGGCGCCGCTGGTGCCGGTCTATCATGCCGCCCTGGCGCAAGGGCTGAGCGCACCCTTGGCGGTGCTCAATCTGGGCGGCGTCGGCAATGTCACCTGGATCGGCGCGGACGGAACCTTGCTGGCCTTCGACACCGGGCCGGGCAATGCCCTGATCGATGATTGGGCGTTGACCCATACCGGGCGCCCGGTGGATGCGGGCGGCGCCCTGGCTGCCGCCGGCATCGTCGATGGGGCGGCGGTGGATCGCTTCGCCCGCCATGATTATTTTTCGGCCATCCCGCCCAAATCCCTGGACCGTGACGATTTCCAGGCCGTGGCGGCGCAATTGGTGGCGGGCAAGGGAACAGCGGACGGCGCCGCTACCCTGACCGCCTTCACAATCCGCGCCGTGGCGGCGGCGGCTCAGCATTTCCCCGCCCCGGTGTCGCGCTGGCTGGTCTGCGGCGGCGGGCGGCATAATCCGGTGCTGATGCGCATGCTGGCCGCCCAATTGGCGGCCCCGGTCGCCCCGGTCGAGGCGGTGGGCTGGGACGGCGATGCCCTGGAGGCCCAGGCCTTCGCCTTTCTGGCGGTGCGCTCGTTGCGTGGCTTGCCCTTGACGTTTCCCGGCACCACCGGGGTGCCGCACCCCCTGACCGGCGGGCGGGTAACCGTTTTCTAACCGGAATCGGGTTAGATGAGGGCGGTATCAAGGAGATTGGTCATGAAGCGCATCTTGTTCGCCACAGCGATGATGATGATGGCGGTAGCGGCACCGGCCCGGGCCGATCAGGTCAGCGCCATCGCGGCGGCGCGCCAGCAGCCGCGGGTGGTCGATGTCAGTGTCGACACCCAGGGCAACATGTATGTGTTGGTCAAGGCCGAGACTCTGTCCTGGCCGCAATATGCCGCCTTCATGTGCAAGGTGGTGGCCCCGCACAAGGCCCGCATCTTCCGTGTCCGCGTCATCGAATTGACCAAGGCGGCGCGAACCCAGCCGGCGGCTAAATGGGACCGGCTGGGCGAAGCCTCATGCGGGTGAGGAGCCATCCTCGAAGGACGAGGTGTCGCGCTTGGGCCGCTGGCCGCCCAGCGCCCGCCCGGTAGAGATGAAATAGGTCATCTCGGCGATGTTGGTGGCGTGGTCGCCGACCCGTTCGATGTTCTTGGCGATGAACATCAGATGCGAGCAGGCGGTGATGGTGCGCGGGTCTTCCATCATATAGGTCAGGATCTCGCGGAACAGGCTGGAATACAGATCGTCCACTTCCTGGTCCCGCGACCGTACCGCCAAGGCGCGCTCGGCGTCGTGGGCCAAGAAGGCGTCCAGAACTTCGTTCAGCAATTCCGCCACCAGTCGGCCCATGCGCACCAGCGACCGCATGGGGGCGACCGGGGGCATCTGGTTGAGCACCAGCGACCGTTTGGCGGCGTTGGCGGCGTGGTCGGCGATGCGTTCGATGTCGCCGGCGGCCTTCAACGTTGAAATCACCATGCGCAGGTCGTCGGCGACGGGAGCCCGCAGCGCCAGCAGGCGCACGGTCTGCTCATTGATGAAATGCTCGCATTCATCCACCTTGGGGTCTTCGTTCATCACCTTGGTGGCGATGTCGGAATCGCGCTTGTCCAAGGCTTCGATCGCGGCGGCCAACTGTACTTCGGTCAGTCCGGCCATGCGGGCCAGGGCGTCGTGCAGAAGCTTCAGTTCGTCGTCATAGGATTTGACGATGTGCTGGTCGCCGATGGTGGGCATGGGTGTTCTCCGATCAGCCGAAACGGCCGGTGATGTAGCCTTGGGTCAATTGCTGCGTGGGCGCGGTGAAGATCTGTTCGGTATCGCCCACTTCGATGACGTCGCCAAGATGGAAGAACGCCGTGCGCTGCGATACGCGGGCCGCCTGCTGCATGGAATGGGTGACGATGACGATGGTGAAGTTTTCCCGCAATTCGTCGATCAGTTCCTCGACCTTGGCGGTGGCGATGGGGTCAAGGGCCGAGCACGGCTCGTCCATCAGGATGACTTCCGGCGACACGGCGATGGCCCGGGCGATGCACAGGCGCTGCTGCTGGCCGCCGGAAATGCCGGTGCCCTTTTCATACAGACGGTCCTTGACCTCGTGCCACAGCCCGGCCTTTTCCAGGGCGTGGGTGACGATCTGGTCCAGATGGTCGTTATCGCGGTACAGGCCGTGGATGCGCGGACCGAAAGCGACGTTGTCATAGATGGATTTGGGGAACGGATTGGGCTTTTGGAACACCATGCCGACGCGCATGCGCAACAGCACCGGGTCGATGCCGCCGGGGCCGTAGAGGCCGTCACCGTCCAAGGTCACTTGGCCGGTGACGCGGGCGATGCCGATGGTGTCGTTCATGCGGTTCAGACAGCGCAAGAAGGTGGACTTGCCGCAGCCCGAGGGGCCGATCAGGGCGGTGACCTCGTTGGTGCGGAAATCCAGGTCGACGCCTTTCAGCGCCATCTTCTCGCCGTAATGAACCTTGACGTCGCGGGCGGTCATCTTGATATCGGTGGCGACAATCTGTTCGGCGGCTTCCGGCATGGGGGTCATCCGTGTCAGTCAAAGGCAGGGCTGGTATAGCGGCAGCAAGGCCCAAGGCAATGTGAAAGTTCAGTGTCAGTTGTCCAGCAGAGCATGCACCGAATTGCGCCGGGGTTGCCACAACCCTCTTTCGATGGCTTCGCGCAGGCGGGCGCGGATTTCCTGCAAGGCGGCGGGATTGTTGCGCTGCAAGAAATCGCGCACCTCGTCGTCGCCCAGATAGGCGTCGGCGATCAGGTCGAAATGGTGATTCTTGACCGCGTCGGTGGTGGCGGCGAAGGCGAACAGATAATCCACCGTGGCGGCCATCTCGAAGGCGCCCTTGTAGCCGTGGCGCATCACCCCTTTGATCCATTTGGGATTGACGGCGCGGGCGCGCACCACGCGGGCGATTTCTTCGCCCAAACTGCGGATGCGCGGCGATTCGGGGCGCGAATGGTCGGGGTGATAGATGGCGGGGGCCTTGCCCGAGGCGTGCTTGACCGCCGCCGCCATACCACCCTCGAACTGATAATAATCGTCCGAATCCAGCAGATCGTGTTCGCGGTTGTCCTGGTTCTGCACCACCGCTTCCACCTGCGACAGCCGTTCGTGGAACAGGTCGCGGGCGTCGCTGCCCTCGGCGCCGTTGCCATAGGCCCAGCCGCCCCAGGCCAGGTAAGCCTGTGCCAGATCGCCTTCGTCGGTCCAGCCGCCTTCGTCGATCAGCGCTTGCAAGCCGGCGCCGTAGGCCCCGGGCTTGGAGCCGAACACCCGGGCCGCCGCCTGGATGCCCAGGCGCGGGGTGTCGGCGCGGACGCGGGCGGCCAGCGGGTTGACGCCGTCGTCCTCGTCCAGGGCGGCGACGGCGCGCACGGCGGAATCGAACAGGTTGATCAGATCGGGGAAGGCATCGCGGAAAAAGCCAGACACCCTGAGCGTCACATCCACGCGCGGGCGATCCAGCACGGTCTGCGGCAGGATTTCAAAGCCGGTGACCCGGCGTGAGGCGGCATCCCAGGTCGGGCGTGCCCCCAGCAGGGCCAGTCCCTGGGCGATGTCGTCGCCGCCGGTGCGCATATTGCTGGTGCCCCAGGCGGTCACCGCCATGGCCCGCGGCCAATCGCCGTTGTCCTGCAAATAGCGCTCGACCAGCAATTGCGCCGATTTCCACCCCAGCAGCCACGCCGCCGGCGTCGGCACCACGCGGGTATCGACGGAATAGAAATTGCGCCCGGTGGGCAGCACGTCGGGCCGGCCCCTGGTCGGCGCCCCCGATGGGCCGGGGGCGACGAAACGGCCATCGAGACCGCGCAGCAGGCCGTTGATTTCGGCATCACCGCAACCGTCGACGGCGGGGGCCAGACGGGTGTGGATATAGTCCAGCACCGCCCGGGTTTGCGTCCAGCCGGCATCGGGGGCTTGCCCGGCCACCAGGGCGCGGGCCAAGTTCTCCAGCCGCTCCACCGTGTCGCCGTTGCTGCGCCAGATGTCGCCAGCCAGGATGTCCGGACGCGGGCCGGACCACGGATCGCCCAGCACGCAATCGAGCGGGTCGAAGCCCAGGGCCAAATCGGCGGCCAGGGCGCGCAGCAATGATTGCTGACCCGGCTGCGCCCCATGCCCGAGGCGGGCCAGGGCGACCAGCAGGTCGATGCGCTGGTCACCCTGGGGGCTGACGCCGAAGACGTGCAGGCCGTCGCGGATCTGCAATTCCTTCAGTTCGCACAGATGGTTGTCCAACTTGGCCAGGGCATCGTCGGCATCGTCACCGGGTTTGATCCCCAGATCGGCATCCAGGCCGGCACTGGCGGTCAGGCTCAGGATGTCCTTGCGCAGAATGGCCAGGCGGCGCGGATCGACGCCCGCCGCCTCGTAATATTCGTCCACCAGCCGTTCAAGCTCGGCCAGCGGGCCATAGCTTTCCGCCCGCGTCAACGGCGGCGTCAGATGGTCGATGATCACCGCCGCCGCCCGGCGCTTGGCCTGGGTGCCTTCGCCCGGATCGTTGACGATGAACGGGTAGAGATTGGGCAGCGGCCCCAGGCAGGCCTCGGGGTAGCAGTTGGACGACAGGGCCAGCGACTTGCCCGGCAGCCATTCCAGATTGCCGTGCTTGCCCATGTGGATGACGGCGTCGGCGCGGAAGTGTTCGCGCATCCAGGCGTGGAAGGCCAGATAATTGTGCGGCGGCACCAGATCGGGGTCGTGATAGGACTTGGCCGGATCGATGTTGTAGCCGCGTGCCGGCTGGATACCCACCGCCACCTTGCCCAACACCAGGACGGGCAGCAGGAACTTGCCGCAGCTCAGTTCCCCCGCGCGGAAGAACGGGTCGCTTTCCGGCGCCCCCCAACGCTCGCCCACCGCCTGTTGCACCGGCGTGGGCAGGGAATGGAAAAACGCCAGATAATCGGGCAGGGCGAGGCTTTCGCGCTGTTGCCGGTCATCCAGCCGCCGCCAATCGTTGGTCGCACCTTGTTGCAGCAGGTCCAGCAGATGATTGCCGTCGGCGGGCAGGGTGTCGATGCCATAGCCGGCTTCGTCCATGGCCCGCAGCACCTGGATGGTGCCCGCCGGGGTGTCCAGGCCGACGCCGTTGCCCAGGCGTCCGTCGCGGTTGGGGTAATTGGCCAGAACCACCATCACCCGCCGCTGGGGCGGGGTTTTGCGCCGCAATCTGGCCCAATTGGCGGCCAGGGCGGCGGCAAAGGCGACGCGGTCGGCCTCCGGCTGATGGCGGGCGAGATCGCATTGGGTGAGGTCGTCGCGGCTGGCCGCCTTGAACGATACGGCGCGGGCGAGGATGCGGCCATCCACCTCGGGCAGGGCCACGTTCATGGCGATGTCCTTCGGCCCCAGGCCGGTATTGCCGTTTTGCCAGGTCTGGCGGTCGCAGCCGGCCAGCACCACCTGCAATACCGGGCAATCGGCGGCGGCCAGCGGTGAATCCTCGGGCTTGCCGGGGGTGGCGACGGCGAAACCGGTGGCGTTGACGATGATGTCGGGGCGCATGCGCCCCAACAACCCTTCGACCATCGCCGCCGAGGCAGTATCCTTCAGCGATTGCACATGGATGGCCGCCGCGTTCAGGCCGCGCTCGCGCAAACCGGCCAGCAGCGCATCGACGGGGGCGGTGTCGCCGGCCAGCACCTGGGCGCGGTAGAAGACGATGACGGCGCTGGGCTTGGCCTGGTCCCAATCCTGCTGCCAATCCAGCGACGGATAGGGGCCGGCGGCGGGTAGCGGCTTGGGCTCCAGCCAGTCATCCCGGTTGTCGGCCCACCGGATCAGGCTGTCCATGTTGGCGGGACCGCCCTGGATCAGCCAGCGCCATACCCGGTCGAGATCGCGACGGTCCAAGGTGGACAGCGCCATCAAATCCGGGTCGGGTTTGTCGTCGCCGGGCAACAGCGCCAGAACGATGCCCTTGCGCCGGCAGGTGGCCGCGATCTGCTCGATACCATAAGGCCAATAGGATCGACCGCCCAGCAGGCGGATGATCACCAGCCGGGCATGGGCAATCACCTGATCGACGTAAAGGTCCACCGACATGTGGTGGTCGAGGCGCAGCAGATTGGCCAGCCGCAGGGCGAACGGCGCCCCCCGCTGTCCGTGGGCGGCGGCGATGGCCGACAATTCGGTGTCGGCGGCGGACAGCATCACCACCGCGCCGGGACTTTGCCCCAGATCGACGGCTTCGGCGCCGTCGGTGATGCTGCCGGGCTGGGCGGCCAGAAGGTGCATTCAGGTCAGGCCAGCAACGCCGCTTCGATGGCGGCGCGGTCCAGGCCCCTCTCTCCGATCACCACCAAGCGGCTGATACGGTCTTCGTCCGCCCGCCATGGGCGGTCGAACCAACGTTCGATGCGGGTGCCCACCGCCTGCACCACATGGCGGGCCGGCTTGCCCGACACCGCCAGGAAGCCTTTCAGGCGCAGGATGTCGTGCAGGGCGATGATTTGGGTCAAGCGGTCTTCCAGTGCCGCCGGGTCGGCCACCTCGGCCAAGGTGACGGCGAAGCTTTCAAAATCGTCGTGGTCGTGGCCGTCCTCGGTGTCGTGATGGCTGGGCCGTGCCGCCAGATCGTCTTCCGCCGCCGCCGACAGGCCCAGGGCGATCAGCGGGTCGATGGCGCTGCGGCTGGCGCGGATCACCCGCACGCCGGGACGCAGCTTGGCCGTCAGTTCGCTATGGGTATTGTCGAGCTGGGCCGCGTCCAGCAGATCGGTCTTGTTCAACAGCACCATGTCGGCGCAGGCCAATTGGTCCTCGAACACTTCCTCGAGGGGATTGTCGTGGTCGGGCTGGGCCATCTGCTCGGGGGTATCGGCGAAACGACCGGCGGCGAGTGCGGCGGCATCGACCACCGCCAACACGCCGTCGACGGTGACGCGCGAGCGGATCTCCGGCCAGTGGAAGGCCTTGACCAAAGGCTTGGGCAGGGCCAGACCCGAGGTCTCGATCAGGATGTGATCGGGCGGATTGGGGCGATCCAGCAGCGCCTGCATGGTCGGCAGGAACTCGTCGGCGACGGTGCAGCACAGGCAGCCATTGGCCAGCTCGATGATATCATCGTCTGCGCAGCCCTGGATGCCGCACGAGGCCAGCAGGTCGCCGTCGACGCCCACGTCGCCGAATTCGTTGACGATCAGGGCGATGCGTCGGCCCTGGTTGTTTTCCATCAGGTGGCGGACCAAGGTGGTCTTGCCGGCGCCAAGAAAGCCGGTGATGATGGTGGTGGGCACTTTACGCATGAACGGCTTATCCTTTTAAAATGAGCGGCAGGCCGGCGGCGACGAACACCACCTTGCGGCAGGCTTGGGCCATGCGTTGGTTGACGCGGCCCTGATGATCGCGGAAATCGCGGCCCAGCCGGGTTTCCGGCACCAGACCCAACCCCACTTCGCTGGACACCAGCACCACATCGCCGCGCGCGCTGGCCACCACCTCGGCCAGGGCCTCGGTCTCGGCGGTCACGTCGCGGCCCGCATGCATCAGGTTGCTGATCCACAGGGTCAGACAATCGACCAGGATGGGCCGGGTCGGGTCGAGGTGACGGTCGAGCATGGCTGGCAGGTCCAGCGGCTCCTCGATGGTGCTCCAGGTGGGACCGCGGCGGTCCATATGCAAGCGGATACGTTCGGCCATCTCGTCGTCGAAGGGCTGGCCGGTGGCCAGATACAAGGCCGGCGCCCCGGCCAGCAGGCCTTCCGCATAGACGCTTTTGCCCGAGCGGGCGCCGCCAAGTACCAAGGTGGTGTGGGTCATAAGGTGACCATCTACCATATCTTGCTAGGCGGCGGCCAGTACCCGTTTGACCATGGCGGTGTCGATATCCTTATGTTCGCCCAAGGGCGCCTGATTGCGGGCCTCCAGGCGGGCGGCGACCTGATCGGCGATGTCGGCGGGCAGATCGTAGGCGACCAGTCCCGACGGCACGCCCACCGAGTCGAAGAAGGCGCGGGTCTGGGCGATGGCGGCGCGGGCCTTGTCGTCCACCGATCCCTCGCGCACGTTCCATACCCGCTCGGCATATTGGGCCAGTTTGACCTTTTTCGCCTCGAACTTCACCGCCATGACGCCGGGCCAGATTGCGGCCAGGGTGCGGGCGTGGTCGATGCCGGCGATGGCGGTCAATTCATGGCCGATGTAATGGGTGGCCCAATCCTGCGGCACGCCGGCCCCCACCAGACCGTTCAACGCCATGGCGGCGCACCACATCAGAGAGGCGCGGGCCTGATAATCGGGCGGATTGCTCATGGCGGCGGGGGCGATTTCCACCAAGGTGGACAAGATGGCCTCGGCCATGCGGTCGCTCAGCGGCGCCTGGGCCGGATAGGTCAGATATTGCTCGACGACGTGGACGAAGGCATCGACGATGCCGTTGCCGATCTGGCGCGGCGGCAAGGTATAGGTGCTTTCCGGGTCGAGGACCGAGAATTTCGGCCATACCGCCGGGCTGCCGAAGGACAGCTTCTCCTGGGTTTCGTCGCGGCTGACCACGGCGAAGCAATTCATCTCCGATCCGGTCGCCGGCAGGGTGAGGACGATGCCCAAGGGCGTCGCGGTGCTGACGCGGGCCCGCTTGTTCAGGATATCCCAGGGCTCGCCATCGAAGGGGATGGCGGCGGCGATGAACTTGCAGCCGTCGGCGACCGAACCGCCGCCCACCGCCAGGACGAAATCCAGCTTTTCCGATCGCGCCAGATGCACGGCCTTCATCAGGGTTTCGTAGCGGGGATTGGGTTCGATGCCGGAAAATTCCAGCCAGAACAGGCCGGCCGCCTGCAACGCCACCACCACCTGGGCATGAACGCCGTTGGTCTTGATGGAGCCGCCGCCAAAGGCGAACAGCACCCGGGCATCGGCGGGGATTTCCTTGGCGATCTGGGCGATCTGGCCGGCGCCGAAAATCAGCCGGACCGGATTGTGGAAGGTGAAATTGTCCATGGCGCGCACCCTTTGATCAAGAAGCCGGGGGCGGATTGGGCCATGGTCCGGGCCATCGGGTCAAGGATGCTGGCATTTTCACGCGAAGCGTGGACATGCGATAAGCCTGAGCGGCCCGTCACGGGCCACTTTTGAAATTTAGACCAGTTTCCGCTTTAGCTGAAACTGGTCTAAAAGATGTCGAAGGGCACGTAGGCGCGGACGATGGTTCCCAGACTGCCGTCGCGGCTGGCCTCTTCCAGCGCCTTGTCCAATCGTTGCTGCAAATCGGGGCGGTCCTTGCTGACGACGATATGCACCGGCCAGCCCGAATCGATGGGGACGGAGATGAAGCCGAAATCGGCACCGTCGGCACTGATCAGAAACGGATGCACCGTCATCATCGGTGCCAGGATCAGGTGGGCCTGCTGCAAGGGCAAGGTGGCGATGACGTCGAAAATGGTCGGGCGCAGCACCGGGATATAGCTGCCGCCATAGGTGTCGGCCAGCCATTTGGCTTGGCGCGAGCCCTCCTGCACCGCCACCTTGCGGCCCCGCACCAGATCACTCATGGAGAGTCCGGCCAGATCGCGATGACCGACGAAAACCGAGGTGGAACGCCAATAGGGCCGCGAAAACAGCATGTCCTTTTCGCGTTCCGGATTTTTGGTCAGATTGCCGAAGCCGATCTGCGCCTTGCCATCACGCACATGGACGACCAGGGCGGCCAGCGGCATCAATTGAAAGCGGCAGCGCAGATCCAGGCGTTGGCACATCAGCCGGGCCAGATCCATGTTGATGCCGGTGATGCTGCCGTCCGGCTGGTGCATGCTGAAATTGGGGGTCGAATCGGTGAGGGCGACGGTTACGTCCTCGGCTGCCGTCGGCACAGCCGAAAACAGCCATAGAATGGCTGCGAGCCTAAGCTTTCGCATCGACGCCCCTCCCATACCCCACTCGAAAGTATGAAGATTGTGCGTGAGCTTGGCAAGGCCTAAGCCTTGATGCCGGCGCCTTTGGCCTTGGGGGCGGTGGGGTCCAGCGGCCAGCGCGGACGGGGGGCGAAATCCAGGCCGTCGACCAATCCCAGGCGAAAGCGTTCCACCCCGGCCCAGGCGATCATGGCGGCATTGTCGGTGCACAATTTCAACGGCGGCGCGATGAAGGTCAGGCCGGCCTTGGCCGCCAGAGCGGTCAGCTCGGCCCGTAAGGCGCTGTTGGCGGCGACACCGCCGGCCACCACCAGATGCTTGCCCTGGGGCCATTGGTGGGTGAACAGCGCGATGGCGCGGCGCGTGCGGTCGGCCATGGATTGCGCCACCGCCGCCTGAAAGCCGGCGGCGACGTCGGCGATGTCTTTGTCCGACAACGGCTTGGGCAGGCTTTCCACCAGCAGGCGGACGGCGTTCTTCAGGCCGGAAAAGCTGAAGTCGCACCCTGTCTTGCCCTTCATCGGGCGCGGCAGCATGAAGCGGACGGGATCTCCCTTGGCCGCCCTGGCCTGGATTTGCGGCCCGCCGGGATAGCCGAGGCCGATCATCTTGGCCGCCTTGTCGAAGGCCTCGCCCACCGCATCGTCGATGGTGGTGCCCAGGCGGCGGTAATCGCCGACGCCGAGCACCGCCAGCAACTGGCAATGCCCGCCCGAGGCCAGCAGCAGCAGATAGGGGAAGGCGATGTCGTCGGTCAGTCGCGCGGTCAGCGCGTGGCCTTCCAGATGGTTGACGGCCAGAAACGGCTTGTTGGCGGCAAGGGCGATGGCCTTGGCGGTCATCACGCCGACCATGACGCCGCCGATCAGGCCGGGGCCGCCGGTAGCGGCCACCGCGTCCAGTTGGGCGAAGCTTATGCCGGCTTGCTTCATCGCCTCGGCCACCATCAGATCGGCGTTTTCCAGATGGGCGCGGGCGGCGACCTCGGGGACGATTCCGCCGTAGGGGCGATGAACGTCAATTTGCGACAGCACCACATCGGCCAGAATGTGCCGGTCGCCATCGACGATCGCGGCGGCGGTTTCATCGCAACTTGTCTCGATTCCAAGAATCAGCACCGAAAAGCCCTTTCCAGATACGCCATCATTACCTACAACAGGCCGATCATGACGAAAACCGTAAACACCGCACAGCTCACCATCGGCACGCGCGGATCGCCGCTTGCCCTGGCCCAGACCCACGAGACCCGCGACCGCCTGGGTGCCGCCTGGCCGGCCCTGGCGACCGAGGGCGCCATCGCCATTCAGGTGATCCAGACCACCGGCGACCTGATCCAGAACCGGCCTTTGGCCGAGATCGGCGGCAAGGGTCTGTTCACCAAGGAACTGGACGATTCCATGCTCGATGGCCGCATCGATCTGGCGGTCCATTCCATGAAGGACGTCCCCACGGTTCTGCCCGACGGCATCGTCCTGCCCTGCGTGCTGCCGCGCGAAGACGTGCGCGACGCCTTTTTGTCGCTGAAGGCCAAGGGCATCGACGATTTGCCGCAAGGCGCGGTGGTCGGCACCGCCAGTCTGCGCCGCGGCGCCCAGATATTGCATCGCCGCCCCGATCTGCAAGTGGTCAATTTCCGTGGCAACGTGCAATCACGCTTGCGCAAGCTGGCCGAAGGGGTGGTCGACGCCACGCTTTTGGCCATGGCCGGCCTCAACCGCCTGGGCCTGTCGGAACACGTCACCTGCGCGCTGGAAACCGACGAGATGCTGCCGGCGGTGGCCCAGGGCGCCATCGGCATCACCTGCCGGGCCGACGACCGCAAATCCCTGGATTTCCTCGCCGCCCTCAATTGCCGCGAAACCATGATCCGCATCACCGCCGAACGGGCGTTTCTGCTGACCCTGGACGGGTCGTGCCGTACCCCCATCGCCGCCTTGGCCCAAGTGGATGGCGATACCCTGTCGTTCCGCGGGTTGATCGTCAGCCCCGACGGTCGCACCATCCATGCCGCCAGCCGCCAGGGTCGCATCGGCGACGCCCACGCCATGGGCGTCGATGCCGGGCGCGAACTGATCCAGGTGGCCGGGCCGGGCTTTTTCGACTTCAAGGCCTGAACATATGAGGACGGCGCTGGTCACCCGCCCGCGCGAGGACGCGCAAGGTCTGGCCGACGAGTTGGCCGGGCGCGGTCTGGCGGTGGTGATCGAGCCGTTGCTGGATATCGTCCCGGTGGAGGGGGCGGATATTCCCACCCACGGCGTCCAGGGCATCCTGGCCACCTCGGCCAATGGCGTGCGCGCCTTGGCCCGGCGCTTGTCCGACCGGTCCTTGCCGGTATGGGCGGTGGGCGACGCCTCGGCCCGAGAGGCGCGGCGGATGGGCTACACCTCGGTGGAAAGCGCTGGCGGCGACGTCGATGATCTGGCGGCCCTGGTCACCGGGCGGTGCCGGCCCGAGGACGGCTGTTTCCTCCATGCCGCCGGCACCGAGGTGGCCGGCGATCTGGCCGGCCTGCTGGGGCGCCAGGGCTTTGACGTGCGCCGGCTGGTGCTGTATCAGGCCCGCACCGCCAGCGCCTTGTCGGGTCATCTGCTTCAGGCCCTGGCGGCCGGGGAAATCGACGCCGCCTTGTTTTTCTCTCCCCGCACGGCGGCAACCTTTGTTACCTTGGCGCGGGATGCCGGCGCGGGGGAAAAGACCGCCGGAATCGTCGCCTATGCCCTCAGCCCCGCCGTCGCGCGGGCGCTGTCCGCCTTGCCCTGGTCCGCCCTGCGGGTGGCCGAGGCTCCCACGCAAGCGGCGCTGCTGGCAGCGCTGGATACGGATTTGAAGCGGGGATATCCATGACCGAGAGTGAAAAGCCGGAACCGACCGAGGGCAACACCGTCGCCGCCGAAATCCCGACCCAATCCATCGATGCTGGGGTCACCGATGCTGGGGTCACCGATGTTGGGGCCACCGATGTTGGGGCCACCGATAACGCTCCGGCCAAATCCAAGTCCGCCCCCTGGCTGGCGCTGGGGGCCTCGGCCTCGCTGATCGCCGTGGTGGTGGCCGGGGTGGCGTCCTTCGATCACTGGAAGGATCTGGTGTTGCCGGCGCGGACCCAGGCGCCGGTGCCGATGGTGGCCTCGAGCCCGGTGAACACGGCGCCGGCCCCGACCTTCCGCCCTGCCTCGGAAGCCGACGGCCTGCGGGTGGAGCTCAATGCCCTGCGCGACCGTCTGGGCCAGGTGGAAAGCCGTGCGACCAGCGCTGACCTTGCCCCCCGCCTGGGCAAGGCCGAAGCGGCCATCCAGGCCTTGCAGGCGCTGCCCCAGGTGCCGCCGACCTTGGTGGCCGAGGTGGGGGAGCTCTCCAGGCAGGTGGTCGAGCTCAGGCGCACCAGCGCCGATGCGGCGGCCGTCCTGCGTCTGGCCGACCGGGTGGAAAAGGCCGAGGCGGAAATGCGCGAGCTTCAGGCCAAGCGATCCTCCGCCGTCGCCCAGTTGCTGGCGGTGGGCCAATTGCGCGAGGCGCTGGCCCGCGCCATGCCCTATGACAATGAATTGCGGGCGCTGTTGGCCCTGGCCGGCGCGGACCCGGAAGTGGTCAGCGTCACCCAGCCGCTGAAGGCCCGCGCCATCACCGGCATTCCCACCGCGCCGACGTTGATTGGCCGCTTTCACCGTCTGGCCCCCGATCTGGTCCGCGCCCAGGTGCTGCCGGCGGAACAAAGCTGGTGGCGGCAGACCTTGGACCGCCTCACCTCGTTGGTGACCGTAAGGCGCGAGGACGGCGAGGCCGCCGGCGACAGTGCCGCCGCCATCGTCGCCCGCGTCGAGGCCCGGTTGGCCGAGGACGATCTGGAACACGCCGCCGCCGAAGCGGTCGGCCTCAAGGATGCCGCCGCCGAGATCGCCGCTCCCTGGCTGGCCGATGTTCAGGCCCGGCTGGCCGCCGACAAGGCGGCCTCCGCCTTGACCGCCCATGTGGTGGCCCAGGTGGGGGCACGGCAATGATGGCCCGCCGTCTGTTCCTGTTCGCCCTGCTGGTCGCGGCCCTGGTGGCTGCGTCGGTATGGCTGGCCGAACGTCCCGGTCAGGTGACCGTGCATTGGCAGGGCTGGCGCGTCGATACCAGCGTGCCGGTGCTGCTGGTCGTCCTGCTGGCCTTCATGGCGGTGGTCGCTGTGCTGGTCCGTTTTGTCGGTGCCGTGGTGGCGGCCCCCGCTCGCTTTTTTGCCCGTCGGCGGGAAAGGCGGCGTCGGCGTGGCTATGCCGCCTTGTCCGATGGTCTGGCGGCGGTGGCCATCGGTGACCGCAAGGCCGCCGGCAAGCTGGCCCGGCAGGCCGACAGGCTGCTGGCCGATCCGCAATTGACCGGATTGCTGACCGCCCAGGCGGCGGAATTGACGGGCGACGAGGCCGAGTCGGAGCGACGTCTCAAGACCATGGTCGAGCGCCCACAGACGGCATTGTTGGGATTGAAGGGGCTGCTGGCCCTGGCCCAGCGCCGTGGCGATCACGCCGCCGCTTTGGATTATGCCCGCCGCGCCTGGGCCATGGGGGTTCCGGCCCAGGATCTGGCCGAGACGCTGTTCCGCTTGCAGGCCGGTGCCGGCCAGTGGGTCGAGGCCGAAATCACCTTGGACGAAGCGCGCAAGCGCCGGGCGATGAAGCCCGAGGACATCCGCCATCTGTCCGCCCTGGTGCAGTTGGAGCGGTCATTGCAGGTGGAACGCGACGGCGATCCCGCCGCCGCCCTGCCGCTGGCCTTGAAGGCCCATCAGGCCGATCTCACCCTGGTCGAGGCGGCGGCGCGGGCCGCCCGCCTGCTGCATCGCGCCGGCAAGGACCGCAAGGCCCTGGCCACCATCGTCGCCACCTGGCAGGTGGCGCCCCATCCGTACTTGGTCGAGGCCTGCATCGCCCTGGCCCCGGCGGAAACACCGTTGCAGCGGGTCAAGCGGCTGGAAAAGCTGGTCAGGGCCAACCCCGACGCCGCCGACGGCCATGTAGCCCTGGCCGAGGCGGCGCTGGCGGCGAAATTGTGGGGGCAGGGGCGCAACCACCTGGAGCAGGCTACCCGGCTGCGGCCCAGTGCCGGTACCTTCTTCCTGCTGGCCCGGTTGGAGCGCGAGGAACGCCAGGACGAGGCGGCGGCGCAGGCCTGGATGCTCAAGGCCACCACCGCCCCGGCGGAACCGGCTTGGCACTGCCGTGCCTGTGGCAAGCCCGCCGATAGCTGGGCCTCGGCCTGTCCGGCCTGCGGCGCCTTCGATGCCTTGGGCTGGCGTCAGCCGGCGGTGGCGCTACTACCGGCTTAGAGCATTTTCACGCAAAGCGTGGATATGCGATAAGCCCGGAGTCGCAGACGTGTGCTCCGCACACAGCGGCGCCTGAGCGGCCCGTCACGGGCCATTTTTGAAACTTAGACCTGTTTCCGCTTTAGCTGAAACTGGTCTAAAAGGCCAGCGTTACGCCGAACTTGGCGTTCAGTTCCGCCGCCAGAACCGCCGGCAACGCCTTGGATTGGTCGCGGGTGGACAGCCATTGCCCGTCGGCGAAATCGTAATGGCTGGCGCCGCTGACCGGTGACGACATCCAGATCTGGCGATTGGGCGCGTGCTTGTTGATGACGTACTGGCCGCCGGCCTCCAGCGCCAGGGTCAGGATGCCGCCTTGCAATTCGGCGTCGATGTCGTCGCCCAGGGCATCATCGATCATGTCGGCGACGCGGCTCAAGAATTCATCGGCGGCGGCGGTGAAACTGCTTTCCTCAACGCTCATGATCATTCCTTTCATGCTCGCGGCGGATGGTACCCAAGCCGGCGGATCGGGTCACCACCTGATTCCCATTGCAAGCATTTCAATTGCCGGGCGATACTACCTTCAATGCAGGAGCCACGACAGAGGGCCCGCAGGCAAAGGGAGACATCCATGAAACGCATCATGGTCATCGAGACCGAGGCGCGCGCCCGTCAGGCTTTGAAGGCGATTTTGGAAACCGCCGGTTATGAGGTGGTGGTGGCCATTGATGGCGGTGACGCCCAATCAAGGCACGATGCCCGTCCCGCCGATCTGGTCATCGCCGACGGCATCGACGATCCGCCGGTTGGCGCCCGGATTCTGGCGGTTCCCGGCGGCACCGACCAGCGCCGGGCCATGCTGTCGGAACGCCTGCGGCTGTCGGGGGCGCAGACCTTTCTGCCCAAGCCGTTCCGCCGTGACGACCTGTTGGACGCGGTCCGTCTGTCGCTGGCGTGAACAAAAACGCGGGTCGCGTGAAAAACTTGTTTCCCGCCCTTGCACAGTCCTTATGTTTTCTGTATAGAGGGCGCCTTCGATTTGCAAAGCAGGACGGCCATGAAGAACGACATTCATCCCGACTACCATGAGATCAACGTGGTGATGACGGACGGCACCGAATTCAAGACCCGTTCGACCATGGGCAAGGCCGGCGACACTCTGCGTCTGGATATCGATCCCAAGTCCCATCCGGCTTGGACCGGTGTGCACCGCATGGTGGACTCGGGCGGTCAGATCGCCAAGTTCAACAAGCGTTTCGCCAGCTTCGGCATCAAGTCGTAAGGCTTTACCGCTTGCGGTTTTCCACCGCGCGATGGTTGAAAAGAATGCCGTCGGATCCTTGATCCGGCGGCATTTTTTCTGCTTTATGGTGGACTTCGCAGCGCGAAGACGGTAGAGCAAGGCGGGGTAGGAAAGGCTCTCGAGCCGATTAGGCGGACGCGCGTTAACCATGATCATCGTCCACTACGAGGTGTATGTCCTCGAAGGCCGCGGATGGATGCTGCATGCGCGTTTTCCACGCATGGAGAGAGAGGGCGCCTTGGCCGAAGCCAAGGAGTTGGAAAATACCCTGAAGATCAAGGTCAGGGTGGTCCGTGAGACCTATTACACCGATAACAACGCCTTTGAAGAAGCCGAGATCTATATCACCGGCGGCAAACTGCCCGACCGCAATCCTTCCCCCCCAGCCGGCGGCGGCAAATCCGGTGGTGGTGGCGGCCACGGCAACGGCGCCGCGGCGCGTAAGCCGGCCGGCACGGCCAAGGCGACCGCCGCCGTGGCCACCCTGCGCAAGACCGGAGCGGCCAAGGCGCGGCCTAAGCCCAAGGGCAGCGATGAGGAGATCGCCCGCGCCCGCCAATTGATCGGCCGGCTGCTGGCCATCGTCGCCTTTGCCCTGGCGGCGGCGTTGCTGGCCATCAAGATCACTCCCAACGTCATTCTGATGCTGTGGAAGATGGGGTTCGGCATCAAGGTCGATGCCAATACCTATAGCCAACTGCTATTGCTGGTCTTCGCCCTGACTTTTTTGATGGTGGCCGTGCCCTTGGGCATGAAGTTCCTGCCGCGCAAGACCGCTATGCCCAAGTTCCGTGCCCCCAGCCTGGCTTTGGCCGGGGCGGGGGAGGGGGGGGGGGCGGCCCGGCCGGCGATCAGTCGGGAGATGAAGAAGTCCTTGGACAAGCTGGCCAAGGAAGCGGCGCAAGAAGGGGTGTCGGTCAAGGGCGATGACGACGACTTACCGCCTTTGGATTTGGGTTTGGACGCCGACAAACCGAGCGCCGCCGAGCCGGAAAAGGGCGTGGAGACATCAGAGGACAAAGCCGCGTCCGGACAAAGCGTCGAAGCCCAGATGCCCAAGGTTTCCCGCTTTCTCGACGGGGCCATGGAGCAATGCCGGCAAGAACGCATCACCATGGACAATTACAACAAGTTCGCCCTGCATCTGTATATGGCCGGTGCGGTCGAGGCCCTGGCCGAGTTCCGTAAACTGGGCGGCAAGGCGGTCGAACCGTTGATGAAGGATGCGCTCGACGTCTTGGGCACCAGGGCCGACAGCGCCAAGTCCTTCCATGAGAAATTGCCCGAATACCGGCGTGAGGCCCGCTACAAGGCGGTGATCGAGGCCGGGCACAACGCCATGGGCAATTATCTGCTGGGCGACGAGATGGGCGCGCATATCTCGTTGCGCGACGTCTTCCGCGAATGGAACCGCAAGGTCGACCACAAGCAGGGGCAGATGATGACCGTGCTGTTCACCGACATGGTCGATTCCACCAACATGACCCAGATCCGGGGCGATGCCGCCGCCCAGGAAATCGTCCGCCGGCACAATCTGATCGTGCGCAACGCCCTGTCGAAATTCGGCGGCCACGAGGTCAAGCATACCGGTGACGGCATCATGGCGTCGTTCCTGTCGGCGGCGGGGGCCATCGACGCCATGATCCAGGTGCAGCGCCAAGTGGCCGAGCACAATGACCGCATGCCCAACCAGACCCTGCATCTGCGTATCGGCCTCAATGCCGGTGAACCGATCCAGGAAGAAGACGATCTGTTCGGTTCCACCGTCCAGCTTGCCGCCCGCGTCTGCGCCGCCACCGGCACCGACGAAATCTATTGCACCGCCTCGGTGATGGAATTGTCGGGCAAGCCCAATTCCATGTTCCGCTCGGTCGGCGCCAAGGCGGTCAAGGGCTTCCGCGATCCCATCACCATGTACGACATCGTCTGGCGGTAGAGCGGTAGAGGCTTGGGGCTTATACCAAATCCCGGTGAGGGGGCCTCGGCGGGATTAGGCTTAAATGCGACGCATCCATACCTTTCATACCAAAGCGGCCAATGAATTGACCGGTTGTATCGCCCATCGCCGAGCGTGGCCATCCGGCCGCTTGGCCGCCGCCGCATGGGCGCCGGGACATGGTATTACGCGTTCTGCCCCTGGGCGAAGAAGGCGGCTTGGTTTTTGCCGGCCCTTTTGGCGGCATACAAAGCCTGATCGGCCTGCTTCATCATATCGTCAAGGGATCGCGGCCCGGTCTCGGCGCTGTGGGCGATGCCGGTGCTGGAACCAACCTTCAGGATCACTCCGGATTCCTCCAAGACGACGTCCTGGCTCAGAGTTTCGAGTACCCGCAGACCGACACTCAACGCCTGCTCCGCGGTTTTACATCCTGTCAGGATGATCAGGAATTCGTCCCCACCCATGCGACCGGCAAGGTCATTGTGGCGGTTGACGGCCTGTAGCCGTTGGCCAACGGCGCGCAGAACGGCATCCCCGGCATCATGGCCGTAGGTATCATTGATTGACTTGAATCCATCAAGATCAAGGGCGATGACGGCAAAGGGAATGTTCAGGTCCTGCCATTCCGTCCAGGCGGCACCCAACGCCTCGTTGAGGCTGGTTCGGTTTGGCAGGTCGGTCAGCATGTCTTTGAAGGCAAGGCGATGCAGGGTCTGTTCGGCACGGCGCCTTTGCGTCTTCACAGCTGGGACGCAAAACGATGCCCGCGAGAGTGGGGATTTAGAGCTCATGTTGTTCCGGCACTTGCGCGGCATTTGATGATCGGGTATAAATCTATTGCCTCCTTTAACTGCCCGTAGGGCTATCTGGAGGCGAGATAATGGTTAAAGCCATCCTTTTGGTTGCCGTTACGGGTTTGACCCTGGCCGTTGTCTTCCTCGGCCTTTCCCTGACTGGAGTCCATGGGACTGTCAGGGGTTCTTTCAAGAACATTCAAATTGAGTTGCGGACTCTACCTCAGCCGTGAGTAGCTCCGCGCCGATCGTCAGAGCGGGAGTTCCGGCTCAAGCGGTAGGGGGAGTTGTGCGCAAATGCGCCGGATTTGCTGGGTTCCTTGGCACTGAAAAAAGCTGTTTTCCGACAAAAGTTCTCGGAATCTATTCCCGTACTCATTTCTATAATGCTTGTAAGATGGGTGTGGGTTTGCGCAGTATTGTCCCATTATTTTGCCGGCGAGAAAGCATATCCAGTCGGCGATTTGTATGCCTTGAGACCATTTGCTGTCGGAAAATGAAGGGTATTTCCTTACATATTTGTGATATTTATTGTCTGATATAATTGAGCTGATAACATCAGTTCTTTTATTTTCTTTGTCGAGCTGGTGTCTGTCAAAAAAAATAACTATTTCATCTTTAAGTTTCTTGGCGTCGCTATGGATGTGTTTGATGAGTGGATCAAGTGTGTCCAGCATGAGGTTCGGCTTTGCGCCGTCAGTTTTAAAGAATTTCTTCTCGTAGCCGTGTAAAAATATTTTTCCGCCTGACGATTCTATGAGATTGAATAGGCGATTTGTCGTTCTGTGTGCTTGTTTTTTTCTGAAATTAGAGCTGCCAGACTCGAGTTCTCTATTATATAGCACGGTTCTTGACTTGCGTTCATATATGATTTTTAGAGTCTCTGCTCGGCCGAGTTTGTTGAGATTAAAGGTCCCCTTTGGTGCGGGGCCCTGATAGTTATCAGAGATGAGGTTGGCTTTGACGAGAAGGAAATTGCGGGAGAGTTCATCGAACTGTGATGCTTTAATGAGCAATCCGGCATATCCAAAGGCCGGATGAAATGAATTTGAGGTGGGGTTTAAAAAGCCTTGGTTTCCGAATTCATCCAGGAATGCCAGCCACATGTGCGTAGACCCTCTATTCTTCTCTTATAGAGAGTGGCACTTTCTCGAAATGTGTCAAACCTAAAAAAGCCAAACCCGCACACAGCTTTTAATCGCTTTGTGCGGGTTGGGTCTCAGTGCTCGACGAAGGGATCGGATTTAGCTTGAGAGTTTGATCCTGACCTTCTGCCAGCAACAGGCATTCCCTTGATGGGGCACTATTTGTACCGCCATTGAATTAGCGGGTCAAATTAATTCTAGCCGTTGGCGGCCAACGCCTGCTGGCTGGCCCGTGCCGCCGCCCGACCCAACGAAAACGCCTTTTGGTTGACCTCGACCATGGCCGGCTTCCTGACGCGGAAGCGTCCGACGATCTGTTCTTCCAGGTCGTCCGCCGGAAAGGGCAGGTAATCGGCGATGGCGCCCAGCATGATGGTGTTGACCAGCCGCAAATCACCCAACGCGCGGGCGATGGCGCCGCCGTCGAAATCATACACGGTGACACCGGCGGCGCGCATCTGCGCCACCGGATCGTCCGGGTATTTGAACAGGCCCACCGACACCACCGGCGGGGTCAGGCGGATGGTGTTGACCATGGCGACACCGCCGGGGCGCAGCATGTCGGTCCAGCGCGACCCTTCCGCCACCTCGAAACCGACCAGGATATCGGCGGTGCCCGGGGTGATCACCGGCGACCACACCTTTTTGCCGAAGCGGACATGGCTGGTGACGACGCCGCCGCGCTGGGCCATGCCGGCCACTTCCGATTTCTTGACGTCGAAGCCCTTGGCGATGGCGGTCTGGGCCAGAATCTCGGCGGCGGTCATCACGCCTTGGCCGCCAATGCCGCAGACCAGGATGTTGGTGATGATGGTGTCGCTCATTGCGCCGCCTCCTTCAGCGAGTGCAGGGGGACGATGGCCTTGGGGCCGCAGGAATCGACGCACATATGGCAGCCGGTGCACATGGCGGTGTCGATGGTGGTGAATTTCAGCTCGACGTCGGGCATGTTGGGGCGTTGGCGAACACCGGTGCGGCTGACGGTGATGGCCGGGCAGCCGACGTTCAGGCAGTTGCTGCAGCCGTTGCAATCGTCGTCGATCACCGCATAGGGCTTGAAGCCGTCATAGAATTCCGACAGCACGCACGGGCGGTCGGTGATGATCACCGACGGTTCTTTTACCTCGATCTCGTCCTTGATGGCCTTGAACAGTACCGGCAGCTTGTAGGGGTCGACCTTCTTGATGCGCTCGGGCTTGACCCCCAGGGCCTCGCACAATTTGGCGAAGTCGACGCGCGGCGCGTCCTCGCCGTGCAGATCCTTGCCGGTGCCGGCATGGTTCTGGCCGCCGGTCATGCCGGTGGAGCGGTTGTCGAGCAAAAGCGTGGTGACGTTGCCGCGATTATAGACGATGTCCAGCAGGCCTTGCATGCCCATGTGCAGGAAGGTGGAATCGCCGATGACCGAGACCACCGCCTTGTCCTTGGTCTCTTCGCCGCGCGCCTTGTCCATGCCGAGCGCGATGCCCATGGAGGCGCCCATGGAAATGGTGGTGTCGAGCGCGTTCCACGGATGGCCGGCGCCCAGGGTGTAACAGCCGATATCGCCGGAAATCTGCACCCGCTTCCTCAGCCGCGAAAGCGTGTAATAGACGCCCATATGCGGGCAGGCCGGGCACATGGTCGGCGGCCGCGGGAAGGGCTCGATCTTGGCATAGGCGGAAGGCGGCGGCGGTTCCTGGCCCAGCAGCTTGGCGATGGCCGGCAGCAGGACGTTGGGGGTCAACTCACCCAGACGCGGCAAGGTGTCCTTGCCGTGGATGTCGTAAAGACCGGCGGCCTTCAATTCGTTTTCGATCAGGGGCTCGGTTTCTTCCACCACCACCAGCACGTCCACCTGGGCGCGGAAAGCCTTGATCGCCTCCACCGGCAACGGATAGGTGAAGCCCAGCTTGAGCACGGGGGCGTCGGGGAAGCTGTCGCGCACATGCATGAAGGCGGGGCCCGAGGTGACGAAGCCGATGCGGCGGTCGGAACCGGGATCGATCAGGTTCAAGGGCGATTTTTCCGCCTGGGCTCGCAATGCGTCCTCGCGGGCGATCTGCTTGGGCAGGGCGACTTTGGCGTTGGCCGGGGTCAGCACCCAGCGCTTGGCGTCGAGCTTGAAACCGGTGATGGCGCGGTCGTCGCGCTCGCCCACGGTGACCATGGCCTTGACGTGGCAGATGCGGGTGGTCAGGCGCAGGATGACCGGGGTGTTGAATTCCTCCGACAGGTCAAAGGCGATTTTGACCATCTCATAGGCTTCCTGGCTGTCCGCCGGCTCCAGGATCGGGACGTGGGCGAAGCGGCCCCAAAAGCGCGAATCCTGCTCGTTTTGCGACGACGACAGGCCGACATCGTCGGCCACCGCCACCACCATGCCGCCGACCACGCCGGCCAGGGTCAGGGTCATGAAGGCATCCGAGGCGACGTTCATGCCCACATGCTTCATGGCGCAGAACGAGCGGGCGCCCGACATGGAGGCGCCGATGGCTACTTCCATGGATACTTTCTCGTTCACCGACCATTCGGCGTAAAGGTCAGGGTATTGGGCGATGTTTTCCAGGATTTCCGTCGACGGCGTGCCGGGATAGGCGGCGGCGACCTTGCAACCGGCCTCCCACACGCCGCGGGCAATGGCTTCGTTACCGGAAAGCAGCAAACGCGAGGCGGCCTTGGCCTGAACGGCAGCGGACATGGACACTCCTTACACCCTGACCTGTCATTGTTTCATCGCCGGTGGCGGGAAGGGCAAGACCCTAGCATTATTCCGGTCAATTCTGAACTATCTTCAAACGGCTTGTGTATCGCTTTCCTTGAGCTTGGTCAGGCGGCGGCACAGATACAGATTGCCGCTGCCGTAGCTGTCGAGACGGCGCTGCAATTCGCCGTCACAGGGGCGGAAATCCTGGAATCCCTTGCCGCGCCAATAGCTATCCTTGCCGGCGATGGCGATCAGGCTCAGCCTGTCGATGCTGTCGGCCAGGGCCAGCGCCTGAAGATGATCCAGATACACATCCACCCGCCCGGCCCCTTGCGCCTGCGGCATAAGGGCGACGTCGTGCAGGTGCAGGCAATCGACCGGGCCGGGCAGGGCGCCCAAGGGGGCGTCGAGCAACGGTGGCCGGCCCAGGCTCCACACATGGGCGAAGGCGTAGCCGGCGATGGTGTCGTCATCCTCGACCAGCACCCGGCAGCCGTCAGCATAAAAGGCCAGCTTGTCGGCGAAGATTTCGAGCCGTTCCGGATAGCCGGGATGCAGGTGGGCGGCGATGGCCATGACCCGGGGCAGATCATCGGCCCGCATGGGGCGCCAGTGCATCATGCCTTGCGCATGTCCCTGACCCGCACTGCCTTGCCCTGACTGCGCGGCAATTCGCCCGGCGCGCGGACCAATACCTCGCAGGTGACGCCGACCATGGATTTCAGGTGGTGACGGACCTGATGGGCCAGCAGCTTGCGAGAATCCTCGTCGCGGTCGGTATCGGCTTCGGCCTCGACGGTCAGGTGATCCATGCGGCCCTGACGGGTGACCACCAATTGATAATGTGGGGCGATGCCGGGGAAGCCGACCAGCACCGCTTCGATCTGGCTGGGGTAAAGGTTGACGCCCCTGATGATCAGCATGTCGTCGTTGCGCCCGGTCACCCGCATGATGCGCACATGGGTGCGGCCACAGGCGCAAGGCTCGTCCACCAGCCGGGTGATGTCGCGGGTGCGGTAGCGCACCATGGGCAGGGCCTGCTTGGAGAGCGTGGTGATGACCAATTCGCCCGGCTCGCCCCTGGGCACCGGCTCCATGGTGTCGGGATCGACCACCTCGAAGACGAACTGGTCTTCCCAGCCGTGCAGGCCCAGGCGATAGCCGCATTCCATCGCCACCCCCGGCCCCATGATTTCCGACAGGCCATAGGTGTCGCAGGCGCGGATGCCCAGGCGGCGGTCCAACTCGCCGCGCATGGTTTCCGACCACGGTTCGGCGCCGAAGGTGCCGATGCGCAACGGGCCGTTGGCCAGATCGACGCCCATCTGCTCGGCCACTTCCACCAGATTGAGGGCATAGGATGGTGTCGCCGCCAGCACGGTGGCGCCGAAATCCATCATCAGGGCGATCTGGCGTTCGGTCTGGCCGCCGGAAATCGGGGTCACCGTGCATTTCAGTCGCTCGGCTCCGGCATGAAAGCCCAAACCGCCGGTGAACAGGCCATAGCCATAGGCATTGTGCATGCAATCGCCCGGACGCACGCCGGCGCAGGCGAGCGAACGGGCCATCAGATCGGCCCACATATCAAGGTCCGCCTCGGTATAGCCGACCACGGTGGGCTTGCCGGTGGTCCCCGAACTGGCATGCAGGCGGATCACCTGTTCCCTGGGCACCGCGAACAGGCCGAAGGGGTAATTGTCGCGCAGATCGGTTTTGACGGTGAAGGGGAAGCGGGCCAGATCCTCAAGGCTCTCCAGATCGTCGGGGTGCACGCCCTTGACGTCGAAGGTACGGCGATAATGCGGCACCTTGGCATAAGCGTGGGCCAGGCTGTGGCGCAGGCGATCCAGTTGCAGCCGGGCCAGGGAGGCGCGGTCCATGCGCTCGATCTCGGGGGCGAACATGAAGCCACTGGCGGCCGGGACGGTCATTTTCACTTCCTCGTAAACTTCCGTCCGGGCGGTTTACGCCGTTGGCCGCGCCGACGCAATATTCGGCACGGCTTTATTTGAAGATCATAATTGTTCTGAGTTTAAGGTGCGATCAGCCCTTCGGCGATGGCCTTGTGCACCGCCTGGGCGGTGGTGGCGGCGCCCAGTTTATCCCGCGCGCTGCGTAAACTGGAGGTGACGTCGGATTCCGGTCGGTGCAGCAGGCCGGATATCTCCCACAACGACCGCCCGCCGGCCAAAAAGGTCAGGCATTGCCGTTCCATGGCCGACAATTCGTCGTCGGGGATTTCCACTTCCAGCAGCCGTTCGATGGCGGTGTGGTAGTAAAGCGCCAACAGCTTCAGGCGCGGCTGCATATTGGCGAAATGCTCCATCTCGGCGCGCGAGCGGAAGGCGAAGGACATGGCGGCGATGCAGCCGTTATCACTGTGGAACGGGATGGTGAAGCCGTCGCGGATGCCGTATTTGGCCGCCTCGGCGAACAGCAATTTCTGTTCCGGGCCCATGGCGCCGGGACGGTTGAGCAGGAAACGCCAGGCGAAGGGCAGGTGGCTGCGCTGCGCCTCCAACACGACCGGGTCGATGAACTGGTAGCGGTTGGCGAAATAATGCTCCATCCATTCGGCCGGATAGGTGGCGTCCCAATAGGGATTTTCCAGGCCTGGACGGCTGTTGCCATAGGCGAAAAAATCGACGTTGGCCAGTTTGGCCAAGCGTCGCAAGGAATCCTGGGCCGAGGAAATGTCCTCGACCCACAGCAATTCCTCGGTCATTTCGCTGATCCAGGAATCCATCGGCTCCTCCCATTCCCCTCGGGAAGGTTAGATCAATTCCTAAAAAATATCCAGCAAAGGTTGTGTTTTGGGCCTCAGCCCAACCCTCCCATGCACAGGTATTTGATCTCAAGGAAATCGTCCATGCCGTACTTGCTGCCCTCGCGCCCGATGCCCGATTCCTTGACGCCGCCAAAGGGGGCGACCTCGGTCGAGATGATGCCTTCGTTGATGCCGACGATGCCGTATTCCAAGGCTGACGACACCCGCCAGCAGCGCCCGATATCGCGGGAATAGAAATAGGCGGCCAGACCGAACTCGGTATCGTTGGCCATCCGCACCGCCTGTTCCTCGCTGTCGAAGCGGAACAGCGGCGCCACCGGGCCGAAGGTTTCCTCGCGTGCCACCAGCATGGAGGGGGTGATGCCGGTCAGGATGGTGGGCTGGAAGAAGGTGCCGCCCAGATCATGGCGCTGGCCGCCGGTGAGCACCGTGGCGCCTTTGGCGATAGCGTCGGCGATGTGACGCTCAACCTTTTCCACCGCTTGCTCGTTGATCAGCGGGCCTTGATGGGTTTCGCCCAGCAGGCCGGGGCCGACCACCAGCTTGGCCACCGCCTCGGCCAGCTTGGCGGCGAAGGCATCATAGACCGACGATTGCACCAAGATGCGGTTGGCGCAGACGCAGGTCTGGCCGGTGTTGCGGTATTTCGACGCCATGGCGCCGGCCACCGCCGCATCCAGGTCGGCATCGTCGAAGACGATGAACGGGGCGTTGCCGCCCAGCTCGAAGCTGACCTTCTTCATGGTGTCGGCGCATTGGCGCATCAGATGCTTGCCCACCTCGGTCGAGCCGGTGAAACTGAGTTTGCGCACCAGCGGATTGCGGGTCATCTCATCGCCCACCGGCACCGGGTCGGCGCAGGGCAAAACGTTGAACACGCCGGCCGGGATGCCGGCGCGCTTGGCCAGTTCGGCCAGGGCCAGGGCGGAAAGCGGCGTGTCTTCCGCCGGCTTGACCACCACGGTGCAGCCGGCGGCCAAAGCCGGCGCGCATTTACGGGTGATCATGGCGTTGGGGAAGTTCCAAGGGGTGATGGCGGCGACCACACCGATGGGCTCCTTGGTGACGACGATACGGCGACCGGATGCGTTTTCCGGGATGACGTCGCCGTAAACGCGCTTGGCTTCCTCGGCGAACCATTCGACGAACGAGGCGCCGTAAACCACCTCGCCCTTGGATTCGGCCAAGGGCTTGCCCTGTTCGGCGGTCATCAGCTTGGCCAGATCGTCGGCATTGGCCAGGATCAGCTCGAACCATTCGCGCAGGATACCGGCGCGTTCCTTGGCCGTCTTCGCCCGCCAGGCGGGCAGGGCGCGGGCGGCGGCGTCGATGGCGCGGGCGGTTTCCGCCTGGCCCATGGACGCCACCTGCGCGATGATCGTGCCATCGGCGGGGTTGGTGACGGCGAAGACCGCCCCCGAATCCGCGTGGATCCATTTGCCATCCACATGGCCGTGATTGCGCAGCAAGGTGAAATCGGCAAGGTCCAGCATTTTCGTCTTCCTGACAGACAAGGATCAGCAAACAGATATACTCGCGCCGGATCGAAAACACCAAGGGGCCATCCCATGTCCGCCAGAACGTCGCTTTATCTGTCCGTCGCCGGTCATGAAATCCATGTCAGTGAATGGGGCGACAAAGCCGCCCCCGCTTTGGTCATGTGGCACGGACTGGCCCGCACCGGCCGTGATTTCGACATCGCCGCCGCCTATTTCGCTACGCGTTACCGGGTCATCTGCCCCGATACCATCGGGCGCGGTTTGTCCAGTTGGTCGGGCAATCCCGACACCGATTATACCGTGCCGGTCTATTGCGCCATCGCCCTGGGTCTGTTGGACCAATTGGGCGTGCAAAACTGCGCTTGGGTCGGCACCTCCATGGGCGGGTTGATCGGCATGGCTCTGGCCGGCAGCGACATGGGGCGCGACCGCATCGGCAAGCTGGTGGTCAACGATATCGGCCCGGTGTTGAATGCCGAGGCGATCCACCGCATCAAGGCCTATGTCAGCATGGTGCCGGAATTCGCCACCATGGCGGAATTCGAGGCCTTCCTGCGCGTGGTCTATGCCCCTTTCGGCCAACTGAGCGATAGCGAATGGCGGTCCATGGCGGAAACGTCGGTGCGCCGCCGCGACAACGGCAAGCTGTCGTCGCATTTCGACCCGGCGGTGATGCGGGTGTTCTGCGATCAGTTCGACGGCTCCGATGCCTGGGACTTGTGGGATGCCATCACCTGTCCGACCTTGGCTTTGCGCGGCGAATCCTCGGATCTGATCCTGGCGGAAACGGCAGAGGAGATGACCCGGCGCGGCCCCAAACCCAAATTGATCACCGTGCCCGGATGCGGCCACGCGCCCATGCTGAACGTGCCGGAGCAATTGCGATATCTGGAGGCGTTTTTGGGGTGATACCGGTCGGCGTATCATTTGATACGCCGACCGGGTCGGTTAAGTCCCCGGCCAGTGCAGGGTTTCGCCGTCGGCCTGACTGATGACGTCGTGGGCGGTGGGCTTCTTGCTCTTGCGGCCGCCCTTGCGCTTGGGCGTTTCGGTTTCCGAGCGTTCCATCATGCGGGCCACGGTTTCCAGCACCGTCCCCACCGAACTGGCCGGGGTTTCGGTGATGCCGCTGTTGTCGGCGGCGTCCAGCACCGCCGGAATCACGGCTTCCATGGCCGCCGGCATGGCGTTTTCGCCAATACTGCGGCGGCGCAGGTGGTAGACGGTCTGCTTGCCGAAATCCTTGGCCAGCGACAGCACGCCCACATATTCGGAAATGTACTTATCCTCGAAGGGGGCGCCGTTATTGACCGCCTCGGTGCGCAGGGCCGATTGCTCGGCGGTGAGCACGGCGACGAATTGCTGGGTGGCGTAGACGTGGCCGATCACCGTCACCGGCTCCAGCCGGGCGGCGCGGTTGATGTGGCTGCCGTAGAAGTTCTTGTTGTTGCGGATGGGGTCGATGGCCTCGAACACCGGACCGGCATGCAAGGAAATGCGCAAGGTCAGCGGATTGGTCAGCCGGTCCTTCATCTCGACACCCAGCCGCGCCACCACTTCTTGCATGGTCAGCGCGTATTCGGCCATGGGGGTGGCCTTGTCCATGACGACGAAGATGGCGTCGCCCCAGGTGTTGATGGCTTTGGGCTCGATCCCCGACGCCGCCAGGCCGTCCTTCAAGCGTGACAGGAATTCCAGGAAGTCGGGGATATGCTCTTCCTTGAGCTTGGAATAGCCGGCGATGTCGCAAAACAGCATGGAGCGGATGACCCGGCCCTGGCCTTCCTCGTCATCGTCGGCGGCACCGCCGAAATCCAGGTTGGGCATGGCCGGACCATCGGGACACAGTTCCGGGTTCTGGGTCAGCAGGCTGTCCAGATCGATGATGCGCAGGCGCGAAATGTCTTCCCACTGGTCGATGAAGTCGCCGGCACCGCCGACCAGCGATCCGGGCATCATGTCCCACACCGCCAGCAGATAGGGGCTGGTGCGCAGAAAGCCCGAGCGCAAGGTCGCCAGCCCGTGCAGGCACTGATTGGCGAAACGGTACAGCATCTCGTGGCCCAAGAAGCGTTCCTCGGTGGCATAGGTCACCGACGCCGCCAGCTTGAGCGCGTTCTTGAACCGCATCTCCCAGCGCGGGCCGCCATAGCGCACGTCCTCGGCGATGAAATCGTCGATGGCGAAGGGCATGACCACGTTGACCTCGGCCCCGCGTTCCAGCATGGCCTCGATGAACAAAAGATCGGCGCCGCAAGCGGCGGTGGAATAGCCGATCTGGGCGTTGAGTTCGTCGAGCTGCTTGGCGATTTCGGCGCGGACCACCGCTTCCAGGGCGGGGGGAAAGTGCGGACCTTCGCCCGGACGGTCGAGCGCATGGCCGGTGAACACCACCACGGTGGGCGGCTGGACCACGGCGGCCAGTTCGTCGGGGACGGGAACGCCGCCTTGCTTCAGCAATTCGATCTGCTTCAAGGCCGAGACGACGCGGCCATAATGCACGCCTTCCAGGGCGTGGGCCCATTGGAAGGTGCCGATGGCGGCCTCGGTATCCCCCAGCAGCAATTGCGCCTGTCCCAAGGTGGCCATCATGCGATAGCGGATATCGGCGGTCAGGGTGGGGTCGATCTCGCCATGGGCCAGCAGGTCGTTGACGCGGGCGGCCAGGGTCTTGGCCTGGGGCATGTCGCCCAGCATCACCGACATGATGGCGGCGTCGATGCCGTCGCGGGCATTGCCGCCGACGGCGAAGGCGCGCAGGAACAATTGCCGGCAATGTTCCAGGTCCGAGCGTGCCCCCGAAGCCAACCAAGCCTCGCGGAAGACACGGGCCAGGGCGTTATAGGTCTCGGCGTCGGCATCGGCCTCGAGCTTCTTGCCGCGGACCATTTCCATGGCCTCGGCCAGTTCGGCCATGGCGGCCAGGGCGTCGTCGGAATGGCTTTGGTCCAGCGCCATCACCGCCCGCTTCAACGATGATTGCAGGCGGCGGAACGGGCCTTCGTCGATGAGGATGGCGTCGAGCACCGGCGCCAGCAGCTTGCGCGCCTCGTCCACCGCGCCGGTCTGCGACAGGGCGATGGCGCCGAAGATGGCCAGTTTGAAGCTGTTGGGGAAAAAACGCAGGCCGTCGCGGCAGACGTCGTGGGCCAGGAAGTTCTGGCCGTCGTCCAGCAATGCCCTGGCGGCGCGTTCCCATTCGTCCTGATTTCTCGGCATCCCCGTCATCGCAGCGGATTCGGCCATGATCGCGCCCTACAGCCTTTGATTTCCCCGATGGTCAAGGTTTAACACGCGGGGCGACCGCGGGCGAGCCTTTATGCCGCGCGCGCTCTATCCAACAAGTCGGGGTTGCGCATCTGGGCGACGAAGTGATCCACCGCCTGTTGCAGGCGGTTGGCGCCCTGGGCCAGGCCGGCGGCGGTATCCAGCACCTGGGCCGAGGCGGTGCCGGCTTGGTCGGCGGCCTGGGCCAACTGGCCGACGCCCTGGGACACCACCATGGTGCCTTGGGCCGCCTGATCGACGTTGCGGGCGATTTCGTCGGTGGCCGCCTCTTGCTGGCGCACCGATTGGGCGACGGTTTCGGAAATGGTGCTGAGGCGTTCGACGATGCTGGACACATGGCCGATGGACTGCACCGCGCGGCTGGTTTCCGTTTGCACGGCCTCGATATGGCTGGAAATCTCGGCGGTGGCCTGCGCGGTCTGGGTGGCCAGATTCTTTACTTCGTGCGCCACCACGGCAAAGCCTTTTCCCGCCTCACCGGCGCGGGCCGCCTCGATGGTGGCGTTCAGCGCCAACAGGTTGGTTTGCCGGGCGATGGTTTCGATCAAGATGACGATTTGGCCGATGCGGGCGGTCGCCCCCGACAGGTCGGTGATGATGGCATTGCTGCTGGCGGCTTCGGCGGCGGCAAGGGCGGCAATACGGTTGCTTTCCGCCACCTGCTCGGCGATGGCGGCGATGGAGGCGGACAATTCCTCGGTGGCGGCGGCGACGCGGGCGGCATTGCCCGAGGCGTCCTGGGCGGCCCGGTCGACCCCTTGTGCATTCTGCCCGGCCTGGTTGGACACCGTCGACAGCGAGCGCGCAGCCTGCTCCAGGCTGGAGGCGCCATCGGTCACCGCGTTCAACACGTCGCGGACGCCGTCGTCGAATTCCTCGGCCATGCGGATGCGGGCCTGACGGCGTTCGGCGCTGGCCGCGTTGGCCTGTTCCATCTGCTGGGCGCGCAAGCTCTCGCGCTCGATGGCGTTATCCTTGAAAGTGGAGACGGCGCGGGCGATGTCGCCGATTTCGTCGACGCGCTCGGTGCCGGTGACGACGACCGAGGTATCGCCACGGGCCAGCGTGCGCATGGTGGCGATGGTGGCGGCGATGGGGGTGGTGATGGAGCGGCCGATGACCAGGGTGACCAGGGCCAGCGCCACCAGCCCGGCAACGGTGACCAGTCCGGCGGTCAGGCTGGCCCGGTTCCAGGCGTTCATGGCGCCGTTGAATTGCACGCGGGCCAGGCCGATCTGCATGTCGGTCAGCTTGCGCAAGGATTCCGCCGCCGCTTCATAGGTTTGTGCATCGGCTTCGCCCAGGTTTTCCCGGGCGCCGAAGGCATCGCCCTGGGCCAGCATGCCCAGGGTCTGGCCATAGGCTTGGCGCCACTGGGCCAGTTCGGTCTGGAATCGGTCGCCCAACCGGGTTTCCTCGGCATCGTGGGGCAATTGGCGGTATTGCCCCCAGAGCTCATCCATGGTCTTGCTGCTGGCGCTGATATCGATGGACAGCCGGTCCAAGGTCAGCCGGCTTTCACTTTGCACGATGTGGACGACGTGGCCGCGCACATGGTGCACGCTGTCGAGGATGCGGGCCAACTGGCCCATGGCCACCACCCGTTGGGCATGCACCGCCTCGGCCCCCTCGGCCAGTTCGCGTCCGCCCAGCATGGCGGTCAGGCCGACAACCGCCAATAGAATGATCGCTGAAATCAGCAGGATCAGCAGGCGATGAGCGAATTTAATGCGGTGCAGCATGTTCTGGCTCTCCAGGCGCACTATAGACTCTGTGCACAGGGAGGCGGTTTTACATTTCCGGTATGATCATGCGCAATTGCGGAAATCCACAGCGGCTTTCGATACTTTCTATCCAAAAGTTTAATTCAGTCTTCGCTGTTGTGACTCTTGCCCTTGCGGTGCCGATAGGTCACCAGTTCATGGACGATGCCGTGCAGGGTCTGAACTTCCTGGCCGGTCAGATGGGCGCGCTGGAACAGGTTGCGGATATTGCGTACCATCACCGGGCGCTTGTCGGGAATGCGCAGAAAGCCGCATTCGTCCAGTTCGCGCTCCAGGTGGTCGAAGAAATGTTGCAGCTTTTCCTTGGTGGCCGGCGGCTCGGCCCCCTTGGTCATGTGCCGCTCGGGCAGGGTGGGGGCGGCGGCCTGATACCATTCATAGGCCACCAGCAACACGCATTGCGCCAGATTCAGCGACGAATAATCCGGGTTCAGGGGCACGGTGACGACGGTATCGGCCAGGGCGACGTCGTCGTTTTCCAACCCCGTCCGTTCGGGGCCGAACATGACGCCGAATTTCTGGCCGTCGGCATCCAGGGCGCGCATGGCCAGGGCGGCACTCTTTGGCGTATCCACCGGCTTGACCATGAAGCGGTTGCGTGCGGTGGTCGCCCACACCCGGTTGAGATCGGCCACCGCCTCGGCGGTGGTGTCGAAGATCCTGGCCCCCAGCACCACCCGATCGGCGCCCGAGGCGGCGGCGATGGCGCGATCGGACAGCCAATCGGGGCGGGGGGCCACCAGACGCAAATCGGTCAGACCGTTGTTGAGCATGGCCCGGGCGGCGGTGCCGATGTTTTCGGATAATTGCGGCCGCACCAGGATGATGGCGGGGCCGGAAACGGCTTCGGTCAATGCAGGACACCCATGATATAGCCGATGAAGACGCCAAGCACGGTCATCAACGGCAGGCCGAAACCGGCCAGCATCTTGCGGACCTTGGCGTCCTTCTTGGTGGTGAAGACGAAATGGCGTTGCATGGAGCGCACCACCACCTCGACGGCGGCGGCGCCGGCGAAATCGGTGAACACCCCGGTCACCGCCCACGGTCCGCAGGCGCCGTCCTCGAAAGTGTTGACCACGGCGCGGCTGGACTTGTCGTTTTCGTCCAGAAAGGTTTCCCAGCAGGCCTTGACCTTGCGGCCCTGCACCTTGTCCATTTGCGGCTCGATGCGCTGGAAGGTGTAGGTGGTGTCGATGACGCGGACGATGCGCGAATTGGGTTCCGGCTTGGGCGGCGGCGGCGGTGCCGGCGGCTTTTCCTCGGGCGGCGGGCCGCCGCCCATCACCGCGTGGATGGGATGGTCGGCGGGGGCCAGCATCTGCCAACGCTTGATCGCCTCGCGCGCCACGTCCAGATGCCCCTTGGCCACCAGCAACTCGGCCACCGCCTGCCAGTAATCGGCGGGGCCGGGCGGGTCGCCGTTTTCGGCCCGGGCGTTGTTGAGGGCGGCCAACAACTCGGTGCGTAGGGGCGGGGGGCCATAGATCGCCACCCAATCCTGCATCTGCGCCAGAAGATCCGCCTGAGCCATGGCCTAGGCCTTGTCCGCGAAGCGATAGAGCATATAGGCGATGGAATCCTGCAAGGCCTCCAGCGACGCTTCCAGCACGTTGGAGTGCACCCCCACCGTGGTCCAGCGATGGCCCTGACCGTCGGTGCTTTCGATGGTGACGCGGGTCCGGGCGGCGGTGCCGGCGGTGCTTTCGACGATACGCACGCGGTAATCGGCCAGTTCGAGGGCTTCCAATTGCGGGAAGGGGCCGGTCAGCACCTGCCTGAGCGCGGTGTCGAAGGCATGGACCGGGCCGTCACCTTCACCCACCTGGATGTATTCGCGTCCGCCCACTTCCACCTTGACGGTGGCTTCCGACAGGGTGACCCAATGGCCGACGGCGTTGCGGCGGCGTTCGTCGATGACGCGATAGCGTTCCAGGCGGAAATAATCGGGCACCTGGCCCAGCGCCCGGCGCACCAGCAATTCAAAGCTGGCGGCGGCGGTGTCGTAGGCATAGCCCTCGTGCTCGAGGCGTTTGATCAGATCGACCAGATCGGCCACCTCGCGCGGGTCGAAATCGACCTGCATCTGCTCGACCACGTTGATCAGCGCGTCTTTCTTGACGCTGGCGATGTCGATGCCCAGATCGGCCATGCGGGCGACGATGTTGGAGCGTCCGGCCTGATCGGAAACCACGATCTGACGCACATTGCCGACCATGGCCGGGTCGACGTGTTCGTAGCAGCTGGGGTCCTTGGCCACCGCCGACACATGCAGCCCGCCCTTATGGGCGAAAGCCGAACTGCCGACATAGGGCTGCGAGCGGTTGGGCTTCCTGTCCAGCACCTCGTCCAGCGCCCGGCTGACGCGCACCAGATTCTTCAGGTTGTCCAGGCTGATTCCGGTCTCGAAACCCATCTTCAGCATCAGGTTGGGGATGATGCTGACCAGATTGGCGTTGCCGCAGCGTTCGCCCAGGCCGTTGATGGTGCCCTGCACCTGCCGCACCCCGGCCTTGACCGCCGCCAGAGAATTGGCCACCGCCGCTTCGGTGTCGTTGTGGCAATGGATGCCCAGATGCGAGCCGGGGATGCCGGCGGCAATGACCTCGCCGACGATGCGTTCGATGTCGTACGGCAGCGAGCCGCCATTGGTGTCGCACAGCACCATCCAGCGGGCGCCGTTGTCATGGGCGGCTTTCAGGGCTTGCAGGGCATAGCCCGGATTGGCCTTGTAGCCGTCGAAGAAATGCTCGGCGTCGTACAGCACCTCGGGCACCTTCTTGCCCAGTTGGGCGATGGATTCGCCGATCATGCGCAGGTTTTCGTCCAACTCGATGCCCAAGGCCACGGTGACCTGAAAGTCCCACGACTTGCCGACCATGGTCACCGCGCCGACCGGATGCTGGGTCAGGGCGCTAAGGCCGGGGTCGTTGTCGGCGGAGCGACCGGCGCGCCGGGTCATGCCGAAAGCGCACAGCTTGGATTGGCTGAACTTGGGCGGCGCGGCGAAAAAGGCATCGTCGGTGGGGTTGGCACCGGGCCAGCCGCCCTCGATATAGTCGATACCCAGCGAATCCAGCTCCCGAGCAATCTTGGCCTTGTCCGCGGCCGAGAAATCGACGCCCTGGGTCTGGGCGCCATCGCGCAAGGTGGTATCGTAGATATAGACGCGGTTGCTCATGTTCGCCTTGGTTCCGGCTTTGGAAAGAAGAGGGGAAATGTGCCCCATGCCGGCTGCCGGGGCAAGACTATTAGGGTTTTTCCACCGCCAACCGGTACAGCGTCTTCATCATCGCCGGGATTTCGCGCAGATGCGCCATCAGCCATTCGGCGCTGACACTCTCGGGCCGTGCCCCCGACAACGCCACCGTCAGGCCATGGCGGGCGAAGATCAGCCGGGCACGGGGCAGATGGAAAGTGTCGGTGACCAGTAAAAGCCGGGTCCAGCCGTGGGCGGCGATGATGGGGGCGCAATATCGGGCGTTGCCGATGGTGTTGCGCGAGCGGTCCTCGATGACGATGCGATCGGCGGCGATACCGGCGGCCATGGCGAGGTTGCGCATGACCTGGGCTTCGGGGGTGGGGTGGTTGACGGCACCGCCGCTCATCAGCAGATGCGCCACCCGCCCGCCCTGGGCCAAGGCAGCGGCATGGGCGACGCGGCGGGCCAAAGCGGGCGAAGGGCTGCCGTCCGCCATCACCTTGGCGCCCAGGACGATGGCGCAATGGAACTCGACATCCATCAGATTTTTCATATATGCATCTTGTGGTCTGAAAAAAGGAAACCGTCATGCAGCGCCGCCGCAATTCCGATGTGATTGTCGAGACCCTGGAGTTGGAAGGCAAGCGCGTCGTCGACGTCGGCTGCGGCGACGGCCATTTGTCGCGGCTGCTGGCCAAGAATGGCGCCCATGTGCTGGGGGTGGAGTGTTCGCCGCGTCAATTGGCCAAGGCCCGCGCTGCCCTGCCCATGGCGGGGGTCGAGATCGTCGATGGGGTCGGCCAGAACCTGCCGGCGGATGATGAAAGCGCCGACATCGTGGTGTTCTTCAATTCCCTGCACCACGTGCCGGCGGATTTCATGCAAGCCGCCCTGGCCGAGGCCCGCCGGGTGCTGAAGCCGGGCGGATCGGTCTATGTGTCGGAACCCATCGCCGAAGGCTTGTTCTTCGAGACCTGCAAGCCGGTGGATGACGAAACCCGGGTGCGTGCTTTGGCCCAAGAGGCGGTGCGAGGGGCGCCGGGATTGGATGTGGTTGACGAAATCACCTATCTGCACACCATCAGCATGGGTGACTACGACGCCTTTCGCGACCGCATCATTTCCGCCAATTCCGAGCGCGAGGCCAAATTCGCTGCCATCGACGGCGACATGCGCGCCCTGTTCGCCGCCAATGGCCGCCCCAACGCCGAGGGCGGCATGGATTTCGACCAGCCCATGCGGGTCAACATCTTGCGGAAAGCCTGACAACCGGGGTACATCAGGCTCGGCCCGAACCCGAGGAACCTCTTGCCGCCATGATGCTGACTCCCGTCGACCACGGTACCTTGTTGCCGCTGCTGCCTGAATTTTCCGCCGCCCTGGCAGGAACCCCCCTGGCGCGCAAGGTGTTCGAGCGGGTCACCGCCATCATTCCCGACAGCGATCTGATGACTTTGTCCACCGATGAAACCCACCACGCCCAGGGGGTGGAACTGTGCCGGCAATTCGGCTTCGGCATCCTCGACGTCGATCCCAAAAGCCATTGGACCTGGGATGGCGAAAACGTCGCCATCCGCATGGAGCCCAGCGTGCTGATCCACGAGGTGGCCCATTATCAATGCGCCGCCCCGGCGCGGCGCGCGGTGATCGATTTCGGCTTGGGCTGCGGCCCGGAAAGCGGCAAGCGGGAACCGGCCGACAGGGTGCAGACCCTGTTCTGCCCGGAGCGCGACGTGGAAGAGGCGCTGTGTTCGCTGCTGGGCATCCTGTGGGAGGCGGAACTGGGCCAGCCGGCGGTGTTGGCCTTTCTCGAGCAGAACTGGATGGAAGGCGGCGCATCCTTGCACAACGTCGCCCATTTCACCAAGATCGTGCGCTGGCTGCGGGACATGGGGCTGATCGACGATGATGGCCGGCCCACCCGGGCCCTGCGGCACGAAGGCGACGACACCTTCTTCGCCCGCTGGTTCGCCGAGTGATGAAAGCCCTGGTCGTCGGCATCGGCCATCCGTTTCGCCGCGATGACGGCATCGGGCCGCTGGTGGCTGAACGGTTGGCGGCCATGGCCGTGGACGGTGTCGACGTGCTGATCCACCACGGCGAGGGCACCGATCTGATGACCCGCTGGCGCGGCTATGATCTGGTCGTGCTGGTGGACGCCACGGTTTCCGGCGCGGCGGCCGGGACGGTGCGCAGCTGGGACGGGGCGGCGCCGTTGCCGACATCCTGTTTCGCCAAGACCAGTCACGTCTTCGGTCTGGCCGAGGCGGTGGAAATGGCCCGCCTGCTGGGCGAGCTGCCGTCTGCCTTACGCATCATCGGTATCGAGGGCGCGGATTTTTCCCCCGGCCAGACCATCACCGCTCCCGTTCTGGCCAGCCTGGACCAAGCCGTCATGATGGTTGTGGCTTTCATTCAGGCCTCCGCCCATGATAAGTGAACAAATATCTCTGGGGATGGGGGGATGATGTATCGTTTCGTTTTAGCGACAGCGCTTTTGCTGGCCGGCCCGTCGGCCATGGCCGCCGAGGCCGCCGGTCAGGTCAAGACCCTGGACGGCACGGCCACTGTGGTGCGCGACGGTGTGACGACTTCCTTGCAGGCCGGGGCCGATATCTTTGCCGCCGACGAGATCATCACCGCCGCCAAGTCGCGGCTGGGGCTGATTTTGCGCGATGACACCACCTTGTCCATGGGGCCGTCCAGCCGCATGGTGGTCGAACGGCTGGAATTCGAGCCCGCCGCCGACAAGCTGGGACAAGGCCTTGCCTTCACTGCCGGCACCTTTTCCGTTCAGGCCGGACAGATCGCCAAGTTGGCGCCCGACCGCACCGATATCCGCACCCCGCAGATGACTATCGGCATTCGCGGCACCTCTTTCCTGGTCAAGGTCGACGGCAATGATTAAGCGCATTTTCGCCCTGGCCCTGCTGGCGGCCACCGCCGCCTGTGCGCCGCAAAGCACCGTGGTGCTGGTCGCCGATGCCGACGGCCATGTGGGCCGCATCCAGGTGGAAGGCGCCGGCGGCGCCGTGCTGCTGGACCAGCCCAACACCGCCAGCGTCGCCAGTGCCGGCGAAAGACCGTCGCCGGCCAAGGCGCTGGACGAGGCCAGGATCAAGCGGACCTGGGCCGACGCTCTGGCCGCCATGCCTGATCGTCCGCTGACTTTTCAGTTGTACTTTTCCAGCGGCACCGCCGATTTGCTGCCCGAAGCCAAGGATCTGGTGCTCCAAGCGGTGGGGTTGGCCAAGACGCGGCCTCACGTCTTCATCATGATCGCCGGCCACGCCGATGCGGTGGGCTCGGACGAGGTCAATGACCGCATTTCCCGTCGCCGGGCCGAGGTGGTGCGCAACCTCGTGATTGAACAGGGATTGCCGCCCCGGGCCATCGCCGCGTCGTCGCACGGCAAGCGCAACCCACTGGTTCCCACCAAGGATGGCGTCGCTGAACCGCGCAATCGCAGAGTGACCTTAATCCTTCAATGATTAGTGATTTTTATCAATTTGCCCCCCATGGGCTGTGGTGACGTTTTTGTGACCTAAGACAAAAGTTTGTGTTCGTTGCAACAAGAGGTTGCCTTTCTCAGCGAAAGTGTTGAGAATGCGTAGGTGGGGCATAGCCACAGGAAATTGCACAGATGATCTCTACTGCCAACAATGACGTGAAAAGTCCGGGTCGCCGCGTCTCCAGCCGCGGTCGCACTCCTTCCGGGAAGCCCAACCCTATTGATGTCCATGTGGGCGCCCGGGTTCGCTTGCGCCGTACCCTTATGGGTATGAGCCAGGAAAAGCTGGGCGAGGCCTTGGGTCTGACCTTCCAGCAGGTGCAGAAGTACGAACGCGGCGCCAACCGCGTCGGCGCCTCGCGCCTGTTCGATCTGTCGCGTGTGCTTGACGTGCCGGTCAGCTTTTTCTTCGACGACATGTCGGAAGAAGTCGAAGCGCTGTCGCCGCGGCTGATTTCCGGCTTGGCCGAGGAGCCCGCTGCGTTCGAGACGGACCCCATGACCAAGCGCGAGACCTTGGAGTTGGTGCGGGCCTATTACCGCATTACCGACCCACATGTGCGCAAGCGTGTGCTGGATCTGGCCAAGGCCTTGGGGGCGGTCGCCGATATCGGCTGATGATCCAATCCTTTCCGGCGGCGGCCTCGTGCCGCCGCATGGATTGGTCCTATTCCGCTAACGGGTTTTCCGACAGCTTTCGCGCCAGTTGGTGGACCATCTGGCGTTTTTTTTCGTCCGAAATGGCAAGATAGGCGCGGACAAGTTCCAGCGCCTCACGCATGTCGTCGCCAACCGGGCCGCAATCGTCGAATGGCGTGCCGGGAAAGCCCGCGTCCAGTTCGCGCGGCATGGCGTCGAAGAAGTAGCCGAAGGGCACGTCCAGAACCACGGTCAGGCGGTGCAGCAATTGTGGGCCGACACGTTCGCGCCCGCTTTCCATGGCCGACAGGGTTTCCGCCGGCACAGCCATTGCTCGGGCCAGATCCTCGAGGGGTAGCCCAATGGCGTTACGTCTGGCGCGGATGCGCTTGCCCAGATGGCTATCCAGCGGGGTCGGGCGAATTTCTGCGGGAATGGGGTCCGTCACGGCACACGCAAGATTGATTGACATTGCCGCTCTGTATACCATGCGCGTTCAAGCTGTAAAACCAAGCCTTGGTGCGAGGTAACATGGTCGGTGATAATTTTCGCCTGGGCGACTTCATTGAACGGACGCTGCGGGCCGATACCGCACCGGTCTTGATGAGCGAGTTGAAATCCGCTCTGGTCCATTGGGGCTTTCCCCACATGGCCTGCGGCGCCTTCGGCGAGCCCGAGCGCCCGCTGGATGACATGTCGGTTCCTGCCGTGGTGGTGGATTACCCGGAAGAATGGCAGAAATATTACTTCGAGAAAAATTACGTCACCATTGACCCGGTGGTCACCCGGGCTTGCCAGGCCTATGTTCCTTATCGCTGGGACCAGTTGCGCGATTTGACCAATCCGCAAAAGCGGATGTTCAGGGAAGCGACCGAGGTGGGGCTGTTGCACGGTATCACCGTGCCGGTTCACGGCCCCAATGGCAGCGTTTTTGTCGCCAGTGTCGCCAGTCCCCATGCCGATATCGACCAGTTGCGCAGCCTGTCGGTGGCCAATATCCTGGTCACTCAAGTCTATTCGGTGTTGGTGGGAATGAGGCATCCGGGGGCGCCAAGCGCCCCGGTGTCGCTGACGGCGCGGGAACGCGAGTGCCTGATCTGGAGTGCCCGGGGCAAATCGTCGTGGGATATCGGGGTGATTTTGAACATCTCGGACAACACGGTGAATTTTCATCTCAAGAACGCCATGGGCAAATTAAAGGCTTCGACCCGCGTCTTAGCCATTGTGAAAGCTATTCGCATGGGTTTGATCGTTCCGTAAACCCCTCAACCTTGGCAGGATGTAATAATACTAAATTCGTCTTCTTCTAGCGCGTAGACATTCCAGCGCTAGGAGGAGTTGATGATTGAAGTTGTAAATTGGGGCAACTCACACGCATTCGGCGACTCACTTGCCGCTCATCATCGGTTGCGTCATAAATGTTTCGTCGAACGTAATGGTTGGTCAGTTCCCAGCCATGACGGCATGGAATACGATCAGTTCGACACGCCGGCCGCCACCTATCTGATCCATCGCCAGGGAAATGGTCCGGTTCGCGGCGTCGCCCGCCTGATCCCGACCACCCGTCCCTACATGCTCAAGGAATTGTGGCCCGATCTGCTGGGCGGCGACGTTCCGGCCAGTACCCAGGTTTGGGAAGCCACCCGCTTCGGCATCGATGACGACCTGGAGCCGGCGGCCAAGCGCCGGGTGGCGGCGGAAATCGTGCTGGGCTGTCTGGAGTTCGGCATGTCCATGGGCATCGACCGCTATCTGGTGCTGATGCCGCACCTGATCATCCGCCGCACCATCGGCGGGGCCGGTTGCAATTTCCGTTTCCTCGGTGAAACCCGCGCCCTGGCCGATTATCCGGTGGCGGCGGCGGAAATCGAGGTCAACGCCCAGGCCTTGGCTTCGGCCCGGGCCAAGATCGGCTTTCATGGTTCGCTGCTGCGCCGGCACGACAAAGCGGCGGTGGCGGCGTGATGGGCGCGCTGCCTTTCCCCCGCCATTGCGCCGGCGGCGTCCTGCCGCTGGCCGGCGATGCCGCCATCATTGGCAAGGCGCTGGAAGCCCTGGCCAGTCATGCCCGTGACGCCGGTCTGGCCGCGTTGGCCCAGGCCATCCTGGAACTGGGGCTGGAAGCCGCCGAGATCGCGCGGCATACCGGCAAGCTCAGTCACTGAACACGAAACCCCCGCCCGGCAGGACCGGGCGGGGGCTCGATGACGAGATCATTTATTATTCAGTGCACGGTTTCGGTGGCGTCCTCGGCGGCCAAGCCGGCGACCTCGATCAACTCGGCCAGTTCGCGCAAATCCGATTCCCGCGCTTCACGGGCCAGATAATCCAGGCAATGCTTGATCGCCTTGGCGTTTTCGCTGCGGTTCTTGGCTTCGTTCATCTTGGATTCCTCCGTGGCATGGCAACGCTGAAGCCTAGGCATTCACCCGCACTTTTGGTACCTACCAGCTTTGGTGGGGAAAAACCCTACAAGGGCAGTTGTTGAGATGGATTCTAGATACGGCTATCGTGCCGGTCATTAGAGCATTTTCACGCGAAGCGTGGACATGCGATATGCCGGAGCGGCGCCGGAGCGGCCCGCCACCGGCCACTTTTGACGCCAAGGCCAGTTTCCGCTTTCGCTGAGACTGGTTTCCATCGGCAGCACCGAAGCGGGGTTTTGATGAACCGGCAGGCCAATATCGCCATCTGTCCGTTTTCCTTTCCGGCTAGCCTGCCGTTGGGACCGTCCATCATCAAGGCATTCGCCGAGGAACATTCCGATTTCAAGGTCTCCTGCATCGACCTGAATGCCGAATGGTACAACACTTTCGTCGACGCGGCCCTGGCCGGCAAAAGTTTTGTCCAGTTCTCGCCCGAGGCCAAGGCGGATTTCGCCAAGGCGGCGAAAATGTTCCGCGACGGTGGCGACGTATTCTGGGACGAGGCGGAATACCAACGGCTGTCGCGCTTTTTTGAAAGCACCATCCGCAAGGTGGAAAACGTCTTCCTTGATGGGTTCGAGCGCGCCTGTGCCCACGGCGAATACGTGCCGCCGATCAAGGCCTATGCCGAGCACGCCGCCCGCAAGCTGATCGCCAATGACCCGTCGGTGGTCGGCTTTTCCCTGATGTTCCGCGAACAATATATGCCGTCTGTGCTGATCGCCTATTACGTCAAGGCGTTGAAACCGGACGTGACGATCGTCTTCGGCGGCGGCTATACCAGCGCCTGCCATCCATCCATCCTGTTCGCCAATCCGTTCATCGACTTCGTCGTCTTCAATGAAGGCGAGGGCGGTTTCCATGCCTTGCTGATGGCCTTGGACGAGGGACGGACCAGCTTTGACGGCATCGCCAACCTGATCTGGCGTAACCCGGAGGCGGAAGATGGCTGGGTGAAAAACGCCAAATCGCCGTCGGTGGATTTCAAGACCCAGCCTTACCCGGATTTCTCCGATTACCGGTTGGGCGCCTATTTCCAGCCCGAGCCGGTGTTCCCGATCATGAGTTCCAAGGGCTGCGCCTGGGACAAATGCACGTTCTGCACCCACCACCGGTCTTATTCTGGCGCGCATCGGGCCGCCGCCACCGACCGGGTGGTGGGGGAAATCGAGCACATGGTCAATACCTATGGCGTCAAGCGCTTCGCCTTCGTCGACGAGATGATCTCGCCCGGCCGCTTCCGCCGCATCTCCGAGGATCTGATCGAAAAGAACATCGACATCACCTGGTACGCCCTGGCCAAGCCCGACCTGATCTATACCGAGGAAATCCTGGAGATCATGCACAAGGGCGGCTGTCGTTATCTTCTGTGGGGGGTGGAATCGGCCAATCAGCGCATCATCGACCTGATGGACAAGGGCACTACGCCCGATGGCGTCGCCGAAGTGCTGGCCCGCTCGACCCGCGCCGGCATCAAGAATCACCTGTTCATCATTGTCGGCTTCCCCTCGGAAACCGAGGCGGAATATCTGGAAACCATGGAGTTTCTGTACAAGAACCGTGACAACGTTCACCGCATCCTGGCCTGTGGTTTCTCCCTGGATAACGGCTCGATCATCTTCAAGGAGCCGGAACGCTTCGGCATTTCGCGCATCTGGGATGTGTCCAATATCGCTACCGTCAGCGTCAAATACGACGTCGAGCGCGGGGTAGGGTGCTTCGACACGGAAAAGCACGCCTTGTTCTGGAAGAACAATTTCTTCGACCATTTCGAGGCATTCAGGGGCGATCTGGGGCTGTTCCGCAATCACGCCCTGCTGCATTATACCTATGCGGACCGGATCAAGCCGGTCGGCGGTCGGCGGGTGACCAACCCACGCAAGCTGAAGCCGCCGCCCTATCACGCCGGGCCGGGGGTCAAGTCGGACCGCAAGGTGCTGACCAAGTAAGATGGGATAACGGCCCAAGCGGCGCTTCAATCTGTTGAAGCCGCCGTCCTTGGATCGGGCCGAGAAAATTCCACGTTCCGAGCCCCTTGGTTCCAGGGGAGGGGGATTACCCCCTACTTGCCGAAAATCACCACCTCGTCGCTGCGGCCCATGTTCAGCATGGCGCGGGCGCGTTCTTCCAGCATGTCGGGGTCCAGATGGTCGGGGCGCAGCAGCAGCACCCGGTGTTCCAGCGCCTGGCGTTCGGTCGAGACTGTGGCTAATTGCATCTCGGCGGTCAGGATTTCCTTGTCGAGCCGCACCCAAGCCAGCACCCCGCGATCACCTTCCACCGTGTGGTAGGCGAAATAAGCCAAGGCACCGACACCGATCAACGGGCCCATGACATGGCGCAGATAGCGGTTGAGTTCTTTCAACATGGAAGCGATGGGATCACAGCAAGATTCGTGACGTCAACAAGATGTGAATGGCTTGATTCATTTTCTTGAACGAAACGTCACTTCTGTGACGAAAAAGACTCACTTTGTCACCGACAAATGAGAACATCACGCGAATCTAGCATGGGCTGGTTAACTTGACGTTAGTATGTGGGGTTTGCTTAAAATTTTATTCAAATAGTTTATAGGCTGGGTAATGCCCCAGGCACTAAGGGGCGCGGAACGTAAGATTTTCGCGGCAAGCGGAGCGAGGAGATTTGGATGAAGAAGAGTCGTTTTCACCAGCACGGATTCGGTGCAAAAGCGGGACTGAAAATCAGGCCACCGGCCGATCACGCGGCAGCCTGACGACCAAAATCGTCGTAATGGTCGATGCGCTGGCGGTCATCCCGCCAAAAGCAGATCGCGCCGCCGAAGTCCCCTGCGACTTCGCCGCGTATCGCTGGCGCCGCTGGAGCGAAAACTTCTTCTGCACTCTCAAAGAGTCGTGCCGCGTCGCTACCCGCGATGCCAAAACGGATTGCCGCTTCAAAGCGGCAATCCAACCCCGTCGGCGCGTTCTTGGTTCTCAAGTGGCTCTAATACCCGTCCAACGACAATCCCTTGGCCCGGCGTACCTCGACCATACGGGCGCGGCGCATCTGGTATTCGGACAGACGGGCCTGACGATAGGCGGCGGCAATGATCCGGGCTTCATCCTGAACGGTGGATTGTTGATCGCGCCAAGCTTTGCGCTGCTCCTCGATGCGGGCGTTGGACGGTGGCACCGGCCCCGGTCCCTTGCCCGGCTTGATCGACGGTATCTGCGGCCGCTGGCGGGTGGCCAGGGCGGCCATCTGGGTGCCGGGACCGTCCCATACCTTCATCAACCGCTCGCGATAGGCGGCGGCCAGATGTGGGGTCTGGCTGTGGTAATAGGATGCCGCCGTCACCCAATTGTCGGTGGCGCCGAACAATCCCGTCAAGAAGCGGGCGGCATAGCCCACATTGGCCACCGGCTCGAACGCCTCGTCCAGCGAGGCGAAGGCGGTGGGGTGATACATCAGATTGATCTGCATACAGCCGACATCGATACTTTTGACGCCCTTGCCTTGCAGGCGTCGGACTTCGGCAATGGCTTCCGCCTTGGTGGGGAAATATTTGCCCTGCCCCTGCGACGTCACCGTCCACGGCCAGGCAAGGGTTGCCTTGTAGTCGCGGTCGTACCGCCCCGATTCGACCACCGAGATGGAATTGAGCAGACGGGCGGGAATGCTGTACAGCCGCTCGTTTTTGCCGGCCTCCTCGGCGCATTGGGCCTCGGGCGGCAGGGACGGCGCAGCCTGGGCGGCCTGGGACAGCACGCATGCGGCCAGCATCGCCCCCCCAATCGCCATCATCCGCGGATTTACGCCCATTTCATCGACCCTGGGGAATTGCCAAATACCCAAATCCAAATGCATGCGCCATGCCACTTATGGAAATATTGCAATCGAAAGAACGACATGCCTGGAATGCGTTGATGCAAAATCAAGCAATTCCGTACCTTTAACACCTTTTTGCCGATTCTGGACGCATTTTCCGCTTGCGTGAAGGCGCCGAACCCCTTAATTATTGCACTGCAACAAACGGAAAGTCTCCTGACCTATTCCCTTGTTGCCTTTCTTGGACGTTTCCTCCCTAAACTTGAGCCGCTGGTGCAAACCAGCGGCCTTTTTTTGCTTATTTTACAATACGTTAGCGGAATCTGTCGAAGTGCCCCACAGTGCCATTGTGGTACACTTTGTGGTACAGGTCTTGGCGCAAATTGTGGGGCGTTATCCGCGCACCGCAATATCCTGGCGTTTGACGAGTTTGACAGGCGAACGGAAACCGGCAGCAACAACCATGCCCTTGGCCCAGGACACGCTACAGTTCAAGAAGGTGCTGAACAACCAGTCCCTGGGGAGCGCGAGCCGATCATTGGCTGAGTGGGCAACTTCCTGAAACTTCACAACAAACTTTCGGCACGTCCGCGCCCGACAAGTTCGGTTATCCTCGCGGCGGCCGACAATACTCAGTATCGCGCTGGCTACCTTGCATGTCGCCATCATCTTCCGCGGTGTGCGTCCGCCGACAAGGTCGGCTAACCCAAGCGATTGAGCCACAGACTCATCAGTCCGGTGCGGCCCCTAACGCCATATTTGTGATAGATCGACTTGGCGTATTGGTGGACCGTGTTGGCCGATAGACCCAGGCGGGCTGCAATCTCCTTCTCGGAGGCATCGGTCAGCAATTCCGTCAGCGTCCTGCGCTCGGCGGGCGAGAGCGGTGTAGAGGCCACCAACAGGTGATGTTCCAACATCAGACGGCGGTGGAACCATTTCATGCCGCGCACGATCTGCGCCACCAAGGCCGTATCCTCGGCCGTAAAAGCACCGCGCCGGGATGACGCCTGGACGGAGAAAACACATTCGGCGTCTTTAGACAGTGGAAAAAGAGCGAAGATGCAGTCGTATACGTCGCGGCTTTCGAAGAGGGTCTTGTAATAGCTCTGCTCGAACCAATCGGACGGCATGGTCTGGCGGATGCTGAGGGTACGAAATTGATTTCCCGCTCCCTCCAAAGTGCGGAGAGACAAGGGGTCGACCTCGCGCTTCGCCCAGCGCCGTCTTAGCTCTTCGATGCCGACGGCGTTCAGCGGATCATCGACCAGATATTTTATCTGAGCGATGCGCCAGCCGCGCAACGGGTCGCAGGGATCGTCTGCCGTGCGCACCGCTCCGATCCAGCCGACATTCTTGGCCGCCAGCATGTCGGCAAGTCGGGTCATCAGGTAGAGGCAAGCATCATCTGTCTTCACTGCGTCGAAGTCAGCCAGTTTATCCCACAACTGGATGACGGCGTCGTTTTGCACCCTGCAATCCATCTACTCTCCGTCGCCCCCCGACGGCTCCTATTTAGGGGAATAGCCATGACTTGCGCAATGGTATATCCGCATGATGTCTGTGCTTTTGGGGTAAAGCCGGTAGATGAAAACATATTGGTTGGCGGCGTTGGCCGCATTCGGGACGTTGGCGGCCGGTGGGGCGGCGGCTGGAGAGGACAAGTGGGGCGCCCATCTCGATTTGGAAGGCAAGGCCGGCACCAAGCGCAATCTGGGCGAGGCCGACCTGTTCCTGCCAGTGGCGCAGGACGACCGGACCTTGCTGTTTGCCGATCTGCGCACCCGCCTGGACGATGAAGGCAGCCGTGAAGGCAATTTCGGCCTGGGCATCAGACGGATGCTGGAGAGTGGTTGGAATCTTGGCGGTTATGGTTTTCTCGACCGCCGTCGCAGTACATACTCCAATTACTTCAACCAGATGACTGTGGGTGCCGAAGCGCTGTCGCTGGACTGGGATTTCCGTGTCAACGGCTATGTGCCGGTGGGGCGGACCTCCTACCAGGAGGACAGCCTCAGCACCGCCGAAATTTCCGGAGCCGGCGTGATCTTCCGGGGCGGCGAGGAACGCAGCCTGGGCGGTTTCGACGCCGAGATCGGCTGGCGAATTCCGATCTTCGCGGACGACGCGGACCGGCAAGTGCGCGTCTATGCCGGCGGCTACCGCTTTGCCGACGAGGGCATCCCCATGGTCGCCGGCCCGCGCGGCCGCGCCGAGATGGTGTTCGACGAAGTGCCCGGCCTATGGGAGGGCTCGCGCCTAGCGCTGGGGGCGGAACTCCAGAACGACGACCCGCGCGGCACCCAGGGCTTCCTGTCGGCCCGGCTGCGCATCCCGTTGCAGGCCGGGGCCAAGCCGTCGCGGCTGACGCCCATGGAACGCCGCATGGCCGACCCCATCGTCCGCGACATCGACGTGGTGGCGCAGGCGGGCGCCTTCGGCGCGGCGGAGACGGCGACGACGACCGGCGGCAATGCCATCTCGGTGGTCAGCAGCGCCACCACCACCGGCGCCGACCTGCCCGCCGCCATCACCGCTGCGGGAGCCAACTCGACGGTGATCCTGTCGGGCAGCTTCAGCCCCACCGCCACCACCACCTTGCAGACGGGCCAAACGGTGATGGGCGGAGGCTCGCTCACCGTGCGCAGCCCTTCGGGTCGCACCGCAACCCTGACCCTGTCATCGGCCACCGTTTCCACCACCATTGCAGCTGCCGGTGCCGCCACCACCACCCCGGGCTTCATGATGGCCACCGACAGCACGCTCACCGGCCTGACCATCAGCTTCAGCCGTAGTGCGGGAAATGGTGCCTATGGCGTCTATGCCACCAACATCAGCGGCGCCACGATTTCCAACAACACCATCACCGGAACCGAAACCGGAGCCAACACAGGCGCCGGCGTGGTCATCGGCGACGGAAGCTCCAATATCACGGTCAGCAACAACACCATCACCGGAACCACCGGCGCCGGAGCCAACGCGTTTGCGCTCGGCGTCGTCAACGCTGGCGGCGGCGCGGCGGCGACGGTGACGGGAAACACCCTCAGCGCCTCCGGCGGTTCGACCAACAACTATTTCCTCTTCAGCAACAACGGCACGTTCAACACCGGCTCGACCGGCAACGTCAAGGGCAGCGGGACTTGTTCCAGTGCCGGGACCACCGGCAACGCCTCTTTCACCGACGGATCGACTTGTCCGTAACGAACCCCGCCATGCCTGGAATTACGGTGACGGTGCGCCCGACTCCCGGAATCCAGGCAGCCTAACGCGCTGATCTTTAACAAGAGAAGATTCGCCGCCAGCCCCCTTCCCTCCGCCATTTACCTTGCGAATCAGTTTCTTGTTTCTCGGTGGACGCCAGGGAGAAAGAACTCAATCTCTGACCGGAAACAATCAGGGGAACAGGTCACCTCGCGTATCACAGTTTGTATCACGGTTTGTATCACAGCGGAGTTGGAAAAGTGGCGGAAACCAAGCGTTCCGCGGCCTCCGTCAACAGAATGCATTTCCTCCCTAAACTTGAGTCTGCACTTCGGGGCAGGCTTTTTTTGGCTGAAATCAAGGTGTTGGCTTATATATAAGCGGCATGGAATTTAGAGCATCGCGCCTTTAATCTGAGACATATCCGGCATGCTTGAGGTAGTTCCAGCATTCGTCGGCCGTATAGAGATCGCAGATGCTGCCGACGGCCTCCCATAGGGCGCTGATCGTGCGCGCGCCAACACGTGCGTGAATTTGTGCCTGGAGGGCGCAAAGGCAAGCGGGGGCCTCGTAGTGACGCGCGTCGGCTTTTTGATGCGATCTTGTGGTTGGCGCGTTCAGGGGCACGTTGGCGCGATTTGCCCGAG
>VBWB01000041.1 GCA_006218045.1 Stygiobacter sp.
GAAGAGGCCCCCATCTTCCAGGTCGCCGATTACGGACTGGTCGCCGACCTGTTCAAGGCCATCCCCGAGCTTGCCGCCGAACTGGACAAGAAGTAAGCCGGAGAACATATCGACGGGGCGGGGAAAATCCCGCCCCGTTCGCTTATGAGGACGAAGACGTTCGAGTAGCCCACACCTAACGCGTAATGGAGCATCCCATGAGTGCCATTCAGAAAATCGGTGTCATCGGCGCCGGCCAGATGGGTAACGGTATCGCCCACGTTGCCGCCGCTTCGGGCTTCGACGTCATCCTGCTCGACGTCTCGGACGAAGCCCTGAAGAAGGGCCTGGGCACCATCGAAAAGAACATGGCCCGCCAAGTGCAAAAGGGCAAGCTGTCGGAAGAAGACAAAGCCGCCACCTTGTCGCGCATCAAGACGACCACCAATTACTCCGATTTCGGCGACAGCGATCTGGTGATCGAGGCCGCCACCGAAGATGAAGCGATCAAGCGCAAGATCTTCAACATGCTGTGCCCGGTGCTGAAGCCCGAGGCCTATATCGCCTCCAACACCTCGTCCATTTCCATCACCCGCCTGGGGGCCAGCACCGACCGTCCCGGCAAGTTCATGGGTATGCACTTCATGAACCCGGTGCCGGTGATGCAGTTGGTCGAGCTGATCCGCGGCATCGCCACCGACGAGGAAACCTTCTCGCTGGTGCGCGAGATGGTGTTGAAGCTGGGCAAGAAGCCGGTCTCCGCCGAAGACTTCCCCGCTTTCATCGTCAACCGCATCCTGCTGCCGATGATCAACGAGGCGGTTTACACCCTGTATGAAGGCGTGGGCAGCGTCGAGAGCATCGACACCGCCCTGAAATTGGGCGCCAACCACCCCATGGGTCCGTTGGAACTGGCCGATTTCATCGGCCTGGACACCTGTCTGGCCATCATGCACGTGCTGCACGACGGTCTGGCCGATACCAAGTATCGCCCCTGCCCGCTGTTGGTGAAGTATGTGGAAGCCGGCTGGCTGGGCCGCAAGACCGGTCGCGGCTTCTATGATTACACCGGCGAAAAGCCGGTGCCGACCCGCTGATCACCCGCGTTTCCGGCAAAACCCCTCTCTGGTCCAGAGAGGGGTTTTGTTTTTTCGCCGCCCGCTTCTGGTGTAGAACAGGCGCCAAGGTTCTGACCCGCCAAGGATGTAGCCCGTGGATCGATTGACCGGCGGCTTCCGCCCCTATCTGCTGCTGTCCCTGTTTTGCCTGATGATCTTCCTGCCCGGCCTGTCCAGCCTGCCGCCCATGGACCGCGACGAATCGCGCTTCATGCAGGCGACCCGGCAGATGCTGGAAAGCCATGATTACATCCGCATCCAGTTCCAGGATGAAATGCGGGCGAAGAAGCCGGCGGGAGCCTATTGGCTGCAAGCCCTCAGCGTCGACACCCTGTCGCATCCGGCCTCGACCCAGACCTGGCCCTATCGCCTGCCGTCGCTGCTGGCGGCGTGGGCGGCGGTGATCCTGACCTTTGTTTTCGGCAAATCCCTGATCGGCGAGCGCCCGGCCTTGCTGGGCGCCGTGTTGCTGGCCTCGTCGTTGATGCTGACCAGCGAGGCCCATCAGGCCAAGACCGACGCGCTTTTGCTTTTGTGCACGGTGGCGGCCCAGGGCATCCTCGCCCGCTTCTACATCCTGGGCCGCGCCCGCGACATGGCCAGCGGCGGGGCGAGTTCCGGCGGTTCGTGCTCGACCAGCGGCGGCTGTTCCACCCCCGCCCCTCGCGCCGACATCAAAGGCCCCGGCCTGACCGAGGCGCTGATCTTCTGGCTGGTCCAAGGCATCGCCATCCTGATCAAGGGACCGGTGGTGCCGGTGATCAGCCTGCTGACCATCGCGGCCTTAGGGATCGCCGACCGCAATCTGCGCTGGCTCAATTCCATGAAGCCGGTCTTGGGCACCGTGGTCGCCGCGGCCATCGCCGCGCCATGGTTCATGGCCATTTCCCAGGCCACCGGCGGCGCCTTCGTCGGCGAGGCGGTCAAGGGAGACCTGCTGCCCAAGCTGCTGGGCGCCCATGAAAGCCATGGCGGTTTCCCCGGTCTGTATCTGGCCCTGTCGGTGGTGCTGTTCTGGCCCGGCTCGCTGCTCTTGGCCCCGGCGGTCACCCGGCTGTGGGCGCAACGCCAGCGTCTGGCCTTCCGCGTGTTGCTGGCCTGGGCGGTGCCGACCTGGCTGATGTTCGAGATCATCCCGACCAAGCTGCCCCATTACGTGCTGCCGGCTTTCCCGGCCCTGGCGCTGATGGCCGGCGCCCTGACGGTGGAGGGGCTGGAAGCCTTCCGCCACAAGGCGGCGAAGCTCTGGTACGTGGCGTGGTGCGCCATCGGCCTGATCCTGGCCGCCGCCTGCATCGCCCTGCCGCTTTATTTCGGCAACGGCTTCGGCATCGTCAACGTGGTGTCGGCCCTGGCCATCGCCGCCGCCACCCTGATCCCCGCCATCCTGGCTTGGCGCGGCGCCATGGTCCAAGCCGGGCTGGCCCTGGCGCTGACCGCCGCCGCCACCTATCCGGCCATCTATAACGGCGTGCTGCCCAGCCTGGACAAGGCCTTCCTGTCGCGCGGCGCCGCCCAAGTGGTCGGCGCCATCGGCTCGAACGTGCCGGTGGTCAGCGCCGGCTATTCCGAGCCGTCGCTGGTGTTTTGGCTGGGCACCCAAACCCGCTTCACCGATGGCGCCGGCGCCGCCGATTACCTGAAGGCCAATCCCGGCGCCCTGGTGCTGGTGGAATCGCGCCAGCAGCCCGCCTTCGACGCCCGCATCGCCGAAAACGGCGTCAAAATCGAAGCCTTCGCCATCCTCGACGGCTTCAACTATTCACGCGGCAAGCGGGCCAGCCTGGCGGTGCTGGGGGCCAAGGCCCAATGAAGCGCGGCCTGCTGACCTTGCTGGAACGCGTGGCCATCGCCTGGGAAGGGCTGGAATTATGGGCCGAGCACAGCTGGAGGCAGAGCGCCCCCCTGCGCACCCGGCTGGCGGCCCATGGTCAGCGGATCAACCGCCATCCGTTGAGCTGGGGAACACTGTACGTGGGGCTTTTCTGCGCCCTGTCCATGCTGGCGCTGGACCGCCCGGTGGCGGCATGGCTGAAAGGCGTCATCACCGGTGAGATCGAGGGCTTTTTCAAGATCGTCACCCGCCTGGGCGAGGCACAGCTTTACCTGATCCCCGCCGGCATCCTGTTTTTGCTGCTGATGCTGGCGGCGTGGCGGGCACCATCGCCGCAGGCCCGCGCCCGCTGGCGGCAATGGGCGGTGACACCGGGTTTCCTGTTTCTGTCCATCGCCACCTCGGGGCTGATCAGCAATGCCATCAAGACCAGCCTGGGTCGTCTGCGCCCGCGCTATTGGTTCGAGCAGGGGCTGTACGGCTTCGAGCCGTTCAATAGCCACTGGGGGATGAATTCGTTCCCGTCCGGCCATTCCCAGGCCGGCTTCGCCGCCATGACCGCGCTGATGGTGATCTTCCCCCGTCACGCGGCCTTGTGGCTGAGTATCGCCGTGCTGGTCGCCGCCAGCCGGGTCACCACCACCGTGCATTGGCTGTCCGATGCGGTGGCCGGATCGTGGCTGGCCATCTGCGTCACCATTCTGCTGGCCCGCTGGTTCCGCGCCAAGGGCTGGAGAGTGGGTTATTCCAGCCACTCGCCCTTATAGACCCCCCACATCTGGTCGCGGCGCAGCCAACCCTGGGTCTGATTGAACTCGACGCGGCAGAAATCACGGTTGCGCGGGCAATTGACCAGACGCCCCAGCGCACCGGGGGCCACCTGGGCCACCGGATCGGCGGAATCGGCATCGGACCCGCGCAACACATGGGCCTGGCCGCCGATGACCACCATCATGCGCCGGCCCGACAGCATGGATTGATGGACCCAGCCTTCCGCCCCCTCCCAGTCGCGGATCTTGCGCCAGGCCTCGAACTCGGCCACCACCTCGACCGGCAGATCCTTGCGCAGGTAGATCCAGTCGATGGGATAGCGCACGCCGGGACCGGCCCGCAAGTTCACCTCGTCCGATTTCAACGACACGAAACGCGGCAGGGGCAAGCCGCTGGTCTCGCCGGCTTGGGCGGGCACCAGCCCCCAAAGCCAGAGCACCACCGCAAAACCAGCCACCCGAACCCGAACCATGCGAAATTCCACTCCTTGAAGCAAAGCCTCTCGGGCATTATAGGGGATGACGCGCCCACCCGGTCAAGGTAATGGGAAACCAGCACCGATCGGAAAGGCGGAGCGTGCATGAAAGCATCGCTGGACAAGACCGTCAGGTCTTGCTAGGTCGTGAAGTTAACTGGGGTCCCGGGAGGAGATAATTCAAATGCCACAAAAGAAGCCCCTCGTCGTCGTCACCCGCAAGCTGCCCGACGCCATCGAAACACGGATGATGGAGCTGTTCGACACGCGGCTTAATCTGGATGACAAGCCGATGAACAAGGCCGAGCTGATCGAGGCGGTGAAAACCGCGGATGTGCTGGTGCCCACCATCACCGATCGCATCGATGCCGCCATCCTGTCGCAGGCCGGCCCCAATCTGAAATTGATCGCCAATTTCGGCACCGGTGTCGATCACATCGATCTGGCCAGCGCCCGTCAGCGTTCGGTCACCGTCACCAACACGCCGGGCGTGCTGACCGAAGACACCGCCGACATGACCATGGCGCTGATCCTGGCCGTGCCCCGTCGTCTGGCCGAGGGCGAGCGTCTGCTGCGGTCTGAGAAGTGGAACGGCTGGAGCCCCACCCACATGCTGGGTCACCGCATCTGGGGCAAACGCCTGGGCGTCATCGGCATGGGCCGCATCGGCCAGGCCGTCGCCCGCCGGGCCAAGGCCTTCGGCATGTCCATCCACTACCACAACCGCAAGCGCCTACATCCCGAGCTGGAAGCGGAGCTCGAGGCCACCTATTGGGAAAGCCTGGACCAGATGCTGGCCCGCATGGACGTGGTCACCATCCATTGCCCGCATACACCGGCCACCTTCCATCTGCTGTCGGCCCGTCGTCTGGCCCTGTTGCAGCCGCACGCCTATGTCATCAACACCTCGCGCGGCGAGATCGTCGACGAAAACGCCCTGACCCGCATGCTGAGCCGCGGCGAACTGGCCGGTGCCGGCCTGGACGTGTTCGAGCACGAACCGGCGGTCAATCCCAAGCTGTTGGGCCTGGACAACGTGGTGCTGCTGCCCCATCTGGGCTCGGCCACTATCGAGGGCCGCATGGACATGGGGGAAAAGGTCATCATCAACATCAAGACCTTCGCCGACGGCCACAACCCACCGGACCGCGTGCTCGCCAGCATGTTTTGACGGTGCGGCGGACGGTTCTTGACCTGCCGGCGACCGATGCGGTCGCCCTGTTCGCCCCTTTGGCGGACGATCCCCTGGCGGTGCTGCTGGACAGCGCCGCCGGGGGCGATCCCCGATCCCGCTATTCCTATATCGCCGCCGACCCGGTCGATCTGCTGATCGCCGGCACCGACGACCCGTTTCCCTGGCTGGCAACAGCCTTGCGTGCCCGCCGGAGCGAAACCGTACCCGGCCTGCCGCCGTTCCAAGGCGGCATCGCCGGCTGGTTGGGCTATGATCTGGGCCGTCACCTGGAACGGCTGCCGCCCCATCGCCCCGCCGCCCCGGCCTTTCCCACCGCAATGCTCGGCGTTTTCGACGCCGTCGCCAGCTTCGACCACCCGTCGGGCCGAGCCTGGGTGGTGGGGGAAGCCAAGGCCGCCCACCGCCTGCGCGACCGTCTGCTGGCCGCGCCCCCCTTGCCCAAGCTGGATTGGCGGGCGACAACCCGAGCCCGGCCCGATCTCAGCCGCGACCGGTATCAGGCCGACATCACCCGGGTGATCGAATACATCCGGGCCGGCGACGTGTTCCAGGCCAATCTGGCGCAGCGCTTCACCGCTGCCCTGCCCGATGACCTGCCGCCCTTCACCTTGTACCGGCGCATGCGGGCCTTGGCGCCGGGGCCATTCGCCGCCTTCATGGCCGGCGGCAATTGCCATCTGGCCTCGGTGTCGCCGGAACGCTTCTTGTCCCTGGCCGCGGACGGTGTGGTGGAAACCCGCCCGATCAAGGGCACCCGCCGGCGCGGGCGCGATGCCGCCGAAGATGCCGCCCTGGCCGCCCAACTGGCGGCCAGCGACAAGGACCGGGCGGAAAACCTGATGATCCTCGACCTGATGCGCAACGATCTGTCCCGCGTCTGCGCCATCGGCAGCGTCAAGGCGCCCCAGCGCATGGAATTGGAAACCTATCCCGCCGTCCATCATCTGGTCTCCGTCGTCACCGGGCGCATGCGTCCGGGCCTGGAGGCCGTCGATCTGCTGGCGGCGTGCTTTCCCCCCGGTTCGGTCACCGGCGCCCCCAAGCTCCGCGCCATGGAAATCATCGCCGAACTGGAAAGCGCGCCGCGCGGGGCCTATTGCGGCGCCTATGGCTGGTTCGGCGACGATGGTGCCCTGGATCTGGCGGTGGCCATCCGCATCGCCGCCTGCAAGGATGGGGTGGCCGTCATCCATGCCGGCGGCGGCATCACCGCCTTGTCCGACGCAGCGGCCGAATATGACGAGACCACGGTCAAGGCCGCCCCCATCCTGGCGGCGCTGGCGGGAGAAAGCCCATGAAGCTGTACCTCAACGGTGACATCCTGAGCCCCGAACAGGCGGGCCTGAGCCCCACCGATCGCGGCTTCACCCTGGGCGACGGCCTGTTCGAGACCATCAAGGTCAGCCACGGCCAGCCCCGCCACCTGGACAACCATCTGCGTCGCCTGGGCGACGGCGCCGACCTTTTGCGACTGCCCTTGCCGTCCGCCGATGATCTGAGGACCGCCCTCGCCCAGGTGATCGCCGCCAATGACCTGGAAGGCGGCACCTTGCGCCTGACCGTCAGCCGCGGCCCCGGCCAGCGCGGATTGCTGCCGCCCCAGCCCACCACCCCCACCGTGGTGATCACCGCCGGGCCGCTGCCGCCGGCCTTGCCGCCGGCCCGCGCCATCATCGCCGCCTCGGTCCGCCGCAACGCCCATTCGCCGCTGTCGCGCTGCAAATCCTTGAGCTATCTGGACAATATCCTGGCCCGCCAGGAAGCCGCCGATCACAGCGCCGATGAAGCGGTGCTGCTCAACACCGACGGATGTGTCGCCGAAACCACCATCGCCAATCTGTTCATGGTCGGTGCCGATGGTATCTTGGTGACGCCGCCGGTGGCCGATGGCGCCCTGCCCGGCATCCGGCGCGCGGAATTGCTGCGCTCCATGGTGGCGTTGGAGCGCAGTATCAGTGCCGATGATTTGCGGGCGGCGCGCGAAGTGTTCCTGACCAACGCCCTGTCGGTGCGCCCCATGGTCAGCCTGGACGGGCGGCCCATCGGCGACGGCCAGCCCGGCCCGCTCAGTCAGCGTTTGCAGAAAGAAGTGATGGATGAGTAAGGGATGACGAGCTCCGCCTTGCCATTGGAATCGACAGGCGTCAAATTGGCGCCCCCGGATTTGCGGCCGCAGAGTAGGCAACCTCCTGAGACTTCACATCTAGTCAGTCATTTCGAGGACCTTATGGAACAGCAGAGTCACGATGATGAAGACAATGACGAGGGCTCCGCAGGCCTGACGCCAGGCATGAAGAACTACGTCACGCCGGCGGGCTACCGCGCTCTCGTTGATGAGTTGGACGATTTGTGGCGCGTCGAACGACCTCGTATCGTTGAGATCGTTTCTTGGGCCGCCGGCAATGGGGACCGATCGGAGAACGGTGATTACCTCTATGGCAAGAAGCGACTTCGAGAGATAGACAAGCGCGTAAGGTTCCTCCGCAAGCGCATCGAACGATCTGAAATCGTTGACCCGGCCCGCCAGACGAATCACTCTCGCGTTTTCTTTGGTGCGACCGTCACCTATTCGGAGGAAAACGGCAGCGTGACGACCGTCACAATCGTCGGAGTTGATGAGGCTGACATGGACCGGGGCAAGGTCTCCTGGGTCTCCCCGATCGCTCGGGCACTCCTAAAGGCGGAAGTCAGCGACACGGTCGCCATCCGAACGCCGGCCGGTCGTCGCGATGTTGTCGTTGAGGAGATTCGGTATCTCGGTGACGGCGAGGCGAACTGACGCGGATGAGTGACAATGGACGGCGGCGCGGCACATGCTACGCGGGCTCGTTCAAGTCCTCGATCAGATGGCGAACTAGGCCTTGGCCAGGGTCCATTCGCCTTCTCGCGTTCCTTAATCCCGCAGAGTTGGGCAACGACCGGCACTTCCTCGCTCAGGCATTATCGTCGGATGGTCGATCCAGATGATGGAGAACTGAAATTTCTGTGGTGGCCGACACGGATCGACACACTCTCCATGACGGCACCTTGCCGATGTCAACGTTTATCGGCCCACGAGATGCAATCCGAGAACTGGCGACAGCGGAACCGATAGCGCGAAACACCTGTACGAGGCGGGACATCGTCCTGCTCGAAACCCGCTTGTCCACCTTAGGAAGGTGACCACCATGCGTCAACTGGACCTTCTCGAGAAACCGAGCGGCCGGACCGCCATGCTGATGGCATCCGGCTTCACGCTCGATCTTGAAAACCCTTGTGCTGACGGCATGCCGATCAGCGACGTGGCTCGGTCGCTGGCCTATCAGCCCCGATGGGCGGGTGCTACCCGCGAATTTTATTCAGTCGCTGAGCACAGCGTCATGGTGTCCCGGTTGGTCCCGCCGGCTTTTGCCCTTGATGGCCTGTGCCATGACCTTGACGAGGCGATCAGCGGTGACATTGCCTCATGCGTTAAGGTTTTGATCGGGCGCGATCATTTAAAAAAACGTCTCGGTCCGGTTAAGAAAGCTCTCGCCCGACGCTTCGGTTTTCGTCTGGACGGCCTGGACGTGAAGCGCGCCGATCTGGTGTGTATGGCGACGGAACTGCGCGATTTGTTGCCGCCAGCGTGGATGGACTTCGGCCATCTGCCGGCACCGCATCCTGACAAGATTATTCCGGTTGGCCCCGAGCAAGCTTACAGGATTTTTCTGGAACGGTACGAGGAATTGAAGCATCTGGCGCGTCCGGCCGAAAACATCAGAAAGAAGCGAAAGACTGACCAATAATAGAATATTGGAGAGTAGAGAATACTCGTAGCAACGGTAATTTAAGGCATTTGCATGGTGAACCGCCCGAGGTTCGCCAACGGCTTGCGTCTGGGGCGTGTTTTGCGCATGGCCGCCCCGGCCCATGCCCTTGATCGAGACCTGGGTTCGGAAGATGCTTTTAGGCCGGTTCAAGTCCCCGGAATCGTACACCGGGGAGGCGTGGAAAGAAGCATCGCTCTCAATTGAGAGTGGTGAGAGTCCGGTGGAGTAACCTTCCGGCTACACCCCCACTTCGCGCCGCGATACCCGCCGCATGGACCCCAGCAGCGACAGCCCGGCCCAGGCCGCCACCACCGCCAGCGACAGCAGATAGCCCGACCGGCCCAGCAGGTCGAGCCCGCCGCCGTAGAACGGCGCCCGAATGATTTCCAGGGCGTGGAACACTGGGTTGACCAGCATGACCACGTTCATCCAAGCCGGCGCGCCGGAGATGGGGAACAGGGCGCCGGACAGCATCCACAGCGGCATCAGGAACACCATCATGATGGCGTGGAAGCCCGAGGTCGAGCGCATGCCCCAGGCCAGGAAAAAGCCCAGGCCGGCGAAACCGACGCTGGTCAGGATGAAGCCCATGACCAGCAGCACGACGCCGAACAGCGACAGCGACAGCCCGAGGAAAGGGGCGGCGATGGTGAACAGCAGAACCTGCACCAAGGCGATGGCGGTGGCCCCCAGCACCTTGCCCAGGACGATGGCCATACGACTGACCGGGGCGACCAGCACCCCTTGCAAGAAGCCGGCGTCGCGGTCCTCGATGATAGTGATGCAGGCAAACACCGAGGCGAACAGCAGCATCATCACCATGACGCCGGGATAGAAATATTCCAGGTAGCTGACCTGCTCCAGCCCAGGGGGGCGGAAGCTGGTGCCCATGCCCGCGCCCAGGAACAGCCAGAACATCAGGGGCTGCGCCACCGCGCCGATGACCCGCTGCGGCTGGCGGGCGAACCGGGTGAATTCGCGCTTGGCCAAGCTGAAGGCGACGGCCATCATCGCGGCAACTCCTTTTTGACGGCATGGTCGGGAACGGCGCGCCCGGTGACGTGGACGAAGACGTCTTCCAGGTCGGGCTGCTTGATGGAAATGGATTTGATCTGACCGCGCCAGCGTTCCAGGATGCTTTCCAGCATGGGCAGTCCCTCGCCGTTCTCGGTCTCTTCCAGGCGCAATTCGTCGCCATGGCGGCGCACCGCCAATCCCAGCTCGGCCCGCAGGATGGCGGCCAGATCCTCGACCTCGCCCATGGGCTGGACCACCACCATCTCGGTCCCGATCATCGCCTTCAACGCCTGCGGCGAATCGAAGGCCAACAGCTTGCCCTCGCACATGATGGCGACGCGGTCGACGTCCTCGGCCTCGGAAAACACGTGGCTGGTCATCAGCACGGTGATGCCGCGGTCACGCTGCACTTTTTGCAAGGCGGCAAGGAAATTGCGCCGCGAGGCCGGGTCGAGACCGGTGGTCGGCTCGTCCAACAGCAGCACCCGCGGGCGGGTCATCAGCACCTTGGCCAGTTCCACCTGCCGGGCCAAACCGCCGGACAAGGTTTCCACCCGCTGGTTCAAACGGTCGGCCAGATCGGTCCAGGCCAGCGCCTCGTCGCAATGGCGGCTGAAATCGGCGCCCTTGATGCCATAGAGATCGGCATGGATGCGCAAGTTCTCGATGACGCTGAGATGCTTGTCCACCGCCGGATTCTGGAACACCACACCCAGGATGCGCCGCACCTTTTCCGGCTGGGCCAGCAGGTCGATGCCGCCGATGTGCACGGCACCCGAACTGGGCAGAGCCAAGCCGCACAGGATGCGGAACAAGGTGGACTTACCCGATCCGTTGGGACCGGACAAAATGGCGAATTCCCCTTCCCGCACCGACAGCGACAAAGCGTCGAGCGCGGTGCGCGGCGCCTGCTTGCGGCTGCCGGGATAGGTGTGGGTCAATGAGTTTATCTGGATCATGGGTTTTGCTTACCCCAGGCAAGGACCGGCTGCAAGCTACCCCAGTCGCGGGCGCCATCACAGCTTAGAATTTTGTAATGCGACGATTTCGCAAGGCGCCCCGCGGCCAGCCAAATGAAAACGGCCGCCAATGCCAGGGGCAAGGCGACCGCAAATTCACGCGAAAACGTGACCCGAAGCTTACTTCTTCGAGGCCTTGACGAACACGTCGCGCATTTCATCCAGGTTCTGGGTGAAGCGGCGGTTCAGCAGTTCAAAGGCTTCGTTGTTGGCCTTGGCGATCATTTCCGCCAGTTCGCGCATGTTGGACAGCGAACGCTCGAAGACATCCTTGGCCAGTTCGGCCTGCTTGGCGGCCTTGTCCTGGGGGTTGCCGGGTTCGGCGATGTCCTTGGAGACCACGGCCACTTCATCCATGGTCTGGCGCAGGATTTCAACCTGACGCTTCAGCACCGCCTGCAGGCCGTCATAGGCCAGCTTGTTGGCCTGGGTCAGGGCTTCGATGTTCTTACGCTGGCTACCGACCAGGGTTTCCACGTCAACGCCGGGAACCTTGAAGTCGCCCATATACTTGCTGATGTCGAAATCGAAAAGCTGCTCTGCCTGCTTGCTAGCCATCTTGAATTCCTCCAACCGGGGGTATGTTGCGGCGCAGCGAAGATAGACCGTCGCAGCGCTGCGCGTCAACGCCTTCGGTCGGCGAAACCCTTGATAGATACTTGAGTATACGCACAGCCTTAACCCAGGCGACGCGAGCCCCGAGTAAATTAAATCTTTAAGGGAATAGTTTGGTTAATAATTGTATGATTGCGGGATTTAATGCTTGATTTCGCCCAGACAACCTTTGTATGCATTCCATTCGCACAATTACATTGTTTAATGGAGACTCCCCCAATGACCACCGGCACCAACACAGCCATCGTCAACGCTGTGCTTTCCGGGGTGGCCGACGCTCGCCAGACTTATGCCACCTGGACTCGTGACGGCGGTTATTTTGCTTGGGCGCCGGAATATCTGCTGACCGTTTCGGTCGCCCAATCCATCTGGGAATGGTGCGCCCCCCTGACCGTCTGGCCGGAATTCCGCTTGGCCGATGCCCTGCGCGAAGCCTGTCCGGGGGGGCAGCGCCGCCCGGCCCGCACCGCCACCGGACGGCGCGCCGATTTGCTGGTTTACCGCGGCACGCCGCAGCCCCATGCCATCGTCGAGATCAAACGCAATGTCGACGGCTGGGGCAAGATCGCCGCCGACGTCGAGCGACTGCGCACCACACTGGCCTCACCGGGGGCGTCGTTCCAACTGGGCATGGTCGCCTTCAGCAGCACCCTGATCGGCGGCAGCCGGGCCAAGGGCGGCGCCATCTTGCAAGATCGGCTGGCCCGGCTGGCCGATTGCGTCGATCACATCCGTCTGCCCGGCTGGCACTGCCGCCTGAGCACCCGCGCCATCCATTTCGACGGCCACGAGCATTGGTCGGCGGCGGCGGTGGTGCTGGAAAAATCAGCCGCGCGCCCGACACGGCGGGGCTGCGATCCCGCTTGCACTGGCAGTCCGGCGCAAGTACTTTCGGCGTCTTGATTTCTCTTTCCATTCATGGGGAACACCATGCCGTTCATCGCTGACAGGCTGTCGGCCATCAAGCCGTCTCCGACCATCGCCGTGACGCAAAAGGCCGCCGAGCTGAAAGCCGCCGGTCGCGACGTCATCGGATTGGGTGCGGGCGAACCCGATTTCGACACCCCCGACAATATCAAGGCCGCGGCCAAGACCGCGCTGGACAAGGGCGCCACCAAATACGGCCCGCCCGCCGGCACCGTCGAGTTGCGCAAGGCCATCGTCGCCAAGTTCAAGCGCGAGAACGGCCTGGACTACACCGTTGATCAGGTCACCGTCGGCGTCGGCGGCAAGGGCGTCATCTTCAACGCCTTCATGGCCACCATCAATCCCGGTGATGAAGTCATCGTGCCTGCGCCTTATTGGGTGTCGTACCCGGACATCGCCCTGATGTTCGGCGGCGTGCCGAAATTCGTCGCCTGCCCGGAAGACACGGGCTTCAAGCTACAGCCCGCCGACCTGGAAGCGGCCATCACCGCCAAGACCAAGTGGCTGGTGCTGAACTCGCCGTCCAACCCCACCGGCGCCGCCTATTCATGGGACGAGATGAAGGCGCTGACCGACGTGCTGGTCAAGCACCCGCATGTGTGGGTCATGTCCGACGACATGTACGAACATCTGGTCTATGACGGCTTCAAGTTCTGTACCCCGGCCCAGGTCGAGCCCACGCTCTACGACCGCACGCTGACCATGAACGGCGTGTCGAAGGCCTATGCCATGACCGGCTGGCGCGTCGGCTATGCTCAACATGATCCAGTCGCAGTCGGTGACCCACACCGCCACCGTCAGCCAAGCGGCGGCGGTCGAGGCCTTGAACGGCACCCAGGACTTCATCCCGAAGAACCAGGAGATCTTCAAGGCGCGGCGCGATCTGGTGGTCACGCTGTTGAACGAATGCAAGGGCCTGACCTGCCGCACGCCGGAAGGTGCCTTCTATGTCTATCCGTCCTGCGCCGGCGTGATCGGCAAGAAGACCAGCGACGGCAAGGTGATCAACTCGGACGGCGAGTTCGCCACCTATCTGCTGGAAGGCGAAGGCGTCGCCGTGGTCCAGGGCGAGGCCTTCGGCCTGTCGCCCTATTTCCGCATTTCCTACGCCACCTCGACCGAGGCGCTGCAAAGCGCCTGCGAACGCATCAAGCGGTTCTGCGACAGCCTCAGCTGATCGGGATCGCATGTGACGATCAAAGGGCGTCCCGGCAACGGGGCGCCCTTTTTCATGGTTCCATCCGGATTCTCCGGCGCAAACGATCATCCGTTCTTTTGTCCACTAGGCAAACACCGTCAACCGCACCATGATGTGAAGTTCCTCAACCAAGAGCTTAAAAGCTGGGGAAACAGGGCACATGGACGACCAGGGCAATGGCATGGCCGACAAGGTGGTGAGCGGAGACTTCTTCCGCGACGCCGTGGCCAATTCGTCCTCGGCCCTGCTGGCCATCGATGCCGACGGCATCATCGTCTACGCCAATGTCGCCGCCGGCCAACTGTTTCATCTGGACCGCCCTGCCTTACTGGGCCGAAGCCTGCGGCAGTTGATCATCCCGCAGCACTGGCCCTTGCTGGATGATCCCCAACAGCTGGTCGAAGTCTCCGGCATCGGCGGCGGCGGCATTCCGCTGCCGCTGGAATTGTCCATGGCGCCCGCCGGTCCATGGCGGGCGGTGACCATGCGCGACATCTCGTCGCGCATGGCATTGCGCACCATCATCGAGAACATGCCCGGCGCCATCTCCATGTTCGACGCAGAGCTCAACATGCTGGCCTGCAACAAAAAGCTGCGGGAATTGCTGGACTTCCCCGAAAGCCTGTTCGCCCATGGTCTGCCCAATCTGGCCGATCTGCTGCGCTATAACGCCGGTCGCGGCGAATACGGTCCCGGCACGGTGGACGATCTGGTGGCGCTGCGGCTGGATCAGGCCCGCCACCCCACCCATCACGTGTTTGAACGCACCCGCATCGATGGCACCGTGCTGGAAATCCGCGGTGCGCCCTTGCCCAATGGCGGCTTCGTCAGCATCTACACCGACGTCACCGCCCGACGGCAGGCGGAAGAGGCGCTGAAGGCGGCCATGGCCGAGTCCGAACGCAACCGCCTGCATCTGCGCTCGGTGATCGAACACCTGCCGCAGGGGGTGACGGTGATCGATTCCGCCCTCGACGTGGTGGTATGGAACTCCGCCTTCACCCGCCTGCTCGGCATCCCCGCATCGGTGATGCCGCCCGGCCAAGTGGTGCCCTACGAGACCGCTATCCGCTTTGTCGCCGAACGCGGCGATTACGGCCCCGGCGACCCGGAGGAACTGGTGCGCGAGCGCGTCGCCCTGGCACGACAATTCCAGGACCACCGCTTCGAGCGCAGCCTGCCCAATGGCACCGTCATCGAGGTGTTCGGTCGCTCGATGATCGACGGCGGATTCGTCACCACCTATACCGACATCACCGATATCCGTCGCGCCACCCAGCGCCTGGCCGAGACCCTCGACCTGATGGACGAGGTGTTGGCCCATGCGGTCATCACCGTATTCGAGCTGGATTCACGCGGCTGCTTCCGTTTCGCCCGCGGTCTCAAACGGGTCATCGGCCTGGACGATCAGGCCGCCATCGGCCAATCCATCCTCAATCTGTTCGACCCGCGCGAACATCCGCACCTGCATGCCCTGATCGACGGATCGCTGGGCCAGCCGATCAAAAGCGCGGCGGCAAGACAGCGTGACGACAACCGCAACATCTGGCTGTCGATTTCAGGCTATCCCACCGGCGACGGCGGCTTTCGCGGCGTGCTCGTCGACGTCAGCGACAAGCACAGGGCCGACGTCAAGATCCAGGATCTGATCGAAAGGCTTGAGCAGACGGCGCTGCATGATCCGCTGACCGGTCTGGCCAACCGCACCAGGTTCCGCCAGCGTTTCGAGGAGGAAGTGGACCGCCAGCGCCGCTCGGGCAAGCCCCTGGCCCTGGTGGCCATGGATTTGGACCACTTCAAGCAGGTCAACGACCGCTTCGGCCACCTGACCGGCGATATGGTGTTGCGTGAAACCGCCGCGACCCTGCGGGCGCAGGTGCGCCAGACCGATTTGGTCGCCCGCTTCGGCGGTGAGGAATTTTTGATCCTGCTGCCGGAAACCGATCTGGTCGGTGCCCGGCATCTGGCCGAAGCCCTGCGATTGGCGGTCGAGGCTCAGGACTTGTCCCCGCCCGAATCGGAAGAAAAACTGCACATCACCGGCACCTTCGGCATCGCCCAATCCACCGCCGATGCGCCCTTGTCGCAAGACGCCCTGGTGGAAGCCGCCGACCGCGCCGCCTATCGCGGCAAGAGCGAAGGCCGCAACCGGGTTTGCGTCGGCTAGAGCCTCATGCAAGGCGCCGGTGACGGGCTGTTCAAATGCTACGCTGGACCGGCCCAGCCTTGAATCGCATTCCGGCCACCGGCACCTCGACCGTGATGCCCAAAATGGGCATCACGGTCGAGGGGTCATGTCCCCCATTCGCGGATCAGGATGGCGGCGGCGCCTTGCAGAGCGTGGCCGAGCAGGGAGCGGCGCTCGCCGTCGAGATGGGCTTGGCCGCGCACCGGCACGGCAACCACGACGGGTTCGCCGATGGCCAGACGGACACGGTAGAAGGCGGCGTCGGGCACCAGCCCCTTGTTGTCGAATCGGGCGGGAATGTCGCCGCCGTATTGCACCGCCAGCACCGGATCGGCGAGCGACTTGACGGCGATGCGGTCGATTGCGGCGATGGTGGCGGCGACGAGCGGGCCGCTGCCTTCGGGAATGAAACTGGCGGCGGCGCCGACATGCAGGCGTGGCAGGTCGGATTCGGCGACATAGGCCTCGATCACCGCGCCGCTGCGCAGGCCCAGCAACGGCTCGCGCGGGTTGATCCACTGGCCGGGCTGGAAGAAGGGCGACAAATCGGTGACGGTGCCGGCGATCGGCGCGGTCAGCGACTGGCGGGCCATCTCGGCGACCAGGGCCGCCCGTTCGCCCAGCACCGCCTCCAGTGCCTCGGCGGTGGCTTGGCTGCGGGAACGGAAGCTGTCCTCGAAGCCCATCGCCGACAATTCGTATTTCAGCACCTCGGCGCGCCGCTCGACCTGGGCCAAGCGCTCGTGGGAATCGGGATTGTCCAGGCGGGCCAGCACGGTGCCGACCTCGACCCCTTGGCCCTCGACCACGGCGATTTCCGCCAACTGGGCGGAAAACGGGGCGAACACCCCGACATGGCGTTCGGCCTTCAACAGGGCCGGGGCGGAAACCCGGCCGGACCACGGCAGCACCAACACCAAAAGGGCCAACACGAGCAAGCCCAGCGGCCAGCGGAAGCGGCGGCTGGTGAAGATGGCGCCGCCACGGCGGCGCCATTCGCGCAACTCGGCCCATACCGGCTTGACCACGAACCAGCTGATTTCCACCGTGAACAGGATGATTCCGATCACCTTGATGAAGAAATGATAGACCAGCACGGCGATGCCGAGGAACAGCGCCAGACGATAAAGCCACACCGCCCAGGCGAAGGCCACCATCAACCGGCGGGTCGGGGCCGGCACGTCCTCGGGGGCCGGCTCGCCCAGGGCGAACAGGGTCTCGCGCAGGTGCCAGCGGGCCAGGGCGAAGCTGCGCGGATGCAGATTGGGCTGGTTCAGCGCGTCCATGGCCAGGAAATAGCCGTCGAAGCGCATGAACGGCGACAGGTTGATGGCCAGCGAGCTGATCCAGGTGGTCGCCGCCAGGGTGAAGGCCATGGAGCGGGCGGTGCCGTCGGCCAGCACCCCCCAGGCGAGTGTCGCCCAGGCGGCGATGACCAGTTCCGACAGGATGCCGGCGCCGCCGACCAGCAGGCGCTGGCGGCGGTCGGTCAGCTTCCAGGCCTCGTTGACGTCGGTATACAGCATGGGCCACAGCACCAGGAAGGCCACCCCCATGGACGGCACCCGGCAGCCGTGGTGCTTGGCGGTGAAGGCGTGGCCCAACTCGTGTACCACCTTGGCGAAGCCCAACGCGACGCCGAAGGCGGCCAGACCGGTCAGCGAGAAATGGTCGACGAAGGTGGCGGCGAAGCTTTCCCATTGCCGGGTGACCAGGAACAGTCCAGCCGCCAGCGCCGCCAGCGTCGCCAGCCGGAAAGCCCGCGAGCCCAGCCAGACGACCAGCGGCAGGGTGCGTTCGAGGGCGGAATCGGGGCGAACCAGCGGCAGGCGGAAGAACAGGTAATGATGCAGCAGCCAGGTCAGCCACGAGGTCCGACCGGCATCGTGGATGGCCAGCAGGCGCTCGATGCCGGCCGGGCTGTCGGCTTTCAGCAATTGGCCGCGGGCGAGAAAGGTGACCACGGCGGCGACGTCGTCGGGCTCGACGTCGAGCACGGTCTCGGCGGTGACGCTGTCGGCCACCGCGGCCACGTGGCCCAGGTGCCAGCGGCTGAGAATCTCGAAGGCTGTCCAGGACAGGCGGAAGTACCGGTTGGACAGCGGATCGTGCAGGGTCCAGGTGGGGGCGCCGTCAGGGGCGAAGGGGCCGGGCAGCAGGGCCAACTCGTCGCGCAACGCCGGAAGGAGAGCCGTCGCGTCCATGCCCACCGCTCTCCCTCACAGCCCGATGAACTGGCGGATGGTCGCCAGCGGTCGGCGGAACACCCACCACACCAGCGGCACGGTGTCGCCGTCGACGCGGGCGGTGCCCTTGAGGCCCAGGCGCGGCTTTTCGGCACCATCCTCGAGGGTGGCGCGCAGACGGTGGGCGACGGTGTTGTCGGGGCGCGCGTTGGCTTCGTAGGCCAGAGTACGCACTACCGCCCGCACCGGCGACAGCGGGGCGGTATTGAGGAACAGGGTCAACCGCCCGCCGGGGCGGATCTCGCCGACATCGGCGACCGAAACCCAGGCCTCGATCTCGGTGTCGGTTTCGTCGGCCACCGCCATCACCTTCTCGCCCACCACCACCGGGCGGCCGATCCAATCCGAGACGTCGTCGAACACGGCGATTCCCGCCTTGGGCGCCTTGACTTGAATGCGGGCCAATTGCCTTTCCAGCAGCCGCGCCTCGGCCGCCTTTTCCTCGGCCTTGCCGGCCAGGATGGCGACCTGGGCCTTGGCCTTGGGATCGAACACCATGGCCTGGGCGACCTGACGGTATTCCGCCTCGGCGGTGGCTTGCTGCAGGCGGGCGACATCCAGGCGACCGGCCAAGGCGGTGGAATCCAGGGCGAACAGCGCCTCGCCCTCGGCCACCGGTTGATTGGGCTGGATCAAGACCCGGTCGACCACCCCGTCCAACGGCGAGCGTACGATGATCGGGTGGGCCGGCACACTTTCCGCCGGGGCCAGTACCGAACCGGTCACCGGGAACACCGCCGCCAGTAGAGCGGCGGCGAGCAGCAGCCATTTGCGCCGTCCTTGCGGCAGCGACACTTTCCACCGGCGGGGCATCAGCGCGGCGCGACCGAGGCGGACCAGATCGGCCAGACGCTCCAGCAGCGCTTCCTCGGCGGGGGAGAACGGCGCGTCGCGGGCGAACAGCAGACGGGCGGAGCCCGCCGGCAGGATCACGGCATGGGCCGGCAGCCAGTCGGCCCATTGCTCCGCCAGGGCCACCGGCACGGCGGAGGCGTCGATCCGCACCGTATTTTCAGCGGCGCCATGACGCAGCAGCTTGTCCAGCCACAGCACGTAGGGGGAGTTGGCGTCGACGCCGGCCGCCCCGGACAACGCCCTGATGCCGGCGTCCCACAGCGCCGCCTGGCGATAGGGCACCAAGGCGCTGGCCAGGTTGACGGCGGCGAACTCCACCTCGACCGACCGCGTCGCCTTGAGAATACGGTGTTCCAGATCCAGCCAGGCGAGGATGGTATCGGTCATGCCGCGCCCCCGGAGCACCGCCGCCCGCCGTTTGACATCGTCATGGCGGCGCCAACAGAACCTTGCCCGACATGCCGGCGGCCAGTTCGGGGAAATGGCCACCGATGGCCCCGGTCACCTTGACCGATTGGCTTACCGGGTCGATGCGGGCGCCGATACGCGTGAGCTTGACCGGGTAGGTCTTGACGGTTTCGTCGATGGTCACCTGGAAGACGTGGCCGGGCTTGAGCCACACCAGCCATTTGGAGGGGATGACGAAATCCAGCTCGAGCACCGAATCGTCGAGGATGTCGAGCAGCGCCTGACCGGGCTGAACGAATTGCTGGGCCCGCACCTTCTGCTCGACCACCCGACCGTCAAAGGGGGCGGGCACCGTGCATTTGCCCAGTACGGCATTGCTGGCGTCGACCTTGGCACGGGCCTTGTCGCGCTCGGCCTGGGCGACGTCGCTTTCCAGCTTGCCGATGGTTTGCAATTCCAGCAGGCGGGCGTTCACCGCCACCGTCTTGTCGGCCGCCGACAGCGATGCGCGGGCCTCGGCCATCAGCGCCCGCTGGATCGAGCAGTCGAAGGCGACCAGCGTCTCGCCCTTCTTGAAACGCTCGCCCTCGCGGGCACCGACCTTTTCCACCTTGGCACCGATCTCGGCCGCCAGGGTGGTGAAGTCCCGGGGGCTGAGCTGGGCGCGCAACTCCTGGGCTTCGGCATTGGCGCCAAGCCCCAGGAGCACGATCAGCACGGCCAGTCGGATCATCGGTCGGCTTCGGCGCTCAACCGGCGCAGATGGGCGATGGCCTTTTCGGTGTCGCCAAGGGCCGGTTCGGCGGAATCGCCGGTGAACCAGCGGCCCAGACTGTCGAGCACGCCGTCCCCCTGGTCGGGACGGGGGGCCGTCGCCATCGCCGGCGAAACGCTTGGGACGGAGCCGAATTCGCTCCACTGCGCCAGACGGGCGGCGATGGTCGACGACAAGTCCTTGAGGTCGTGGCTGGCCACGGCTTCCGGCATCAGATCCTGGCCCATGGAGGCCTGCATCTTGGCGTAGGACTGTTCCACCTGGGCATAGGTCTGAAAGCGCCTGAGCGCCGAGGCGATGGCCGAGGCGCGACCGGCGACGCGTTCCAGCATGCCCTGGGCGTCGTTGGCGGTCTTGGCCGTCGACAGCTCGAACAGGCGCCTGTCCACCTTCCACAATTCGTCGGATTGCTCGAACTGGCTGACCGCGTTGTGGAACTGGCGCTCGGAGACATGGACCTGGGCCAGAACGGCCATGCGCAGGGCCAAACGCTTGGCCTTGCTCACCCCTTCGTTGTCCTCGGCGTGGGCCAGGGTGTCGGGGGCGCTGATCAGGTTCATCAAATTCCACGACAGCTTGGCGCCGGCCTCGTACCAATGATTGTCCATCAGGAACGAGTTGTGGTCGTACTGGCGGCTGGCCGACAGGGTGATGCCGGGGAACAGCCGGGTGATCGCCTTCCTGGTGTCGTTGACGGCGATGCGGGCCAGATAGCCCTGTTCGCGCAAATCGGGGTTGCCCGAAAAGGCCAGCTCCTCCATGCGCTCAAGGCCCAGTTCCCAGGCCGGCACCTTCAGATCCTTGGGCACGTCCAGCACCAAGGTGGTGCCGGGGGCGGCGTTGATCAGGGCGGCCAGTTCGATCTCGGCGGTGGACAGTTCCTGCTGGATGGCGGTCAACTGACGCAGCGTCTCCAACAGGCTCTTCTGGTAGCGCAGGGCCTCGGCCGGGGCCTTCAGGTTCTCGCGCTCGACCGTCTTGGCCCGGTCCAACGCCACCTTGGCCTCGGCTACCGCCTGGTTGACATCGGCCTTCAGTTCCTGGTGGGCGGCGGCGCGCCAGAAGGCGAAGCGGACTTCCTGCACCAGATTGTGCACCGTCTTGCGCTTCCTTTCGCTGGCGATGAGGGCGCGGTCGGCGTTCTGCTTGGCGGTGAAGTAGCTGAGGCCGAAATCGAGGATGTTCCACGACAGGCCGAGGTCGGCGGTGTAGTTGTCGCGGTCGGTGGAATAGGAATGATCGGTGCCGGTGATCTGGGTGCGGGAGGTGCGCGACACCGTGGCGTTGGGCTCGGACCGGCTGGTGAAACCGGCATTGGCCGCCAGCTTGGGCAGCAGATCCCAGCGGTCGACCTTGGTCTGGTTCAGCGCCAGCCCCTCCTCCATGATCTTGGCCCGACGGTCCAGATTGTATTTCAGCGCCCGGGCGATGGCGTCCGACACCGTCAGCGGCGCGGTCAGCGGCGCGCCGCCCTTGAACATGTCGGCGCGATCATCCTTGGCGGCTTGGGCCAGTTGCTCGGGCGTGAAGGCCTCGGGCGTCATGGCACAGGCCGCCAGCGTCGCAACCACGGAAACGGACGCCAACAGGCGCTTGGCGCCGGAAACGGTCATCATCACCAACATCTCCCCCCTTATCCTTACGCCACCTTGGCGTTCTTCGCTCCGAACAGGACCGCCTGCTTGACTAGGCGCGCCTCGTGACTCATGTCCCGCAACTGCTCGGTCAGACTGGACCGCCCCACCGCCCGAAGAGCGGCCAGCTTGCCGTCGCCGCCCGGCGGCGCTTCGCCGGTCTGGCCCGGGGCGCCTTGCGGTTGCCCCTCGCCCGGTTGCCCCGGCCCCTCGCCGTTCGGGCCTTGGCCCTGGCCCTGGTCTTGGCCGGGGGCGACCGTGCCGGCGCCCTGGCCGACGACGATCTTGAAGGTCTGCACCGCCTCGCGCCCATCGTTGTCGCGGGCGATGACCTTGACCACCACTTCGCCGCGGAAGCCGGGCGGCGGCGTGCCCTCGAAGGTGCCGGTCTGCGGGTTGAAGACCATCCAGCCGGGCAGAGCGGCGCCGTTGTCCCGTGTCGCCACCAACGACACCGTGGCGTCGGCCTTGGTATGGGCAAAGGCTTCCGCCGGAATGGTGACGGAAATGCGGCTGCCCGCGTCCACCACCGTGTCGCGCATGGGGGCGTTGACCACCAGGGCATCGCCGCCGCCGGCCGGTCGCACCGCCACCGTCACCTGGAAGGCGTTGGCCGACGGCGCGGTCAGCGCCGATGGAATGGTCTGTACCGTCGGTGCGCCAACCGTCGCCGTGCCGCCACCGGTCTGGCCGGTCTGGCCGGTGTCACCGCCGCCTGGCGCCTGCGTCACCACGGTGACGGTCGGCACGGTGATGGTGGTGGTTTCCGTCGGTGTCGTGGTATCGCGGACGACGGTCACGATCGGCGCCACCGGCGCGGTATCGCCGATAGGCGGTGGCAGCGGCTGGATCACGGGGGCCGGTGTCGGCGGCGTTGGCGCCGACGGGGTTGGCGGGACAGCCGTTTCCGTCACCGTGATGGTGATGGTCTGGTCGGTGGTGTGGCCGGTGCCGTCGGTGGCGCGGACCACCACGGTGTGGGTTCCCGCCGCCAGGGCGGCACCACCGGTCAGCACGCCGGTGGTGGTGTTCAGGGTCAAGCCTTGATCGGCGCCGACGAAGGCGTAGGTCATCCCGGTGTCGGCGCCGCCGCCATCGCCGTCATTGGCGTTGAGATCGTGGGTGAGGTTGCCGCCCTTTTCGAGGCTGACCGTGCCGGTCGAGGTGAAGACCGGGTTTTCGTCGACGTTGGTGATGGTCACCGTGATGGTCTGGGTGTCGGTGTTGGTGCCGTCGGAAACCTGCACCTGGACCACATAGGTGTTGTTGCCGGCGGTGTCGCCCTGGTCGGCGGGGGTCTCGAAATCGCGGGCCGTGGCGAAGGTCAGCACGCCGGTGCCGGCATTGATGGCGAACAGGGCGCTGTCGGCACCGCCGATGATGGAATAGGTCTGCGTCGGCGCGGAATCGGCATCGGTGGCGGTCAGCGTGGTCACCGCCGTAGCGTTCTCGGCGATGCTGACGGCGGCGGTGGCGCCGCCGCCGTTGCTGCTGATCACCGGATTGCTGTCGTTGACGTCGCCGATGGTCACGGTGATGGTCTGGTCGGTGGAGGCGCCGCCGCCATCGGTGGCCCGCACCCCCAAGGTGTAGCTGCCGGTGGTTTCACGATCCAACGCGTTGGCGACGGTGATGGCGCCGGTAGCCGCGTCGATGGCGAAGACGCTGCCGATGTTGCCGCTTTGGATCGTATAGGTCAGCCCGGTGTCGGTGGCGCCGCCATCGCCGTCATTCGTCGATCACCGCCGTGCCGTTGGTGGCCGCTTCCGACACCGTCGCGGTGGTCCCCGACGAGAAGATCGGGTTCTCGTTGACGTTGGTGACGGTCACCGTGATGGTCTGGGTGTCGGTGTTGGTGCCGTCGGAAACCTGCACCTGGAGCACATAGGTGTTGTTGCCGGCGGTGTCGCCCTGGTCGGCGGGGGTCTCGAAGTCGCGGGCCGTGGCGAAGGTCAGCACGCCGGTGCTGGCGTTGATGGCGAACAGGGCGCTATCGGCGCCGCCGATGATGGAATAGGTCTGGGTCGGTGCGGAATCGGCATCGGTGGCGGTCAACGTGGTCACCGCCGTGACGTTCTCGGCGATGCTGATGGCGGCGGTGGCGCCGCCGCCGTTGCTGCTGATTACCGGATTGCTGTCGTTGACGTCGCCGAGGGTCACGGTGATGGTCTGGTCGGTGGTGGCGCCGCCGCCATCGGTGGCCCGCACCACCAGGGTATAGCTGCCGGTGGTTTCACGATCCAACGCGTTGGCGACGGTGATGGCGCCGGTGCCGGCGCCGATGGCGAAGACGCTGCCGGTATTGCCGCTTTGGATCGTATAGGTCAGCCCGGTGTCGGTGGCGCCGCCATCGCCGTCATTGATCACCGCCGTGCCGTTGGTGGCCGCTTCCGACACCGTCGCGGTGGTCCCCGACAAGAAGACCGGGTTCCCGTTGACGTTGGTGACGCTGATGTCACGGGTGGCGCTGCTGGAACCGACGGTCTTGTCATAGGCGGTGAAGGTGACGGTGCGGGTCGAGGTGCTGGGCGAGAAGGTGTCGCTGTCGAAGGTCAGCGCCCGCGCCACCGCCTGCACCTGGGCGTCGGTGGCGCCGGTGAAGGTGAGGGTGAGCAGGGCGCCAGCCGTCACCGAGGCGGCGCTGGCGGTGCCGATGGTGGTGGTGTCGATCTTCAGCGCGTTGCCGGCGCTGGTGTCCACCCACACCCCGCCCGCTCCGGGATTGGTGGTGGGCAGGGATAGGCTGTCATTGGCGTCGGCATTGGCGGTGATCTGCACCGTCAGCTTGGCGTTGCCGCCGACCCAGTCGGAATCGACGTCGGAATCGCTGATGGTGATGGCCGGGGCGATCACCGCCGGGGTCTTCTCGGTATAGGCCATGGTGCCGCCGGCGCTGACCGTGGGCGCGTTGTTGACCGAGGTGGCGGTGACCTGGGTGGTGGCGTCGGCGGTGCCGCTGCCCACGGCATCGGCCGGGGTGACGGTGAAGGTGGTGACCACGGTGCTGCCCGGCGCCGCCTGATTGGCGGTGGGGGTGAAGACCAGCGCCCTGAGCTTGGTCTGGATGTTGCCGGCGGTGTCGCTGGTCAGGGTGTAGTTGCCGGACGAATTCTCGGTGAGCCCGCCGGAGGCCGACGACAAGGTGCCGTTGGCCCCGGTGAAGGTGATGGTCACCGTGCCGTTGCTGTCGACGTCGGTGAAGGTGACGTTGGCGAAGGGCGTGGCGGTGGAATCGTCGTTGACCGTGCCGTTGGTGGTGAAGCTGCCGCCAAGGCTGGGCAGGTCGTTAACACCGGTGATGGTGACCGTCAGCACGGCGATGTCGGTGCCGCCGCTGCCGTTCTGGATGGTGTAGTTGAAGCTGTCGGTGAGGGTCGCGCCCGCCGCCAGCGCCTGCACGGTGGCGTTGGTATTGTCAACGACATAGGTGTAGGAACCGTCCGCGGCCAGCGTCAGCGAGCCGTAGCTGCCCGTCCGGGCCTGACCCAAGGTGCCCGCAGTGCCTGCCCCTTCGCTGTTGCCGGTGCGGAAGCTGGTCACGCTCAACGACGAGCCGGTGTCGTTGGTGAGCACGTTGCCGGTGGGATCGGTGCCCGCCGTGCCGTTGGCGTTGCCGCCGGCCTCGGTGGCGGCGGCGGTGTCGTTGGCGGCGTCGGGACCGGTGGTGACGTCGACCTTGGTGACGGCGGCCATCTGGTTGTTGGCGCTGTCCTTGGCCACCATGTAGAAATCGTAGTCGGTGCCGGCGGTCAGTCCGGTGACGCTGAAACTGGCGGTAAAGGGGGTCGAACCGACGACCGAATTGCCGCTTTTCAACGCCGCCGCGCCGCTGCTGTCCTGGCCGGCCATGACCTGGGCGACCGAGGGCGCGGCGGCGTTGTTGGCCACCGCGACGTAATAGACGGTGCCGGCCTCGTCGATGCTGCCGGAAAAGGTGAGCGTGGTGCCGGTGACGCTGGAGGCGGCGGGGGCGACGTCGAAGGTCGGCGCGGTGGAATCGGCGACCACCGGGACGTCGAAGACGAAGGTGTCGAAATTGCCGGCGAACCCGCTGTTGGTTGCGCTGCCCGCATCCGAGGTGATGACGATCTTGTCGACGTTTTGCAGGTTGGTGTTGGTGTTGAGCGTCCGGGTCGCGCCGACCTGGGTGGCGCTGAACGTCTGGGTGCCGGTGCTGACGTTGTTGAGGAAACCTTCCACCGTCCAGGTGCCGCAGTCGCCTTCGACGAAGGTCAGATCCAGATAGAAGCTGGTGAACTTGAAGGTCTCGCCGGACGTCGTCGACACGATGGTCAGCGTTTCCGCGCCATTGCTGGCGCCGTTCATAAACAGGGACGCGCCATTGGATTGGCCTTTGTCCGACGCGCCATTGATCGGGTCGGCGCTGGTCGTGCCCCAGGTGAAGGAGAAGCCGCTGTTGGTGTAGGACTGGCCGCCAACGGAGGTGCCGCCGGCTGCCGTGGTCGTCCCAAAGCCGGCAGCGGTGAAGTCGACCGTCACCTGGCTGCCCAAGGCCGCGAGTACATGGTCGTAATCGGCGACGGCAACCCGGTCGACCACGTCGTCGGCCTCGACCGCCCCGGACCGCGACTCCAGATCCCAGTCGCCGCCCTTTCCGACCGCGCCGGTCGGATCGTCCGACGCGGCCACGTCGGCGCCGGTGACCGCGGCCAGTTTGGCGAGGAAACTCGCCCCGTTGTCACCGCCGGCCACCGAGCAGCCGTAGACCAGCAGGTCGCCGTCGGCGGTCAACGCTTGGCCGAGGATGGCCAGTTCGGCCTTGATCGCCGCGTCGGCCAGGGACGCGGTGGTGATCCGGCCGGCGCCCAGGATGATCGTCCCGTCGTCGCCGTGGCCGAGCACATGGATGGCGTCATAGCCGGAATGGGTCTCGGCCCAGGCGGCCATCTGGGCCAGACCATCGGCGCCGCCGCCGATCTCGACGATCTCGACGCCCTGCCGGATGCCGGCTTCCAGAACCTTGTAGTCGGCGACGGCGGTGTCGACGAAGACCACTTCCTTGCGCCCGCCGTTCAGGGCCGGGTCGGCCTCACGCACGGACACCGCCGCCGGCACCGCGGCCAGCAGGGCGTGGACGTCGACGGCATCGCTGTCGGCCGCCGCCTGCGCCGCATCGGCCACGGCGGCGCCGTCGAACATGAAACGGGGCTCCAGCGCCAGCATCAGGGGCGGACGGGCGGCGGGGCGACGAAGGCGGGCGGGGCGGTCCAAGTAGGTCATCGGCGATCCAGACGAAGCGTCCGCCTCCCGGGTCGCGGACAGACGCGACGGGGCAAACGGACCGGGTAAACGGCGAAGAGGGCATGAAGCGCTTGCAACAAGGGGCAGATTTTCCAGCCCTGATCTATTAACCATGATCAGCATGCCGCCGAATGGTTGCGTTGTTCAAGTCACAAGATGTAGCGCGCCCGGATAGCGACCATTTTTGCCATCATTGAATGGTCCCCACCAAAGGAGGCCTGCATCGGCTTGGTAGACGAACCGGGGCGATAATGTATGTGCGCAATGGATACCCACAACCCCCTAAGCGGGTACGTATACATCAAATACGCTCAAAATAGACACTAAAAGATATAGCCTTGCATTCTCTGGATGAATTGATAGGCTCACAAAACGTCGTTTAACGTGTATATCATTATCACCTGACAATGAATGCGTGACGGCGCCAGAAACAGGGGGCTGGCCGGGGGGTCCGGCGGCCATTATTCGACCAACCTTTGGAGGCAAACGCCATGTTCGCCAAGTCGAAAACCGTCATCTTGTCCGGCGCGGCCACCCTCGCCGTCGCCGCCGGCTTCCTGGCCATCGATTCCAAGCCGGCCCTGGCCTGCGGGGCCGAACCCTATCTGGGCGAGGTCTGCTTCTTCGCCTTCAACTATTGCCCGCAAGGCTATAGCTACGCCGGCGGCCAACAGATGTCCGTCAGCAACTACCAGGCATTGTATGCCCTGCTCGGCACCATGTACGGCGGCAATTCGCAGCAATTCAACCTGCCCAACCTGATCGGCCGCACGCCGATCGGCACCGACTCGACGTCGAATATCGGCAAGGCGGTCGGCAATGCGCAGGTGACGCTGACGTCCACCAATCTGCCGGCGCACATCCATTCCCTGAGCGGTCAGGCGGTTCCGGTGACGCTCAATGGCCTGTCGGTGCCGTTCAACGCCGCCCCGCCCCCGACCACGACGCTGACCAATTTCGCCAACGGCGCCACCGTCTATCCCACCAACATCTACACCGCCACCGCCCCGGCCGCCGGCGCCCAGGCGACCATGCCGGTGACGGCCAGCGGCACCGTCCAGGTGAACGGCACCACCGGCGTAACGGGAGCCTCGGCACCGATCAACGTGCAGTCGCCGGCGCTGAACCTGACCGTCTGCATCGCCACCGACAACGCCTTGTGGCCGCCGCGGCCGTGATCCCGCCCTGCCGCCGGCGGGCGTCGCGGCCTTGCCGCCGCGCCCTTGGCCGGCAGCCGTGATCACCGCTTTGTTGGCCCCCACAGGGCCGTCATGTCATCCACGGAGAGACTCGCCATGAACGCGACATCACGCTCCTTGTTTTTATCCGGCCTGGCCGTGGCGGCATTGTCCGTCGGCCTGTCGGTCGGCGGCGCCAAGCCGGCGCTGGCCTGCGGAAGCACTAACTATGTCGGTGAAGTCTGTTATTTCGCCGAGAATTATTGCCCGGTAGGCACGCTCGTCGCCGCCGGCCAATCGGTCTCGATGTCCACGTATCAGACCTTGTTCGCGCTGATCGGCCTCACGTACGGCGGCGACGGAAAGACCACCTTCGCGCTGCCCAACCTGGTCGGCCGGATGGTGGTCGGCAGCCAGCCCACCCAGCCGCTCGGCGTTGCCACCGGAAAAAATACGGTGACCTTGAGCTCGGCTCAAATGCCCGTTCACTCCCATCCGATTGCGCTGACTTCGCCCTTGACCGGCGTCAGCGGCGGCGTGCCGTTCAATACCGCCTCGCCCCCGACCACGACGCTGACCAATTTCGCCAACGGCGCCACCGTCTATCCCACCAACGTGTACACCGCCACCGCGCCGGCGACCGGCGCCGTGGCGACCCTGCCGGTGCAAGGCCAGGCCTCCGTCACGCTGGAGGGAAACACGGGCAGTACCGGATACCCGGCCCCCCTGTCGGTCACCTTCCAGTCGCCGGCCCTGAAGATGATGCCCTGCATCTTCTACGAGGGGCTTTTTCCCGTGCGTCCCAGCAACTAGTGGTCCGTGCGTTTAATCAGATGCACTGATGTTTCAACCGTCGTTCCCGCGAAGGCGGGAACCCAGAGGGTGCACGGCTGATCTTTCCGCGACTCCTGGACCCCCGCTTTCGCGCACTGCTGTCCGGGATTTTTCACGGCGC
>VBWB01000011.1 GCA_006218045.1 Stygiobacter sp.
TTGTCGGGTAAGTTCCGACCTGCACGAATGGCGTAACGACTTCCCCGCTGTCTCCAACACCAACTCAGCGAAATTGAATTCTCCGTGAAGATGCGGAGTACCCGCGGCTAGACGGAAAGACCCCGTGCACCTTTACTACAGCTTTGCAGTGGTACTAGGGAATGAATGTGTAGGATAGGTGGGAGGCTATGAAACATCGGCGCCAGCTGGTGCGGAGCCATCCTTGAAATACCACCCTTTTGTTTCCTGGTATCTAACCGCGACCCGTGAAACCGGGCCCGGGACCCTGCATGGTGGGTAGTTTGACTGGGGCGGTCGCCTCCTAAAGAGTAACGGAGGCGCGCGATGGTGAGCTCAAGCTGGTCGGAAATCAGCTGTCGAGTGCAATGGCATAAGCTCGCCTGACTGTGAGGCCCACAAGCCGAACAGAGACGAAAGTCGGTCATAGTGATCCGGTGGTCCCGCATGGAAGGGCCATCGCTCAACGAATAAAAGGTACGCCGGGGATAACAGGCTGATCTCCCCCAAGAGTCCACATCGACGGGGATGAGCTGGGTTTAGAACGTCGTGAGACAGTTCGGTCCCTATCTACCGTGGGTGTCGGAAACTTGAGAGGACCTGTCCCTAGTACGAGAGGACCGGGATGGACGTACCTCTGGTGTACCGGTTGTCATGCCAATGGCATTGCCGGGTAGCTACGTACGGACGAGATAACCGCTGAAAGCATCTAAGCGGGAAGCTCCCCTCAAAACAAGGTTTCCCTATCAGAGCCGTCGTAGACCACGACGTCGATAGGTGGCGTGTGGAAGTGCAGTAATGCATGAAGCTAAGCCATACTAATAGCTCGATCGGCTTGATCGCTCCTAGCTAGCGGTAAGCCCGATACAATGGACACTCTTTGAAAGACAGCGCTGCACGCGGATCAGAAAAACCTTACATTCTTCGACGACCTGGTGGTTATAGCGGGGAGCCTACACCCGATCCCATCCCGAACTCGGACGTGAAAATCCCCAGCGCCAATGGTACTGTGTCTTAAGGCACGGGAGAGTAGGTCGCTGCCAGGTCTTCCAAGAATGTAAGTAAACCTATTCACGATACAAACGCCTAGGCCCGGTCACCCGCAACCAAATATAAGCCCTTGAAACCTAACGGTTTCGAGGGCTTTTTGATTCCGCAATCACCCTCTCTGGAAACCACCCCGGAATCATATCGGAATCACTCGGGAGCGAAAAGCGGCGTAACTTTTATCGGATGGCCGTTAGCCAATATCTGGCGGTCACCGCGACCAACGCCAGTGCCTCCAGCGCCCCGTCCGCTTCGCCCTTCTCGAAGTCCCCCTCGCTCTGCGCCATGGTGTTCGTAACGTGAGCGAAGCAGGCCACGGCAAAGCCCCGGGCGCGTGAGAAAGCGTAGAGCGCTGCCGCCTCCATTTCGACCGCGAGGATACCCGCCGCACGGTGGCTAACGATGGCATGCTCGGTCTCGCGGTAAGGAGCGTCGGTGGTCCAAGTGGCGCCCTGGTGGACGGTCACTGGGGCGTTGCCAACTAATGGCGCCAGCCACTCCAGAACCATAGGGTCTGCCTCGGCGAAGCGGGACGGCGACAGGTAGTGGTAGCTGGTGCCTTCGTCCCGGAGCGCCCGATCGATCAGGATGAAATAGGGCGGTTCGCCAACTGGCGTGATCTGGCCGGACGAGGTGACGCTGATCAGGAAGCGGCAGCCGCTGGCGAACATCTGTTCGGCCAGCAGTACGGCGAAGGGGGCGCCGACGGCGCAGCCGACGACACCCATCTCGATCCCGTCCCATTCGAACAGCCACATCTCGGTGTGGTAGCAGGCCCAGTACTTGACCGGCTGGGCGCGGCCGGTACGCCTAAGATAGCGCACCATGTCGCCGTCAGGATCGAGCAGGCAGATGGCGGGTACCTCGGCGTGGTCGAGGCCGCGCTGGCGCCGGGCCTCGCGCAGCAGATTGGCAGGTTGGAAGACGGAGGGGGCGTTGGCGTTCTTGAACTCCAGAATCGGCAGCGTGGTCATCATTCTTCCATTTCTGATGGGGGAACCGCGCCAGCGAGATCGACAATAAGCGGCTGTCGCCCGTAAGACTCTATGTACCTTATAAGGTCTTTGCCGGAAATCCCGACACTGAACGTCTGGAGCATGGGATGGAAATTCAGTTGCTCCACGCAGCTGAGATCCGCATCGAGAACAACGGCGACCAATCCATCGTGATCGTTCATGATGGCAAAGGGCGTCAAGGCTCCGGGCTGGACACCCAGCAGACCGGTCATCTGATCCGCAGCGGCAAAGCCGACCCGCCCGCTGGCGCCGATGCGCTGATGGAGTGTCTTGAGGTCGATGGGACGGTCCTCATGGGCCGCGACCAAGAAGAGGCGTCCCTTCTTGTCCTTCAGGAGAAGGTTCTTGGTGAAGGTCCCAGCCATGTCGCCGCGTAGCTGCTTGCCTTCCTCGACGCTCCGATGAATGGGATAGGGTACGGGGGCGGTGATCTGAATGCCCAACTGCTCCAGGCGCCTGTAAAGCATGTCCTGCACGATCACTTGACTCCGTTTGTGCTGCGTACCAGAACGTGCTGCCATGCCTTCATCAAATCGGCGGCGGCAATGTCGGTCGTCTCGACTGTGGTTGCGCGGCCGACCGACAGGCGGACGGCGCCCAAAGCCTGGTCACGGTCGCAGCCCATGGCGGCGAGGACGGAGGATGGGGCCTCTTCCCCTTCATGGCAAGCCGAGCCGGTTGAGGCTGCGATGTTAGGGGCGGCGGTGAGGACGGCGCTGCCCCGCACACCAGGAAAACTGACGTTGAGGGTATTGGGCAGTCGTCGCTCGGAATGGCCGTTGAGGCGGATGCCGGGGACATCTGCCTGAAGCTGCGACCACAGCCGGTCACGCAACATTCGCAGTCGATGCTCGTCCTCGGCCAAGTGGCGGCTCGCGACCTCGCAGGCGGCGCCCAGGGCGACCACCAAGGCGACGTTCTCGGTGCCAGGGCGCATACCGCCTTCCTGGCCGCCGCCGAAGCTGGTGGGGGCGATGGCGGCACCCTTGCGGATGTAGAGGGCGCCGACACCCTTTGGGGCATAGAGCTTGTGGCCGACGATGGTCAGCGCGTCCACGCCGAGGTTGTTCACGTCGATGGCCACCTTGCCGACGGATTGGGCTGCGTCGGTATGCGTCAGGGCACCCCGGGAATGGGCCAGATCCGCCAGATCGCGGATCGGCTGGATGGTGCCGACTTCGTTGTTGGAGTGCATCACCGACACCATCACCGTTCCCCGCCGGATGGCAACGTCCGCAGCCTGCATGTCGATCAGACCGGCTTCGTCCACCGGGATGGTGTCGATCGCCCACCCCCGCATACCAAGGAACTGGCAGGGCTTGGCCACGGCGGGATGTTCGATGGCGGAGCAGGCCATCCGGCCGCCCCGGTCATGAGCGCAAGCGGCGCCGCGCAACGCCATGTTGTTGGCCTCGGTGCCGCTGCCGGTGAACACGATTTCCTCAGGGGTCGCACCGATTAGCGCCGCGACTTGGGCGCGGGCGCGCTCGACTGCCTCCCGCGCTCGATGGCCGAAGATGTGGCCACTGGAAGGGTTGCCGAAATGGGTATGCAAAAATGGCAGCATGGCCTCGACCACTTCCGGGTCGATGGGCGTGGTGGCGTTGAAGTCGAGATAGATGGGGTCGTCAGTGGTCATCGCGGTCCATCCCCGAAGAATATGGTTTCGTTGCGGCGACGGCGAGATAGGCCGCGCCGATGGTGGTGTATCGGCCGAGGCACGGATCGATGGACGCCATTAGCCGTGCCGTCCAGCCGAAGGGCGGATAGAAGATGGCGGCCCTGACCACATGGACCCTCAGCCCTGCATCAACCAACTCGGCCGTTAGCGAACGGGCATCCGAGAACCGACTGCGGCGCCACATTTCTGAGCCGAATATCCCCTTGATCCGCCGTTTCAGCGCCCACAGACTCCATCGCCCCAGTTCGCCCAGCACCAGGCGCCCGCCAGGCCGCAGGACGCGCATGGCTTCGGCCACGGCGGCACGGCGGTCTTCCACCAGGCACAGCACCGTATTGACGACGACAACATCGAAATGGGCATCCGGAAACGGCAAGGACTGGACGTCGGCAATCACGAAATCGGCATCCGGCGCGACAATGATGGCCCTTTCCACTATGGAGGAACATCTGTCGATGCCGAGCACCTCGGCTCCCGCATTAGCAAATGCTGCTGTCAGTGTGCCGTCACCGCACCCCACATCGAGCAGACGGCAGCCCGTGACAGAGCCGAGCAGATCGAAGATCAGGGCGTGCTCGATAGCCTCTGTGCGGGCCCCCAGCGAGGATACCCTCCACCGCTCATACGTTCGTTGAAGTCTGGGCGATGACCGCATGGATGCCCCCGAGATATCAGGACTTGCAAAGGACACGCAACATATCCTCGTTCAAAATTCGAAGCTGGCCGCGTGACACAGACACCATATCGCCGCGCTCCCACTCCTTTAATTGACGACTGATCACCTCACGCGACGTTCCCAGGTCTTCCGCAAGGTCTTGGTGCGTTGCGAAGACTTCATGGTTCTTTTCCCGGTCGAGCAATGCTTGTGCGAGCCGGGCGTCGATGCGGCGAAAGGGTACGTCGGATGACACTCAGCAGATCGGCCATACGGTCGGCGAACGACGAGAAGACGAAGCTGCGGAAAAGCGCCGATCTGCCCATCAGCGTTTGAACAGTCGTTTCCGGGAGCATCGCACAGTCTAAATCACGCTCGACAACACCTTCTCCCGAATAGGACTGGGCGCTCATCAGGCAGGACGTCGTCACAAGGCACGTCTCTCCCGCCTCGACACGATAGAGGAGGATGACCCTGCCGTTTTCCCCGATTTTCTGGACGCGCACGGCACCGTCGAAGACGAAAAGGTAGTTCCGGCAAGCTTGTTCCGGTTGAAACAGTGTCTGACCGGCGTGGAAGCGGGCTCGCCGCGACATGCCGGTCAGCGGTTCGAGGTCGCGCGGGTCCAGAGTTGCCAAGGCTGGAAAGGCCTCCGCCACTTCCATCAGAACACCAGCACCTTGTCGGCCTCCAGCGTGGCCCTCGCCAGGGCATCCATGGTGCTCCGGTGCGCTCCTTCCATCACCTCGGCCTCGGTGATCCCTCGGGCGTCCATGCAGGTGCCGCACAACAGTATCTGACCGCCGCTGCCGACGACCCGGCGCACCATCTTTTCGGTGTTGTAGAACCCCTCAGGCGTCTTCTGTCCGGCCTTGGCGCACAGCACCGCATCGGCCATGAGGAAGACGGTGATCTCCACCTCCGGGGCATTTTTCTTGAGGGAATGGGCTAACCGTAAGCCGTTGTAGCTACGCTCGGTGCCGTAGGGCGGGTCGTTAAGGATGATGAGGGCTTTCATAGCTTTTCCTGTGGTCTGGATTTGGCTTAGCGGCTTTCCTGCGTGGCCTGACGCATCATCGGGCATCGCATGGGCGCCACCGACGGCAGCAGAACCAGGGCGACGACCGTCAGCGGAACCAGCAGAGTGAGATTCAGGGTCGCCCAACCGACATGGGCGAGGAGCCAACCGGCCGACAGCGACGCGAGTGCCGAGAGGCCGAAGACCATAAACTCGTTGATCGCCTGAACCTTTGCCCGTTCGGCTGGAGAGTGTGTTTGGGCAAGCATCGACGTCCCACCGAGGAAGGTGAAGTTCCAGCCGATCCCAAGAAGAACGAGGGCGGAGATGAACTGAACCATCTCCGAGCCGGAAACGGCGACCAGAACGTGCCCAGTCAGCAGGAATAGTCCCGTCATTGCCACGCGAGCGGCTCCGAACCTTTGAATGACGCGTCCAGTGAAGAAGGATGGCGCGAACATGCCCAGAACATGCCATTGGATGACCGACCGCGACTGCTCCATGCCCAGCCCGCAGTCGGACATCGCCAGTGGGGTGGCGGTCATGGCCAGGATCATGACCGCATAGCCGACCGAGCCGGTCGCCACGGCGGCGATGACCGGGTAGCTCGAAAGGATGCGTCCCAGCCGTCGGGCGCTGGATGCATCAGCTTGGGAGACCTTGGGGCGGTCGAGGCTCAGGCGGTTGACTACCGCAGCCGAGACCAGACCGAGTACCGCCATGGCCGCATAGGTCCAGACGAACTCCACCGGGCCGACCGTCCGAGTGGCATGGGCCAATGCGGGGCCGGCGAAAGCAGCGATCACGCCACCCGCGATCACCCACGACATCGCCCGATGACGGAACCGGTCGTTCGTGGCCTCCATGGCGGCAAATCGGTAGTAGTTGCCAAATCCCTGAAAGGCCCCGACGAACAGATGACCCACCGTGAACAGCCAAAAATCCTGTTCCGCGATGCCAGCAGCCGCCAAGGTGCCGCCGATGACGGCAAGGCAAGATCCCAGGGTGAAGCCGGCCCGGCGTCCAAATTTCTGCATGAACATCGATGCGGGCCACGAAGTGATAAAGGGTCCAACTAACAAGGCTGCGATCGGGATGGTGGCCAGCGCCGGATCGGCTGCCAGCGTCCGCCCCGCCAAGGCGCTGACCGCCATGCCGCCAACCACCGTGGTCAGCAGGAGGGCTTGGCTTACGGACAGCAACGCGACATTGGCGATCATTCGCCGACTGGCATGCTCGGGCATCCGATGTCCATCCTTCATAATTCAATTGTTCTCTTGAATTGTTAGGGTGCGGCGCACTGCCTGTCAAGCTCGGGATCGGCATTCCGGTGACGCAGGCAGGGATGGCGACGAACATTTCCAGAGGCGAATTACGGTCAGCCTTGGGCTGATCGGATAGAAGGCGTTTAACGCCTCCCTATTCTCATCACTTCGCAGGATTGAGCCGTGGGTGGGTTTCCTCGCCCAACCACCACAATATAGCCCCGGACACGAACATGGAAATGGCGACAAACCAGAAGGCCGCCTCCATCTGGCCACTGAAATGGGCGGCGAGGCCCAATCCCAGGGCACCGATGCCGTAACCGAGGTCGCGCCAGAAACGGTAGATGCCGATGGCCGAACCACGCCAGGTGGGCGGCGAGATGTCGGCGATGGCAGCCGACAGGTTAGGATAGAGCAGAGCCATGCCGAATCCGGACAGGCCCGCCGACAGCGACCACCATGTCACGCCCTCGCCCAGCATCATCATCGCCACGCCCGCGCCGCAGGTCCACATGCCGAGCACATTGGGACGGTGGCGGCCAATAAGGTCGGACAGCCTGCCGGTGAAGAATTGCGAACCACCCCAGACGAAGCCGTAGATTCCGATGATCCAGCCGATGTTGGGAAGGCTGATCCCTTGCTGGTAGAGGAATACGGGGTAGAATACCCAGACCAGGGCATCGACGAACTTCTCCACCAGTCCGGCCTGGGCAACCGCCATGAGACGACGATCACGCCACGACAGCAAAGAGAACACCTCCCACGTTCCGGGATGGTCGCCGCTGGCCTGGGCGTAGCGCGGCCAATAAGTATTCGCCGTCCCGGTCTTGTGCTTGGCCGCCTCGGCCTTGGCCCAGGGCAGCGTGTCCTTGACCCAAAGTTGGGTCAACCCCATCGCCACCAACACTACGGCGAGGCCGAACACCAACAGGCCCATGCGGGCGCCGAGCGCCGTGGCGGCATAGCCCGTGATGATCCCGGCCAGCGCCACGCCCACATAGCCGGCAAACTCGTTGAGGCCGATGGTCAGACCGCGTTCCTCCAACCGGGTGATGTCGAGCTTGGCGGCCTGGGTCATCGACCAAGTGAGGCCTTGGTTGACGCCCAGAAGGACGGTGGCGGCGACGATCCAGTTCCAGCTTTCGGCAAAGTAGATCAGAAGCGGGATGGGCAGCGCCGCCGCCCATCCCAGCAGCAGCACCGTCTTGCGACCCCAGCGCTCCGACAGCCGCCCCGCCACGAAGTTGAGCGAGCCTTTGACGAAGCCGAAGGCGACGACGAAGGCGGTCAGCAGCATGAAGGAATTCTTGGGCACGCCGAACTCGGCCTCGGCCAGCGCCGGCACCACCGTCCGCATCATGCCGATGGTCAAGCCCACCAGCAGCACCTGAAGCAACTGATGTAGGAACTGGTCGAGATTGGCGCGGATACCATGGGTCAGGTGCATCAGTCAGCCCCAGGAATGTTGGCGGTGACGATCTTGTGCATGTTCTCAAGTCTCCTTCAGGTGCCGCATCAAGGCGAAAGAGCGATTCCGACGGTGCTTGACGGCTTGCTAATTCAAAGAGTTTATTGAATAGTATGCAGATGGCCGTGGCTTGGTCAACCATGGGGACGCACCGGACAATGGTGCTGACCGTAGGTCGGCGGGGCTGGTCACAACCATTGATAGCATGCACTTGGGGAGGCATGACATGGCCGCTTCGGCCGTCAAACTGACACTGCTTGAGCAATTTGCCAAGGTCGGCAAGGCGTTGAGCAATCCGCACAGAATCTACATCCTGGAAATCCTCAGCCAGTCGGAACGAAGCGTCGAGGGCATTGCGACGACTGCTGGCCTGGGTATCGCCAACGCCTCGCAACATCTTCAGCACCTCCGCCGGGCCGGACTGGTATCCGCACGAAAGAGTGGGACGCAGGTTCTTTATCGGCTTTCCGGCGAGGACGTGTTCGATCTGCTGACGGCGACACGGGGCACCGCACGGCGGCACCTTGCCGATATCGACAGGGTGGTGGTCAGTTACATGAACCGTCAGGATGGCATGGAACCGATCTCTCGAGAGGAATTGCTCGCCCGTATCCGCGAGCATTCGGTGATCGTCCTGGACGTCCGCCCCGAAGAGGAGTTCTTGGCCGGCCACTTGCCAGGGGCCCTCAATATCCCGGTGAAGGAATTGGAGCGGCGCTTGCGCGAGTTGCCGTCCAATTGCGAAGTCGTGGCTTACTGCCGCGGGGAGTATTGCCTGTACGCTTACGATGCCGTGGCGGCACTTCGGGGGTTTGGGTACAGGGCTCGCCGGTTGGCTGACGGATTCCCCGAATGGAGAATGGCAGGTCTACCGATCGAACTTGCACCCAGATCATAATCAATCATTGAGTGTTAATATTCTTTCTTTGTTGCCGCCGTTCTGTGAAAACTAGCGGCTGCGTTAGTTTGCGCCTTGACGCCAATCTCCAATATTCCATAAACTTATTGAATAAGGCTGGTTCCTTAGGGTTTTTATCCTTCGGGCGTGCCAATGATTGTGGCTCAAGGTCGGCGATTCAAAGATGAACGTGCAGCTTGGAAGCCTGTTGAAGGACTGCCTCAGTTGCCCGCGGATCACTGATTCGCCGTGGTGCAACCTTGATGCGGAGACGACCGCGTATTTGAGCGCCGCCAAGGTGTGTCGCCCCTACATCCCCGGACAGGCGCTCTATCGTCACGGCGACTCCTGCCATGGTCTATTCTGCGTGTTGACCGGAACTGTCGTCGTTCGTCGCTCCAATGCCGACGGTGCCTCGGTCATCGTCCGGATCGCCGGCGCGGGCGACATCCTCGGCTATCGCACTTTCTTTGCCGAGGAAGCCTATCCCGACAGCGCCGAGGCACTGATCGCCGCCACCGTCTGCTTCATCGGCCGCGAGGCCGTCCAGACCCTGATGGAGGACCATCCCGAGGTCGCACGCCGTTTTCTCCGCCGCATGGCCTGCGATCAGTCGGAGACCCAGGAAAGGCTGCTGCAGAACGCCGCCTGCAGCGTTCGCGACCGGGTCGTTCGGTTGCTCTATGCCCTGAAATGCCGCTACGGCACGACCCGCCAGGACGGATCGCTGGAAATCAGATTGCCGATCGGCCGCAAGGATATTGCCGAGATGATCGGATCCTGCGCCGAAAGCGTGATCAGGGCGATGCGATCGCTTGAAGCCGAGGGATTGGCCGTATTCAAGGGGCGCCTTGCGGTGATCGCCGACCCGGTCGAACTGTTTTCCCCGCTGGAACAGGAACTGGTCAGGTAGGGCTATTCCGATGTTGCGGCCAAGCGGTCGCCGACCCGCCCGCGGCCAAGCTGAATGAGGACTTTCTGGAGGGTCGGCGAACTGAGCGAGACGCCGAGCATCTTCAGGTAGGAACTGAGACGCTTGCATCCCCAGGTGGGGTTTGCCCGCGACACGTCGAGGACGAGAGCTTCCACTTCGGCGGAGACGGCGCAGGGACGCCCGCCTTTCGCGGGCTGTGCCGGTGCGCCTCCATCTGCAAGTTTTCTCTTCCACCGATAAAGTGTAGAGCGCCCGACACCCGCCTGATGGTGGAGTGTCGATACGCCACTTTCACCACATCGTTGGATTAATTCCAATTGTTGTTCCGGCGTATATCTACGTCCATTCCATACATTTTTAGGTGATTTTACCATTCATCTTCACCATCGATCTATCTGGACTGTATCACTCAATATTTAGCCTTGAGATTTGCACCAGTCAACGACGACCTCGTGCTCGTGACATATATCAAGTGCGTCGCTCCGGCCGTCGGTTGCCGGACTTATCCGATGATGCAGGAGATTCCTGATGGGTGAAGAACGAAGGGCTGCTCTCAGCAGACGTGGGTTCATTCGCATGGCTGGTCTGGCGACCGGCGGCATGGCCATGTCCAGTTCCGCTTTTGCGCTGACGCGGCTTGCTCCGATCGGCGATCCGCTCAAGGGCGAATACCCCTACCGGGGTTGGGAAGACCTCTACCGCAAGGAATGGACCTGGGATTCCCAGGGCTTCATCACCCATTCCAACGGCTGCGTGGCCGGCTGCGCCTGGAACGTGTACGTCAAGGACGGCATTCCTATGCGCGAGGAGCAGGTCGCCAAGTACCCGCAACTGCCGGGCATCCCCGACATGAACCCGCGCGGCTGCCAGAAGGGCGCGGTCTATTGCTCGTGGTCGAAACAGGCCGACCATCTCAAGTGGCCGCTGAAGCGCGTCGGTGCCCGCGGTGAGCGCAAGTGGCAGCGAGTCTCGTGGGACGAGGCGCTGACCGATATCGCCGACAAGATCATCGACACCACGGTCGAGCGCGGGCCCGGCAACATCGTCGTGTCCAAGCGCCCGTTCGCCGTGCTCAGCAACAACGCCTACACCCGGTTGGCCAATTTGCTGGGCGCCATCAAACCGGACGTGTCGTCGATGACCGGCGACCTCTATCCCGGCATTCAGACGGTACGTATGCCGGCGCGGACGGTATCGACCTTCGACGACTGGTTCACCTCCGACCTGATCCTGATGTGGCACAAAAATCCCATCGTGACGCGGATTCCCGATGCTCACTTCCTCACCGAGGCGCGCTACAACGGCGCACGGCTGGTCAACATCTCGCCGGACTACAACCCTTCCTCGGTCCACGCCGACCTGTTCGTCCCGGTGGTCACCGGCACCGATTCGCACCTCGCCGCCGCCATCGTCAACGTGCTGATCGCCGAAAAGCACTACAAGGTGGACTACCTCAAGGAGCAGACCGATCTGCCCTTCCTGGTGCGCACCGACAACGGCAAGTTCCTACGCGAGACCGACTTCAAGACGGACGGCAACGACCAGGTCTTCTACGTCTGGGACAGCAAGACCGGCAAGGCGGTGCCCGCCCCCGGCAGCATGGGGTCCAAGGACAAGACCCTCAAGCTCGGCGACGTCGACCCGGCCCTGGAAGGTACCTTCAAGGCGGACGGCATCCAGGTCACCACCGTCTTCGAGCGCCTGAAGGCCGAGATCGCCCCCTACACGCCGGAAGCCACCCACAAGACCACCGGCATCCATCCCTCGGTGGTGCGCAAGCTGGCCGGCTGGATCGGTGAATGCAAGGCGCTGCGCATCCTCGACGGTTACAACAACCAGAAGCACTTCGACGGCTTCCAGTGCGGCCGCCTGAAGATCCTGATCCTGACCATGATCGGCCACCACGGCACCACCGGCTCCATCGACACCACCTATGAAGGCTGGAAGCTGGAAGGCGCCAGCGAAATCGCCAGTTTCAAAGGCAAGCCCGGACGCAGTGTTTCCATGGTGCTGGCCCAGTGGGTGTGGGGTGAGCAGCACCGGCGCTCCAAGGCATATTACGACGATGAGCAACTGAAGGCGGAACTCGGCTTCGGCATTGATGACATGGAGGCCCTGCGCAAGGAATCCGAGGCCAAGGGCTGGATGCCCAAGTGGCAGTCCATCAAGGATCCGGTCGTTTACATCAATGCCGGCATCAACACCTTCGCCACCTCCAACGGCTACCAGCACCTGGCGGAAAACTTCCTCAAACGTTGCGAACTTTATGTGGTGGTGGATTTCCGCATGAACTCCGGTGCCATGTATGCCGACTACGTGCTGCCGTGCGCGGAGAACACCGAGAAGCTGGACATTCGCGAGACTTCGGTGACCCGCTTCATCCATGCCTTCGGCCAACCGGTCAAGCCCATGTTCGAGCGCAAGACCGACTGGCAGATCGGCGTGGCGTTGGCCGCGAAGATTCAGGAACGCGCCAAGGCCCGCAGCATCACCCGGGTGGACGATCCCGAGATCAAGAGCGCCATCGACTTCGACACCTTCTACGACGACTTCACCATGAAGGGGACTGTCGCCAGGGACGAGGACGCGCTGCGTTTCGTCATGGAGAAGTCCAAGGCGCTCGGACCGGGCACCTACGAGGAACTGCTGAAGAACGGCTTCGTCGCCGTCGGTCCCTCCGCCGGCAAGACGAGTCCGGTGCCCGCCGACAAGCCCTATCGTCCCTTCGTTGTCAACGTCACCGACAAGAAGCCCTATGGCACCCTGACTGGGCGGCTGCAATTCTACGTCGACCACGAGTGGTTCCAGCGCTTCGGCGCGACGGTGCCGAAGCCGCAATTCGGCGGCGGTGTGGTGGGGCCGAAGAAATATCCCTTCGTCCGCAACACGCCACATACCCGCTGGGGTGTGCACTCCTTCGCCCGGACCGAGCAGTGGATGCTGCGCCAGCAGCGCGGCACCCCCGACGTCCGCATGAATCCGAAGGCCATGGAGGCCAAAGGCATCAAGGACGGCGACACGGTGCGGATATTCAACTCGTCGGGTGAGTTCTTCGCCATGGCCAAGGCTTGGCCGGCCCTGCCCGAGAACATGCTGTTCAGCGAGCATGGCTGGGAGCAGTACCAATACAAGAACATGACCCACTACAACTTCGTCAGCGCCGAACTGATCAACCCGCTGGAGTTGGTCGGCGGCTACGGTCACATCAAGTACGCGTCGGGCGGTTTCAACCCCAACCGCATCTTCCACGAGACGACCGTCGATGTCGAGAAAGCGTAAGGAAGCAGACCATGAGACAGTTGGCCTACGTATTCGATCTGAACAAGTGCATCGGCTGCCACACTTGTACCATGGCCTGCAAGCAATTGTGGACCAACCGTGACGGCCGCGAGTACATGTACTGGAATAACGTCGAGTCTCGTCCCGGCGCCGGCTACCCCAGGAATTGGGAGCAGAAGGGCGGCGGCTTCGACAAAGACGGCAACCTCCGGACCGACGGCAAGATCCCTGCGCCGGAGGATTACGGCGCGGTGTGGGAGTATAACTTCCAGGAAGTGCTGATGGAGGGCAAGGGTGATCAGGTCGTTCCCCACCAGAAGCCGACCTGGGGCCCCAACTGGGACGAGGACGAGGGCAAGGGCGAATACCCGAACAACCATTACTTTTACATGCCGCGTATCTGCAATCACTGCTCCAATCCCGCCTGCTTGGCCGCCTGCCCGCGCCAAGCGATCTACAAGCGGCCCGAGGACGGGCTGGTGGTGCTCGACCAGGAGCGGTGCCGCGGCTACCAGTACTGTGTGAAGGCTTGTCCCTACGGCAAGGTGTACTTCAACCTCCAGACCGGCAAGTCGGCGAAGTGCATCGGCTGCTATCCGAGGGTCGAAAAGGGCGAGGCGCCCGCTTGCGTGAAACAGTGCTCGGGGCGCATCCGCTTCTGGGGCTACCGCGACGACAAGGACGGGCCGATCTACAAGCTGGTCGACAAGTGGAAGGTGGCGCTGCCGCTGCATGCGGAATACGGCACCGAGCCCAATGTCTTCTACGTGCCGCCGATCAACACCACGCCGCTGATGTTCGAGGACGACGGACGGATCAGTGACAAGGCCCGCATCCCGCTGGCCGACCTGGAAGCGATGTTCGGCAAGGGCGTCCAGCCGGCGCTGGAAACCCTGGGCCGCGAGATGGACAAGCGCCGTCAGGCCCAGCCCTCGGAACTGACCGACCTCCTGATCGGCTTCACCAACAAGGACAGGTTCGGGATATGACAACGCAACTCGACACATTGGAAGCAATCGGCACTACCTACGCGGTGCTGTCCAGAGCCTTCGACTATCCAGACGAGGCGTTGTGGAGCCAGTTGGAGGGCCGTCCGCTCAGCAGTCTGGTCGGCGACGATGTCGATGACCTGCCGGGGGACTACGTGTTCCCCGTCCGCAGTCAGGACGAACGGAGCGGCACCTATCTGAGCCTGTTCGAGCTCGGTAAGACACCGCTCTACGAGGGCAGCTTCCGGCCCCAGGACGGGCGCGACGGCATCCAGGAGGATCTGCTCCGGTTCTACCATTTCTTCGCGGTTCAACTCGGCGACCGGAACCGGGACTTCCCTGACCACATCGTCACCGAGCTTGAGTTCATGATGCATCTGGTCGGACTGGAGGCGGCGGCGGTGCGGGACGGGCACGACCCCACACCCTTTCGCTTGGCGCAGAGGGACTTCCTCGACCGTCACGTCCTGGTTTGGGTGGCCGAGATGAAAAAGCGGCAGTTCGGGACGGAGGGGGAGGTCTACGCGACGCTCGCCTCCTGGCTCGGCGCCTTCACCCACGTGCACCGGGATGTCGTCGATGATGCGCTTGCCGAAACGGGCAATGCCGGCGGCCACCCGATCTCCGACACACACCTCGCGTGAGGGGGATGACATGAAGAACACGAGACGTTTCTGCCTTGCTGTGGCGGCGGTCGCGGGCGTATCCCTCGCCGGCCCGGCGTTGGCCGGTGCTGCGGACGCGGCGCCTGCCGACGGCAATATCGCCGTCGTCCAGGTCAGGAAAGGGAAGCTGGCCGATCCCGCCGGCGCAGCGTGGAAATCGGTGCCGCAAACCCGCATGGAGGTGACGACGGCATTCGCCGGCCACCCCTCCATCGTCGGCGACGCGACCGCCACCGAAGTCAACGCCCAGGCGGCACGCGCTGGGGATGAACTGTTCATTCGCCTGCAATGGAAGGATTCTTCCGAGAACCGCCAACGTGGAATCGGCAAGTTCGCCGACGGTGTGGCGGTCCAGTTCCCGACCGACGGCAGCAAGGAGACGCAGCCGTTCATGGGGGGGGAAGGCAAGCGCGTCAACATCTGGCATTGGAGCGCCAGCAAGAATGCAGGCGAGAATCTGGTGGCCAACGGCTTCGGCAGCCTGACGCGGCTGCCGGTGCAGGACGTCAAGGCGTCGGGCCATTACGCCAACGGCACCTGGACGGTGGTGTTTCACCGCCCGGTCAAGCCGCAGGGTGACGACAACGTCCCGCTGGCGAACACCAGCGGCGCGAATATGCCGGTCGCCTTCGCCGTGTGGAACGGTAGCAACACCGAGCGCGACGGCTTCAAGGCGGTCACCTTGGAGTGGCAGGGCTTGAAGTTCTAAGCCGATGACGGGGTGGCCGTCCCGCCACCCCGTCATCATCCCGCCCTTTCTCCCTCCCAGGTATTCGGATGATCGACCCCTTCGGCCGCCCCATCACCTACCTGCGCCTGTCGGTCACCGATCGCTGCGATCTCCGCTGCACCTATTGCATGGGAGAGGATGTCAGCTTCCAGCCGAGATCGGAGGTCTTGACGCTGGAAGAACTGGAACGGCTGTGCCGCGCCTTCGTGCGCAAAGGCATCCGCAAGATCCGCATTACCGGTGGCGAACCGCTGACACGCCGGAACGTCATGGGCCTGATCGCTAATCTCGGCGGGATGGTGGCCGAGGGCAGCCTCGACGAGTTGACCCTGACCACCAACGGCACCCGGTTGGCCAAGCATGCGGCGGGATTGGCGGCAGCCGGGATTCGCCGCGTCAACGTCTCCCTGGATTCGCTCGACGAGGCGACGTTCGCCGGCATTACCCGCCGTGGCGACGTCGGAACTGTGATCGAGGGACTGATGCAGGCGAAGGCGGCCGGCTTGGCCGTCAAGGTCAATACGGTGGTGCAGAAGGGCATCAACGATCGCGAAATCGACCGTTTGGTCGCCTGGTGCGGCGGGCACGGTTTCGATCTCTGCCTGATCGAGCTCATGCCCATGGGCGGCGTGGGGGCCGGATCCGGCGCGTACTTGCCGCTGATGATCGTCCGCCAGCGTCTCGCCCGGAGTTGGACCCTCCTCCCCACCGACCACGCCACCGGTGGGCCGGCCCGCTATGTCCAGGTGGCGGAAACCGGTCGCCGGATCGGCTTCATCACGCCGATGTCCAATTGCTTCTGCGCCGGCTGCAACCGGATGCGCCTCACTTGCACCGGGGTCCTGCATACCTGCCTCGACGACTGGCGCGGCTTCGATCTTCGGACACCCCTCCGTAGCGGCGAGGCCGATCATGTGCTGGAGGCGGTAATCGACACGGCGGTCACCAACAAGCCGGGAGGACATGACTTCCTAGGGAAAACCGGCTCCGGCCGGTTCATGAACGTCGTTGGGGGATAGGACACGTTTCGGATTATTGAATGGCCGCCGATGTGGAGCGACCGGGTCCCCCCAACCCGGTCCGGGGAGTGTGCGGAAGCCTCCCCACGGTGTCGGCGGCCATGGCGGGCGGCGGATCCATTGGGATCCGCCGCCTCCGACCCCACCGACAATTGCCCACCTAGCCAGCGCTACCGGCTGGGATAGGAGAAAATCGTGAAAGTCCTATACTTCGCATGGTTGCGCTCGATGATCGGTGTCGGAGAAGAAGTCCTCGACCCGCGTCCGGATGTGCGAACCGTTCAAGAATTGATCGATTGGCTGGCGGGTCGCTCTCCCGGCCACGTAGCCGCCTTTGCCGACCTCGGGATCGTGTGCGTTGCCGTAAATCAGGACCATGTGAAGCTCGATCACCCGGTCGCCGATGGCGATGAAGTGGCGTTCTTCCCACCGGTGACCGGCGGCTGATGCCGGAACCTCTGAACGTAAGGAAAGGCTTGTTTTCCAGGAGATCTTGAAATGGTTTCTTTCAGCATCTGGCATTGGCTGATCGTCTTGTCCATCATCCTGCTTCTCTTCGGAGCGGGAAAAATCCCCCAACTCATGGGCGACGTCGCCAGAGGCGTGAAGTCCTTCAAGAAGGGGCTGGCCGAAGACGACGCGCAGGATTCTCTTGGCAAGGCTGATGGGCGAGCCATCGACCCGATCACCAGGGTGCCCGACCATGGATAGGACTGCATCGGGCGGCGGGTTCCTGTGAACCGTCGCCTCCGGCTCCACGATGGGAAATCGGTTACCCTCCGCACCCCTCCATGAAGCGGGCCTCGGCCCCCTCCAGGAGCGCCAATACGTCGGGATAGCCCGTTCCGGTGAGACCGAGATGGACGTCCACCGGCGACAGGATCAGGCCATCGGCCGGGGCGATCAGCCGCCCGTCCACCAGCAGGGCGGGCGGTTCAATCTCGCCACCCGTCGGGGGATAGACGATCTCGACCTCTCCGCCGCAACCCTCGGCGATGACCCGGGCATAGCCCATGTAGAGGGTGCAGCGCCCACCGGGTGGATCCTTGGAAACGACCGTGACCTTCATGACTCATCCTCCCATGGTCTCGCGGAACACGATGTAGCTCGCCACCAGCACCAGGAAGGCGGCGAACCCCTTCTTCAAGCCTTCGGCCGACATCCTCGTCGACACTGCCGATCCTAGGAAACTCCCGGCCACGGCGATGCCGGTGAAGGCAGCCATCAGGGAATAGTCGATGGCGATGGCCCCCATATACCCGGCGAACCCGGCAAAGGACTTGGCCGAGACGATGACTAGCGAGGTTCCCACCGCCTGCTTCATCGGCAGGCCCGACAACAGCACCAAAGCGGGCACGATCAGGAAGCCGCCGCCGACCCCGACCATGCCGGTGATGAGTCCGACGACGATGCCGTGGATGGCGATGTGGCCGACGCGGGAGGCGTCGAAGCACACCATGGTAGCGGCGCCCGAACAGTCCATGCGCACCAGCATGTCGGTCTTCGGCGCCACCGTGCTGGGGCGGAACATCCGCCACGAGGCGACATACATGATCGCCGCGAACATCAGCAACTGGACCAGTTCCGGCGTCACCACGCCGAGGCGGGCGCCGCCATAGGTTCCCGCCACGCCGAACAGGCCGAAGATCGCCGCCACGGGGACGTTGATATTGCCGCGCCGCCAGTGGGTGACGGCGGAAATGGCGGCGGTGACGCCGACGATCCCCAAGCTCATGGCGATGGCGGGCTTGGTCTCGACTTTCAGCAGGTAGATCAGTGCGGGCAGGGTGATGATCGATCCCCCGCTGCCGAACAGACCGAGCATAAGGCCGGTGGCAACACCGGCCGCGATGGCTAACGGCGACATGGATTCCTCCCTCTAGCATTCAATTATTTTATTGAATACTAGAGGGAGGAGCGCCTCACGTCAACATTCTGTGGGTATCGGTACGTCGGCGGCCTGATTCTTACTGGCCGCTGCGCGGCCCAAAGATGATGACCATGGCGCCGAAGATGCAAGCCGCCGCGCCGATGGTGTCCCAGCGGTCGGGACGGCTGCCTTCGACCGCCCACATCCAGACCAGCGACGCCAGAATGTAGATGCCGCCGTAGGCGGCGTAAGCCCGCCCCGCGAAGTCGGCGTCGATGCGCGTCAGCGCCCAGGCGAACAGGACAAGGCTGACTGTGCCCGGCACCAGCCACAACGGCGTCTTGCCCAGGCGTAGCCAGGCCCAGAAAGCGAAACAGCCGCCAATCTCCGCGAACGCGGCCAGGATGTAGGTTGGAATAGTCAACATACAGGCTTCCCCAAGTGCCGCCTCATTCTGGCGACCCGTTTCAGACCAGTCCGGCCGCCAATGTCGTGCCCAAGGTGGCGATGCCAATGGCAACGATCCTTTTTACTGTTCCGTAGGTTACCTTCGACAACATTTTATTGCCAAACCAAGCTCCGACGAAGGCGGCAACAGTTCCCGTCAACGCCAGTGCCTGCGTGTCAGCCGTCCACAAATCCGATATCGAGGTTATGGCGCCAAGCCCGTAGACGGCCAGACGGCTGAGCCCTGGTTGGCGGCACTGGCGATCCTGACCGCCGCAGCCGCCATCACCGCCTTGTTGTGGCTGACAGACCACCGGATGCCGGCCGAGTTGGCAATGACCATGGCGCGCATCGACCTGTTCGCCTTCGGCTCGCTGCCGATCATGGCCCATGAGGTGGTCGAGATCCGGCAATGGCTGGACACGCGGGCATTCCTCGACGGCATCGCGCTGGGCCAGATCACCCCCGGGCCGATCATCATCACCGCCACCTTCGTCGGCTGGCTGCTGGCCGGGTTCACCGGCGCCGCCATCGTCACGGCGGCGGTGTTCCTGCCGTCATTCCTGATCCTGCTCGCCACCGCCCCGCTGGTGGACCGGATCAAGGGCAGTCCGCTGGTCGGCAACGCGCAGCATGGTGTCAGCGCCCCGGCCACCGGCCTGATCGCGGCGCTGGACGTCAAACTCGCCCTGGCGCAACCGTGGAATTATCCGTCGGCGGGCCTGGGTCTGCTGGCGTTTGTGGTCTTGATGATGAAGAAGGATCCGTTGTGGGTCGTCCTGGCTGGGGTCGCGCTCTCCGTCGTGCTGGGATCGGGCTGAGACCCGTCCTATTTGCAGTTGTTGTGGAGCTTCCACATCTCGCCATGCCCCATGGCCACGGCCCAATCGGGCGGGGTGCATGTGGTGTCGTTCGGTGCCGCCACGGCCTGGGCGGGGGGGGGAAACCGATCGCCGACGAAGCCGATCAGGCCCAGAAAGACAACGACGACAATTGCCTGCACCACACCGATCTTCTGGCTTTCGCGGCGCTCGCCGGTTTCGCACACGCCGCCCGGACAATGCCTGGCGGCATTTGGAAAGGCGAGGTCGTAGATCTTGCAGGCAAGGCAAATGCCGAAGGCGGTCTCAAAAAACATCAGCGTCAGGCATGTGGCGCAGACGATGAGATTGACCGGGCCAACCATGTTGTTGAGCACGATCAGATAGAACATCAACGCAGCCAAGGCGAATCCGATGGACCAGGCGAAGCGCTTCTGTGGTGCACCGGCATATTCGGGAGCCTGGTTGCGGACGGCGAAGCGGCCGAGGATCATGCTCGGCGCATAGCTGGGATTGATGAAGATGCGGATGGCGAAGTCGATGAGAAAGGCGATCACGAAGATCTGTGTCAGCTGGAAATCACCCATCAGCCACGAATTCATGAACGACACCAGGGCGAAAAAGAACAATATGCCCGCTGCGGCCCGCACCTCGCGCTCATTGAGAACGGGCACGTCGTAGCCGGGCACCGCCTCGCCAAATCTGAAGATGTTTGCCATCCGATCCTCCGAACCTATCATAGCGGGCGAATATGCCCCGGAGACGCCTCATCCCGTATGATTGCCATCATACGGGCGCAAATTTCAGTCGCTGCAATCGTCCCGCCTGCGGATTGCTAAGGCCTTGCCCATACGGGCGATCCGGCCATCGGCCTCCAGATCGTGCAATGCGCGGTAAAGCGCCTCGTGCGTCAGACCGATCTCCGAGGCGAAGTCCTTGAGCGTCCCGTCGATCGTGAACTCCATGCCTGTCGATGGTTCCAGCAGCAGCAGCGCCCGCAGCGTCCGGTCCTTGGCGGAGCGGATGTTACGGTGTTCGATCCGGCTGCGGAGCGACTGAACCAGACGGGCCAACCGCGCCATCATCCTCAGCGCAAGGTCGGGATCGCCCGCCATCGCCTGAAACAGCGCCTCCTTGGGGAACACAGCCACCTTACTCGGTATGTCGGCCACGCAGTCGCAGTGGTAGACGGGCGAGAACAGCGACGGTTCGGCCAGGCTCTCTCCGGCCCGGGCCACATGGACGGTCACCAAGTTGCCGCCGGCGGTGTGGCGGACCATGCGTAGGCGCCCGCTTTCGACGCTGAAGACGCCATGGGTGGGATCGCCTTGGCGAAACAGAAGCTCACCCGCCTCCAGGGTTTTCGTCTTGACCGCATCGCCAAGGGCCGCTCGCAATTCACCCGGGTCCAGACCCATCGGCCTCGTCACCGTCTTCTCCCTTTTTCTTCTCGATGATTCCAATCATATGCGTTTTGTCTAAACAATGACTACCCTTGATCCGAAGAACAGGGAGGAACGAGGATGCTTCGTCTATTTTTCCGTCGGCTGGCGGCGGCGGCAGGAATGATGTGGCTGTCGCAGGCATCGGCATTCGCCGGACCGCTGGAAGTCCAGAAGGTCGCCGAGGGCGTCTATGCCCTGGTCGGCGACCTCGGCCAACGCTCGACCGAAAACCTGGGCAACAACGCCACCTTCGGCGCGGTGGTGACCAAGGACGGCGTGGTGCTGATCGATTCCGGCGGCAGCCGTGCCGGGGCGGAAGCGATCGAGACGACACTGAAGACCGTCACCGACAAGAAGGTGGTCACCATCATCAATACCGGTGGCCAGGATCATCGCTGGCTGGGCAACGGCTATTTCCAGGCCAAGGGCGCCCGCCTGATCGCTTCCGCCAAGGCGGTGGAGGACCAGAAGGCGCGGTCGGACATGCAGTTCCAGATGATGACGGCCTTGATCGGCGCCGACCGCTTCGCCGGAACCACGGCGGTGACCGCCACCGAGTCCTTCGACGCACGCAAGGAGATCACCATCGGTGGAATCCGCTTCGCCCTCATCCCGGCGAGCCATGCGCACACGGCGGGCGACAGCATCGTGTGGCTGCCGGAGAAGCAGGTGGCGTTCGCCGGGGACATCGTGTTCACCGAACGGATGCTGGGCATCCTCGACGTCTCGCGCTCGAAGGAATGGCTGGTGGCCTTCGACACCTTGGCCGCCCTGAAGCCCGCCCATGTGGTCCCCGGCCACGGGCATCCAGCCACATTGGCCGAGGCGCGGGCCGACACCGCCGACTATCTGCTCCACCTGCGCCGCGAAGTGCGGAGGGTGATCGATTCGGGCTGCGACATGAACGCGGCGGCCAGCATCGATCAGTCGAAATTCCTGCACCTCAAGGGATCGGATCAGCTTGCCCGCCGCAACGCCATGCAGGTGTTCGCCGAGATGGAATTCGAATAGCGCCCGGCTCAGCCCCGGCTACATGCAGTTACCAAGCGGCGGTTTCCATGACATCCTTGAGTTACATCGCCGTGCTTGGATAGCGATAACCAAACAACACGACAGGCGCGCTCATGAGCATCATCACCGCCAGAGCAGTGAAGAAGACCTACGTTGCGGGTGACGTCGAGGTGGAAGCCATCCGGGGTGTCGATTTCGACATCCCCGCCGGATCATTCGCCGCCTTCGTCGGCCCGTCGGGCAGCGGCAAGAGCACGCTCTTGAACATGATCGGCTGCCTCGACCGGCCCACGGGGGGAACCCTTGAGGTGGCCGGGACCGACGTCGGCGGGTTCACCCCCAAGCAGGCCGCCGCCTTTCGCGCCACGACCATCGGCTTTATCTTCCAGGACTTCAACCTGCTGCCGGTGCTCACCGTCTACGAGAACATTGAGTATCCCCTGGTGATGGTGCAGAAGCGGCCCGCCGACGAGCGCCGCAAGAGAATCGCCGCCCTGCTGGAGGACATCGGCATGGCCGATCAGGCGGGGAAGCTGCCCAGCCAATTGTCCGGCGGCCAGAAGCAGCGCGTCGCCGTCGCCCGCGCACTGGTCGGCAGCCCGCAGGTGGTGCTGGCCGACGAGCCGACCGCCAACCTCGACACCGCCACCGCCCACCGCATCATCGACCTGATGCGGCGCATGCGCGACGAGTTCGGCACCACCTTCATCTTCTCCACCCATGATCCCAAGGTGATGGCCGAGGCGGAGACCACCTTCGAACTGGAGGATGGTCGGCTGACGCGCACGACGCAGGAGGCCAGCCATGTTTAGCGTGCTGAAGATCGCCACCCGCAACCTGATGCGCTACCGCCGCCGCACCCTGCTCACCGCGCTGCTGATCACCGTCGGCGTGATGGCGGTGCTGCTGTTCGTGTCGGTGTCCGGCTCGTTCAAGGCGATGATGGTCGGCCAGATCACCGATTCCATGCTGGGCCACGTCCAGGTTCACCGCAAAGGCTACGTCGCCTCCATCGACAGCCTGCCCTTGAACCTGAACCTCAAGCCCGGTGCGGTGGCCAAGGTCGAGAAGGCGCTGAAGGACATCCCCGGCGTGGCGGCGTCGTCGCCCCGGGTCAAGTTCGGCGCCATGTTCAGCAATTTCACCGAGACCACCAACATCCGCCTGAACGCGGTCACTCCCGACCGCGAGGCCGCCACCGTGCCGCTGCTGCCCAAGCGCATCAGCGAAGGCACGGTCGAGGAGGGGCTGGTCGCCAAGGGCAAGATCCTGATCCCGGCGTTGCTGGCCAAGGGCATGAAGGTCGGCATCGGCGACACCGTGGTGCTGGTCGCCACCAACCGCGATGGCTCGGTCAACGGCCGCACCTTCGTCGTCCAGGGGGTGCTCGACGCCATCTCCGGCCCCGGCGGACGCGACGGCACCATACACATCGACGACGCCCGAACCCTGCTGCGGATGAGCGAGGGCGAAATCAGCGAGATCGCCGTGCGCGTCTCGGACGTCGGCGCGGTCAATCGCGTCACCGCTGCGCTGGAAACGGCCCTCGGCGGCGAGACCAACCAGCAGGGCAAGCCGGTCTTCGAAGTCCACGGCTGGGAGAAGCTGTCGCCCTTCGCCAGCATCGCCCGCATGATCGACCTGCTGACCCTGTTCGTGCAGGTGATCCTGGTCGCCATCGTGCTGGTCAGCGTCATGAACGTGATGATGATGGCGGTGTTCGAGCGCATCCGCGAGATCGGCACCATCGCCGCCATCGGCACGCCGCCCGGCACCATCCTGGCCCTGTTCCTCACCGAGGGCGTGCTGCTGGGCATCGTCGGGGCGGTGATCGGCACTGCCGCCAGCCTGATCGCCATCGCCGGGATCAACGCCGCCCAACTGACCTTCCAGTTCGGCCAGCAGGACAACCTGCCGCTTCACGCCGCCACCAATCCCGGCAGCATCGCCCTGATTTCGGCCATCGTCATCGGGGTGGCGGTGTTCGGCAGCCTCCAGCCCGCCTGGCGGGCGTCGCGCATGGACCCCAACACCGCGCTGCGGCACGTTTGAGGGAGAATACGGAAATGAAAAAGCTGATCGCCGCCGCGCTGGTTTCGCTGATGTTCGGCGCCCAGGCCCATGCCATGGACGGCGCCGACCTGCTGCTGAAGGTCGACCGCAACCTTCAGCCCGAGAGCTTCGAGATGTACCGCAAGCTCGTCAACATCGAGCCGGACGGCAGCCGCAAGGAATTCGTGCTCTACACCGTCAAGAAAGGCGCCGACAAGGTGGCCGCCCTGTTCCTCGACCCGCCCAGCGAAAAGGGCCGCGCCACCTTGCGGTTGGGCGACAACATGTGGCTGTACATGCCCGAGGTCGGCAAGCCCATCCGCATCACCAGCCTGCAATCGGTGACCGGGGGCATCTTCAACAACGCCGACATCCTGCGGCTCGATTTCCATGTGGAATACGACGTCGCCAAGATGACCGAGGAGGCGGATGCCACCGTGCTCGACCTCAAGGCCAAGACCGGCGAGGTGGCCTATGATCGCCTGCTGATGCGGGTGGACAAGAAGGCTTTGGTGCCCACCACCATCGAGGCCTACGCCGCCTCGGGCATGCTGATCAAGACGCTGCGCTACAGCGACGTCAAGGATCTCGGCGACGGGGTCAAGCGCCCGGCCAAGGTCGCCACCGACAGCCCCCTCTACAAGGGCTACGTCTCCGAGATGCTGACGGCGCGGGTGAAGCCGCGCGACCTGCCGGACGAGGTGTTCACCCTCAACGCCCTGCCGCGCATCGACGAGCTTCGCAAGTGAAGCGGCTTGTCCTGGCCGGGCTGGCGGCGTTGACGCCATTCGGCGCGGCGGCGGACGAGTTCGACATCGACAAGTACGAGAAGAAGGCATTCACCTTTACCGGCTCGGCCGAGACCAAGCTGGAGCACCTCCGCTTCGACCGCTCGGCCGCCCTCTACGCGACGTCATTCTGGAACCAGCCGCGCAAGGAGGACGACCAGCGGGCCACCGAGACCGTCGATCTGGAAGGGAAGTACGCTTTCAGCGACCTGACCCTGGCTGCGCGGACCGAAACCGTGCTGCGCCACGATTACAGCGGCAATTCCGAGCGCACCGTCCTCCAGGAGGGTTACGCCAGCTATCAGGCGGGAACCGGGGTGACCCTTGAGTTGGGCAAGCGGGTGCTGCGCTGGGGCAAGGGCTACGCCTGGAACCCCATCGGCTTCGTCGAGCGGTCCAAGGACCCCAGCGACCCCGAACTGTCCCGCGAGGGCTATGTCATGGCGGTGGCCGACGCGGTGAAGAGTTTCGACGGCCCGGTGAAGACGGTGGCCCTGACCGGCGTGGTGGTGCCGGAGGACGGCGACATCAACGACGATTACGGCCGCGACGACACCATGAACCTGGCGGCCAAGCTGTATCTGCTGGCCTGGGACACCGACATCGATTTCGCCATCTTGGGGCGCGGCAGCCGCACGCCCCGCTACGGCATCGACTTCTCCCGCAACCTCGCCAGCAATTTCGAGATCCACGGCGAGGCCGCCTATATCCGCGACAATTCGAGGAAATTCACCGATTCCACCCGGACGGTGAAGACCGCGACCGCCGATTCCCGCCAATACCTGCTCGGCCTGCGCTATCTCACCGAGTCCGACCTGACCGTGATCGCCGAGTATTTCCACAACGGCGGCGGCATCCGGGACGGCGAGATGGCCGCTTTCGCCGATTTGGCGCGGACAGGCCTCGACGCCTTTGATTCCACCGGATCGAGCACCCTCATGCAACGGGCGGTCGGCCTGGCCGAATCGGGCTACGCCAAGCCCACCCCGGGGACCGATTACGGCTATATCAAACTCAGCCAGAAGGACGCCTTCGGCTGGCTCTACGTTACCCCGGCGGTCGCCGCCATCGCCAACCTCCAGGACCGAAGCGTCCAGTTGATCCCCGAGGTCACCTATACCGGCGTGCAGAACCTCGACCTCCGCCTACGGGGCACCTTCCTGGCTGGCGGCGACGGCGACGAGTTCGGCGAGAAGGCCAATCGCTGGAAGGGGGAGTTGACGGCCAAACTCTATTTCTGAGCTATGAGCAAATCAGGAACCGCGAACAGTCTTATCCGTCAGAAATACGGGAAGCTCGTGAACCCAGGATCGCAGCGATTCGGTGGCTGTCGGGGTGCGAAAGACGCCAACCTTCATCGTAAGCGGCAAGCACCTGCCAAGCATCGGCGTCCAGCAGCTCTATACGATCTGGTCAAGCGCGAGGTGCTTACGGTACGAGCGACGGCGGGCAACTAACCCGCCGCACCCAAGTTCTCGGCCCCGCGCTATTCGCCAATGAACGCCTTGATGGCGTCGGCCGCATCGTCGGCAGCGAGGTCGAGGAAGAAGTGGTCGGCGTTGGGAACGGTGACCAGTTTCACCGTCTTGCCGTCGGCCAACGGCTTGACCATCTCGAGTAGGCCCTTCACCACCTCGTCGTTGGCCGCCGCGATCACCAGGGTCGGCGCCTTGATTCTGGACAGCGGGGCAACCACGCCGAGGCGCGGATCTGGCTGGTAGTAGCTGACGAAGGAGGCCGCGCTCGCCGTGGCGCCGGGGCAATAGATGAAGCCGGTGTCCTTCATCATCTCGCCGCCCTTGCCGGCCTTGATCAGGGCGGAAGCCTTCGCCAGCGGCTCGGCCAGGGGCTTGCCGTAGCGGGCTTGGTAGCTGGCAGACGCGGCCTTCTCGTCATAGGTCATCGGCGCCAGCAAGACGACCTTGGACACCAACGGATTGGGGCGCTCGGCGGCAAACAGGGCGGTCTGGGCGCCGCCACGCGAATGGCCCATCAGCACTACCTTCGACACCCCTTCGGCCTTCAGCCACCCCATCCAGGCGCCGATCTCGTCCAGCGAATCGGTATGCTTGTGCTTGTGGGGCACGGCGCAGTCGTACATGCCCTGGCGATTGTCGAGGCCGAGGCCAAGGGTGATGGCGAGCGAGTTGAAGCCGCGCTCGGCCAAGCCCGCCTGCATGGCCTTGATCACCTCCATGCCGTTATGGGCAAGGGTGCCGTGGGTAATCAGCACGACGCCGTCCTTGACCGACTTGCCGCTCGCCATCGCGAGATTTCCGTTGAGCGCAAGGCTATCTTTCTTGATCTGCACTGCCTCGGCCTGGGCGTTTTGGTGCGATCCCAGCACGGCGACGGCCGCGATAGCGGCCAGTATCAGTTTCCTCATGACGCTTCTCCCCTCGTTCCTCGCCCCCACGGTTGACCCGGGGCAGGCGCAGGCTTATTAAAGTATTTAATTGAATGATCGATGGAGCTGCCGTGTCAACCCAGGTTAGCCCCAAGCTGTCCATGTTGGAGCAGTTCGCCGCTGTGGCGAAGGCGCTGTCGAGCGCCCACCGCCTCGACCTGCTCGAACTCATGGCCCAGGGCGAGCGCGGCGTCGAAAGTTTGGCCACCGCCACCGGGCTATCGGTCGCTAACACCTCCCAGCACCTCCAGGTGCTGCGCCGCGTCGGCTTGGTGGTGTCGCGCAAGAGCGGCCCCCACGTCCTCTACCGCCTGTCCGACGACGATGTTCTCGCCCTGCTGGCGTCGCTCCGGCAGACAGCCGAACGCCACGTCGCCGAGGTCGATCGTTTGGTGCGCGGCTATTTTCACGAGAAGGACGCGTTGGAGGCAGTGTCGCGCGATGACCTGATGACTCGTATGAAGGATGGGCTGGTTATCGTCCTCGACGTTCGGCCGCCCGAGGAATACGCGGCGGGCCATGTGCCGGGCAGCATCAACATCCCGGTGAAGGATCTGAAACGACGACTGAACGAACTGCCTGAGAGCGCCGAGGTGGTCGCCTACTGCCGTGGTCCCTATTGCGTACTGTCCTACGAGGCGGTCGCTGCCCTACGTGAGCAGGGCCGCACCGCCCGGCGGATGGAGGATGGCTTCCCGGAATGGCGCGCTGCCGGTCTGCCGGTGGAAGAGACGGCGCGCTGAGAATAAGTGTGCTTATGCACTCCTAAAAGCGGGGGGTCTTGTCTGCGATTGCGGGTCACTTATGTTGATATAAGCAAAATAAAACTAATAGAATTTTTCTTTCATTATGCTCAATAAGGTATGGTGTTATTAGTTTATATTTGTGGTGTATTGCATGTTCGACCTCAGAGACATGAAATGGGCTGTCGTTGCGTCGGCGCACCGCAGTTTCCGCCAGGCCGCCGAAACCCTTCGGGTCCGTCAGCCGACGCTCAGCCGGAGACTGCGTGACCTTGAGAGCCGGTTAGGCACCAAACTGTTCGAACGCACCAACGGCGGATCCTGGCCGACTGCGGATGGCCGGGAATTCCTCGATGCCGCACGCCATATCCTTGAAGAGATCGACTCGATCGCCATCCGTTTCAAAGGCCGGTCTGGGGGAAGGGGCGGTCGGTTGTCCATCGGTGTCCACACGTCGATCTCGGCGGGAAATCTCCGGGCGACACTCATCGAACATCGCCGCCGTTTCCCTGAAGTCACAACCAGCCTGATAGACGGCTCCAGTGCTCAGCTGGTTTCCTATTTGTCCAGTTCCGCGGTCGACGTGGCCTTCCTGGCCGAGGACGCCCCCGAGTTTGTGGGCAAGTCGCTGCCGGTATGGAGCGAGCGTGTGGTTGCCGCTATCCCGGAGGATCATCCGCTCAGCAACCATGAAGTTATCCACTGGAGCGATCTGGTGGATCAACCGCTGCTGCTGCCGCGGCGAGGGGCCGGCCCCGAGTTCCTCAAGCTGCTGGCCAGCAGGATGGGGGGCTCCGATTCCTGCCATCTGTTCCATCACGACGTGGCGATCGACGGCCTGCTGACATTGGTCGGCGCCGGCTGGGGAATCCTGCTGGTGTTGGAAGGGGTGACCGGAGCGGCCTATCTCGGCGTCGTTTTCCGCGAGGTGCATGACGCCCAGGCCCCGGCGCGGCTCAACTTCCGCGCTTGCTGGCGGCCGTCCAACGGCAATCCCGCCTTGGGGCCATTTCTGGAAATGTTGGGCGAACGTTATCCGGATCTCGCGGCCGATTCCGGCTTGGGCTGATTTGGGCTTCGCCGGACCTTGGCGAAGGCCCGGTCTGTCGCCATGAACCGCTGGATCATGGGGGCGATCAGTTTGGCCGGATCAGGGGCGGCCTGACCACTCTGTCGGCCAATCGCCTCGGCATAGGCGACCAGATCGCGGTACACCGCCGCCGGCAGGTCGATGGTCAGCTTGACCGGCTTGTCGTCGGGGATGCTGGTAAGCTTCAGTGTGGCCATGGTCAGTCTCCATACGGTTCAAGGACAAGGTCGCGGGTGACGATGACCCGGACCGGGAAACCGGGCCGGATGGTCAAGGTCGGCTGGATGTTGAGTTGGCGCTGAACGATCTGTTGGCCGGTCTGGCTGACGCTGTTGGAGGCGCCCTGACGCAGGGCGCGGGTGATGGCGTCGTCCTGGCCGGACGATCCCACCTCGGCGCCGACGCTCAATAGCGTCGACAGCAGGGCTCCCTTGAACAAGGTGCCCCAGTGGTAGTCGACATCGTCTTCCAGTCCGGCATAGCCCTGGGTGTCGGCGCCGGGCTGGCGTTCCAGGACGATGGATTTGCCGTTGGGCAGGATCAGGCGGGTCCAGACCAGCAGCACGCGGGACTGGCCGAAGGCGACCGAGCTGTCGTACTGGCCGATCAGCCGGGCGCCCTGGGGGATCAGCAGGATGCGCCCGGTAGGGCTGTCATAGACCGCTTCGGTGACCTGGGCGGTGATCTGGCCGGGCAGGTCGGAGTGGATGCCGGTGATCAATGCCGCCGGGATCACGGTGCCGGCCTGGATGATATTGGGTGAAGCTGGCTCGGTCAGGCGATCGGGGGCGAGGGTGCGGCGGTCCACCGTGCCGTTGACGAAAGCCAATTTGCGGTCCTGCATGTTCTGGGCTGCCCCGGCATCGACGGGAAATGCCGTTTCCGATGTGGCTGACAGGGGGCTGTCCGATCGCGACGTCTGGGCCGCGTTCTGCGCTTGCCGCGTGGTCTGGGTGAACAGGCGGCTGATCCGGGCCGCTTCGGTCTCCTGGAAGAGACGTTGCCCGGCTTGGTCGGGGCCCTGCCCAGGAACCGTCACCGGCTTGCCCTGGCTCTGGGCGTTGAGGATCGGTTTACCAAGATCGCCGGGCAGCGCCGGGCCGAGCCTGGGGATCGCGGTGTAGTCGCGCGGCAGTTCGGCCAGACCTTCCGCCGCGAGACGGTTCTGTGTCCCCAGCAATTGCGGGGACGGCTCGCTGCGCTCGCGACTTTGCAGGCCGTATCCCAGGGCGGTGGCGACGGCCAGGGCGGAGAACCCGCCCAGCACAATCAGCGCCCGGCGCGACAGCCGGGTCACGCGCGGCGGCTCGGCATGCAGACGCAGGTTCGGTTCCGTCCTCGGGGTGGGGGAATCCGTGCTCATGACCGAGATTTCCCATCGGTGCGGGAGATGCGGACACGGCGTTGGCTGTCCCCGTCGCCTATCCGCAACTCGGCGGCGGCGAACAGCCGGTCGATGATCAGGTAGTTGCGGCGCACCCGGTAATTGACCAGGTCGCCGCCGCCGGTCGGCCCGACGACAAACAGCGGCGGCATTTCGCCTTGGGCGATGCCCGGTGGGAACTCGATGTAGACCTTCATGCCGTCGTCGAAGGCGCGCAGCGGCTTCCAGGGGACGGAATCACCGTCGATGGCATAGCGGAAGTTGAGCGCCGTGATGTCGATTCCGGAGGCGATGGGTTGATGGGCCTCTGCCTCCTGGTTCTGACGCCGCAGCGCGATGAGCTGGTCCTCGGGATACGCCCAAGACACCGAGGCCAGATAGGTCTTGGCGGTGGCGCGCAGTTCCAGATGGTAGGTGCGGCGGTCGGTGTTGATGACGAGGTTGGTCTTGATGTCCGGGCGGGTCGGTTTGACCAGGATGTGGATCTTCCTCGCCGCCCCCGTGCCGCTTTCGGTGTCGCCGATGATCCAACGCACGGTGTCGCCGGCGGCGACCGGGCCGGAGCCCACCAGTTGCTCGCCCTCTTGCAGGGCGATGTCGGTGACCTGTCCGGGGGCGGCGTAGACCTGATAGAGGGCACCGGCGGAATAGGGGTAGACCTGGATCGCATTGAGAAAACCGTCGCGTGCCGGCTGGACGCGGGCGGCGGCGTTGGCCTGGTTGACCCTCAGGGTGGGATTGGCCGGTTCCGGTGGAGCCTTGGCCTCGACCACCGGCAGCAATTGTCCGGGTAACGGCAAGGGCTCGGGGATCGGCACCACCATGACCGGCGGCGGCGGATCGATGACCCGGACGGCTGGAATTGCGGTGTCGTATTGAATCTCCGGTGGCGGCATTCTGTTGGCGCAACCGGCCAGCAACAACCCGGGGATGAGCAGGAGCGGAAACACGGCTTTGCGGAAGAGGGTCATTGTCCCAACTCCTTGGACCAGTTGATGGCGGTGACATGGATGCCGAGCGGGTTCCTGCGCAGACGATCGGCGTCGTGGGGCATCTGAACCTGAACGGACAGGATCGCCGACCAGCGGGTGGTGTCGGCGAGCACGCCGTCCTGGTAGCGGCGCTGGACCCAGGCGACGCGGAAACTGGACGGCGAGGCGCGGATGACGCTGGAGACCTCCACCGCAACCTGTTGCTTGCCGATCTTGGCGAAGGGATCGTCGGCACGGGCATAGTCGTTGAGTGCCGTCGCCCCGGTGGTGGTGGTGAAGTCGTAGGCCCGGAGCCAGTTCTGGCGGACGATCACCGGATCGGCAGGGACGCTCCGCACCCACTCGATGAAGCGGGCCAGATACCAGGCGATCTGGGGGTCGGTGGGCTGGTAATGGACTTGTGCCGGAGCGACGGCCTGGGCTTCCCCCAACTTGTCCACCTGCACCACCCACGGCACCACCGTGCCTCGCGCCAATTGCCAGAACAAGCCGCCGGCCAGCCCAGCGGACAGGATCAGCGACCCGAACGCCATCAGCCGCCAGTTCCTAGCCTGGACCCGAGCCGAGCCGATGCGCTCGTCCCAGACCTGGGCAGCTTTTTGATACGGTGTTTCGGGCTCGGGGGTGCGGCCATAGCGCACCGAGGGTCGGGTGAACATCAGTGGCCCCTTTCGGAAAGATCGACGGAATGACCGCCGCCGGCGCTGTCGCCCGAGCGGACGGCATGGGCGACGGCGGAGATTCCATGGTTCATGGCCTGGTTGCGGCGCATGCGTTTGGCCCAGTCCGGCGGCGGCGAGGCTTGAGATGGGGCATTGCTGTTGGCGGGCTCAGTGGTGGAGCCCATGGTCGAGCTGCCGCCGGTGGTGGTGAAGGCAGAGCGGGCACCAGCCTGGAAACGTTCCTTCAGGCTGTCGGCCGCGCCTTTCGTCGCCTGCCTGACCGGTGCACCCATGGCGCTGGTCGCCGCCTTGCCGATGCCGCCCAGACCGGATGCCACCCCCGCCATGCCGGATTGTCCGGCCGATGCCAAGCCATAGGCGGAAGAAGCAGCTCCAGCGGCATGGGCGACGCCCCGCGCGGCCGCGGCGGTCGCCCGTCCGGCTCCGGCCAGCGCCGCGCCACCGCCCGCCAATGCCGCTCCGGCACCGACGGCGGCTCCCGCGACCGCAAGGCCGGTTCCCACTGCGGCCCCGGCCCCGAGTTGCGGCGCTCCGGAAACCAGTCCAGTGGCGATGCCGGGGCCGAATATCCCGAGGCCCAGCAGGGCCAGCGCGGCCAGCACCACCGACAACGTCTGTTCGATGGTCGGCTGGTTGGCGCCGTAACTGGTGGTGAATTGGGAGAACAGGCCGGTGCCGATGCCGACGATCACCGCCAGTACCATCACCTTGATGCCCGAGGCGACGATGTTGCCCAGCACCTTCTCGGCCAGGAAGGCGGTCTTGTTGAACAGGGCGAAGGGCACCAGCACGAAGCCGACCAGGGTGGTCAGCTTGAATTCGATCAGGGTGACGAAAAGCTGGACGGCGAGGATGAAGAAGGCGACCAGCACGATCAGCCAGGACACCATCAGCACGGCGATCTGGATGGCGTTGGCGAAGATGGCGACCGGTCCCACCAGGGCACCGGCGGCATCCAGAAGCGGCTGCCCGGCATCCAGGCCGACCTGGGCCAACCGGCCGGGGCGGAGGAACTCGGTGGTGCCGATCGACGAACCACCGGCCAGCAGGCCGAGACCGGCGAAACTGTTGAACAGGATCTTGGCCAAGCCATTGAAATTGCCGATGACGAAGGCGAAGAAGCCGATGGACAGGGTCTTCTTGACCAAGCGCTGGATGATGTCCTCGTCGGCGCCCCAGGCCCAGAACAGGCCGGCCAGGGTGATGTCGAGGGCGATCAGCGTCGAGGACAGGAAGGCGATCTCGCCGTTCAGCAGGCCGAAGCCGCTGTCGATGTAGGTGGTGAAAGTGTTAAGGAATGTGTCGATGATTCCGACATTGTCCATGGCGGGTCACTCCCCGAACATGGTGACATCGTGCGGGGTGTAGCCGCTGCGGGTGGAAAAGCGGCGATACTGTTCCTGCCCCTGGGCTTCGGCACTGGCGGCACGGGCTTGTTCGAGCGCGTCGGCGCGGGCCTTGGCCGCTAGCAGGGCGGTGAGGTCGGAGAGCTGCTGAGATTGCAGGGCCAGCAACTGGTTGCCTGCCTGGGCCGCCTGCAAGGCACCGGAAGCCGACTGGCTGGCCGAAACCAGGGAAGTCATGGCGCTGGTGTTGGCGTCGATGTTGCCGACGATTCCGGCCTGGACCTTCAGGGAATCCTCGAAGGCGCCGACCGAGGCCCGCCAGCGCTCCTGGGCCGTGGAGACGAGTTCGGTATCGGCGGCGGAGGTGGAGGCCGCACCGTAGGTGCCTGCGAATGCCGTTTCGATCCGTTCGACGTCGTAAGCGAGATTTTGTGCCTGGGTAATCAGGGATTGGGTCCGCTGGATGGACGTCAGGAGTTGAGACAGCGTCGAGGTGGGCAGGCTCTCCAGATTCCTGGCCTGGTTGGTCAGCATCTGGGCTTCGTTGGCCAGCGAGGTGATCTGATTATTGATCTGTTCCAGGGCGCGGGCGGCTTGAATGACGTTCTGGGCATAGTTGCTGGGATCGAAGACGGTCAGCGCCTGGGCCGACGAAACCGCCAATCCGGCGGCCAGCGCCATGACGGGCAGGAAGGAGCGGCGAGGACTCATGGCGATGCCTCCAGGTTGGTCAGGTCGGGGATGAGATCGGCGGCCCAGTCGAGGCGGTGCTCGCGCAGCCAGGCGGCGGCGAAGTCCTCGCGGCCGTGTTCGGCCAGCACCTTTTCCATGGCGGCATGGTCGGCCTTGGCCGAAGCGGCGCAGAAGGCCAGGGCCACCGGGCCCAGGCCCAGCTCGAACAGGCGGTTGCCGCGCCGCGACTGGCAGTAATAGTCGCGCTTGGGGGTGGCGCGGGCGATGATCTCGATCTGGCGGTCGTTGAGGCCGAAGCGGCGGTAGATGGTGGTGATCTGTGGCTCGATGGCGCGCTCGTTGGGCAGGAAGATGCGGGTCGGGCAGCTTTCGACGATGGCCGGGGCGATGGCGCTGTCGGCGATGTCGGAGAGCGACTGGGTGGCGAAGATGACGCTCGCGTTCTTCTTCCTGAGCGTCTTCAGCCATTCGCGGAGCTGGCCGGTGAAGGCCGGATCGTCGAGGACCAGCCAGCCCTCGTCGATGATCAGCAATGTCGGGCGGCCGTCGAGCCGGCCCTCGATGCGGTGGAACAGATAGGTGAGCACGGCGGGAGCGGCGCCGGTGCCGATCAGCCCCTCGGTCTCGAAGACCTGGACACTGTCCTCGCCCAGCCGCTCCGATTCGGCGTCGAGCAGCCGGCCGAAGGGACCGCCGACGCAATAGGGTTGCAGCGCCTGTTTCAGCGCGGCGGATTGCAGCAGCACGGCGAGGCCGGTGATGGTGCGCTCATGGGCCGGCGAGGAGGCCAGGGACTCGAGGGCCGACCACACATGCTCCTTGACGGCGGCATCCACCTTCACCCCTTCCCGGGCCAGGATCGCAGCCACCCATCCCGCCGCCCAGGCCCGCTCGACCGGCTCGTCGATCCGCGCCAGCGGTTGCAGGGCGACCGGGTGCTCCAAATCGGCGGACAGCCCGCCGCCGAGGTCGTGCCAGTCGCCGCCCATGGCGAGCGCCGCGGCACGGATCGAGCCGCCGAAATCAAAGGCGAAAATCTGGGAGCGGCGATACCGGCGGAACTGCAACGCCTTCAGGGCCAGCAGCACCGACTTGCCGGCACCGGTCGGGCCGACGACCAGGGTGTGGCCGACATCGCCGACATGCAGGCAGAAGCGGAACGGCGTCGAGCCCTCGGTCTTGCCGAAAAATAGCGGCGGGGCCAGGAGATGCTCGTCGCGTTCCGGCCCGGCCCACACCGCCGACAGCGGGATCATGTGGGCTAGGTTCAAGGTGCTGACCGGCGGCTGGCGGATATTGGCGTAGACGTGGCCGGGCAGCGAACCCAGCCAGGCCTCCACCGCGTTCAAGGACTCCACCATGCAGGTGAAATCGCGGCCCTGGATGACCTTTTCGACCAGGCGCAGTTTTTCGGCGGCGAGGCCGGCGTCGTCGTCCCACACCGTCACCGTGGCGGTGAAATAGGCCTGCCCGACGTCGTCGGCGCCCAGTTCCTGCAAGGCCGCATCGGCATCGGCCGCCTTGTTGGCGGCGTCGGAATCGACCAGCATCGAGGCCTCGTTGGTCATCACCTCCTTGAGGATGGCGGCGACCGACTTGCGCTTGGCGAACCACTGCCGCCTGATCCTGGTCAGCAGTTTCACCGCCTTGGTCTTGTCGAGCAGCAGGGCGCGGGTGGACCAGCGATAGGGGAAGGCGAGGCGGTTGAGTTCGTCGAGGATGCCGGGATGGGTGGCGGTGGGGAAGCCGACGACGGTCAGGGTGCGCAGATGGGCATTGCCCAGGCGCGGCTCCAGCCCGCCGGTCAACGGTTGGTCGGCCAGCAGGGTATCGAGATACATGGGAATCTCGGGAACCCGGACGTCCTGCGCCTTGGTGGAAATGCAGGAATGCAGGGCGGTGAGCGTTTCGCCATCATCGAGCCAGGCCACTTCGGGGATGAAGCCCTCGACCAGTTGCAGGATACGATCGGTACGGTCGACGAAGCCGCGCAGCAGCTCCCAGGGATCGATGCCAGTCTTGGACTTACCCTCATAGAGCCAGCTTTCGGCCCGTCCCACGTCCTCGGCCGGCGGCAGCCACAAGATGGTGAGGAAATAGCGGCTCTCGAAATGGATTCCGGCCTGCTCGAAGCCGTCCTGGCGTTCCAAATCGACCAGGGCCGAGGCCGGGTCGGGGAAGGTGCTCTCCGGGTAGTCGGTGGAGGGCCGGCGCTGGGCCTCGACGAACAATGCCCAGCCGGAGCCCAGGCGCCGGAGCGCGTTGTTGAGCCGGGCGGTGACGCCGACCAGTTCGGCGGGCGTGGCGGAATCGAGATCGGGGCCGCGGAAGCGGGCGGTGCGCTGGAACGAGCCGTCCTTGTTGAGCACGACGCCCGGCGCTACCAGCGCCGCCCACGGCAGGAAATCGGCGAGACTGGCCGGATGGCGGCGGTATTCAGCGAGGTTCAGCATCGCTCACACCCCGAGATAGGTGGGAGTGCGGAGGTGGCGGCGGACCACCTCGACGAATTGGGGATCGTGCTTGGCCGCCCAGACGGCGGCGGCGTGTCCCACCAGCCACAGCAGCAATCCGGGAATCCATAGCCGCAGGCCCAGCGCGATGGCGGCGGCCAGGGTGCCGTTGGCGATGGCCACGGTACGCGGCGCCCCGCCCAGCAGGATCGGTTCGGTCAGTGCTCGGTGGACCGGGACGAAGAAACCGGGGATGGGGTCGGCGACCGACATCACACCAGCGCCCCGCCGCTGAACGAGAAAAACGACAGGAAGAACGAACTGGCGGCGAAGGCGATGGACAGGCCGAAGACGACCTGGATGAGGCGGCGAAACCCTCCGCTGCTGTCGCCGAAGGCCAGCGTCAGGCCGGTGACGGTGATGATGATCACCGAGATGATCTTGGCCACAGGCCCCTGGATCGATTCCAGGATCTGCTCCAGCGGCGTCTCCCACGGCATGGCGGAACCCGAGGCGTAGGCCGAGGGCGCCAGGGCCATGGCGATGACGGTCACCAGGGCGATGGTGGCAAAGAGACGGCAAATGCGGACGGGGAGGTGGATCATGGGGTTTCTCCTGCGGGAATGACGCGGAAATCGCCGGTGGCGGGGTCGAGGCCGGCGACCTCTGCCAGTTCGGCGAGGCGGCGCTGGGAACCTCGCCCGGACAGGACGGCGACGATGTCGATGGTCTCGGCGATCAGTGCCTTGGGCACGGTGACCACCGCTTCCTGGATGAGCTGCTCGAGACGGCGCAGCGCGCCCATGGCGGAGCCGGCATGGATGGTGCCGATACCGCCGGGATGGCCGGTGCCCCAGGCCTTGAGCAGGTCTAGGGCCTCGGCGCCGCGCACTTCGCCGATGGGGATGCGGTCGGGGCGCAGGCGGAGCGAGGAGCGGACCAGATCGGACAGCGTAGCGATTCCGTCCTTGGTGCGCAGAGCCACCAAATTGGGTGCCCGGCATTGCAGTTCGCGGGTATCCTCGATCAGCACCACGCGGTCGGTGGTGCCGGCGATTTCGGCCAACAGGGCGTTGGTCAGCGTGGTCTTGCCGGTGGAAGTGCCACCGGCGACCAGGATGTTCTTGCGGGCGGCGACAACCCGGCGAAGGATTGCCGTCTGCCCGGCGGTCATGATTCCGGCGGTGGCATAGTCGTCGAGGGTGAACACCGCCACCGCCGGTTTGCGGATGGCGAAGGCGGGGGCCGTGACCACGGGAGGCAGCAGGCCCTCGAAGCGTTCGCCGGTCTCGGGGAGTTCGGCGGAAATGCGGGGGGCGCCGGCATGGACCTCGGCGCCGACATGGTGGGCGACCAAGCGGACGATGCGTTCGCCGTCAGCCGGTGACAGGGTGGCGCCGGTGTCCTCCATCCCGCCCGACAGACGGTCGACCCACAGCCGACCGTCGGGGTTGAGCATCACCTCGACAATGCCTGGGTCTTCCAGGAAGGCGGCGATGGCTGGACCCAACGCCGTGCGCAGCATGCGGGCACTGCGGTGGAAGGATTCGGAATGGGAGGCGGCTGCGGCCATGATCATCCCCGTTCAGGGCCGGTCCACGGGCTTGGGACCGGCGACGGGGATAATTAGAAGAAGCAGGAAATGTTCAGACGCAACAAGCTTTTATGGGGCGTAAAGGCTCAGCGTAGAGGGGCGAGAAAATACTTGCCGGGTGCGGAAGCGGTTATCGGCAAACACGCCTTCCCGGTTCATGGTGCGCCCTCGGTGGGAGGTGGCATCATCCTGCCGGGATCACGATCCATATTTTGCCTGGAATTCATCATAGGTGGAGTAGGACCGCTGCCCCTTGCTTTTATTCATTTTCGCAATCGACGTTTTACCGATTTTATCCTGTAGAAACGCGATCAGATCATCAGCTTTTCCGGCGGAGATGTTTTTTACGATACCGCCGAATTTAGCGGAGATAGTGTTGCGGATCGCCGCATGGCTAAATTTTCTGGATGAAAATGGGTCTTTCGATGCGTACTCTTTGTATCTCTTGATCAGGTATTCGACATATCGTAAGAGTGCTTGGTCGGCTCCTATAGTTCCTGGCGCAGGGGCGATATTGACCTTCCGGACGGCTTTCTTGACGTGCACAGAACCTGTACTGGTTACATTCAGATCGCCGGCAACATGCCCGACGGTCAGCGCATCGGTGTAGACCTGGAGCAACAGCTTGGCGATGGTTTCGTCCCCGGCTTGTTCCTTGCGCCCAAAGTTCTCTTCGCGCACCTGTTTCATTCCCTTCAAGTCTTTCGCCGGGAATTTGTCTGGCCGCGTATCGACGAGTTTGTGGTGGGTGGCGCAAAGCAGGATCAGATTGTCGTAGGCGTTCCGCTCCTTTTCCGATTGCTGGGGAGCGTATCTTGGCCCACCAGCGCTCTTCGCGTGGATGTGGCAGATTTCGCCAAGAATCACCTCGGTTTCCGGATCGACCACATGTTGGTTGCATCCAGCGAAGGCGCAGAAATTGCCGGACAAGGCGAAGAGCTTCCGAATGGTTGCCTGAGTGGGTTTCGCCACGAGCGACTCCTGGCGACGGTCTCGCCACGATTGTTGCAGTTGTCCTCCACGCTGATGGAGGCTATTGGTTGAAAACCGTAGCCGCATCATGACCATGGGGCAAGAGTCACGGAGCAAAGGGAAGGAATTGGTCCTTCTCCCGCAAGGGGTGTCGTCGTTGTGAGTGGACTTACGTCTCAGCCTCGACATCCTGAGGGATTTCCTGCCGCAGCTTCGGCCCCTGGGCCAATCGCCGCCCCAGTGCCGCCATGAAGCCGTCGTAGCGCTCACCGGCCTTGGCCCGGGCCGCCTGCGCGGCAGGTTCCGGCAAGGGCGGGTTGGTGGTTAGCCAGAAGCGGATGAACAGCGCCAGGGTCTCGACGCCAATGCCGACATCGCGTTCCAGGCGTAGCAACCGCCGGTCGAGCTGATCGAGGCGTTTGGCGATGGCGGCTTCACGTTGTTCGTCGGCGTCCGGCGACAGGAACGAGGCGATGGCGGCTTCGGCGATCAACGATTGCGGCTGCCCACGGCGGGCGGCATAGGCTGCCAGAATCCGCATGGTTTCCGGGTCGAGATAGACCGACATCTGGGCTTTCTTCTGGGGTCGGTTCATTGGCGCCTCACAGATCGATGCCGTCGGCGGGGTCGAGAGAGGCCTGCCGGGCGATTCCCCGCATCATCTTGTTCATTCTGTCGATCCGCGCCGCGTCGTCGTCCGTGTCCTCGATATCGGGCGAGAACTCGTCGTCCAATGGCTCCTTCTTCTCGACCGTCCTGATTCGGGACAACTCGGGTTGCAGACGATGCTCGGAGCCGGTCGGATCGTCATTGTCCCTGCCGTCTTCCGCCGGTGCCGGATCGGTGGTTTCCGAACGTGGCGGCAGCGGGTGCCCGCTCCAGTCGTCCGTGCAGGCTGTCCCCGGCCGGGCTGGGGTGGGCGCGGGAAGCAGGCGTTCCCGGAAGCGGGTGTCCTGGTAATAGCGCGTCTTCTTCGCCCGTACCGGCTGGATGCCCGAGACCATGACGATTTCGTCGTCGGGGGGAAGCTGCATCATCTCGCCGGGGGTCAGCAGCGGCCGGGCGGTTTCCTGGCGGCTGACCATCAGATGGCCGAGCCAGGGCGACAGGCGGCTGCCGGCATAATTCTTCATGGCGCGCAGTTCGGTGGCCACGCCCAGGGCGTCGGAAACCCGCTTGGCGGTACGCTCGTCGTTGGTGGCGAAGCTGACCCGGACATGGCAGTTGTCGAGGATGGAGTTGTTGGGGCCGTAGGCCTTCTCGATCTGGTTCAGCGACTGGGCGATCAGGAAGCTCTTGATCCCGTACCCGGCCATGAAGGCCAGCGCCGATTCGAAGAAATCGAGGCGCCCCAGGGCAGGGAACTCGTCCAGCATCAGCAATAGTCGATGCCGGTGGTCCTTGGCGTCGAGATCCTCGGTCAGGCGGCGGCCGATCTGATTGAGCACTAGGCGGATCAGCGGTTTGGTCCGGCTGATGTCCGAGGGCGGCACCACCAAATAGAGGGTGGCCGGGTGTTTGTCCTCCACCAGGTCGGCGATGCGCCAGTCGCAGCGGCGGGTGACCCGGGCCACCACCGGGTCGCGATAGAGGCCGAGGAACGACATGGCGGTGGACAGCACGCCGGAGCGCTCGTTGTCCGACTTGTTCAAAAGTTCGCGGGCGGCGGAGGCGACCACGGGGTGAACGCCGGCTTCGCCGAGATGCCGGGTGGTCATCATCGCTTTCAAGGTCGATTCGATGGGGCGTTTGGGATCGGAGAGGAAGGCGGCGACGCCGGCGAGAGTCTTGTCCTTCTCGGCATACAACACATGCAGGATGGCGCCGACCAGCAGGGCATGGCTGGTTTTTTCCCAATGGTTCCGCCGCTCCAGCGAGCCTTCGGGATCGACCAGAACGTCGGCGACGTTTTGTACGTCGCGCACCTCCCATTCGCCGCGCCGCACCTCCAGCAGCGGATTGTAAGCGGCGGAGTCCGGGTTGGTCGGATCGAACAGCAGCACGCGACCGAATCGTGAGCGAAAGCCGGCGGTGATCCGCCAGTTCTCGCCCTTGATGTCGTGGACGATGGCCGATCCGGGCCAGGTCAGCAGCGTCGGCACCACCAAGCCGACGCCCTTGCCGGAACGGGTGGGGGCGAAACACAGCACATGCTCCGGCCCGTCGTGACGCAGATAGTCCCGGTCCAATTTGCCCAACACCACCCCGTCGGGGTCGAGCAGGCCGGCCGCTTCCACCTCTTCCCGGCTGGCCCAGCGGGCCGAGCCGTAGGTTTCTGCATTGCGTGCCTCGCGCGCCCGCCACACCGACATGGCGATAGCCACCGCCACCGAGAGTATGCCGCCGGAAGCGGCGATCAGGCCACCTTCGGTGAAGATGTCCGGTGCGTAGGCATCGTAGGCGAACCACCACCAGAAGAAGATCGGCGGATGATAGACCGGCCAGCCGAGCACGGTGAACCACGGTGCCCCGAGCTGTGGCTGGAAACCCAACCGCCATGCCGTCCATTCCGTGGCCCCCCAGGTGGTGGCGAGGACGATCAGCAGAACGACGATGACCTGGTCCCAGAGGATCTTGGTTGCGGACATGGCCGGCTCCAACGTTGAAGACCCGCACTCCAAGGAAATGATGGAACGCCGCCGTGCAAGAGTCTTGTCGCCATCGGGGAAAGTGGGCGTAAAAATACTTGTCTGGGGCGATTCCGGGTGCTCGGCCATGCGCTTGCATCCTGGTCAGAAAATCCATATCTTACGGAAGATGCGGAAAAGGAGGCTCCGATGCCCAACACGGCTTCGGCATCCGAGGTGCAAAAGAACTTCGGCGCTTATCATGACCAGGCTCTGAGCGAACCGGTGCGGGTGACCAAGTACGGCCGGGAAACGGTCTACATCGTTTCGGCGAAGACCTATCACGAGATGAAGCGGGCGCAGCGCGACGCCATCGCTTCGGCGGACTTGAGCGATGCCGAGTTGGTGTTGATCGAGGCGGCCGAGATTCCCGCCGAACACCGCTATACCCTTGATGAATAGGCCATGGCTCTGCCAGAGCCTGCAACGGGCCTCGTCATCTCCTATTCCTAATCTGTGGCATGACCAGCATCTTGCCGGTGCGGAGGAAGGCCGCAAGGTCCGCCCCTGCGCCATCGTGGTCGCCACCGCCGACGAGGACGGCGACACCAGGGTCTATGTTGCCCCGATCACCCATTCCCGACCGGACGATCCCCACGCCGTGGAACTATCGACGGCTGTCAAGCTGCGTCTTGGATTGGACGATGCCCCTTCCTGGATCGTGACCAGCGAACTCAACCGCTTCATCTGGCCCGGCTATGATTTACGGCCGGTCGCGTGGGACAAGCCGGATGTGTTCGCCTGGGGCTTCCTGCCGGTGGGAATCTTCGCCGCCCTCAAGCAGGGGATCGCCGCCCACCGGCGTGAACGACATTTGCGCCTCACCCCCAGGGAATAGTTCACAGCCCCAATCCCCGTTTCCGGCCGAATCCCCAGTCGACGCCGCCATCACCCCGCATGATCCCGGAGACATGGCGGCCAAGCTGCTTCTCCAGTGACTGCGACCAGGGCACGAGTTGGAAGCCGAGGCCGTCGTCGATCATGGCGAAGCGGCCGGAGGCGAGCAGGAAACGCTGGCGGTAGGTCCCGGCGACGTATTCGCCACTGCCTGGGGAATGGAACGGCAGTCCCGTCTCGGCGGCGAGCTTTTGCCCCAGCGCCTCCACCTCCTGGCGGCGCAGGGTGCCGATCAGGTTGCGGGCGTACACCATGCCGCGGGCCTGCCGCTCGGCGAGACCCCGTTCGATCAGATGCTCGGCCCGCCGTTCCATCGCTTCGTGCACCTTGGCGCCGAAGCCGGTTTCGCCCAAGGCCACCGGCTCACGGGCGATGATCTGGCGGTCGAGCCAGGTGGCGCCCGTCGCCGTCACCTGGGCGTCGATGGACAGGTCGGAACGAACGGCCAGGGCCACCCGGCGGCGGCCTTGCGCGTCATCGAATTTGCGCAACTCGACGATCGATCCCGGCGCGCTGTCGCCGGCGGCATCGAGGTCGGGCAGGCGGATATGGTGGGTGCGGCCGTCGATGCCATCGATCACGGCATAGGCCGTGCCCCTCAGTTCGTCGTCGAGGCCGCGATCGACCAGCCGACCGATGACCGGATCGTCCAGGCTCTCGCCGGCCAACACGTAGCTGGCGGTGCCGCGTTCGATGCCCCGTTCGATGCCCCGTTCGGCCAGACCGTGGTGGATGCGTTTGATGATATCGCCGCGTTCGCCCAGCTCGCGCAGGGTGGTCTCGGCTGCCTCGTCCATCATCCATTGCCCGGCGCCGATCTGGTGGGCGAGACCGAGGGATTCCAGATGGCGCAGACGCCCGACCTTCAGCGCGTGGAATTCATCGGGCTGCTGTCCGGGGATGGGCGCCACATCGATGACGCCGTGACGGTCGGCATCGCGGACGAGTTGGCGGTCGAGCTGGGTCCAGTGTTCCGCCTCGACCTGCCGCTCCAGCGCGTGACGGATGTCGAGGTCGGTGCGCGGCCCAAGTTCCTGGGTCACCAGGTCCTGGGCGCGTGCCCGCAGGCCGTCCTTGATATAATCGCGGGCGATGACCAGGTCGCGGCCATCGCCGGCAACACCACGCACGATGATGTGGACGTGCGGATGCCGGGTGTTCCAGTGATCGACGGCGACCCAATCGAGCCTGGTGTCGAGATCCCTCTCCATCTGCTCCACCAAGTCGCGGGCGAAGCCCTTGAGGTCGGCGAGATCAGCGGCGTCCTCGGGCGAGACGATGAAGCGGAAATGATGCCGGTCGCCCCGGCAGCGTTCGGCGAAGTCCTTGGGATCGGCGCTCTCGGTGTCCGGGCCGAACAGCCGGGCTTTTTCCCCGTCCCGGGTGACACCCTCGCGGCGCAGATAGCCGAGATGGGTGGTCAGCGGAGCCGATCGTGCCGAATGGCGGACCACCCGCGCTTTCACGGTGACCAGACGCGAGCGGCTGGTCAGCAGGCGATTGGCACGGATTCCGGCGACACGCCCGCGCCCGAAATGCGAGGCGCGCGGTGGGGTGATGGCGCCGCTCCGCGAGATGCCGCCGCCCGCCCGCTGGGTGGCGGCGAGCACCTGGGCAATGAACGGCTTGGTCCGTTGGCTCTTGGACGAGCGGATGCGGCCAAGCCTGACCTGGAAGTCATCGTCCTGAGCCATCATGCCTCCCGGCAATGTCCTGAAATCGCAGTCGAAACAAAGCCCTGTCCATTTTTCGCACATTGCCCCACGAGAGCGCACATTGGACGCACGGAGAGAAAATACAACAAAATCAAACTCCCAACCGCGGCGCACATTGCGCCCTTTTATCTTGCCTTCGTGCGGTTGTGGGGGGACGGCATACCCGCTGGAGCGCAGGTCTTTCGCCGGTTTTCGCCGAGCAACGACGGAATGCGCCGCCGGTCATGGCTTGTGCTCCGAGAAGGCACGGCGGGCGAACAGCCAGTCGGCCTGCGGGAGCATTGCCGAAAGGCTGTCGGGGCGATGAACCGACGACGGAATTGGATCGGCGCTCGCGGTGCGGACGACGAACAGCGGTGACGCGCTCCATGACCTGCCGGCGGCGAGAGTGACTGCACCACCAGCGTGCTGGCCCTCGATCATCGGCGCGAGCACGGTGAGGTATATCCGCGTCTCGGGGAGCAGCGGCCGGCCGGTCGCCAGATGGTCCTCGTAGCGCGCTGGACCAGCATTGTAGGCGGCGAGGAAGCCGGGCGAGCCGTAACGAGTGTGCAGATCGCCCAGGTACGCGGTGCCGGCCAGGATGTTGGCGCGCGGATCGAACGGATCGTCGCCGAGGTCCAGCCGGTCGCGCATCGCCGCCCAGGTGGCCGGCATGAGCTGCATCAGTCCCATGGCGCCTTTCGGCGACAGGGCGTGCGGATCGCCGGCACTTTCGGCGGCGATGACCGTCTCGATCCAAATCGCCGGAACGCCGAAACGCCGTGCCGCTTCCGCCGTGAAAGCCGCGAACGGCCCGTTCGCAGCTATGTGCTCGGATGGCACGACGACGGGTGGCGATTGCGCCATCGCGCTGCCGCCGTACGACAGGCCGACGGCCAGCACGACAGCACCCAGAAAGACCCTTCGTCTGCTTGTCGCCCATCCTGCCATCGTGCTCGCGGCCGTCAAGGGCTTGTCCTCGGGACAGGCCTTCGGCCTGTACCCGGGGGGCAAGGCGCCATGGCGCCGGCCTGTCGGCCGCCCCGGACCGCCGCTGCGCGCGACGGCGGTTCGGAAAGCGAGCGGGACGAAGGGATGAGGCGGTTCTTCCGCGAACAAAGGGATGGCCAGGGGCGTGCTCGCTTCCATCGCGTCACCGCTTGTCGTCGCGCTTGGCCGGACGGGTCCACAGCAGGGCGAAGGCCTTGCCCTTGGTGTCCGACTGGAACAGGTTGGCGCGCAGGGGCTGGGCCAAAGCGGGATCGTCGATCAGCAGGGCGACGTAATCGCCGGCCCGTTCCCCGGTGCGCTTCCAGCCCGCGCTGACCTCCGGCCCGGTGGCGTCGGCGCCGAGATGGATGCGGTAGTCGGGCGCGTTCTCGGTGTCGGCATGGTCGGCGGGCACCAGGGTCAGTTCGATGTCGAGGGTGAGCGTGCGCAGATGGCCGGTATAGCCTTCCGCCGTGCGGGTGAAATTGCCGATGTGAGCCATGATCGTCTCCATAGGTTGGGGGAAAAAATGTCAGTCGGGGAGCCAGAGCGGGGTGGCCCGGCCGATGACCGAGCTGACGGGCAACGGGCCGAAATAGCGGCCGTCCAGGCTGTCGGGATGGCGGTTGAGCAGGAGGATCTCGCCATCCTCAAGAATGCGGCAGCCGCTCCAGACCGGCAGGTCGCGGCCCCGGCTGTCGCGCTCGCGCGCCGCCGCGACGGCAATGCCGTCGATGGTGACGGTGCGGCCGGTGCGGCAGACACTCTGTCCCGCCACTGCTGCCACCTGCTTCAGCAGCGGCACGCCCATGGGCAAATATCCGCCTTCGGCGAGGAAGCGGGCGAGCGCTTCCGGCGGCCAGGTCGCCACCAGGTCGCCGACATGCAGGGCGCGCACCGGCTGCACGGCGTAGAATCCGACCGGCGTGCTGGCGGTGGCGTTCCACAGCAGCCGTGGCGCGGGATGGGCAAAGGACGAAGCGCCGATGGCCAGCGCCGCGGCAGAGGTGGCCACCACCCAGCCGAAGCGCGTCATGACCGCACCTGCCGACGCGTGAGCCATGCCTGGTGGCGCTCGTTTGTGTAGAGGCGGGGTTGGTGGCCGACGGTCAGGCGGGTGTGGACATGCCGCCAGTGGTCCGGGGCGGCGTCGGCGGGATCAATGCCGATTGTCTCCACCGCGTCGATGGCCTGCAACACCTTCTCGACCTTGGGCCAGCCGTGGATGTGCAACAGGATGTCGCCGCCGGGCCGCACGAAGGGCAGCGTCGTGTACGCCGCGCCCGGTACGACAGCGTACACGATGTCGATGTGCGAACTGACGGTGCCGTAATCGTTGGCGGACCAGCGGACGAAAGCGAAGACGCCGCCCGGCGCAAAGCCGACGACACGGCGGCGACGGTCGAGGATGGTGTCCTCGACCACGCGGCCGAAGCGGATCCAGTTCTCGATCTGCTTTTCGACCCAGGTCAGTTCGACGCGGGTCAGGCTGGCCGGGTGTGGACGCCCGGAGGGCCGGGCGGGCGGGGCGATGCTGGTCATGGGGCCTCTCCTGTGCCGTCGGGGAATTCACGGGCCAGCAGCGCACGCAGCATGTCGGCGACGGTCTGCCCGCGCCGGAAGGCGGCGACCTTGATCCGCCCGCGCAGCGCCGGCGTGACGTCGATGGTCAGACGGGCGGTGAAGATGCCGGCCGGTCGGGATGGGGTGTCGGGGGTTCTGATCCAGCGCTCGGCGCCCCCCGGACGGGCGGTGAAGGCGCGTTTGGGTGGGTGTCCGGTCATAGCGCGATCCTCGCCACTTCGGCGGCGAGGGCGGCGATCTCGCGGGCGGCGGCAGTGCTCCCGCCCATCTCGAACGCCAGGCGCCCGGTACGCGCGGCATCGGCGAAGACGACGCGCTGGCCGATGGTGGTGCGCAGGGCCGGCGGATCGTGCTCGGCCAGCGTTTCGGCGATGTCGCGGGCGATGACGGTGCGGGCTGTGCAACGGTTGAGCACGAAGCGGGCGTCGAGTCCGGGGCGGAAGACCCGCGCCTCGCCGAGCAGCGCCAGCATCTCGGCCGAGCCCCAGCCGTCGAACGGCGAAGGCTGGACCGGCAGCAGCACCATGTCGGCGGCCAGCAGCGCCGAGCGCATCAGCGCGGCGATGCGCGGCGGCCCGTCGATGACGACATGATCGACGTGGCCCGCCATCTCGGGGGCTTCCCGGTGCAGGGTGTCGCGGGCCAGGCCGACGATGCCGAACAGGCGCGGCAGGCCCTGGCGGGCGCGCTGCTGCGACCAGTCGAGGGCCGATCCCTGGGGATCGGCGTCGATCAGCATGACGCGCTTGCCCTGCCGGGCCCAGGCTCCGGCGAGGTGCAAGGCGAGGGTGGTCTTGCCGGTGCCGCCCTTCTGGTTGAGCAGGGCGACGATCATGGCCGACTCCCCGTATGACGCGGACGAAGGCAGAACGATGGCGCGGATTCGGGCAGAGGGCAGAACGCCGGGTTCGCGTGCCGGACGGTGGCCGTTTCTTCCGTGGGAAGGGCGCCGATGGATTCCTGACTGGGGATGTTCGGAGAGAGCGGGGCCGGGCTTTTTGACCAATGGGTTACAGCTCGTTCCGCCTCCTGATGACACCGGGCGCGGGTTCCCGATGGTGCTGGAAGCCGGGTTTTTAATAGGACGGGCGGATTCATGGCTTATCCCCAGGCTTATGCACGAAAATGGTGGATAACTTCCGGGAGGTGGGGCTGCCGACGTGACACGGTGGGCAGCCATGGGGGCTCAGCGCGCCCGTCCGGCCAGGCGGGCGGTGTCGTAATGCGGGTCCGAGGTCGAGCGGCAGGCCGATTGTTCGGCCCAGGCTTCCAGGTCATCGATGGCGTAGACGACGCGCCCGCCCAGTTTGCGGAAGACCGGGCCGGTGCCGTGGCAGCGGTACTTCTCCAGGGTGCGGGCCGACAGGCTGAGCAGCTTGGCGGCCTCGTGGGTGCGGACATAGCGCGTCGCGGTTTCCATGGGCATCGTATGCCTCCGTGTGGGTCCAGGGCGCCGCCGATCGCAGGCGGCGTGACGGGATCACGGTGGCGAAGAATCGGGGCGTGGGAGGAGGACGAAGATTCGGGAGAGATCCGTGTCCCCCCTGATGCGATCGGCGGTGTCAGCCGCCGCGCAGCAGCTTGCGATACCCGCCGTTCATCAACCCCTGGGCGTCGCGGATCAGGCGGTTGGCTTTACGACGCGTCGCCGAGCTTTTCCATTCGATGGCCGGCAGGGCCTGTGCCTCGGCATCGAGGAGAGCGGCGGCGATCTCGCGTGGGCCGGCGCCGGCGAAACGGAAGTCGAGCGTGTGGAGAAGCTGGATCAGCCGGGCCCTCCGTTGCGGCGTCAGCTCCAGGGCGCGCGGCAAGGGGCCTGCGGGGCGGCCGCGCAGTCGGCGGTAGAGGCGGGTCACGGCCTCGATGCGCAGATCGAAGACGGCATCGAGCGGAAGGATCGCCGCCAGGCCCCGACCGGGCTGGGCCTGGGCGAGACACAGATAGTGGTCGCCTCCGCTGTCGGCGAGAACCAAATGGTGGCTGGAGGCGTCCCGCCACTCGACGGCGAATGGACCCAAGGTGGAAAGGTCGATGTGTCGTGCGCCGTCGAAGCCTTCCGGCGTCGGAACCAGAATTACCGTGCTGGGAAAGACCTCCGGGCGCCAGAGCGGGATATCGTGTCCGTCCGGATCAGGGGCAAAAGCACAGCCCCCAGCGGCGCGCCAGTTCGGCCTGGGCATCGTGAGCGTCGAGAGTGCCCTGGGCGACCCGGTGCCGGGTCTGGGACCAGTCGCTACGGTAGTTCGGATTGCGCCGCAGGAACTCGAAAGCGAAGCCTGGGCGATCCAATCGGTTCAATCGGTCCTGCACCGATTCCGAACGCCAAAAAGGGGTCGGCATCGAACATCCTCCGTAACGGGTGGGGGCCTGTAGCCCGAAAGCGGAGTGCTCAACGTTTCACGAGTTCAACCAAAGCGATAGACTGCGGCTCTGTATCGGGTTGAGTTGAAGGATGTGCTGTCCTTAAGGATTGCCCTATGCCCTATTGCAGGCGGGGCTCCACCAGATAGCGATAGCCGATTTCGGTCATCCAGCGTGCCCGTGCCAGATGGCTGTCATGGATGGTCCTGGCCCGTTCGGGATCTCGGTCGGGGTCGAGGCCGAAGATGACGGCGACCACGTCCCGCCAATCGGCCCCCTCGGAATCGGCATCCAACAGCCTGATATAGGTTGCCAAATGGCGCTCGTCATAGGACGTGATGCGGAGGCCGTCCGGCGGACGGTCTTCAAAGTCTGGCCCGGTCATCCCGCTTCTTCCCCAAGGGTCATTCCGTCAAATTCTATCACGCATCCTGTTCAGCGATAGGGCAATTGCGCATCTTTTTGGTGATGCATCGAAGGCATCACGTCTATCGCCGATGTGGGTAACCTGGGGAAGTTCCGGTGGTCGCCTCAAGTAGCGGACTGCATTTTGTAGAGAATACTCCGTGGTTGAATACTCATCAATCGGGCGCCCTTTCGAGCATGGAAATTCGAGAGGTGCTGGCCCGGAATCTGCGCATCTGCCGACAGGAGCGCGGCCTGTCGCAGGAGGAGCTTGCCCACCGGGCGGGGATCGACCGCACTTATATCAGCGCCCTGGAGCGGTGCGTCTATGCCGCCAGCATCGACGTGGTGGGGCAACTGGCGGAAGCGTTGGGCGTCGAACCGTCCGACTTGCTGCGCAAAGGGCCGCCGCCCGGTCGCTCCGTCTCGACGGGCGATGCGGATTAGGCTGCGCAAGGGATCTGCGGAGACCCTGAAAGGGGCTTCGCGGAGCCGGGGTCCCCGGTGGAGGTGAGTTCGGCCCGGCCTTGCCGGATGCGCCCGGCTATCGCGTCCGGTTGATTCCGGTCAGATTTTTGCGGCGAGCGATGAAGGCGCGGACGAGGGGCAGGAAGAAGGCCTTGCTGAAGCGTCCGATCGGCGGGTCCGGTTCCAGATAGAAGGACTGGCCGACGATGTCGGTGTTGTATTCGTCGAGGATAATCCACAGGCGGAGGTCCGGATCGAGTCCGGCGCGGCGCTTCTCGATGGGCGGGATTTCGCAGGCGAAACGGGCCGGTTCCGGCTCCTTGGTGGTGATGGCGAACAGCAGCAGCAGGTCGCCATCGGGCCGGGACACCCGCACGCCGACCGCCACCGGCCGTTTTTTGCGCCCTTCCGTTTCGCCCCGCTGCGCCTCGCGGACCCACAGATAGGGATAGCGGATGACGCAGGCGGTCTGGATGTCGTCGTAGCTCACGGCTGGCCGCTTTCCTCGGCCTCCGCGTAAGCGGCCACGGCGTCCTCGACCTCGGCGAGGAGGCTGTCCGGCATGGTCTCGAGCGTGCCTGCGATGCGCGTGTCGGCGCGATGGCGGAGGCGCTGGTAGTCCTCGACGGAGAGCAGGACCAGACGCGGCTTGTTGCGCTGGGTGATGGTGACGGGGTGGCGCAGGGCCTCGGCGATGATGTCGCCGGACTTGCGCGACAGGTCGCTGGTGGAATAGGTGCCGGGGGTGTTCGGCATGGTGTGTTCCTGCAAATGCTGTAATTGCTGTATATTACAGCATCGACAGCGTCGGATCAACGGCCACGGGCGGCCGGGGCCGCTATCGCGGCTCCCCGGCGGGACGGCGGGCGAGTTCGTCGCGGGCCGCCTCGATGTCGCGTTCGATCTGGTGCCGTTCCTTGCGGCTGATGCAGTTCTGGAGTTCGGCGCGCAGTTCCTCGATATGCTGTTCGAGCGTCATCGTCATCTCCTCGACGGAAGTGAAAGATAGCGCCTGCCGCCATGCGGGATCGGGACGGGTCAAGGTTCGCCCTGGCGACCGGCACAGCCGGTGCGCGGAGGAGCCGATTTTGTTGCAGGGCAGCGGAAACAAAATTGGAGGGGCCGCACGACCTTGAGGCGTCATGACTCCGCATGGCACCCTGGGACGATCTGAGCAGACGGGGGTGTTTTTCGTGATGACGCCTGCGGCGGCATCGCGCCCCTCCCCTGGGGGAGGGGTTGGGGTGGGGGACCTGCGGACAATCAAAACAGCCGAATCCGTTATCGGCGCCGGGTGGCCGATGGCGATGCGGAATTCCGCTCCGTGATGGTCTTGGCGGAAGGCCCCCGCCCGGACCGGCCGGGCAGGGCTTCATCGGAGGCATCACTCGCCGTTGCGGCGGCCCTGGGGGCGGGACCAGATGAGGCTGAAGCCGTCGCCTTCCTCGTCGGTGACCAGGTTGGCGTAGATCGGAGCGTTGAAGCTCGGGTCGTCCAGCTTGAGGCCCAGATAGTCGCGGCCCTCGTTGGAGCGCTTGGACCAGGCGGCGCCGATCTCGACGCGGCCGATGAAGATGCGGTGGCTGGGGGCGTTCTCGCCGGCGGCGCGGGCATCGGGGAGGATGCGGACGTTCTTGGCCTGGACGCTGAGGGTGACGATTTCGCCGGTATAGTCGTTGCCGGACTTCTTGAAGGTGCCGATGGTCGCCATGATGATGTCTCCTTGATCTCTGTTGCTGAGCCCGCACCCTTGCGGCCTCGATGGTGATCGCCCGGCCCAAGGCGATCGCCGGCGCACCCCATCGGGGCCGGAGCACCGCGGAGGACGGCGGCGGGGGGACTTTCTTGCCTCGCGAGGAATGGGCGGGAGCCCAGGGGAAGAAAGTTTCAACGGCACGGTTGCGCCATAGGCGGTCGAGGCGTCAGCCGGCCTTGGGCCAGATCCACCCATCGGAGAGGCCGTATGGGGCGCTCGAAAGGACAGAAGCGCTCATGGAGATGCTGGCGACCCGTCGCGACCGGAGGGGGAAGCGGCAAAGCCCGGCGATCCTCGTTCCCCTGTCCAGGCTGGACGTCGGCACGGTTTGCCATGCTTCGACCGGAGGGGTGTTTCCCCACGCTGCGGTATCGTCGGTGGTATCGGGACCGTGGTGACGCCAGGACGATTCCGACCGAAATAGACCACTTCTCGCCGGGCCTTGCGCGACATGCTGCCATCGCTTCGCCGTGCCCCATGCCGGTGGTCGGCGGTAAGAAAATGGATGGGAAAAAGCGTCGCTGGCCCCGCTTTCAGGGTGGTGGCGAAGGAGATGCCCGAGCTATGTCCTGCCCGGCTGTCCGGGCGGTGGCGCCATGCCGCTGATCCGCACCACGGCGGTGATGCCGACCGCGACCGCGCCGACGACGGCGAAGACCGTCTGCCAGACCGGGGAGGGCATGGACATCTGGGCGATGCCGTGGGTGGCACTGTAGCCCGCCACGGCTGCCGGGGCGGCATAGACGGTGACGATCAACAGGCGTGCCCAGGCCCACGGCACGAAGGCCAGGAGCAATTGCCCGATGCCGAACGTCGCTCCGGCGGCAACGAATCCGATGGCGATGGCACCCAAGGCACCGGCGCCGGTATGATATGCCCAGATGCCGGCATAGACGGCAGGGCGAAGACGGCCAGGGTGAACAGCAGCCAGCAGAAGAATCCGATGGCGGACAGGACCATGAGGGGGCCGAGAAGGAACATGGCGGTGCCTCCGTAAGATGAAATCCAACGGCAGCGCCTTCCTCCACCACCACGGCGCGAGGCATAATATAGCCGAGGGGTGCCGGCGGCTGCAATTTGGACGGAACGGATGATCTACGAGGAATTCAACGCGTTCTGCCGGGCGCTTCCCGCCACCACCCATGTGGTCCAGTGGGGCGGCGCCGACGTCTGGAAAGTCGGCGGCAAGGTCTTCGCCATCGGCGGCTGGGACGGCGGTGAACCGAGCTTCGTCTTCAAGGTCAGCGACCTGTCCTACGAGATACTCAAGGAGCAGCCGGGCCTGCGTCCGGCGCCATACCTGGCGTCACGCGGCCTGAAATGGATTCAGCATTACGCCCAGCCCGGTCTGTCCGATGGCGATCTGCGGGACTATATCCGCCGGTCGCATGCCATCGTCGCGCAGGGGCTGTCGAAGAAGAAACGGATCGAGCTGGGTCTTGGTGGGGTGGCGCTGAATGGGGAAGGCTGACGGATGTAGCCTCCTTAATTTCGGTAATGGCCGGGAGCGGACGGTTCGCTTTGGGCGTCGGATGTGTGCGAGCGATCGCGAGTATTTCAGATATAGCGGGCGTAATCTGAACTGACTTTTTGATCCGTGGTGTATTTCAGCACCTCGCCGACGGCCCGCGCCGCCCTGATCGGGATCGGCAGCTTTTGGTTCATCTGGGTGGAGTTCCAGTTGATCTTGGTCAGTGCCAGCACCTCGCTGGCGATCTGGGCAATTGTGCTGTCGCTGCCCTTGTAAGGGCACAACAAAAGGGGCTTGGGATCATAGAGGCCAGGATAGGTTCCGTAATACGGCATGCTTCCATTCGTATAAAGCAGTCCCTTTCCATCAAGCTCGACAAAAGTGCCTCGCATCACGGGGTAGTTACCATCCCTCAAAACCTTGACAGAGTATGATTCCTGCACCCAGACAAGGTCACGAAGTTCTGTCCCTGCCTCGTTGAGGGTCTCGAAAATGCCCTCCGCCTCTTCTTCGCGGAATTGCGATGTTTTCAGAACAATTACGCGTGCAGGGTAGTTCTTGTGATGGCCTTTGTAGGCGCTCAACGCATCGGCGATCAGTTGATGTGCATCGTCTTGCGTCATGTAGGGATGACGGCCACGGCTTTCGGTCTGGGCACGCTTTCCCTTGAGAATGAACCCGCGCCCCCTTTCGTCGAACATCTGGGCGGCACTGGTGAATAGTTGCTGTCCACCGACTTCGCGATAGAAGCTGATTCCGATGTAGCAGGCTGTAAATTCGCCATCCTGCGGCATCTTCCGCCATGGAATTCGGCCTGTTCCCTTGTAATAGAGGGTCGTAAACAGGTTCCATGTCCGGTCAGCTTGGTCCTGAATTTTCCGCGAGCTGCTTTCCTTGATTTTCCGCGGGATGCTGGCCTTCTCGTCGAACACATCCTCCCATGCGAGCTGGATGGGGAAGCTCAGGCCCATGGCTTTTGCCTTGAGCATGCCACGGAAATCGGGGGCATCTGATCCGCCGCTGTCATCCTTCTCGACGGTGGCACTGGCATCAACCTTTGCATTCCAAACACGTTCGATCAGGCTGATGGGTAGCGCCACGATGGCGACGTCAGGCCGATGCCGGCTCTCATCAAGGGTTTGGAGCTCTTGAAGGATCTCATCGACCGCCATTTCGACGGCCTTGGCGTGGTGTGGCTCCTTCCTGATCTTGTCGATCTTAGTCTGTGAGATGGCAGCGGTTGAGCCATCCGGAATATCGAATCTACAGCGGAAGGGGTTCTGGTTGCCGAGGCCGGGGAAGTCGGGGTGCAGATTTGGATGTTTCTCACCTTTGCCCTGAAAACCTGCGGCGGCTTCGGTGAAGAATCTCTTGGTGTCTTCAACGGTTTTCGCACTGCCGACCACGGCAATGTTCACTACATCTCCGGTCGGAGTCTGTAGAGGCCCTGCTTCAAAAAGGCCCAGTCGCGGATCGGGGTGATGGTGCTTGTCCCCGAATTCGAGGTGCGGCTCTTCGAAGATTTTGGTCTCGAATTTCATCCGAACAGCCGCTCCTGCTTGCTCTCGGGTTCGGTCGTCGCCTTCTTCGGCGAACCCCAGACATCCTCCGGCACTCGCGTCGCGAGCGCAATGGTCGGCGGTTCACCGAATTTCAGGCAAGGTTCGGATGAAGCTTCTGCGAATAGGCTCTTCGCATCCCGCTCCGGCTGCGTGAGAAAGCGATGCCACATGATGACTTGGCCACGTAGAGAGGCGCTGTTATCAAGCCGCTTTTTGCCCGCCAGAAGCGCCCCAGGATATGAGTGGGGAATGAAACCGTTCGTTGTGAAATAATAAGTAGGGTTAATCACCAAGTACCATTGGTCGAACAATCGTTCAAAACGAGGTTGAAAGGCGTGGTGTCGGACGAATTCCACTCTGGCCGAGTCACCCTTGCTGACCGACATGTTAACAACTTCTGTGGATGTTTTCTTTTTTGAAGCTTCGTACGCAAAGGTCCGCGTTGTGTTTTCAGTCTTTGCTCTGAAGTAAAATAACTTGCCAACCTTGTTCCAACCGAGGTCAGCGCGAACCTGATGTCCGAAAGCACTCTTAAGGAGGTAGGCGAAGGTATTTTGTTCGTCGTGGTCTTCGTGGAAAGCCAAGTAAGTAGTGTCGATGCCTTCAACTTGATCGAGGTCGACAATCCGATGACAGGCATTTCCACGGGGGTTTGCAAATGACCAGAACCTCCCGCCCTTGATAACCCAGTCGAAACGTGCAGGCTCGTCAGCGCCCAGAAGGATTGCCGCAGCCTGTTTGGACGTGTAGGGCGTTGAGGAAACGAACATTTCCGTCGGCAACGTCAAGGGAAGTATGTTTACCAGCGCATCTTCCCCGCCTCCCAGCGGCGGAACGTAGTAGCCAAAGCCGGTCTTGGGTACTGTCAGCGCGGCGAGACGATCCACTGCGTCGGCGTCCAAGATGTCATTCTTTTTGTCGAAATGGAGCTTTCGGTCCTCTCGATTTGGGTCGAGGTCTACTGGCTTCCAATAAATCGTCTCATCGGATTTCCGGTAGAGGACGATAATAATCGGGAGATTTGACCCCTGCCAGTAGGCCAAGTCAGCCTGACGAAGCAAATAGGTGAACCCAATATCGTCTTCTGACGAGTAGCGTCCCGATTCTGTCGCTTTGACCTGAACCGCGATCATGCGGGCGAGCGGCTTCCCGTTGTCCATTACCTCCGCGATTCCGTCTATTCCAGCTTCCAACCGTGAGCGACCATCAAATTGGAAGCCCATGTTGAGAAATCGCAGACGAACGGCCGTCTCGCCGATCTCACCCAGAAGTTGGTTTGAGGTAATGGTTTTAGGCATGCTGTGATGGTAGAACATTTCAGGCACGTCGTTAAGCGTTTTCGGCTCGATTGTGCCGCTTCGAGCCTTTCCGCCGAACCCAAGCGTTACGAGGCCACCTTTCGGCCTCTCGCTCGAATCAGCTACTTCGCTCTTTGCGCCTTCTTCTCAATCTCTTTTTCCAACTGATGAATCGCCGCACCTACGGATGTGGGCTGAAACGCCAGACGGCCGACTTTCCGGCGTGGATCGAAGGCTTTGTCCCTCTGTTCCGGGGTGAGGGCACCATCCAGAATCTCATGGAATTCGCGGGCATCATCGAAGATGGCTTCAACGCGCCGCGCACGATCATCGATCAATACGGCGCGAAGAGGACAGGCCCTGATGGCAGACATCAGGTCGGCATCCAGGCTGGTCACCAGTGGCAAATGGAAATCCGTGCCCGCCGTGTCCGTCAGTTGGGTTTCAAGCCAACGAAACAGAAACAAATCCCAGGCCAGAGCCGAAATACGCCGCAAGCTCTTGCTGGTCGGCGTTTTGAATTCGGTTTCGTTCAGAATGGCAAGGTGGCTGTCGGGCTGAAGGATCTTCCAGGCGAAATAGAGCTCTTTCAGGGGCAGAAGGTCGAGTTTGTCCAAGCAGAACTGGACGATATTGCGAAGGCCATCCTTGACGCTGGAACCTGCCCAACGCTCAGTCATTGATTTCAAGAGCACGCAATATACCCAGTCCCGCCTGCCCACCATCTCCCAAGAGCCGGGATCGGCCAGCACGGCTGCCCAAGACTTTTCGGCTTCCCGGAAATAGGCCGAGAGCTGCGGATCGTCGTTTGAGAACCCCTCCAGGCGGGGCGTGGATCTACCGGTTTCGTCGAAGAATTTCGCGGCTGCCACCTTTCTGTACGGGAACGGGTTTCCCCCGCGTGCCACTTCCCGCAGGTTTTCCAGAAGGGGGAACGACCAGTCGAAACCACGCCCAAGGCTGGTCTCGATGAATTTCAATGTCTTTGCTATCGCCACCGTGCTCTTCGTTGGATGCCCCTCATAGAAGTTCGGCAGATCCGACAGGAAATTCGTATCGACCAGAGTGCGGGCTTTGACTCTGTAGTAATAGGTTCCTTGCCGCATGCCCTGTTCGGCCGCCTCGGAATAGACCAGGAAGCGTGGCCCGCAGAAAATACCGGTGATAGCGATCTCAGGATCGTTTTTCGGAAGGGGAACTTCGATCGCGTTCCCGTTGTCGGTGGCGTAAAGCAGTCGGATATGGAGAAATGCTTCCGGATCTCGGCTGACGATCTGGTGCAGACTGTCACTCGGCGCCGATACATGTAGGGCGGCTTTCGCCCGGCGCATCATCTCGGCAGGATCGTAATTGTCGGGCATTGGATTGTTCCCTGTGGTCAATCACCAAACCCACCAGCCATGGCAAGCCCTCGAAGAAGGCGACAGGATTTGGGCGGGATGGAGGAAATGTTAACGCAAATAGACCATGACCGGACATGTTGCCGGTTGTCGGGAAAGGTCACATTGTTGCGCTAACGACCACATGGTTTCTATTTATAGGCTGCCGGTTGTGTCTGGACAAGAGCATTAAGAACAGGATGAAAGGTCGTGGCGGCGCTCACGCGCCGCCAAGGCCGAACCGCCAGACCGGGATGCCCAGCGCCCGGGCCTTGTCGGCGAGATTGTCCTGGATGCCGTTGCCGGGGAAGACGATGACGCCCACCGGCAGGACGGCCAGGATGGCGTCGTTGCGCTTGAACGGGGCCGCCTTGGCGTGCCGCGCCCAGTCGGGGCGGAAGGCGATCTGCGGGACCTTGCGGCTGTCGGCCCAGGCGGCGGCGATGCGTTCGGCGCCCTTCGGGCTGCCGCCGTGCAGCAGCACCATGTCGGGGTGCTTGGCGCGGACCTGATCGAGCTTGGCCCAGATCAGCCGGTGGTCGTTGAAGTCGAGTCCGCCCGTGACGGCGACCTTGGGGCCGGGCGGCAGCATGATCTCGGTGTCGGCCCGTTTTTTGGCGGCAAGGAAGTCGCGGCTGTCGATCATCGCGGCGGTCAAGGTGCGGTGGCTGACCATCGACCCGGCGTGCGGCCGCCAGGAGGAACCGGTGTGGCGCTCGAACTGCTCGGCGGCGAGGTCGCGGAACAGTTCCATGCTGTCGCGGCGCTCGATCAGGGTCTGGCCTTCGGCGGTCAGGCGCTCCAATTCGACCGACTTCACTTCGCTGCCGTCCTGCTCCTTCTGCGAACGGTGCTGGGCTTGCTCGTTGTCGTCGAGCTGGCGCTCGACCCGGGCGGCGGCACGGTGGAACAGGTTGACGGCCGACCACAGGAGATCCTCCAGGTCGGGTTCGAGGCGGGTGTCGCCCAGGGTGGCGACCAGGGCGTCGAAGATGTCGGCGACGGCTCCGGCGATGGCGGTGCCGTCGGGTAGCGGCCGGGGATCGGGTTCGTCCTGGAAGGGGCGGTGGCCGTAAAGCTGGAGTTCGGCGAGGATATGGGCGGTCGTGGAGGCGGCGTGCCGGGGTTCCGGATCGGTGTCGGTGGACATGGCGTTTTCCTTCGTCGGATCGGCCGCGTCTGTCGCGGCCTTCATGGCGACGGATCAGCCGCGGGCGGTCGGGCCCGGCACCCGCAGCGAAGCGCAGGGCCGTAGCAGCGCGGAGGATGGCGGAGGCCGGGTCTTTTGCTTCGCGCTGCAAAGGCGGCGCAGCCGCCGGCGGAAAAGACCCGGACACCGCCATTGCCGGGCCGGGATGCTTGCGGCCCGATCGCCCTCTTGAAGGCCGTGGCGCGGCCCCCTCCGGCAATCCCGGGGAAGCGCCGGGCCGAAGGGGCCGGAACCATAGGGTGCGCCTCTGTCCACACCGGCTACGGCGATATCTCCATGAAGCGGGTGACGTCGTCCGGGGCGATCTGCACCCGCAGGGCGGCGCGGAGGGTATCGAGACCGAAGCGGCGCAGATCGTCGTTGAAGTCCCCCAGAATCGGCGACAGGGGGATCGCCTCGATTCCGGCCGCCATCGCCCGCTCGACCAGGATGTCCCTGGCCGTGTCGCCGGCCGGGTCGGCATCGCGGGCGATGTAGAGCCGGCGCAGGTTCGGCCCGAACAGCAGGGCAGCGAGGAGGGCGGAGGAAAGGGCTGCAACGGCGGCCAGGCGGGGCAGGGCCATGCGCAGCGACAGCATGGTCTCGATCCCTTCGCCCGCCGCCAGGACGTCATCGGCCACACCGAAGCGGACGGCATGGCCGAGCAGGTCGCCCATGGCCCGTCGTGGCGTGCCGACCGGTGCCTTGCCGCAGCCGTCGAGGGCCAGCCAGGTGCGGTGCGCTCCGGTCAGATGACCGTCGAGATCGGTGACGGCGGCGATCATCGCCGGCCGGGTCTCGGTCGGGCCGTGCTCGTCTGGCCGGTAATAGCAGCGGGGATGGAAACGCAGGGTTCCGGTTCCGGGCAAAGCCGGGATGCCGCGGTTCCGTAAATACGTCTCCACGATTGTGCCGGTAATCGGCCGGGACATGGCGAACAGCCGCCGGGCCGCTTCGCGCGATCCGGAGGATGCCGGTGGCGCCCGGTGCTTCGGTGCCGGTTCCTCGTGCGGCAGGCTGAGGAACGACCGGGCTTCGTCGGCGGTGTCCTTGAAGCCGGCCAGGCCACAGGAGTGGCGGATGACGTCGAGCAGGTCGCCATGCTCGCCGGTGGCGGCGTCGGTCCATTTGCCCGCCGGCCCCTTCGGGGAATCGTACAATCGCACGAACAGCGAGCGGCCCGGGGTGTTGAGGATGTCGCCGACCAGCCAGTAGCGGCCCTCGCGATGGCCGGCGGAGAGGTAGCGGCGGCACACCGCCTCGGCATGGCGGCCGAGACGGCGGGCCAAGTCATGCGGTTTTCCCGACATGATGCGCCTTCTTCAAAAAGAAAGGCCCGCCGTTGCTGACGGGCCAGAGGATAGGTTCGGGCGGGCTATTCGGCCGCGACGGGACTGGAGGTTCCGTCGGTTTTGCCCGTGTCGCCATCGTTTTCCGTGACCTGTTCGGTGATGGGGTTCGGCGTGCGCAACGGCTCGGGCAGCCAGCCGGTGTCGGCGAGCAGAGTCTCCGCCTCGGCGGCCATGTCGCCCTTCTTGAGGTGCTCGATGCGGTCGGCGGCCCGCTGCCCCTTGGCTTCCGCCACGGATTGGAGGATGCGGGCCTTGGTGACGCGGCCGAGGAAGGTGTCCACGGTCGGCCGCCAGCCGGCCGCCGCCATGTCGAGCCCGACCGCTTGGGCCAGCCGGTCGGCATGGGCGAGTGCACGGGGGCGACGGTTCCATGTCTCGTTGACCGCGTTGACCGACAGGCTGATGACATGGGCGAACAGCGCCGAACGGCTGTCGGAATCCCAGCCCCGGAGAGTATCCCATAGGTCGTCCGGCTCCTTCGGCAGAAGCTGCGCCCAGCCGTCATGGCGGGTGCGGATCGCCTCGGCGACGGCACTGTCGTTGAGGCCCGGCGCCTGGTTGCCGAAGGCGACGCTCTTCAGTTCCAGTTCCAGGCAAGAGTCGGAACCGTAGTGGTAGAACACCTTCAGGGCGAGCGCGTGCAGTGCGGCCAGGAAGGCGACGTCCGGATGCTCGCCCAGCGCCTGGCGCAGACCCAGCGTGCGATGCGCGGTCAGCTCGCTCATCAGCCGGTCGGAGATCGGCGTCAGGCCGTCTTCTTCCTCGGACTCCGGCATGGGAGCGTAGGCTTCGGCACTGACGGTGTCCATGCCCTCGACACCCGCCGCCATGCTGCGCTCCACTGCGGTCGGTTCCTGTTCGACCGGCAATTCGTCCTCGGGGCGGACATAGCCGCGCTCGACACGCAAGGTGCCGTCCTGGGCGATGCTGACGAAGGCGCCGGCGCGGGCGATTTCGGCCGGGTCGAAGGCGACAGGCCGGTTCTCGAACGCCGCCAGTGCCGTCTCCAGTTCGCCGAAGCGTTCATCGACGGCTTCGGGCAATTCCTCGGCGCTGTCGTACTGCGCCGACAAGTTCTCGTACTCGGCCTGGAGTGCGTCGCGGGCCGCTTCTTCCTCGGCCGTCATCGCCATTGCCTCGCCGCGCAGTTGGCGCAGACCGAAGGTGTGGCCGTAGGGGAAGTCGGGCGCCACCTCGATCCATTTCCAGCCCTCGGCGGCGATCCCTTCCGCTTCGGCTTTCAGCCTGTCGGCGACCATGCGCTCGACCAGGGACACGTCTTGCAGCCAGCCGCCGTCGTCGCCCTGGAACAGGTCGCGCATCACCGTGCCGCCGGCGGCGACGTAAGATTCGATGCCGATGAACCGTACCCGCTTGTCGGACGCGCGCACCGAACCTTCGGTCAGCATGCGGCGGATGGTGTGGGGCTGCTTGTCGTAGGACTGGTACAGCCGCTCGAACACCTGTTCCTGGCGCTCGTGGTCGCCGGACACCGTGAAGGCCATGAGCTGGTCCAGGGACAAGCCGTCCTCGGCATAGATGTCGAGCAGGCGGGGAGAGACCGAGGCGAGCTTCAGTCGCTGCTTGACGACGTTGACCGAGACGAAGAAGGCGGCGGCGATCTCCTCCTCGGACTGCCCTTTCTCCTTCAGCGCCAGGAAGGCCCGGAACTGGTCGAGCGGATGCAGCGGCGCGCGCTGGATGTTCTCGGCCAGCGAGTCCTCCTCGGGGATGCCGCCTTCGCGCACGACGCAGGGCACCGGTGCGGTCTTGGCCAGGCGCTTCTGCTTGACCAGCAGTTCCAGCGCCCGGTAGCGCCGGCCACCGGCGGGAATCTCGTACATGCCGGTTTCCATTCCATCGGCGTCGGTGACCGCCCGGACGCTGAGGCCTTGCAACAGGCCGCGCCGCGCGATGTCCTCGGCCAGTTGCTCGATCGAGACGCCGGCCTTGACGTGCCGGACGTTGGACTGGCTGAGCACCAGTTTGTTGAAGGGGATGTCGCGCGAGGGCGAAAGCGTGATCTTCTGTACCATGTCGCTTACTCCGGACGGGCGGCCGGGAACCTCTTCCCTGACCTCCGAACCCGTCACGAAGCGAAGCGCCGCCCTCTGCCTCTCGGGGGCGACGCCGTAGACCCAGAAAACCACGGAAACGCAAAGCCGGGATCGCACGGACCCGGAAAGACGCGGAACCGCAAATCCTGAAAAGCGGTTTAACGCGGAACCGGAAGCCCGATGATCGGCAGGGTGGGATGTCAGTCAGTTCGCCGCGAACCCGTTGCGTTCAAGGTCCTTGATGCGGACGATCATGCTTCGCTTGGGATCACCAGGCAGATCCTCGAAGCCGAAGCGGCGATAGAACCCTCGCGCCTCTTCATCAAGGGGATGGGTGAGAACACCGAAGCTGCCGACTTGCCTGGACACCAGAACCGACGTCTTCAGGGCATAGAACAGCAATGACCGGGCCACGCCCGTCCGCTGGAACCGCCGGTCGACGGCAAGCTGGCCGAGCAGGAAGATCGGGACGGTGTCCGGCGTATTGCGCTGCGCCGCCTTGGGCAGGAATTCCCGCTCGATTTGTCCCGTGCTCAAGGTGACGTAGCCGGTGATGGCGCCGGTTTCCGTGTCGCACAGCACCGTGGTGCGGGAGATGCCGAGCTGCTGATTGCGCCAGGCATTCCGCCGGAACCACTGGTTCATCGAGTCCCGGCCGCAGTCAAAGGCTTCCCGGTCGTCCGTTCCGTCGAGCGGACGGGGCGGACTCAGTCGCGCCATGGCGGAGTGGCCATGGCAAGCTCGCCGAGGGCAGGAACCTCCTTCGCCGGGCTGTCGGCCCAGGCCTCGAACTTCTCCCAATCGGCTGCGGGGATGATCACGCGGTTCTGCTGGACGAGTTCGATCTCGGCGGCCTCCACCGCCTTGCGGCGGATGAAGTCGCTCAAATTGGTGCGGGATTGTTCGGCGGCGGCTTCGAGAAGCGCACGCTCCTGCTGCGAAATCCGGACACTGACCGGCGCGAGATTGACCATCGGGGAACTCCTTTCATGCCTGTATGACAATAGCATACATTGGGCCGATGGGAAAACATTGTCGAGGGGATGAAGCCGGAAATACGGAAACCCGTATCTCCGGCTTCAAGGACGTCAGGCCGCGCGGTCGAGCAGCTTCTTGGCTCGGGCTTCCAGATCAAGGCGGGCATCCTGATGGGGTTTGTCGCGGGCGATGGCGGTGATCCCCTGTACGAAATCGAACACGCTTTCCGGTTTGCGGCCTTCCTCGATCAGCACCGTCTCGATGATCTTGGCGGTTTCCGCCTTGGAGAACCCCCGCTTGCGCAGGAACTCGTCGCGGTCTTCGTCGCTGTGGGCGACGATCTTCTCCCGCGCGGCCTTGATGCCGTTGACGAACGGCATGGGCGAGGAATCGGCGAAGCGGGTCAGGGCCGGGGCGGCTTCATGGGCGAAACGCGAGGCGGCGTATTTGGAATGGCGGATGGTGATTTCCTGGAAATCCTCGACGCCCCATAAATTGCGGTTCTGGCACACGGCGCGGAGATAGAAGCTGGCGATGCCCAGCGTCTTGGCGCCGACCTCGGAATTCCAGCAATAGAATCCCCGGAAGTAGAGGTCGGGCGAACCGTCCGGCAATCGGCCCGCCTCGATCGGGTTGAGGTCATCGACCAGGAACAGGAAAACGTCACGATCCGAGGCGTAGAGGGTGGTGGTGTCCCGGGTGATGTCGATGCGCGGATTATAAATGCCGGTCGACCAGTCGAGCACGCCCGGCACCTTCCAGCGCGTATCGCCGGTGCCGTTACCGGCGATACGCTGCACCGCCTCCACCAGTTCGTGGTCGAAGATGCGGCCATAATCCGGGCCGGTGACCGCGCGCAGCTCGACACGGCCGTCATCGATCTCCAGGGTCTTGACCTGTTCGGCCCGGTGCGAACTCAGGCCGTATTGCAGGTTAATGCCGGCGAGCGGGGCGGGGAGTTGGCGCAGGTAGGACGCGGGGGCGCCGACCAAGCTGGCGAGTTGGCCGAAAGACCAGTGCGTCGGCGCCACCGGAGTATCCGCGCCGGGCAACGCCAGCGTCAAACGTTCGGCATTGTCGCGGCTGGCTTCCACCCGGATTGCCGCGCTTTCCACCGTCCGTGTCCGGCTGCGTTCGGTGCGGCCGCGCACGGAGGCATAAAGGTCCGACAGCGACAGGTAACGCTCGTCCGCCGGGCGCGAAAACCATTCCGAGGACACGCGGTCGTTCCGGCCTCCACGGCTCGCATCCACCTTGTAGCCGCCCGAGAAATCGCGAGCGGCGTCCAGAATCTGAACCTGGGTCATGATTCGTCTCCATGGCGGGCGCCGGGAGCCTCTCTCCCAGCCCTTTCCCCGTCACGGAAATCCCCTCCACCCTCTTCCTCTCGGGGATAACGCAAGACGCCGGGCTAATCCTGAACGAGGCCGCAGAACCGACAAGCGGTTGGCCGATCATCCGTCGCCGTTTACCTGCCGCAAGGATTTGACCAAGTCGTAGACCTGTTTCCTGACGGGATCGGGGAGGGTGTAATAACTCCGCAGGAGTTCCAGGCTTTCACGGCGGGACAAGGCGTCGTCGCCATTGCCGGAAAGGGCATGGCCCAGATCGTCCGGCAGGTCGTCGAAGAAGAAGGATACCGGCACGTCGAGGGCGCCGGCCACGCGGTATAGGGTCGAGGCCGCCACGCGGTTGGCGCCGCGCTCGTATTTCTGGACCTGCTGGAAGGTCAGGCCCAGCGCGTTGCCAAGTTCACCCTGACTCAGCCCCAGCAGGGTGCGTCGCAGCCGAATGCGGGCGCCCACATGTACATCGACCGGATCGGGGCCGTCCCGCGTGGCGGAGCGATTGCGTCTCCGCAGCGATAAGGGACGCCCGGCTTCCGGGCTGGAGGGGAAGAGCGGTTCGACAAGGGAATCGTTCTCGGGTTTCATCGGCCAGGTTCCTCGCCATCCAGGCTATGCGCGTGGCATTCGCGCCAAGCCTGCTGCGGTTCGCTGGCATCATGAATATCACATCATTGGGCGAATCGGAATGATCGTTCCTGGAATGATGGTTCCTATTTTGGTTCCCATCTATCCATGGACCTCAAGGAGGTCATGGCGATCAACCTGCGTCGGGCACGTCATGACAAGAAACTGACGCAGGAAGAGTTGGCCGAACGGGCGGGGCTGAGTGCCCGCTATGTCGGTGCCATCGAGCGCGCCACCGTGTCCGTGAGTGTCACCGTTCTCGGTCATATCGCCGATGCCCTGGGCATGGAACCCGGGGATTTGTTGAGGAAGCCGAACTGATCAGATGCTCCCGCCAACATTGTCTATAAGCATAGCTTGGGCCCGATTTCCGGGAAAATGCTGGGGCGGTGGACTTATGCGGCACCCTGTTTGACCGGTTGGGCGAGGGCGTGGGCGATGGCGCCGGCCACCTTGTCGGCAGCGGTACGGATCGGGTCCGTCTTGAGGTGGGCATAGCGCGCGGTGGTCTGCACCTGCGTGTGCCCCAGCAGCTTGCCGATCATCGGCAGATCCTCGCCGAGTTGCAAAGCATCGGAGGCGAAAGAATGGCGCAGATCGTGGATGCGCAGGCCGTCCAGGCCGGCCCGCTTGCGCAACCGGCGCCAGGGCCGTTGCATGTCGGTCAGATGCTGGCCTTCGATCTGGCCGGTGATGACGTAGGAATTGCCCTCGATCCTGGGGATGGCCTTGAGCACGTTGATCGCGGCTTGGCCGATCGCCACCAGCTTGGCCCCGGTTTTGGACTCCGGCAGCCGCAGCAGGCCGGCATCGAAATCGACATGCTCCCATTTCAGCGTCTGGATTTCGCTGAGCCGGCACCCCGTCAGAAGGAGAAGCCGGATGCAGTTGACCGCCTCTGGTTCCGAGTTGGATTCCCGCAGCACCTTACCGAGGCGGGCGAGTTCGTCCGAGGTCAGATAGCGTTCCCGCTTCACCTCCTTGTAGCGCTTCACTTTCCAGCAAGGATTCACGCCATCGGTGCGCACGCCCCAGGTATGGGCGACGGTGAACATGATCGAGAGCACGCCCAGCGTCCGGTTGGCCTGATAGGGCGTCGCCTTCATCGACTGGTGCAGTTCGACCACGTCGGCGCGGGTCACATCGATGATGCGGTGGGAGCCGAGCTTCGGGTTGATGAACAGTTCCACCGAGCGCTTGTATTCGCCCTGGGTGGACGGCTTGCAATGCGCCGCCACATGCTCGTCGAGGAAACGCTGGCCGAATTCCTTCATGGTCGGCGAAGCCTTGCGCCGGTCCCGTTCGCCGGCGGGGTCGCCGCCGAGGCGGACTTCGGAGAGGTGCTTCATGGCCTCTGTCCGGGCGGCGTCGGGGGTGAGGGCGCCATGCAGGCCGATATTGACCCGGCGGATCCGGCCTCCGGCCCGGAACTGGGCGAGATACATCTTGCGGCCGGACGGATAGACGCGCAGGCCGAAGCCCTTCAGTTCCTCGTCCCAGAGGAAGAACTCTTTGTCGCCGGGGGTGGTGGCATCGACGGAACGTTTCGTGATCTTGGTCAAGGAACACCTCACGAACGCCGGAATCTTCGGAATCAAATCGGAATCATCCGGGGGGAAATGGAGGCGATTCCGATCCAATGAAATCGTAGCGATGGTATCGAAAAAAGTCAATTAAAACAAATGTATATCGTAAAGCGGAGGGTGTATTCGCACTGTCACGAAGACGGGAGAAAGGCAAAAAAACGAACTCATAACCTGAAGGTCGCAGGTTCAAATCCTGCCCCCGCAACCAAATTAAGCCCGTAAGAAAAGCCGACAAACCGGGTAAGCGCAGGGTAAGCGCGCCAGATGTAGCGCGGCGAAAAGTTTTGGCCCAAACGACAGTTAGTTTTGGCCTGTCGCCTGCCCCGGTTCAGGGGGATGGATGGGGCCGGTGGGTGGTTCCGCACCGGCCCCGAGTTCACGATGTCAAAGAGCCGGCCCGGTGTCCACGCCCGAGGGCTTGGGATAGGGCTTGGGGCGCATCCTCAAATCCCGCCGGTAGGCGGGTCTGAGGAAGATCAGATAGCGGAACTGCCTCAGCTTCTTGTGTTCCGCCCGGTCAATGTTGGCCCGGAGATGCTCGCCGCGCCGCCCGCCCTTCTTGTGGGCGGTCAAAAGCATCTCGTGATAGGTCTCCCCGTCCAGTTCGTAAAACCCGGTCAGGTGGCTTCCCAGGTAAAGGAAGTTGCTGGCCTGATAGACCACGCCCAACCGGCCACAACGTTCGTCGGCGAAGGACTGCATCCTTGGGCGTTTCCGCCTCGACGCTGGTGGTCAGGCCGCCGCCCTTGGTCAGACGATGCACGGCGCGGGTGATGACCCATTCGCCGCTGGCGATGTCGCCCAGGCCGGATACGATCAATTTGCCTTCGGCGCCGATACCGGGGCTGCCCGGCACCACGTCGCCGCTGAAGGTGCCCACGCCACGTTCCAGCGCGTCCATCTTGGCCGTCGCCGCACGCTGGGCCTGACCGGCATCGGGGTATTTGTGACGCAAGGTGTGGGTCGGGCCTTCGCCCTGGCCCACCTTGATGCTTTCCGGCTGACCGGTGGCCGGGTTGTGCCATTGCGCGACCACGGCGCCGTATTTGCCCCGCTCGGCTTGGGTGGCGCGGTAATTGCCGAAATCATTCGGTCCCAGCGAAATACTCGGCATGGCCTTGCCGGTGGCACTTTTCGCCTCGCCCTTGGGGACGAAGATCAGGCGGCCCGAAACCGGCTTGGACACCGCGTCATGTGTCTTCGCCACCCGCGTCAACAGGTTCATGTCGCTTTCGTTGGTCTGCGCCAAGTTGGGAATGGCGACACTGCCCAGCCCGGAACCGACAACGGGAATTAAGCCGTGTTCGCGGGCAATGGTCTTGACCAGATCGTTGATGGTGATGCTGTCCCAGCCCCGTGTCTTCTGTTCCTTGAGCTGCTTGCGCATATCCGCCGCCTTGCCCTTGATGATCAGGGTATGGGGCGGGCCGCTGACCTCGATTTCGTCCACCACGAACAGGCCTTTGTCGATCAGGCCAGTATCTTCATAGCCCAACCAGCATTGCAGGGTTGCCCCCTTGCGCGGCGCGGCGATGGCGAAATCTGCGTTATCCAGATCGATGGAGATTTCGTCGCTGGCGATGCCCGCTTCATCGGTGACGGTCATCTGTGGCATCGGACCAAAGACAGCCACCGCCGTAATCGCCGCCGTCGGCGACGGCAAAGAGTTCAAAAACGGCAGACACCTCTCCGCATGGATGGGATTGGTTCCAAGGCAGCATTCCAGCGGCAATCGACAGATGCTGTTGGGCATCAGCAAGCGCGGGGATCAACATCTGCGAACCTTGCTTGTTCACGGAGCAAGAGCTGTCGTTCGCGTGGCGGCACGTCGAACCGATCCGTTCAGTCGGTGGGTCAACGCGCTGCGCGAGCGTCGCGGGATCAATCGGGCGATCGTCGCCGTCGCCAACAAAAACGCTCGTATCATATGGGCGATGCTGCGAAATGATGCGGAATACCAACCTGCCGTTTGAGGTTGGGATGAGAGTTGCACGGAAATCCAAGAAATGTGACCGACCGGCATAATCCGGTGAGCGAGGAACCTGGCTTTTATAACGGCCCGACGAGGCCGACCATTTGTTGAGGCTCGCCACGCGGAATTGGGTCACGTCCCCCCGAGTGGTGTAGCAGTGTTTGCCTGGGGATGACGACGTAGGGCGCGTAGCGCCCGGAGACGTCATCCCCAGGCGGCCCCAATCTCGGGGTGGTCATCGACGATCTTCGGTAGGGTTTGGTTGCGAGACCGACAACCGAACCAAAGGATGCGACGATGACCAATGAGATGATGAGCCTTCGCGGGCTGCTGGAAAAGAGTGCCGATGCCGACCTGCTGCGCGAGATGATCGGTTTCGCCGCCGAGCGGCTGATGGAACTGGAGGTGGCAACCCTGACCGGTGCCGGGCATGGCGAGCGCAATCCCGATCAGCGCCTTGCCCACCGCAATGGCTACTGGGAGACGCGGGCCGGGACGGTGGGACTGCGCATTCCCCGCCTTCGCAAAGGCAGCTATCTGCCGTGCTTCCTGGAGCCGCGCCGCATGGCCGAGAAGGCGCTGACCGCCGTTATCCAGGAAGCCTATATCCAGGGCATCTCGACCCGCTCGGTCGATGATTTGGTCAAGGCCATGGGCATGACCGGCATTTCCAAGAGCCAGGTCTCGCGCCTGTGCGCCGAGATCGACGGCAAGGTCGCCACCTTCCTCGACCGCCCGCTGGAGGGTGACTGGCCCTATGTCTGGCTGGACGCCACCTATGTGAAGGTCCGTCAGGACGGCCGCATCGTCAGTGTGGCGGTGACCATCGCGGTGGGCGCCAACACCGCCGGACGGCGCGAGGTGCTGGGCATGGCCATCGGCCCCAGCGAAGCCGAGACCTTCTGGACCGACTTCCTGCGCAAGCTGGCCCGGCGGGGCTTGCGCGGCGTCAAGTTGGTGGTGTCCGACGCCCACGAAGGGCTGAAGGCCGCCATCGACAAGGTGCTCAACGCCATCTGGCAACGCTGCCGCGTCCACTTCATGCGCAACGTCCTGGCCCATGCCGGCAAGCAGGGGCGCCGCGTCGTCTCCGCCTTCATCGGCACCGCCTTCGCCCAGGAAACCGCCACCGCCGCCCATGCCCAATGGCGCCAAGTGGCCGACCAGTTGCGCTCCAGGGCGCGCAAGCTGGCCGAGTTGATGGACGATGCCGAGATGGATGTCCTGGCCTACATGGACTTCCCGCAGGCTCACCGGACCAAGCTGCACTCGACCAATCCCATCGAGCGGCTCAATGGCGAGATCAAGCGCAGGACGGAGGTGGTCGGAATCTTCCCCAACGAAGCCGCCATCACACGCCTGATTGGCGCCATCCTCTTGGAGCAGAACGACGAATGGGCCGTCCAGAGATTCCGCTACATGACCCTGGAAACCATCGCCACCATGGGCGATGATCCGCTGACCAGCCTGCCGCCCGTCGCTGCGGCCTGATCAAACCGGCCAAGCCCGCCGGAGATCAAACGGCGACTGCGCTGTTACACCAATCCATGGGACACGATCCGGAATTCCCATTTGGGCGCACCGATCTCCGGTGACGCCGGATAGATGTTCGCAACCTGGGAAATGCGGTCGAAACGGCTCGAGGAAATCCTTGCAACAGGAGAGACGTCCATAGATGTAGAACGTCGCGCTGCTCATTTGGTGCTCGCGGCATAGGTCGAGCACCG
>VBWB01000042.1 GCA_006218045.1 Stygiobacter sp.
TCGAGGCCGAGAAGGTGTGCCGCCTCGTATTCTCCAACCTCGCCGGTGATCCCCAGCGGTTTGCCGGTCAGTTGGTAGTATTCGATGGCGATCCGGCGCGCCTGTCTCAGCAGATCGGCGATACGCCCGGTGGGAATTTCATTGGTCATTGCAGATACCGGAATTTTTGTCGCTGTCCCGGCCATGATAGGCGTTCGAACAGCCGACGCAGCACGAATCCGCGCAGCAGGGACACCAGGGCGAAGATCCCGCCGATGGTCAGATCATCGGCCAGGGTGATGTGAATACCGAACAGCGGGAACACCACCACCTGGGTGGCGACCGCGATGCCGTAGCCGATCACCACGTTGGCGGCGGCCTCGACCAGGGACATGCGGCGGGATTGGCGCATCACGCTACTACCATGAAATTGAAGGATTAATCCGCTTGATAAGCAGCCAAAGCAGAGCGTTACTGGCTTCACCAAAACGGAGGCCAACACCATGCAGACCCGAGACCAAGCCCTGACCGAGATCGCCACCCAGATCCTGAACCTCGAAACCCTGGACACCCGCAACAGCGACCGGTTGGATTTCCACGAGCTTTCGGTCTGGGGGATCAAAGCCGCCCTGGAAGCGGCCTACACCGCCGGCCAGAAGGCGAAGTGATCATGGCCCTGACCGTCCGTCCCACCGCCGCCCTGAAGGCCCATCCGATGTGGTCCCAAGCCGACTTCGAATACTTCCGGGGCAAGGGCTACAGCAATCATCAGGTTCTGGAATTCTGGGAGCGCGACCTGCGCCTCGGCTGCAAGCCGCTGAATTGGAAGCCGACCGACGCCAAGTACCAGCATTCCCTGCGCCGGATCACCCGGCGCTAACCACCTTCCCGGCGGCGATTTCCTCGAAACTCCGGCCATCGCCGTCCAGCACGGCCTTCTGGCCGGTCAGCTTCTGCCAGCGGTCGACGATCACGTCGGCATAGGCCGGGTTCAATTCCATGGCAACGCAGATGCGGCCGGTGGTCTCGGCGGCGATCACCGTAGTGCCGCTGCCGGCGAACGGCTCATAAACCGCCTCGCCCTCGGCGCTGTTGTTGAGGATCGGACGGCGCATGCATTCCACCGGTTTCTGGGTGCCGTGGACCGTGGCTTCGTCCTCATCACCATTGTTACCGATGGCCCAAATGGTGGCCTGATCCCGCGCTCCCTGCCAATGGCCGGTGCCGCTCTTGCGCACCGCATACCAGCAAGGTTCGTGCTGCCAGTGATAATCGCCCCGGCCCAGGACGAAGCGGGGCTTCGACCAGATGATCTGGGCGCGGAGTTTGAAGTCGTTGGCCTCAAGGCTGTCGGCGACGGTCCTGGTGTAGATGGCCGAATGCCAGACATAGGCGACCTCGCCGGGGAACAACGCCCAGGCTTCCCGCCAATCGGCGCGGGCCACCTTGCCGGTGCGCGAGGTGGAGGACACGCCCGCCTGATTCCGCCAATCCGGGTCGTACTCCACCCCGTAAGGCGGATCGGTCACCATCAGATGCGGCGTGGCCCCGGCCAGCAGACGCTCGACGTCGGTGGCGCTGGTGCTGTCGCCGCACAGCAGACGGTGTTGGCCCAATATCCACAGATCACCCGACCGCGTCACCGGGTCGGCGGGCGGCTCGGGAACCTCATCTTCGTCGCCATCGCCCTGGCCGTCGCCCTCGTCATCAAGGGGAGCCATCAGGGCGTCCAGTTCCTCTTCCGAGAAGCCGATCAGATCAAGGTCATAGCCCTCGGCATTCAGCGCGTGCAGCTCCGCCGCCAGGGTCTCGTCGTCCCAGCCAGCATTCAGGGCCAGCTTGTTGTCGGCCAGGATATAGGCGCGGCGCTGGGCCTCGGTCAGATGATCGAGAATCACCACCGGCACCGTGTCCAGACCCAAGGACTTGGCGGCGGCCAGTCGGCCATGCCCGGCGATGACGTTGCCTTTGCTGTCGGCCAGCACGGGATTGGTCCAGCCGAACTCGACCATGCTGGCGGCGATCTGGGCCACCTGGCTGTCCGAATGGGTCCGCGCATTGCGGCCATAGGGGATCAGCCGGTCGATGGGCCAAGCCTCGACCGTGTCGGGAAGCGGATGGGTCATGATCAGTCCGTACAATCGCAGGGCAGGCAGTCATCGGATGGACCGCCCTCGAAATCCCGCTGGCGGCGGACGAAATTGAGCAATTCGCGGTAGCTGGGCCGGTCGGCGCGAAACAGCGCCATCTCCGGCTTGGTCAGGGTGCCGAGCGCCGGGGCGTTGCGCTCCATGTCGATCCACCATCTGGCCCGCTCGGGGAACAGCCGCATGATCCCCTTGATGGTCGCGGCACCCTTCATGTAGCAGAGGTCGCAGTTGCCCAGAGGCGTCTTGCCGTTGTTGTCGGGCAAGCCGAGGTCAAAGGGCTGGCGCTTCCAGAACGCCGATACGTCGCGGCGTGTCACCTTGGCTACGTCGAGCGGCAGCACCGTCTCGAACCGCTCCTTGCCGGCTTCGTTCATGGCCTTCTGGCGGGCGACACGGCGGGGCTCGTCATGGCGCAGACCGACGACGTTGACCCATTCCTCGTAGCCCAGCATGTCGCGCATGAAGGCGATACCGCGCTTGACCTTGAGGTAATGGGTGCAGAGCCGCATGGTCGGGTTGGGGAGGAAGCCCCGCACCTTGACGATCTTCTCGAAGGGTTCCCCATCGCGGGCCGCGCTGTTGTAGCCCACCACTCCGGTGTCGAACGGCTCGGCGGGATCGTATTCCAGCCAGATGATCGGAACCGACCATCGCACCGAGCATTCGTGGACGAAGCGCAGGGTCTGCTCGAATTCCCTGCCCGTATTGAAAAACACGACATGGATGTCGGCGGGCAGTTGCCCATCATGGGCGTCCAGGATCTGGCGCAGCATGTAGCCGGACGTGCGCCCACCCGAGAACGACACCAGGGCGGGGCCGTCGATGCGATAAGGATTGCGGGTCATGGCCGTTGTCCTGCCGCCTGGATGCGGCGCCCGATCCAGCGCATCACCGGCACGGCCATGGAGTTGCCCAGAGCCCGGTAACGAGGGCCGTCGGGACAGTCCTCGGCAGCCTTCTTGCGCCAGAGGATCTGGGTGTAATCGTCGGAGAAACCCTGGAGCCGCTCACATTCGCGGGGCGTCAGGCGGCGCACCGCCATGTCGTGCTGGATCGCCAATTGGCCGCCGCCATTCTCTCTGCCCTGAGCCGACATGGCCCGCAGGGTCGGAGTGACGCCATCGGCATTGATCGTCTGGAACCCGGTGCCGGCCTTGCAATCAAACGCCACGTAAGTCTGCTGTTTGGTTCCCGGCTCCGCCGCCAAGGCACCAGCCACGGTCAGGGAGTGGACCTCGTCACGCTGATTCTGGGCGAAGGCGACATAGCTGCGGCTGGAGCCGCCGCTGGCCGCCCGCAGGCTGGCGAGGTTGTCGGCATCGATCTCGGCCTGCGCCCCACCGTCGCGGCCGCGCAGATTGAACGCCACGGCGTGCTGCTTGCCCGCCTGCAAAGTGAACATCGGATCGCCATCACTGCCGACACCGATTCCGGCCCGCACGTCGGTGGTGCTGATGCCGGTGCGGGCACCGGCCTCCTGAATGGGAATGGCCACCGGCACCAACGGGGTGCCGCGTCCGGTGCCGTCTTCCGAGGCGTCGAAGCCCTCGCCGCGCAGGGAATGGGTAACCAGGGTGTCGATGTCGGGCCGATGGGCGAGGTTTGCCTTGGCCCGCAAGGTGTGGGCGATCAGCGTGTCGGTGCAGTCGCTATCGACGCCACGGGACAGGTCGCGGGCCCGCAAGGTTGTGGCGACGAAGGTCTCGCTCTCGAAATCCATCCGGCCACTGGCAGACGCACAGGCATTCAGAGCGGTGGCGACGTCGATGGGGCCGGAGGTATTGTTGCCGCCATAAGCGCGGCATGCAGCCGAACCGGCAGCGCCTTGCCCCGCTTCTCTGCTCGGCGGAGAATCCCGGCGCAGGCCTTGGCGCTCAAGAAGTACTTGGACGGGATCTGCCCGGTCTCCAGCACCTGCGACAACGAACACACGACGGCGTCGTTGGGCCAGGCCGAAATATTGGGCGTCGAGCACCCGCCACGCGACTGTGCGCGTGGGTCCAAGCACAACACCAGCGTCCGACCATTTGCCCCCTGGAGGGACGAGCGGACCATCTTCTCCGGCCAGTCCGCCCAGAAGGCATCCGAAGGCATTGTCGCGGGTGGACAGGACTCCGGGGACGTTCTCCCAAACAATCCAAGCTGGGTCGATGGCATCGGCGAGTTCCACGAATTTGAGAGCAAGGTTGCCACGGGCGTCGTCCAGCGACTTGCGTAAGCCCGCCACCGAGAAGGCTTGGCAGGGCGTCCCGCCCACCAGCACGTCGATCTTCCCGCGCCACGCCGAACCGTCGATGGCGGTCATGTCACCGAGATTCGGGATGGTGGGATAGCGGTGCGCCAGCACGGTGGAAGGAAACGGCTCGATCTCGGCGAAGAACGCCGCTCGCCAGCCCAACGGCTCCCACGCCGCCGTCGCCGCCTCAATTCCGCTGCACACCGAGCCGTAAACCAGCCCCTGGACGTGCGGCATCAAGCCGAGCGCCGGGATACCCGGCTCGGGATGGACAAGCTGCATGGCGGTGGAAACCTGGATCAGGTGGAAACTGGAAACCTGCAGGTGGAAACCCGATCAGGTTTCCGGCAGTGGTTTCCACCCAGGTTTCCAGCCAGCCGGAAACGTGAAAGGCGCGCTATCGTTGGACAAGCGCGCCTTTGGGCTGGAAACTGGAAACCTAAGTGGAAACCTAGATTTTTCGGCTGACGCTAGCGAAGTTCGGCGCTGATGCCCCCCGCATAGCGAAAGGTGCCGGGGAGGAACCAATTCTCTCCGGTATGCCTTGACTTGTTCTATTCTTGCGCCCGCTCCAGGCGGCGGATCATTTAGTGATCGTCGCCGCCCATCGCGAGGCTGGTTTCATATATACCTCCCAGACATGGCGTTTGTCTGTTCGGAAACTGTCCTCGGACGGCCTCCGAATTCTTCCTCCATCGCTTTGGTCCGGGCGATCAGATCGACCTTTGAGATGTGGCGGGGAATGCGGCGGCCATTGAGCGTCCAGGCGATGGTGCACAGGGCAAACAGCCAGTGCTGGTGGACGGAGGAACGGGTCATGCCGACCTTCCAGCAAATCACCTTCCATGGTGCGTTGGTGGCCCGCAGCCAGACGATCTTGGTGTCGATTGGATCAAGCTGGCGCAACCAAGGCAAGGCATGGTCCATACGGGTGATGGCGGCGGCCGAGGGTGGCGGACGGCGTAGCTTCACCTCGGTGGGTTCCAAACATTCCTGCACATAGGGCGGCCATGTGCTGGCGTGTCCCTGGATTCTGGTTTCGGGAAGGCGGCGGAGCGTATCGGCGGCTTCGGCGAGGCGGTCTTCGACCAGGGAGGGCGTCCAGTTGATTTCAGTCATGGGATGTCTCCTGCTGAGGACGCGTGCCGTACAGTTTGGCGCCCAACTGGCGGATCAGTTCACGCTCGGGCCAGGTGAGGCGCTGATCGTCCTCGGCAATGACCAGGACGCCACGCTCTTGCCAGCCGTCCCGCTTGACCTGCTCAGGATCACGGCGGGTGCCACCGAAGCCGGGAGGGTGCCAGTTCATCGCACACCTCCTTCGGTGTCGATGGCCCAGGACAGGATGGCCAGGGCGTCGGCCTCGTTGTCGTCCTCGGGATTGAAGCCGCGCACCTTCATGGCGGCGATCACCATGTCCTTGCTGGCATTGCCCTTGCCGGTGGCGTGGCGCTTGATGGTGCCGACCGGAACGCCCTGATAGGGGATGTGCTTGAGTTCGCACCAAGCGGCGAGATGGGCGAGGAAGCCGCCATAGAGGTGGGCGGCGTCGGTGCCGGCGTGGCGGCGTACTTCTTCGAAATAGACCGTGCCGATGCCCTTGGCACCGGCTTCGAGGTGATCGAGCCAGGATCGGAAGCGCAGGAATCTCATTCCACCCCCCTCGAATCGGCCGGGGCGGAACTCCATGGTGCCGGAGACAATGATACCGTCGGCAAGGCGCATGGCCCAGCCGGTGGTGGAGCCCAGATCAAGGGCAAGAATGGTGGTCATGGTGAAGGCTCACGAATCTGTGGGCCTCCGGCTTTGGTCGATGGGCACTTTATGGAGTGCGGGATTGCGGTTCAAACCGAATTGCCATGTCCTTTTGCGTGTGGCCACCAGTGGCCACCGAGTGGCCACTCGTTCAAGGCAGGTGGCCACTGCTTTTCTTCTTTAAAAACAATAAGTAAGTAAGGTTGTGGCCACTGTGGCCACCTTTTCCGCCGACAATAGCCTCGACACGCGATCAAAAAATTTTTCTGGGCAGGACCGGGGCGATGAAAAAAATTTTCTCCATCCCCAGACTCCGTCCCGACGAGGTGGCCACAGTGGCCACTGTGGTCACAACCTGAGCAATGCCTTGATATGTATTGTGAATTTAGTGGCCACCTGAGAAGGGCCGAGTGGCCACTGGACAGTTCCGGTGGCCACCAGTGGCCACGGCGATGGCTCGGAGCATGGCCGGGTTGGCTCGCCGATGGGCTTTTTCGTCAGCCACGCGGTTGATTGCGTTGGCGCGAGTGGCCACAGTGGCCACTCGTTGATGGCGGAGTGGCCCATGACGTTTCGGGAATACATTGCGAACAGGCAGTGCCGGGATAATCCCCAGGGGGATTTCGTCGAGGATGCACGGCGCGATCCGCGCTTCCCCGACGTGCAGTCGTGGCCGGACCTGAAGCTCTATCTGGCGAGGAGAGGTGCCTGCGAGGAAGCTGTCGCGGCGGCACGGATCGTCTGGCAGGGATATCGTGCGGCCCTGCGGCGACAGGCGGGGGGCTGAGCCTTACAGATCGTCGTCTTCGTCGATCCGGCGCCCGCTGCGGCCGAGTTCGGAACGCCTGAGCGCATAGGCGTCGATGCGCCCGATGCCGGGGATGTAACGGATGGCCGCCCGTTTTTCGTCGCCACGGCGGGCCAGCATGTCACGGTCGGTCAGGATCTTGCTGATCTGCGCCGCCTTCAGGGTTTCGCCCGCCGCCTCGCGCAGCCGATGGACGGGGATGTAGATGGCGTCGCGGTCGTACCAGGCGACAGCCTCGCGGTTGTTGGCTTTGCGGTCGAAGCTGTATTCGCCCGCGTCCACCGCCTTGATGGTGACGTCCCAACGTTCGGCGATCCAGGCCCGCAGCATGGAGATGACTTGATCGCCGGGAGTCAGTGCCTCGGCGTCCGAGGATTTCTGGAACCGCGCCCACGCCCAGCGCACCGGCGCCTCGATATCGATGAAGGACGGCAGCAGACCGAATTCCTGGGCCAATTGCCCGGCGACCAGGGGCACGGCGAGACAGGTGGCGGCGCGGATACGGGCGGAATCGGTGGTGTCGCCCGCCAGCTTGCGTGCCTCGGCAAGGATGCGTTCGCGCAAGGTATCGGGCGTCCGGTGCATGCCGGTGGCGATGATCCGCTCGACGAAGGCCGGTCCGGCATGACCATGGTGAGCGTCGATCCCGGCGATGGCCCGCAGGGTGGTGACCGGAACGTCCCGATCCACGTCGGTGACGTCCACGTCGACGATGCGCACCGCCATACCCGCGATCCAGGCGCCGCCATCGGCGCGGACCTTTTCTTCCAGGGAGCATTCGCTGGACAGCAGGGCATAGGTCGACCAGGCATAGCGCTGCTTGAGCATGGCCCCTGCGGTCATGCGGGCTTTCCCCTGGCCGCCGGCAATGGCGTAGATCAGCTTGCCGATGGTGCGGCCGTCCACATGGGCCAATTCGTCCAGGGCCAGGATGGTGCCGCTGGCTGCCTGGGCGAAGACCTCCACGGCGTTCTCGGTCGAGCGCATGGATTGCAGCAGGCCAGCGCCGATGCCGGTGGCGGTCCAGGCGGACACCGCCAGCCGCTGGGCCGTGGTCTTGCCGCTGGAGGAGAGGCCGCTGAGATTGAGACCGCAACTGTCCAGCCCGGCGAGCGACTGCACCACGCCGGAAAACCCGGCCAGGACGCCGAGCAGGAAATGCGGGCAGCCGGTGACGGAGGCCGCCGACGCCACCGCCGCCTTCCAGCCGTCGAGGGAGCCGCGGACGGACTCGCAGCGGGCATTGGCGGCCAGTTCCAGCGCCGAGGCCTCGCCGATGGCCTGCCCCGCCGGGGTGACGAACACCGGATGATCGCGCCCTTCCAGCCGATGCCAGCCGGGACGGCTGACCACCAGGGTCTCGGCCTGGGGATTGGCGGCCTTCAGCAGCATGACGGCGACCTGATCGCCATCGGCGCAGGTGCGCAGGCCGGCGGCGTAGAGGGCGGATCGGATTTCCTGCGCTCCCTGCTGGGCAATGGCGGCGCGGGGAAAGTCCACCACTCGCGGGTTTCCCTGCATGTCGCGAATGACGACCCGCAGGCCGTAGGCATCGTCCTGGTCGAGATAGCGTAGCCGGGAGGGAATGCCGAAGGGGCTGGCGACCGCCTGCCACACGGTTCGGCCATCCTTGCCGCTCCCCATGTTGCGATGAACCATGATCTCGCCGGAACGGGACGAGCGGCATAGGCGCAGATCGACGCCCTCGGTTCGGGGCAGCGGATAGAGGGTGGCCATCTGCCGCACTTCGTCGTCGAAGCCGACGTCCTCGGCCTCATGGTCCGCCGTTGCCGCTGCGTCCAGTGATTTCCGCAGGGCGGCCACCTGTCGCCGCGATGTGGGGATGCCGATGCCCGCCTGCTTCCTGATGGCCGCGAACAGCTTGTCCTGCTGGAAGATCTCCAGGGTGCCGGTGGCGATCTGGGCATAGAGGCGGCCCAGGGCGATGGCATCGCCGTCTTGCAGGCATTCCACCTGTGCCATCAGGCTCTCGAAGGTGGGCGGTGCCTCCTCGACAGCGGGCTGCACATCGTAATGTGCGATCACTGCGCCCTTGAGCAGATCGTCGTTGAAATCGTCGCCGTGCAGAGGCGAGATGATGGTGGAAGGGATGTCGGCCTTATTGAGGCGGTCGGCCAGGACGGCGGCGGCCTGCTGACCGGCTTCACCGGCATCGGCGAAGATAGATACGCGGCGGGTGCCCTCGGGCCATTGCCATTGGCGGATGCCGTTGGCCGACAGCGCCGCCCAGGAGGGAATGCCGAAGATGGCCCAGGCCGACAGGGCGGTTTCGATGCCTTCGGCGATGCCCAGGTGGCCATCGGTCGGCATGGGGGCGAGGCGCACGCTGCCGCATTCAACGGCTCCCAGCATCTTCTTGCCCGGTGGCGCCTTACCCGCGCCGTCGTCGAGCAGGAAGGTGCGGTGGATGCCGCCGACGGGATTGCCGGCGCCGTCACGGACGATGCCCACCAGCCCTGGCCAACCGCGCCGCCCCTCGAAATCGGGAAGGTCGTCGTGATAGAGCAGATCGGGCGATTGGGGATCGCCGACGCCACGGTTCTTCAGATAGGTCTCGCCCACGGTTCCGGCCAGCGGCTGGACACCCCCGAGGATGCGGGCGATCTCCAGGTCGTGGGTCGGCTTCGGCGGTGGCGAGCGCACCGAGGCCGGCAGATCGAGCCGTGCCAACCGCGCCGCTTCCTCGAACAATTCGCGGTCGGACAGGCCGGTGGCGTGGTGGATCAGGTCGATGGGGCCGGCGCTTTCGCCGGTGGCATGGTCGAAACCCCAGCCGGCATGGGCACCGGTCAGGTGCAGGATGCACGAGCCCTCCTTGCGCGGACACCGCCCCGACAGGTCGGCGCAGCGCAACGTCCGGCGGTCCTGCGACCACCGCGCCTGCGGAAACAGCCCCGGCAGCCAATCCGGTGCCGTCGCGGCGAGGCGGTCGCGGATGTCGTCCAGGTCGAGGCGGGCCGGCGGCAGCCAGACGTCGTTGAGGTCGATCATGCCAGGATCACCAGCCCCCGTTCGGCCCGGGTGATGGCGGTGTAGAGCCAGCGGCGGCGGTCCTGCTCGGTGCGGCCGAGACCGTCATCCCAGACGATGACGTTTTCCCACTGCGAGCCCTGGGCCTTGTGGCAGGTGATGGCCCAGCCGAAGGTGGCCTCGGCCAGCTTCTTCTTGTCGCGCCAGTCGCGGTCATGGCGGTGGGGATCAAGGGCGACGTGATCCTCGAAATGCCCCTTGTAGAGCATCAGCCGCCCCGGCTTGCCATCCTTGGCCGGAGGCCCGATGGGCGTTCCGTCCTCGTCGGTGACGACGGCGGAGAAGTAGACGCTGCCCTCGTCGACAATGTCAGTCAGAGTCAGGAACATGCCGTTGATGAGGCCGAGGTCGTTCTGGTTCTTGAGGCAAATCACCTTCTCGTTGGCACAGGTAGGCAGGAACGATCCGCCGAAGCCAGCGGCGCGGCGGAGCGCATTGTTCAACTGGAACCGGGTGGCGTTGCGGCCGCAGATGACCTGACCACCGCGCAGGGCCTGATCGGGGGTGACGTCGGCCATCCGCATCTTCCAGGCATGGTCGTCGTACTGGCCGAAGCCGATGGGGCGCCCCTCGCGCGCCAGGGTGGCGAGGCGGATGATGGCGCTCTCGGCGGCCTGGCGGTGGATCTCGGTCAGCATGATGTCTGGGGTAGCTTGCGTGAAGGCGCCTTCGCCCTTGATCGGCGGCAACTGGCCGGGATCGCCCAGCACCAGGATTGGACGTTCGAAGCTCATCAGGTCGCGGGCCATTTCTTCCCCGACCATGGACACCTCGTCCAGCACGATCAACCTGGCGGTGGCGGCGGGGCTGTCGGGATTGAGGGCGAAGCGCGGCTTCTTCATCTCGCGCAATGTCTGGCGCATGGCCTCAATGGCGGCCTCGGCGGCGGTGCGGTCGAAGCCGATCAGCCCGCGAGCATCGATTTCCGCCTGAGCGATGCGTTTCTGTGCCTCCTCGATCTCCTCGTCGGTGGCCTCAATGACGCTGTAGATCAGGCTGTGGATGGTCCGGGCCGGAGTGCCCTTGCGCCGCAGCACCAGGGCCGCCTTGCCGGTGAAGGTGGCGGTGACCACGCCGGGCCGGTCCTCGGTGTGGGGTGCCAGGGCAAGATCGTCGAGGGCGAATTTCAGCACCGTGGACTTGCCGGTCCCGGCATAGCCGAACAGCCGGAACACCTGCTGCTCGTCGGTGCGGTTGTGGAACCAGTCGCGGATGGCCACGATGGCCTGGGCCTGGGTGTCGGACGGGGTGATGTCGCCCATAATCGTCACCGGGGCTGGAAGCGCTTCTCGACCTCGGCCAGGCGGTTGGCCAGGGTGGAAGCCTGGGCGATCAGGGCGGCGATGTCGGTGCGCAACTGGTCGATCTCGGGATCGGTGCGGATGGGGCCATAGGCGGCTTCCCGGATCTGCTCGATCATCTTGCGCGGCAGCTTCAGATCCTCGGCGACACGCTGGTCACTGAAACCGTCGAGGTACATGCCCTTGGAATCGTCGAACACCTCGTCCAGTTTGTGGCGGATGCGCATGCGTTCGTCGGGGGTGGCGGGGCGGACACTGGTCATCGGGATCTCCATGGTGATGGGGGGGGCGGGTTTCGCCGCGACAGGCCGTGGGGCCGCGGGCGGCTTCGGGGGAATGGGGCGCACCACCGTGCGCGGCCGGGCCTTGCAATCGGGGCAGATGGTGCGGCTGGCGCGGTTCTTGTCGCAGTCCCAGCCTTTGGCGCGAGCGCGGCGCTCGACAGCATCGGCGTTGTGATTGCTGTTCAGGGTGAGGTCCAGCGTCTCGCCGCATTGAGCGCACCACAGGCGGGCGACGGTGCGTGGGCCGCTGATGTCGCGAAGCTGAACAACGCCGTAGCTGAGGGGACGGGTCTTCATCGACATGCCCCCCAGCAGCGATCCTGCCACGAGCAGGGCGAATGCCAACCGCCCGCCGTCTTGCCGCCGCGGCAGACCACCGAGGTGCGTTCGGCGGCGGCACGGGGCAGCAATTCCTGGGCGTCGCTGGCCTGCACCACCTGGACGGCGCGATCGCTCATGGTCTGGGCCAGCGCGGCGTCGAACGGCACCAGCTCGCAGTGGATCTCCCAGGTGTCGCGGTTCAGCGCAGTGAACAGCGCCGGGGCGGGCAGATCCATGTACGCCTGATAGAGGGCAAGCTGGGCGGCGTAGACCGGCTTGAACAGCACCACGCCGCGCTTGACCACGTCCTTCCAGGACGACACGCCCAGCGCCTTGTTCTCCCACAGTGCCGGGTAGTCCAGGACCACCGGACCGCCGATCAGGCAGCCGTCGATGTGGCCCTTGAAGCGGCCGTTCAGCACCGAGAAGCCGAACTGCCGCCCGTCGCGGCGCTCGGTGCGCAGGTCGAATCCCGCCGCCCGCAGCCACGCAGCCACCACGTCCTCGCCGCGATGCCCGGCCTCGAAGATGCGGAGCGTTTTGGGTTCAAAATCCCGCCCGTCGTCCTTGGGCACGGCGAGATAGTCGTACTGGATCTGGCGCAGGCATTCGCGGCCTATCCCTGAGGTGCTGACGTACTGGCGGGCCACTTGCGCCTGGTTGCGGACCACCAGGGCGGCATCGATGGCGGCATTCACCGCCACCGTGATGCCGGGATCGCGGGTGGGGGCTTGGTACTGGCAGCCGGAGCCGTGGTTGAGATCGAGCATGGCGGACCTCAAAATGGAATTTCGTCGTCGAAGGGAGTGCCGGTGCGTTCCTTGATTCCCGCCTGTCGCTGCATGGACTCGACATAGCCGGTGACGGCCGCCTCGATCAGCCGGTCGATGTCGGCGGCTGTGCGGTGGAGGAATGGTTCCATCAGGCCCAGCGCGGTCAGCGCCTCGGCGAACGGGTGGCGGGCGTCCTTGATGGCCTGGGTTTCGCGGGCGGTCTTGTCGATCATGCCGTTATGGTCCCTTGCGATCTCGGCGCCGGCCTGCTGGCAGCGGCGCGAGCAGAAGCGGTGGAACGGGTATTCGTCATGGCGCAGGCGGTGGACGTAGCCGAAGCCCTTGGCCTCCCGCCCGCACACCGCGCACAGGGTCAGGCCAGCAAGAACCGGGTCAGAGCCTGCACCCGGCTTGATCGGGTGTCCGGGTGTTCGCCCGGCTCGTCCTTGATCCGGGAACAGCCCAGCACCACGAAGCTGCTGATGGCGGCCTGGGCCATGGCCTCCAGCTCCCACAGGGCGAGAACCCTGATGGGCTGGTGCAGTTTTCCGCGGGCCTCGAGCCATTCGCCGATCGCCTTTGCCGCCTGGCGCGTGACATGCGCCTGCCATTCATCGTCCGTCATGGATGGGGCCGCCCGTCGGGATGACGGGCGGCGTCTCCGTCAGGTATTGAGCCAGGCCGGGCCGGTGGCCGACGGCTGGGGCTGGGCGGGGGGCTGCTGCTGCGCCGGGGGCTGCTGGGTCCACGGCACGCCCGACTGCTGCTGGGGAGCCTGTGCCGGCGCGGCATCGGTGGCCCAGGCCGGGGCGTTGCTTGCTACGCTGGCTGCCGCCGGCTTGCGCGGCTTGGCGTTGACCGGATCGGGGTCGACAGCCTCGCCCTTCATGATCGCCGCGTATTGGGCCTCGTCGGGCAGAACCACGTTGGCCAGCCGGTTCTGGTCGCGGTATTTGGGATCGCTGGCTGGCTCCACCATGATGCGGGCCGCGAAGGTGATGCCATCGAGTTGCTTCAGCCCTTGGATCACCCGCTTGGCCTTGGCCGCATCGCTGGTGTCCTTGGGATTCAGCCCGAGTGCGCTGTCGACCATGGCGCGGAACGACGCCTTCGAGATGTTCCAGCCCTTGCTCTGGCCCTTGTCGTCGAGCTTGCCGCCGGCCACGGTGAAGTTCTGCCAGAACTTGCGGCGGACGAACGCCCCCTCGACCACGGTGAATTCGCAGTCGAGCATCTTGGCGTCGCTCTCCGACGCGGCCTTCAGCAACCCGGCATCCATGGGCGCCGATCCGTTGGTGCCGCCGGGGCGGATGGTCATGCGGATCTTGGCGAAGGTGCCATCGGGGATCAGCTCGCCCGAGGGCATCATCTGCGGCTGGGCGTCGTTGAAATCGTAGGACATGGGGGTGGGTTCCTTTCAATCAGGCGGGAATACGGTTGATCTTGGCAAGCAGGGCGCCGAGATCGGGCGGCTCGGTCACGTCCAGGCGGCCGGAGCGATCCTTGGCGGGCAGGCCGAACGGGTTCCCTGACTGGCAGACGAGGCGGCGCTCGATAGCCTTCTCGTTCAGTTCCCAGTTACCGTCGGCGTCGTGGGAAAACAGGTGCATGGAGATGACCTGATCGACGATGCCGGGCAGTTCGCGTCCCGCCTTCGATCCCTCCATCTGCGGCTGCCAGGTGGTGGCGTTGAATTCATCGGTGACCTTCTCCAGCACGCCGACGAAGATCACCGTCTTGCCCGGTGCGTGCTGCAGATGCTTCAGCGCCTGGATCACCTCACGGCCCAGCAGGCCGTAGGCGCCGCGGAT
>VBWB01000012.1:0-35637 GCA_006218045.1 Stygiobacter sp.
TCGGCCCCTATAAGCCCGCGCGGCGCCTGAGCGGGCCCGTCCACGGGCCGGCCTTCGGCTCCTATAAGCCCGCGCGGCGCCTGAGCGGGCCCGTCCACGGGGCGGCCTTCGGCCCCTATAAGCGCCCGCGCGGCGCCTGAGCGGGCCCGTCCACGGGCCGGCCTTCGGCCCCTAACTCACCCCACCAGCTTGGCGAAGTTGCGCACGTTATTGATGAGGATGCCGATCAGGCGGCTGACGAAGGGATCGACGCCGACCAGCTTGCTTTCAAACACCGCACGCGGCAGCAAGATGGCGGTGACGTCGGTCCGTGCCCGTGCGGTGGCCATGCGCGGGGCGCCGTCGATCAGGGCCATCTCGCCGAAAATGGCGTTTTCCTGCAATTCGGCGATCATCAGCCGGCCACAGCTCAACTCGACGGCGCCAGTCTGGATGATATAGGCGACCGCGCCGGTATCGCCTTCGCGGAAAATGGTTTCGCCGGCGGGGAAAAAACGGCGTTCCAGAACATTGTTGATGGCCATCGGGGGGGGGGGCTCCGGCTGCATGGCCGTCCATCATAGGGCAGCTATTGGTGGCGGCAACGGTGCAGACGGTTATGTGGCTCAACCGGGGAAGAGAGCCTGATAACGTTCGGGCTTGAAACCGATTTCCACGATGTCGCCGCTTTCCAACACCGGGCGCTTGATCATGGACGGCTGGGCCAGCATCAAGGCGATGGCCTTGTCCCGGTCCAGGTCCGCCCGCGCCTCGTCGGGCAACTTGCGAAAAGTGGTGCCGGCGCGGTTGATGACCTTTTCCCAACCGGCGGCGTCGCACCAGCGTTCCAGCATGGTGCGGCTCACCCCGACTTTCTTGACGTCGTGGAAGTCATAGGCGATGCCTTGGCCGTCCAGCCAGACGAAGGCCTTCTTCATGGTGTCGCAGGCCTTGATGCCGTGGATGGTGACCATCTCAGCCGCCATGGACGATCTTGATCTTGGCCGCAGCGGCGCGGGCGGCGGCGCGGGCATCGTCGGTGGTGCCGTCCCTGGCCAGGGTCAGGGCGACGCCCATGCGGCGATAGGGCCGGGTGGTCGGCTTATTGAAGATGCGGATATCCACGTCGATGCCGGACGTCGGCGGCACCAATGCCTCGGCCAAGCCGGTGACGGTGAAGTCACTGGAATCGCGGTCGGCCAGGATGACGGCGCTGGCGCTGGGGCCGTGTTGGCGGATGGCCGGGATGGGCAGGCCCAAGATGGCGCGGGCGTGCAGATCAAACTCGGTCAGGTTCTGCGAGATCAAGGTCACCATGCCGGTGTCGTGCGGGCGCGGTGACAGTTCCGAGAAGATGACGCGGTCGCCCTTGACGAAGAACTCGACGCCGAACAGGCCATAGCCGCCCAGATTGTCGACCACCGCCTTGGCCATGTCCTGGGCGGCGGCGACGGCTTGCGCCGTCATCGGCGTCGGCTGCCAGCTTTCCTGATAATCGCCGCGTTCCTGGCGGTGGCCGATGGGGTCGCAGAACAGCACGCCGTCGCGGGTGCGGATGGTCAGAAGGGTGATTTCATAATCGAAATCGATGAAGGCCTCGACGATGACGCGGCTGCGGTCGCCGCGCATGCCGGCCACCGCATAATCCCAGGCGGCATCCACCCTCTGGGCGTCCCGCACCGTGCTTTGGCCCTTGCCCGACGACGACATCACCGGCTTGATCACGCAGGGCAGGCCGACCTTGGCCACCGCGTCGCGCATCTCGTCCAGGGTCTCGGCATACAGATAGGTCGAGGTCGGCAGGTTCAATTCCGCCGCCGCCACTTCGCGGATGCGGTCGCGGTTCATGGTCATGAGGGTGGCGCGCGCCGACGGCACCACGTTGAGGCCGGCATCCTCGTATTGCTTCAGCACCTCGGTGCGGATGGCCTCGACCTCGGGGACGATGTAATCGGGCTGGTGCTTGTCGATGGCCGCGCCCAGGGCAGCGCCGTCGAGCATGGAGAACACTTCGGCCTCGTCCGCCACCTGCATGGCCGGGGCGCCGGCATAGGCATCGCAGGCGATGACATGGGCGCCCAGCCGCTTGGCCGAAATGACGAATTCACGGCCCAGTTCACCCGAGCCCAGCAGAAGGATTTTGGCGGTGGCGGTCATCGGCGTTACTCCCACTCGATCGTCCCCGGCGGCTTGCTGGTCACGTCATAGGTCACCCGGTTGATGCCCTTGCATTCGTTGATGATGCGATTGGCGACGCGGCCGAGGAAGGCCATGTCGAAGGGGTAGAAATCGGCGGTCATGCCGTCGGTGGAGGTCACCGCCCGCAAAGCGCAGGCGTAATCATACGAGCGCGAATCGCCCATGACGCCGACGGTGCGCACCGGCAGCAGCACGGTGAAAGCCTGCCAGATGGCGTCATAAAGACCGGCGTTGCGGATTTCCTCCAGATAGATGGCGTCGGCCTTCTTCAGGATTTCCAGCTTGTCGCGGGTGATTTCCTGGCCGGGAATGCGGATGGCCAGGCCGGGGCCGGGGAAGGGGTGGCGCCCGACCATTTCGTCGGGCAGGCCCAGTTCGCGGCCCAGTTCGCGCACCTCGTCCTTGAACAATTCGCGCAAGGGTTCCACCAGCTTCATGTTCATGCGTTCGGGCAGGCCGCCCACATTGTGGTGACTTTTGATGGTGACGCTGGGGCCGCCGATGAACGACACGCTTTCGATGACGTCCGGGTACAACGTGCCCTGGGCCAGGAAATCGGCACCGCCGACCCGCTTGGCCTCTTCCTCGAACACGTCGATGAACAAGCCGCCGATGGTCTTGCGCTTCTGTTCCGGGTCGGTCATGCCGGCCAGCCGGCCTAGGAACAGGTCGGAGGCGTCCTTATGCACCAGATTGATGTTGAAACGGTCGCGGAAGACGCTGACCACCTGTTCCGATTCCCCCAGGCGCATCAGGCCGTGATCCACATAGACGCAGGTCAGTTGATCGCCGATGGCCTCATGGATCAAGGCGGCGACCACCGAGGAATCGACGCCGCCGGACAGGCCGCAGATCACCCGGCCCGTGCCCACCTGCTGGCGGATCTTGGCGATGGCCTGATCCTTGAAGGCGGCCATGGTCCAGTCGCCGGTGCAGCCGGCGACATTGTGGGTGAAGTTCTTCAGCAATTGGGCGCCGTGCGGGGTGTGCACCACCTCGGGATGGAACTGCACGGCGTAGAAGCGGCGGTCGTCATCGGCGATGGCAGCGAACGGCGCCCCTTCCGAGGTGCCGACGACGCGGAAGCCGTCGGGCAGAGCAGTGACGCGGTCGCCGTGGCTCATCCACACCTGTTCTTTGCCGCCCTTGGCCCACACGCCGGTGAAAAGCGCGCAATCGTCGATGATGTCCACATAGGCGCGGCCGAATTCGCGATGATCGCCCGGCTCGACCTTGCCGCCCAATTGTTCGCACATGGTCTGCTGGCCGTAACAGATGCCCAGGACCGGCACACCTAAGGAGAACACCACTTCGGGGGCGCGCGGGCTGCTGGCTTCGGCGACGGAACTGGGCCCGCCCGACAGGATGATGGCCTTGGGCGCGAACTGGGCCAGGGATTCGGCGCTCACCCGGTTGAAGGGGTGGATTTCGCAATAGACGCCGCTTTCGCGCACCCGGCGCGCGATCAGCTGGGTCACCTGGCTGCCGAAATCAAGGATCAGGACGCGGTCGGACATGACGGGCCTCGGGAAAGCGGGGAGGGTTGGGCGCGCACTCTAGCCCCAAGCCTGGGGCGGGGGCAAGAAACAAGGCCCGCGCCTTGCGGCGCGGGCCTTGTCGAAAGGGGGAGAAGCCGGCCCCGTTGAATGTGGGGGGACAGGGCCGGTTCCCAAAGCGTCAGCCGCGCGTGCGGATGATCGCCTTTTCCATCCAGGTGGCCAGCAGGCCGAACGCCGCCAGCATGCACAGGCCCAGCGGCACCAGAACCCACAGATCGGCGGTGCTGAAGCTGGTGGCCTGGCCCTTGATCATCAGCGCATTGACCAGCACCCAGGCCAAAACCGGGGCGGCCATGGCCAAAACCAGCAGATAGGGAAGAATGCGCAAAATCATCTCCGTCTAGAATCTATAATCAATTTAAGATTAATTCGCGGGTTTTAACCGAGCCCCGCGCACAAGTCAAGCACCGGGAAAATAACAATAATTATTTTATGGATTTGACTCGCGGTTGAGATTGATGGTGCAAACCACGCGCAGCAACGAGGCGAAATTGCCGATTTCGCCGCGCCGTTCGATGACTTCGTCATGCAATTGGGTGAGGAACTGCGCCAGGCTCAGCCCCCCCGCGGCGGCGATGTCCTCGAGAATCTGCCAAAAGCGTCGTTCAAGCTTGATGCTGGTGACGACGCCGCCGATACGCACCGACCGCGCCACGCTTTGATAGAGCGACGGGTCGGTACTGGCATAGATGTCGCACATGACGGCCTCCGACGGCAAAAGCGGATGGCCGTCAGCATAGCTCAGTCATGACTGATCCTGGTGCCCAAAACCGCCAGGAACTGGGCCATCCAGGCCGGATGGGCGGGCCAGGCCGGGGCGGTGACCAGATGGCCGTCGGTGACGGCGCCGTCGATGGCGATATCGGCGTAAACGCCGCCGGCCAGGGTGACTTCGGGGGCGCAGGCCGGATAGGCGGAAACCCGCTTGCCGGTCAGGATGCCGGCGGCGGCCAGCAATTGGGCGCCGTGACAGATGGCGGCGATGGGTTTGCCGGCGGCATCGAAGGCGCGGACCAGATCCAGCACCGCCGCATCCAGGCGCAGATATTCCGGTGCGCGACCGCCGGGGATGACCACGGCGTCGTAAGCGGCGGCATCAGCCCCGGCGAAATCGGCGTTCAGGGTGAAGTTGTGGCCACGCTTTTCGCTGTAGGTCTGGTCGCCCTCGAAATCGTGGATGGCGGTGCGGATCTGCTGGCCGGCGGTTTTGCCGGGGCAGACGGCATCGACGGCATGACCGACGGCGAGCAGGATTTGAAACGGCACCATGGTTTCGTAATCCTCGGCATAATCGCCGACGATCATCAGAATTTTCTTGGCGGCCATGTTGCGGCCCTCCCTGTGATTATGGTTGTGGGCGGCATTATGGTATTACCAGAGGCGCGATGGGTAACACCCCGGTACTACGCTTGCCCGTTGTCAAGGTCAGCCGCCTCGGTCGCGTCTAATTTGGCCCGGATTTCGCTTTGATCCGGGGAATGAACATGCCGCGTGCGTCTTGGGTGTTGCTGTTGGCCGGCCTGCTGTTATCGGCCTGTTATCAGGTGTCGCCGCCGGTGGTCGAGAGCGGAACCGCGCTGCCCGGCTGGCGTGACGGGATTTATGGCCGCGACGACGGCACCCAGGTGGATATCCGCTGGGATGGCGATCAGGGCGGCTTCGTCATCGGCGCCGGCGGCGTGGCGCGGCTGGAGGCTTTGGCCAACGGGCTTTATCTGGTCGATTATCAGGCGGAACGCCGCATCACCTTGCTGGCCCGTCGGGCCGACGACGGTGACATCATTTTCGTCCAACCCGAAGCCCTGGCGGAACGCCGCTGGCTGGCCAGCCACCAATTGGGCCTCCGTCCGGGACCGATCCCGCGGCTGGAAGGTGGGGCGGCGGCCATCCGCCATTATTTCGCCGATCTCGCCCGCCATGTGCCGGCCAGTGAGCTGCGCGAGGCGGCGCGGCTGCGCTGGCTGCATTCGTAACTTGATTGCCGGGGCCGGCTGACCCATACAAGGGACGCACCGACACTGAACCCGGAGCTTGCCGCCTTGGCCGTCGCCAATCCTCCCGTCACCTCCTCGCTCGGCGAAGCCGGCATGGTCTATGCCTTCGCCGTCAAGGACGGCAAGGCGCAGCCGTTCCGCCCGCTGACCGATGCGGCGGCGCCGGCGGATTTCGTCTGGATTCACGTCAACTTCGCCACCGAACCGGGGCGGCAATGGTTGTTGCGGCAATCGGGACTGCCGCGGCAACTGGCCTCGATGATGCTGGACCGCAACGAGGAACCGGGCGCCCAGGTGTTCGGCAATGGCTGCCTGATCGTGCTGGAGGACCGCCTGCGCGATTTCGACGCCGATGGCGGCGAGTTGGCGGAAATCCATGTGTGGCTGGAAGCCAACCGGCTGATCACCGGGCGCTGGCGTCCCCTGGCCGCCACCGACCGCCTGCGCTTTCGTCTGGAAGTGGGCGAGGCGCCGCCCACCGCGCCGGCGCTGTTCTTTCACCTGCTGGAAGAAACCATCGCCGATCTCGAGGCTTTCGGCCGCAAGGTGCGTCGTCGTTTCGACGCCCTGGAAGACATGGTATTGGACGATGCCGCCGACGGCGTCGCCGGCGAACTCGGCGCCATCCGCCGCGAGGCCATCAAGCTGCGCCGCCGGGCCATGCCCTTGCGGCAATTGTTTTCCCGCCTGCAAAACACTCTGCCCGCCTGGGTCAAGGACGAAGAGGGCGAGCGCTTCGAGCCCCTGTTGGCGAGGGTCGAGCGGGCCATGGGCGATTTGCAGGATTGCGTCGAGCAATCGCGCCTGCTGCATGACGAATTCGCCGCCCGCTCGGCGGAACGGTCGGGCCGCAATCTTTACATCCTGTCGGTATTGTCGGCAGTGATGCTGCCGCTCAATCTGGTCACCGGTCTGTTCGGCATGAACGTCGCCGGCCTGCCCGGTCTTGAGGACGCGCGGGCATTCTGGTGGATATTGCTGGGCATGGTCGGCTTCACCGCCGCGGTGATGATCTGGTTCAAACGCAAGCGCTGGTTCTGAGTCCGGTTCAACCGGCCCGTGGACGGGCTCGGATTCTGCGCGAAGCGCGGCCCGTGGACGGGCCCACGAGACGCCGCGCGGGCTTAGGGGCCGAAGGCCGGCCCGCAAGCCCGCTCATCCAGTTCCGCCGCCTCGGCATCGCTGAACACCCGCGACCGGGTGAGGAAACGCAGGCCTTCCGGCCCCTCCAGCGAAAACATGCCGCCGCGTCCCGGTACCACGTCGATGATCAGCTGGGTATGGCGCCAGTACTCGAATTGTGCCCGGCCCATGTAGAACGGGCAGCCGCCCATTTGCCCCAGCAAGACGTCGGCATCGCCTACCAGGAACTCGCCCAGGGCGTAACACATGGGGGCGCTGCCGTCGCAGCAGCCGCCCGATTGGTGGAACATCAAGTCCCCGTGCTTGGCCTTCAGCCGCCCGATCAGCGCCAGCGCCGCATCGGTGGCGATCACCCGTTCGACCATGGCCGCGCCCTCCAGGAAAAAAACCCCGGAGCCGAGGGCTCCGGGGCAGGGGGGAAGATCAGAAGAAGCCCAAGGCCTTGGGGCTGTAGCTGACCAACAGGTTCTTGGTCTGCTGGTAATGGTCCAGCATCATGGCGTGGGTTTCGCGCCCGATGCCCGATTGCTTGTAGCCGCCAAAGGCGGCATGGGCCGGATAGAGGTGATAGCAATTGGTCCACACCCGCCCGGCCTTGATGCCGCGCCCGAAGCGATAGGCGCGGTTGCCGTCGCGGGTCCAGATGCCCGAGCCCAGGCCGTACAAGGTGTCATTGGCCAGATGCAGCGCCTCGTCATCGTCCTTGAAGGTGGTCACCGCCACCACCGGTCCGAAGATTTCCTCCTGGAAGATGCGCATGCGGTTATGGCCCTTGAACACGGTGGGCTTGACGTAATAACCGCCGGAAAGCTCGCCGCCCAGATCGGCGGCACCGCCGCCGGCCAGCACGGTGGCGCCCTCTTCCTTGCCGATGGCCATGTAGGACAGGATCTTTTCCAGCTGTTCCGACGACGCCTGGGCGCCGATCATGGTGCTGGTGTCCAGCGGATTGCCTTGCTTGATGGCGCCGACGCGGACCAGGGCGCGCTCCATGAAGCGATCATACAGGCTTTCATGGATCAAGGCGCGGGACGGGCAGGTGCACACCTCGCCCTGATTGAGGGCGAACATGACGAAGCCTTCGATGGCTTTGTCGAAGAAATCATCATCGGCGGCGGCGACGTCGGGGAAGAAGATGTTGGGCGACTTGCCGCCCAGTTCCAAGGTGACCGGGATCAGGTTCTGACTGGCATATTGCATGATCAGCCGACCGGTGGTGGTCTCGCCGGTGAAGGCGATCTTGGCGATGCGCGGGGAAGAGGCCAGCGGCTTGCCGGCTTCGACGCCGAAGCCGTTGACCACGTTGATGACGCCGGGCGGCAGGATGTCGGCGATCAGTTCCATCAGCACCATGATGCCGATGGGGGTCTGCTCCGCCGGTTTCAGCACCACGCAATTGCCCGCGGCGATGGCCGGGGCCAGCTTCCATACCGCCATCAGGATGGGGAAGTTCCACGGGATGATCTGACCGACCACGCCCAAGGGCTCGTGCAGGTGATAGGCGACGGTATCGGCATCCAACTCGGCCAGGCTGCCTTCCTGGGCGCGGATGCAGCCGGCGAAATAGCGGAAATGGTCGATGGCCAGCGGCATGTCGGCGGCCAGGGTCTCGCGGATCGGCTTGCCGTTATCGACGCATTCGGCATAAGCCAGCTTTTCCAGATTGGCTTCCATGCGGTCGGCGATGCGGTTCATCACCAAGGCGCGCTCGGCCACGCTGGTATGGCCCCATTTGGGCGCGGCGGCATGGGCGGCATCAAGAGCCAGTTCGATATCCTCGGCGCTTGAGCGTGCCGCTTGGCAGAACACCTTGCCGGTGATCGGGGTGACGTTGTCGAAATACTCGCCCTTGACCGGGGCGACCCACTTACCGCCGATGAAATTGTCGTAGCGGGGCTTGAACTGAACCGGGGCTTCGGCGGTGCCGGGCGCGGCATAGAGCATGGAAATCCTCCCTGGATGGTCTGTCCCGCTTGCTGCGGGATCGGCCTTTTCTCCGCACGCCCCGTGCCACGGGCAAATCATTCAATTTCAACGCCTTGCCATCATCCCGCCCTGTGCCATCCGGGGACGGTGTGTCAAAACGGGACAGTTGCGGCGCACACCCAGGTTTTGCTTGCTTTCGCCCCCGGCCCTCTTCGACACTTGGGCCATAAAGGCAGCGGCGCCAAAGCCGCGCCGTCAGGGAGAACGCGAGATGGAGATCGCCAAGGGGCACGCCCCCGGGCAGGCCCTGCGCCATGCCCGCCATCTGCTGGAATGCGGACAGATGCCGCCGGCGGGGCTGGTCAATCCGCTGGTCGCCCAGTCGTGGCAGCGCAGCCTGGGCGCCGGGCTGACGCCGTGGCGCGGCGACGAAACCCCGCATCTGTCGGCGCCGCAATTATCGCAAGCGGTGGAACGCCGGCGCGAGTTGGTGACACGGGCGCGCCCGGTGATGGAATACCTGCACGCCCAGACCCGCGGCTCGGGCTCCATGGTCATTCTGGCCGACGAACACGGCGTGGTGCTGGAAACCCTGGGCGATGCCGATTTCCTCAGCCGGGCCGAGCGGGTGGCGCTGAGGCCCGGCGCCTCGTGGCACGAAAGCCATCGCGGCACCAACGCCATCGGCACCGCCTTGGCCGAGGCGGCGGCGGTCAGCGTCCATGGCGGTGAACACTTCCTCGACCATAACGGCTTTCTCACCTGCGCCGCCGCCCCGGTCGCCGGCCCCGACGGCCAGTTGCTGGGGGTGCTGGACATCTCCGGCCATCGCCGGTCCCGCCATCCGCATACCAATGGCCTGGTCAGCGCCGCCGCCCATATGATCGAAAACCGTCTGTTCGAGGCCCGGCACGAAGCCGCCTTGCGCCTGCGTCTGCATCCCCAGCCCGACGGCATCGGCACCCTGGCCGAAGGCCTGCTGGCCATTGCCAGCGATGGCCGCATCATCGGCGCCAACCGCGCCGCCACCGTCTTGCTGAACCTGCATCACGGCCAGTTGGGGCAGGTGCGCTTGGGGCAGCGCCTGCATGTGGATTTGGATCGGCTGCTGGATTGGGGCCACAGCCATCCCGGCGCGCCGCTGCTGGCCGATGCCCAAGGCGGCCAACGCTTGTTCCTGCGGGTGGAACCGCCACCTCGACGGCATAAAACCACCATCATGCCGGCGCCGCACCGCACCGATGCGCTGTCGGCGTTGGAGAGCGGCGACGAGGCCATGTCCCTGGCCATAGCGCGCGCCCGCAAGGTGGCGGGCAAAGCCATCCCCTTGCTGCTGATGGGGGAATCCGGGGTGGGCAAGGAAGTCTTCGCCCAGGCGGTGCATGAATGTGGCCCGCGGGCCAAGGCCCCCTTCGTCGCCGTCAATTGCGCCGCCCTGCCCGAACATCTGATCGAGGCGGAACTGTTCGGCTATGCCCCCGGCGCCTTCACCGGCGCCCGCAAGGAGGGATGCCCGGGCCGCATCCGTCAGGCCCAGGGCGGCACGCTGTTCCTGGATGAAATCGGCGACATGCCGGCCAGCCTGCAAAGCCGCTTGCTGCGGGTGTTGCAGGATCGTCAGGTGGTGCCGTTGGGCGGGGCCAAGCCGGTCACCGTCGATTTCGCCCTGATCGCCGCCACCCACCAGCCGTTGAAACAGGCCATGGCCGAAGGTCGCTTCCGCGCCGATCTGTATTATCGCCTGAACGGCCTGACCCTGACCTTGCCGCCCTTGCGCCAACGTTCCGATCTTTTGACCCTGGCGGCACGCCTGTTGGATCAGATCGAACCGGGCGGCGGTCTGGCCCTGTCCGATCAGGTGGCCGCTGGCTTCGCCGCTTATGGCTGGCCCGGCAATATCCGTCAACTCGCCAATGTGCTGCGCACCGCCTGCGCCCTGCGGGAAGCGGGGGAAACCCGTATCCGCTGGCGCCATCTGCCCGAGGATCTGATCGAGGATCTGGGACAGAAGTCGGTCGCCGCCGATACGGTCACCGGCGATCTCCGCAGCCTGTCCGACAGCCTGATGGAACAGACGGTGCAGGCCTGCGGCGGCAACATGTCGCAGGCGGCCAAGCGCCTGGGCATCAGCCGCAATACCTTGTACCGGCGGCTGCGGGGATAGATCGGCTGTTCTGTGCGGCCCCCATGGTAGTGGGGGTGGATAGAACCAGCCGCAACACGGATGGACGCGGATAGGCACGGATAAACGCGGATTTTAGATTTTATCCGCGCCCATCCGTGCAGCCCGCTGGCGAGCCTATGAATTTATTACCGTTTCCACCTTTCACCCCGTCATACCCGCGCAGGCGGGTATCCAGGAGTCGCGGAAAAGGCGGTGGTGCACCCTCTGGACTCCCGCCTGCGCGGGAGTGACGGCAAAGGGGGGATAAATTCACAGGCTCGCCACGGGCTGCTGGATATGTCCGCCCACCCTGCCATAGGACCGTGCACAACCGCCCTATTTCCCCGGCGCACCCATGCTGGTGGAATGCTCGAAATGCAGCGCCTCGCCCGGATGGGCGGCTTCATAGGCCGAATGGGCGGCGCGCGCCGCTTCGGCGAAGCCGGACAGGATCAGCTTCAGCTTGCCCGGATAGGTGCAGATGTCGCCGGCGGCGAAGATGCCGGGCACGCTGGTCTGCATGCTGGCCGGATCGACACCGATGACGTTCTTGTCCATGGCCAGGCCCCATTGGGCGATGGGGCCGAGTTCGGTCGCCAGACCGAAGAACGGCAGCAGCACATCGGCGGCCAGGGTGCGGGTCTGACCGTCCAAGGTGGCGACGACGACACTGTGCAACTGGCCCCTGGCGCCGCCCAGGCCGTGCAATTGATAGGGCACCACCAATTCGATCTTGCCGGCTTCCGACAGCGCCTTCAGCTTGGCTTCCGATTCGGGGGCGGCGCGGAACTTGGGCCGGCGGTGCACCACCTGGACGCTGGCCGCCAGTTCGGATAGCGAGATGGCCCAATCGACGGCGGAATCGCCGCCGCCGGCGATCACTACCCTTTTGCCGCGGAAATCCTCGCGCCGGGTGACGAAGTAATTGACGCCAACGCCCTGACCCTGGCCCTCATAGGCCTGCAAACCGTCCAGGGGCGGGCGGTTGGGGCCGAAGGCGCCGCTGCCGGCGGCGACGATCACCACCTTGGCCATGATCTCGGTGCCGTCGGACAAGGTGCAGCGCCAGCCGGCATCGGTCTTGTCCAGGCCGGTCATCTGCCGGCCCAGATGATAGATGGGGCCGAACGGCGCCGCCTGCGCCTCTAATTGCTCGATCAGATCGGCGGCCAGGATGCTGGGCTGGGCCGGCACGTCATAGATGGGCTTTTCCGGGTAAAGCGCCGCGCATTGGCCGCCCACCGCGTCGAGCGCATCGACCACATGGCATTTCAGCCGCACCATGCCGCATTGAAACACCGCGAACAGGCCGGCAGGGCCGGCGCCAACGACGACAACGTCGGTTTCGTGCTTCATGGTCATTCCCCTACCAGATAAACGTACGAATGGCGGCGGCGGGCACGTCGCCGTGGGCCGCGACGAAGTGGTCCAAGCGATCCTGGGCCGGATCGTCGCCGGGCTTGATGCCCAGATCCTTGGCATGAATGCCTTGGGTGACGAACACCGCCCCGGCCAGACCGGCTTGATTGGCGCCGCGCACATCGGTGTGCAGGGCGTCGCCCACCGCCATCACCCGCGCCGCCGGCAGGCCCAGAACCCGCAACGCCTGGGCATAGATGGCCGGATCGGGCTTGCCGCGCATGGAGACGGTTCCGCCCATCTCGGCATAGCGTTCGGCCAAGGCGCCGGCGCACACCACCGGTTGGCCCTGGCGCATGACCACCAGATCGGGATTGGCGCAGACCATGGGCAGTCGGCGTTCCAACGCCTGCTTCATCGCCGGCACGTAATCCTCCACCGTTTCCTCCACGTCCCAGGGACCGGTGTTGAGGATGAAATCGGCATGGGCCAGATCGACGGCGACATAATCCAGGCCTTCAAACACGTTGGCGTCGCGCTCCGGCCCCATGTGATAGAGGTTGCGGCCCAGGACGGCATAGAACGGGTCGGTGCGGGCCTGAAGTTCCAGATGCACCGCCTCGCCCGAGGACAGCACGTAATCGTAAAGCGCACGCTCGATGCCCATGCGGGCCAGTTGCTCGACCAGAGCCTCGGCCCGGCGCGGCGCGTTCGACAACAGCAGGCTTTGCTTGCCGGCAGCGCGCAAAGCCACCAGGGTGTCGCGGGCGCCGGCATAGGCCTCGACCCCGTCATGGATGACGCCCCACAAATCCAGGATGAAGGCGTCGGCCCGATCGGCCAGGACCGACAGGCCGGAAATCAGCGGTATGCTCATCATTTCCCCCGGTGGTCGGCGCCGATGGCCTGGATGATGGAGGTATAGCCGTCGGCGGCCAACAGCTCGATCAGCCCCTGGTTGATGCGCTCGACCAGGGCCGTGCCCTGATAGACCAGGGCGGAATAGACCTGCACCAGCGACGCACCGGCCTTGATCTTGGCATAGGCGTCGGCAGCCGAGGCGATGCCGCCGGCGCCGACCAGCGGCAGCTTGCCCTCGGTCAGCGCATACATGCGGTAGAGCACGGCGGTGGACGGCGCCAGCAGCGGCGCGCCGGACAGGCCGCCGGTTTCCTTGGCCTGCGGGCTTTGCAAGCTGGCGGGCCGGGCGATGGTGGTGTTGGAGACGATCAGCCCATCCAGGCTGCCGGCGATGGCAATTGCAGCGATGTCGGCCAGATCCTCGTCGTTGAGATCAGGCGCGATCTTCAGCAACAGCGGCGGGCGCTTGGCCCCTTCGCTGGCCAGATCAAGGGCGGTGCGGGTGCGGCCCACCAGACCCTCCAACTGGTCGCGGCTCTGCAAGGCGCGCAAGCCCGGCGTGTTGGGCGACGACACGTTGATGACCATGTAATCGCAATAGGCCGCCAGTCGCGACGCGCCTTTTTCGTAATCGGAGGCAGCGTCCTCGGTATCCTTGTTCTTGCCCAGATTGGCGCCGACGATGCCGATGCGCGGGCGCCGTTGCAGGCGTGCCGCCACCGCGTCGAGGCCTTCATTGTTGAAGCCCATGCGGTTGATCACCGCCCCGTCCTCGACCAGACGGAACATGCGTGGCTTGGGGTTGCCCGGCTGCGGCCTGGGCGTCACCGAGCCGATCTCGACGAAGCCGAAGCCCTGGCCCAGCATGGAATCGGGCACCTCGGCATTCTTGTCGAAGCCGGCGGCGAGACCGACCGGATTGGGGAAACGCAGGCCCCACAAAGTCTGTTCCAGGCTGGCATGGGAGACGGCGCGGCGGCCCGGCACCAGCCCCGATTTCAGGGCGCGGATGGTCAGGCCGTGGGCCTGTTCGGGGTCGAGCTTGCGCAACAGCGGCCCCACCAGGGAATAAAGATCGGCCATGTCAGTCCTCGAAGGCAGGAAAAAGATGCCGGCCATCGGCGCCCAAGGGCAACGTTCGGGCCGAACGGACCGCACCGGTCGGCAGCGGCCCATAAAGATGCGGAAACAACTGACCGCCGCGCGAGGGCTCCCATTTGAGCGCATCGCCCAAGGCAGCGGCCTCGACCGCCAGCAACACCAGCCCGGCTTGCCCGGCGCGATGCTTGGCGGCGCTTTCGACCACCTGATCAGCGGTGGAAAAATGGATGAAGCCGTCGGCCACGTCCTGGGACGAGCCAAGATAGAAGCCGGAAGCCAGGGCGGCCTGCCATTCCTCGGCCCGGCACATATGATAGATGAGAGCGGTCATGATGGTGCGGACGATAGCTTAATTGGGGGGCGCATGCTAGTTTGAGGCACCTAAAACCAATGAGGGTTAAAGCTATGCCAGATACGTCATTTTACGAGATAGCTAGGTCAGCAACATCTCTTGGAAATGTTGGCATACTTGTGATGGCTGTTGGTGCACATAGAGCGTATTTCGCGACAAAAACAGACGAATGCCTTACGCAGTGGCTGGCTAAAAGGAACTCAGAAATTGACAACCCTTCTGGTTTGCATGTTTTGCCGTACGCAATTGTAAACCTTGTAATATTTTCGGTTATATTTATTCAATCTGGATTTCACTTCGTCTATGGATCAAAGCTTATGTCACATTCTCCCATTACAGCATCCATCGTTATATTTATATCTTTGATGGAGGTTGTCTTGGATTTTGTCTATATTTGGTTTGCGTTTACTCCGATTGGTTTGCTGTCTAGGTTCCAGAAGTGGATTGAGCGGAATTCCTACAGAAGTAAAAACGTATATGACTATAGATCTTATCTTTATAAGACATCTTTTGTGCTGGCTATGGTTGGGTCTCTTTTTCAGGCTGTTCACAATACCCTTGGTTCTAAGGTTATCTCTGTGATTGATTTTGTCGTTTAGCGCAACCTTCTCTTCTCAAGGCAACGGCGACGCCCCGATGACCGGCGCATGCAGCCAGAGCAGCAGCGCATAGAGGGTCAATCCGGCCAGGGGCCGCAACCAGCCCATTTCCACCAGCAGGGCCGCATGGGGTTTCGCCGTCAACGCGGCCAAGTGGTCCCAATCGGCCAAAACCCGCTGGCGCTTGGCGTCGAGCAGACGCGGGCCGAGCACAGCCAAAGCCAGCAGGGGGGCGAAGATCATCAGCGCCGCCACGTCGCCATTGGGCACCATGTGGGCGCCGGCCCACAGGGCCAGCCCCCACAGGATAGGGTGGCGGGTCAGGCGCAGCAGGCCGGGATGGGCGGGATCATAGCCGCGCCGGCCCGGTCCGATGGAAAACGGGTTGGGGGTGGTCATCCCCGCCGCCAGCAACAGGCAGGCCGGCAGCATGAGGACGGGCGGCACCCAGCGCATCCACGGCGCCTGTTCCCACAGCAAGACGGTGGGGGCGGCCTGATAGGCGACGATGATCCAGGCCAGCAAGGCCAGCGACAGGACGGAATAGGCGATGGAGAAACCGGCGACGCCACCCAGGACGGCCTCGGCCCGGCGGCGGAAGCCCGGATGGTTGGTCAGGCGGTGACTGACCAGGAAGACCAGCACCGCCAGGGCCAGATGGGCGAGCCCTAGTTCCAGGGATTGGCCTCGGGGATGTCCAGACGGTGCAGCCGCGCCGCTGAAGTCAGGGTGTTGCGCAGCAGGCAGGCGATGGTCATGGGACCGACACCGCCGGGCACCGGGGTGATGGCGCCGGCCACCTTGACCGCCTCGTCGAACTTGACGTCGCCCACCAGCTTGGACTTGCCGTCGGGCAGGCCGATACGGTTGATGCCGACGTCGATGACCGTGGCGCCGGGCTTGATCCAGTCGCCCTTGATCATCTCGGGGCGACCGACGGCGGCGACGACGATGTCGGCGGCACGGATCTCGGCGGGCAGATCGCGGGTTTGCGAATGGGCGATGGTCACGGTGCAGCTTTCGCGGATCAGCAGATTGGCCATGGGCTTGCCGACGATATTAGAGCGGCCGACGACGATGGCCTTGAGCCCGGTCAACGGTCCCAGATGATCGCGCAGCATCATCAGCGAGCCCAACGGCGTGCACGGGATCATGCCGATGCCGCCCGAGGCCAGCATGCCCACATTCCACGGATGGAAGCCGTCCACGTCCTTGTCCGGGCGGATGGTCTCGATCACCTTTTGCGCGTCGATGTGGCGGGGCAGCGGCAATTGCACCAGGATGCCGTGAACCTCGGAATCGTCGTTCAGGCCCTCGATCAGGTTGAGCAGGTGGTGTTCGCTGGTATCCGCCGGCAGTATGTGCTCGAACGATTTCATGCCGCATTCGGTGGCGCGCTTGTTCTTGTTGCGCACATAGACCTGGCTGGCCGGATCTTCGCCCACCAGCACCACCGCCAGACCGGGGGTGACGTGGTGGAAATCGCGGATCTCGTGCACGCGGGCGGTGATTTCCTCGCGCAGATTGGCGGAAAAGGCGTTGCCGTCCATAAGCTTGGCCTGGGTCATGATCGTTTCGCCATCCATTGGTCAAGGCGGGCGGCCAGCAGGGCCCCATCGCCGGATATCAACACGGTCTTGCGGCGGTCGGTGGCGCCGGCGATGATCTCGAAATCCGATTTCGCCACCCGCCATTCCTTGGCCAGCATCTTGATCAGGGCGGCATTGGCCTTGCCGTCCTCGGGCACCGCCGTCACCGACGCCTTCAGCACCACCCCGCCATCAGCCTCGGCGGCAAGACCGTCGATCTTGTCGCGTGAGCCCTTGGGCGTCAGGCGGATGAAGAGACGCAGGCCCTGGCCAGTGATGCTGTAGGGGACTTGGCTCAAAAACCCTGAACCGCCAGCAGCAACTTCTTCACCACCATTTGCAGGAATAGGATGATCAGCCACAAAGCGATGGGCGACAGGTCGACGGCGCCCACATCGGGCAGCCAGCGGCGCAGCGGCCTGAGCGCCGGCTCGGTCAGCCGCGCCAGCACGTCGCCGATGGTACGGACCACGTGGTTGTAGGTGTTGATGACGCCAAACGCCAGCAGCCACGAAAAGATGACGGTGGCCAGGACCACATACCAATAGAACTCGAGGGCGAAATAAATCACCGTCAACAACGGTTCCAGGATGATGTCCATGGGGCGGCAGCCTTGATGGTTTGCGTTTCGATGGAAACCTAACCACACAGGGGCGTGGGCGCAAGGGCGGCGTTGCCGCCGCCCGTGGCCGGCACGGTGATCAGGCCGCCTGGAACCCCGCCTGTTGAGCGAATTGGGCGGTGACGAAATCCATGGTGTTACGATGGATCATCAGCCATTCCGGCAAGGCCTTGGTGAAATAATCCTCCTGGGCATCGCCGGCTTCCAGCCTGGCCAGCACCGTTTCCAGCTCGGCCAGCACCCGCTGGTGCTCGCCCTGGTGACAGCCCAGGGCGAAAAAGCCGGTCTTTTCCATCATCGCCTCTTCGCGGGCGAAGTGATGGCGGCAATGGTCGATGAACTGGCGCAGCCCATCCAGGCGCCCCGGCAGCGCGGCTTCGGCCATGGCGTTGATCTGGGCGGCGGCGACCGCGTGATCGTCATCCATGAAGCCGACACCAACGTTCAAGCCGGCATGCCACTCAAGAACAGACATTCCCTTTTTCCCTTTCCGCTCGGCGACTGGCGGTGTCGGTTGCACTGCGCATATAATGCAGACGTCATAAATAGGTGGCAAGCAAATACCTATTAATAAAATACGGGTTTGGGTTGCCCAATTCACGGATCTGGAGCGGCGGAAAGCTGAGTGGGCGGGCCGGGCGGAGCGGCTAAAAAATTTGGACCTCCGCGCAGAAAGTCTTTCCACTTTCCGGTAATAATCTTGCGGCGGCGCCCGATTCCGCTGCCGACGACCAATTCGGCAGTTTTCTGCCGCTTTGCGGTAAATTAATCGGTATTGGCGGGCCGTATTTTTTTCGTGGCATGACGGACGGGGGAATGGTATCTGCACTCCCCTGACCATAAGGGTGGGGGTCTTCGGGCGCCCGCCGACGCCGAACGGCGAAGCCCTGAAACGAGGGGGAATCGGATGCAGGAAATCATTCGTCAGTTGGAAGAAAAGCGAAACCGCGCCCGTCTGGGCGGCGGCGAGAAGCGTATCGCTTCGCAACACGCCAAGGGCAAGCTGACTGCCCGTGAACGCATCGAGCTGCTGCTCGATCCCGACTCGTTTGAAGAGTGGGATATGTTCAAGGAACATCGCTGCACCGATTTCGGCATGGACCAGCAATCCATCCCCGGTGACGGCGTGGTGACCGGCTATGGCACCATCAATGGCCGTCTGGTCTTCGTCTTTTCCCAGGATTTCACCGTGTTCGGCGGCTCGTTGTCGGAAGCCCACGCGGAAAAGATCTGCAAGATCATGGACAAGGCGGTGCAGGTCGGCGCCCCGGTCATCGGCCTCAACGATTCGGGCGGTGCCCGCATCCAGGAAGGCGTCGCCTCGCTGGCCGGCTATGCCGAAGTGTTCCAGCGCAATGTCGACGCCTCGGGCGTGGTGCCGCAGATTTCCATGATCATGGGCCCGTGCGCCGGTGGCGCCGTGTACAGCCCGGCCATGACCGACTACATCTTCATGGTCAAGGACAGCTCGTACATGTTCGTGACCGGTCCCGACGTGGTCAAGACGGTGACGCACGAGACCGTCACCGCCGAGGAACTGGGCGGCGCCATCACCCACTCGACCAAGTCGGGGGTGGCCGATCTGGCCTTTGAAAACGACGTGGAAGCGCTGCTGCAATTGCGCCGCTTCATGGATTTCCTGCCCAGCTCCAACCGCGAGAAGCCGCCGGTGCGGCCCACCGCCGACGCGCCCGAGCGCAAGGAACTGAGCCTCGATACCCTGATCCCCGACAACACCAACAAGCCCTACGACATGAAGGAACTGATCCTGAAGGTCGTGGACGAAGGTGATTTCTTCGAGGTTCAGCCCGGCTATGCCGGTAACATCATCGTCGGTTTCGCCCGCATGGAAGGCTCGACCGTGGGCATCGTCGCCAACCAGCCCATGGTGCTGGCCGGCTGCCTGGACATCTCGTCGTCGATCAAGGCGGCGCGTTTCGTCCGCTTCTGCGATGCCTTCAATATTCCCATCGTCACCTTCGTCGACGTGCCCGGCTTCCTGCCCGGCACCGCGCAGGAATATAACGGCATCATCAAGCACGGCGCCAAGCTGCTTTACGCCTATGCCGAAGCCACCGTGCCCAAGATCACCGTCATCACCCGCAAGGCCTATGGCGGCGCTTACGACGTGATGAGCTCGAAGCATCTGAAGGGCGACGTCAACTTCGCCTGGCCGACCGCCGAAATCGCGGTGATGGGGCCCAAGGGCGCGGTGGAGATCATCTTCCGCCAGGATATCGGCGACGCCGAGAAGATCGCCGCGCGCACCGAGGAATACCGGCAGAAATTCGCCAATCCCTTCATCGCCGGTCATCGTGGCTTCATCGACGACGTCATCATGCCGCACTCGACCAGGAAGCGCATCTGCCGCTCGCTGGCCATGCTGAAGGACAAGAAGCTGGAACGTCCGGTGCGCAAGCACGGCAACATTCCGCTGTGATGGGGGGAACGGGTATGTTCACCAAGATTCTGATCGCCAATCGCGGCGAAATCGCCTGCCGCGTCATCAAGACCGCCCGCAAGATGGGCATCAAGACGGTGGCGGTGTATTCCGACGCCGACAAGGACGCGCTGCACGTGCAGATGGCCGACGAGGCCGTGCATCTGGGGCCGCCGCCTTCCGCCCAGTCTTACCTGCTGGCCGACAAGATCGTCGAGGCCTGCCTGAAGACCGGCGCCCAGGCGGTGCATCCGGGGTATGGCTTCCTGTCGGAAAAGCGCGAGTTCCAGGAAGCCCTGGCCAAGGCCGGCATCACCTTCATCGGTCCCGATTCCCATGCCATCTTCTGCATGGGCGACAAGATCGAGTCGAAGAAGCTGGCCCGTCAGGCCGGCGTCAACACCGTGCCCGGCCACATGGACGTCATCAGGGACGCCGACCATGCGGTGGATATCGCCGGTCAGATCGGCTATCCGGTGATGATCAAGGCCTCCGCCGGCGGTGGCGGCAAGGGCATGCGTCTGGCCTGGAACGAAGCCGAAGCGCGCGAAGGTTTCGTCTCGGCCACCAACGAGGCCAAGTCGTCCTTCGCCGATGACCGCGTCTTCATCGAGAAGTTCATCGAGCAGCCGCGCCACATCGAAATCCAGGTCCTCGCCGACAGCTTCGGCAACACCATTTATCTGGGCGAGCGTGAATGCTCGATCCAGCGCCGCCACCAGAAGGTGATCGAAGAGGCGCCGTCGCCCTTCCTGTCGCCCGACATGCGCAAGGCCATGGGCGAGCAGGCCTGTGCCCTGGCCAAGTCGGTGCAGTACAAGTCGGCGGGTACGGTCGAGTTCATCGTCGGCGGCGCCACCGGTGAGTTCTTCTTCCTGGAAATGAACACCCGCTTGCAGGTCGAGCACCCGGTCACCGAAATGGTCACCGGCCTCGATCTGGTCGAGCTGATGATCAAGGTGGCCGCCGGTGAAAAGCTGCCGCTGACCCAAGACGACGTCAAGCTGACCGGCTGGGCCATGGAAGCCCGCGTCTACGCCGAAGACCCGTTCCGCAACTTCCTGCCCTCCACCGGTCGTCTGACCCGCTATCAGCCGCCGGCGGAAAGCAGTCAGGTGCGGGTGGATACCGGCGTCTATGAAGGCGGCGAGATCAGCATGTTCTACGATCCGATGATCGCCAAGCTGATCACCTATGGTCCGACCCGCGACGCCGCCATCAACCACATGCGCGACGCGCTCGACGCCTATTACATCCGTGGTCTGTCCCACAACATCCCGTTCCTGGCCTCGCTGATGAGCAAGGAACGTTTCGTCAAGGGCAACATCACCACCAATTTCATCGCCGAGGAATACGCGGGCGGCTTCCACGCCAACGATCTGCCGGCCGATGATCCGACCGTGCTGATCGCCGTGGCGGCCAGCGTCAAGGCCGCCATCACCGCCCGCAACATCAAGGTGACCGGTCAGTTCCCCGGCCACGAGATGAAGGTGCCGGTGGAATGGACCGTGGTCCTGAACGGTGAATATCACGACGTGGAAACTCGTCCGGCCGAAGGCGGCTTCGCCGTGGTCATCGGCGGCGAGGCGGTCAGCGTCAAGACCGACTGGCAGATCGGCCTACCTTTGTTCAAGGGCAGCATCGAAGGCCGCAATGTCTGCGTCCAGGTCGACCGCGACGGCGTGTCCTATACCCTGGCCCATGCCGGCAGCCGGGTGAAGGCCCTGGTCCTGCCGCGTCAGGCCGCGCACCTGAACAAGCTGATGCCGTTCAAGGCGCCGCCGGACATGTCCAAGTACCTGCTGTCGCCCATGCCCGGCCTGCTGCGCGCGGTCGAAGTGGTCGAAGGCCAGGAAGTGAAGGCGGGCGAAGCCCTGGCCGTGGTCGAAGCCATGAAGATGGAAAACATCCTGAAGGCGGAACGCGACGGCACCATCGGCAAAATTCACGCCCAGGCGGGCGAATCGCTGGCGGTGGACCAGAAGATCATCGAATTCGCCTGATCATTGGCGGAGCGAAGACGCGACAGCCCCGGGGCCGGCAACGACCCCGGGGTTTTTGTTTCAGCCGGCACTGACCTTTGGCCCCAGCCGCGCCCAAGCCTTTTCGTGGAAATGGCCGGCGACGACATTGCACACCGGCTCGATCAGGGCGATGGCCCCGCCCAGGACCAGGGAGCCGGTGATGGCATAGGTGACGGCCACGGCGATAACCAGATGCACACCCAATTGGCTGGTCACCTTCATCATCCTGATCATGGCATCCTCCTGTTCCGGCACGTTACGGGACCGATCATAGGGAGAGGCCGTTCATCGGGGAAATTGATTTAAATTCATAAATAATCGATGAAAACGATTAAAGATAATCTTGGAACCATTCCAATAAAGTGCGACAACCCTTGAATCATTCCACGTTGCGGACGTACCATCAGGTCATGTCCTAAGGGGTAGGGACATCCCCGAATGTGGGAGGTTTTGATCAATGCTTGTCCGCCATCAAGCACCGGAACAGGAAACCCTGCGCGAGGCCGGAATCCGTCCGACCACACCCAGGATCACCATTTTGCGCGCCATCGAACAGGGCGGTCACCGCCACCTGACTCCAGAATCCTTTCACCAGGAACTGGCCGATCAGGGGCATGAATTTTCCCTGGCCACCGTCTACAACACCCTCAATCACTTCGCCGAAGCTGATCTGCTGCGGCGGGTGGGCTGTGGCGACCGCCATTATTTCTGCACCAACACGCGCGAGCATCATCACTTTTACGATGCCCGCACCGGTCGTATCGAGGACATCCCCGATCCGCAACCGATGATCGCCGGCCTGCCGGAACCGCCGCCGGGGATGATGATCGAAGCGGTGGAAGTGGTGATCCGCCTGCGGCGTCTGCCGCACGGCTGAGGGAATGGGGGCGTCGGCGGGAGCGGTTGGGATCGTCTCCTATCCGCTCCCTCAGCGCACGCCGTCCTTGGCCCGACCTTGCAGATAAGTCAGCAGCAAGGCTCCCTCGGCGTCGGTCAGCGGGGTCAGGCGCTTCATGGACGTGACGTGGCCGACCCAGTCATTGGCGGCATAGGCGGCGGCCGGCTTTTGTGCGTGGCATAAGGTGCAATTGTCCTTGGCCATGCGCTCGGCATACGCCCAAAGCGGCGTGGCATCGCGCAGGAAGGCGCCAAGGGGCACCCAGGCCGGCAAGCGGACCTCGGTCCAGATCTGGCCGGTATCGGCATCCTCGACGCTGCCCAGGGTGTGCAGGCGGGCCGACGCCGCTTCGTTCAGGCTGGCCAGGGTGATGCGCTTGCCTTGGCGGGCGTAAAGCGTTGAGGGCGTGCCGTCGCGCTGCCAGCCGCTGATTTCGACCTGGACGAAATCTCCCGCCACCGCCAGCACGCGGACAGGATGGCCCGCCGCCAGTTCGCCTTCGGCCTCGGCCTCGGGATGGGGGCGCAGGGGCAGGCTTTCCACGGCGACGACAGGATCGCCGATGGTGGGGCGGATGGTCGCGGCTTCCGCCTTCAAGCCGGCCAACAGGCGGCGGTGGTTGGCGGTGACGTCGGGCATCTTGTGGGCGACGGCCTTGTGGCAGTCGATGCAGGTCTTGCCGTCCTTGGCGGCGTCGCGCATGGCGCGGGAGGCCTTCATGGATTGCTTGTGAAAGGCCATGGCCTCGAAGGAATGGCAGTTGCGGCACTCGCGCGAGTCGTTGGCGCGCATGCGCTCCCATTCCCGCGCCGCCAGGGTGTGGCGCTTGGCCTCGAATTTTTCCGCCGTATTGATGGAACCGGCGGCCCAATGGAACAACTCGCCGCTGGCCTGGATCTTGCGGATCAGCTTATGCGACCAGTCGCGCGGCACATGGCAATCCGGGCAGGTGGCGCGTACCCCGGACGGGTTCTGGAAATGGGGGGATTGCTGGTATTCCACATAGACGGTGTCGCGCATCACGTGGCACGAGATGCAAAACGTCATGGAATTGGTGGCCTCGAGCGCGGTGTTGAAACCGCCCCAGGCGATCACCCCCGCCACCATGCCGGCCAAGCCGATCACCCCCCATTTCTTCACCACGGCACACCTTTTCAGCCCGTCAAACAATGGGGCCGGACGACATCGCTGTCGCCCGGCCCCGTGGTTCATCCGATCACGCTTAGTCGAAGGGCTTCGGCTGCGGGGTCGAATCGTTGGACGGCGGCAGGATCGGCAGCTTGAAGTCGGGCTGGTCGCCGGTCAGCGACTTGAGGAAGGCGACGATCTTGTCGCTTTCATCCTTGCTGAAGCTCTTGCCCAACTGGATGCGGCCCATGGTGTCGACGGCGCTGGCCAAGGTGGCGGCTTCGCCATCGTGGAAGTAGGGATAGGTCATTTCGACGTTACGCAGCGTCGGCACCTTGAAGTAGAAGCGGTCGGCTTCGTCCTTGGTGACGGCGACGCGGCCTTCGGCGGCGCTGCTGGTCTTGTAAGGCTCGACCACGCCCATCTTCTGGAAGGTGTTGCCGCCGGCGGCGGCGCCGTTATGGCAGGCGGTGCAGCCCGAATCCTTGAACAATTCGTAGCCGGCCAGTTCCTGGGCGGTCAAAGCCTTCTTGTCGCCCTTCAGCCACTTGTCGAAGCGGGAATTGGGGGTGACCAGGGTTTCCTCGAAGGCGGCGATGGCCTTGGTCACGCCGTCGACGGTGATCTTGTCGGAATTGAACACCTTCTTGTACTCGGCCACATAAGCCGGGATCGATTGCAGCACCGACAGCGCCAAGGTGTGGGTCGAGGCCATCTCGCCCGGATTGGCGATGGGGCCGCCGGCCTGGTCTTGCAGGGTCAGGGCGCGACCATCCCAGAACTGGGCCAGGTTGAGGCTGGAATTGAGCACGGTCGGGGAGTTGATCGGACCCTTGTTCCAGTTATGGCCGATGGAGGTCTTCAGATTGTCGGTGCCGCCCATGGACAGGTTGTGGCACGAATTGCACGAGATGAAGCCCGACTTGGACAGACGCGGATCGAAAAAGAGCTTCTTGCCCAGTTCGACCATGGCCGGGCTGGCGACCTTGGCCGGCTGGATCGGCGAGATCGGCTCGTCGGCGGCGAAGGCGGCGGTGGCCGACAGGGTGATTGCGGTGGCAATCAGAATCAGAGAGCGCATGGGATTTCCCCCTAAGGAACTTGCGTTTTCAACGGCATGATCATGCGCTGGCTTAATTATCCTTCACAAATGGACGCGTTCTAAAAAGCCATCCAATTTGGAGCTAAATCAATGTTTTACAGTGATTTAGCCAATTTAGAATAATGCCAAATCAATCCCCGTGCTTTTTGGTTCGCAGCCGGTCCCAGTATTCCAGCCGCTTGCGCACCTCGCGCTCGAAGCCGCGTTCGGGCGGATCGTAGAAACGTTGGCGGGCCATGCCGTCGGGGAAGTAGTTCTGGCCGGAAAAGCCGTCGGCCTGATCGTGGTCGTATTGATAATCCTTGCCGTAGCCCAGATCCTTCATCATCCGCGTCGGCGCGTTCAGGATACGCAGGGGCGGCATCAGGCTGCCGGTCTGCTTGGCCGCCTTGCGCGCCGCCTTATAGGCGGTGTAGGCGGCGTTGGATTTGGGCGCGGTGCCCAGATAGACCACCAATTGGGCGATGGCCAATTCGCCTTCCGGGCTGCCCAGACGCTCGAAGATATCCCAGGCGGCCAGGGCCTGCACCGCCGCGTTGGGATCGGCCAGACCGATATCCTCGACGGCGAAGCGGGTCAGGCGGCGGCAGATATAGGCCGGGTCCTCGCCGCCTTCCAGCATGCGGGCCATCCAGTAAAGCGCCGCGTCGGTATCGGAGCCGCGCAAGCTTTTGTGCAGCGCGCTGATCAGATTGTAATGGCCCTCGCGGTCCTTGTCATAGGCCGGCGCCCGCTGCTGCACCACCTTGGCCAGTTGGGCCGCGTCCAAGGCCGGCGTGGCGGGCAGGATGGACAGCGCCTCGATCAGGTTGAGGAAATAACGGCCATCGCCGTCGGCCATGGCCTTCAGCGCCGCCCGCGAATCGTCGGCCAGCGGCAGCTTGTGGCCCAATTCCGCCTCGGCCCGGGCGATCAGGGCATCCAGGGCGTCGTCGTCCAGGCGCTTCAGCACCAGCACCTGGGTGCGCGACAGCAAGGCGCCGTTCAGCTCGAAGCTGGGATTCTCAGTGGTGGCGCCCACCAGCACCACCGTACCGTTCTCGACGAAGGGCAGGAAGCCATCCTGCTGGGCGCGGTTGAAGCGGTGGATCTCGTCGACGAACAACAGCGTGCCGCGCCCGGCTTCCTTGCGTTTGGCGGCGGCGTCGAACACCTTGCGCAGATCGGCGACGCCGGAAAACACCGCGCTCAACGGCTCGAAATGCAGATCGGTACGGGCCGCCAGCAAGCGGGCGATGGTGGTCTTGCCGCAACCCGGCGGCCCCCACAGGATGATGCTGGTCAGCCGTCCGGCGGCCAGCATGCGGCCTAAGGGGCCGGCAGGGCCGATCAGATGATCCTGGCCGACCACCTGATCCAGGTCAGCCGGGCGCAGCCGGTCGGCCAGCGGACGATCCTGCGGGCGCTCGAACAGGCTGGTCACCCGCCCACCTGCAAGCTCAGCTTCTCGCCGTCGCGTTCCACCGTGATCACCCAGCCCGGCGCCTCCCGCGTCAGCACCCGGCGCGCGTCGGTGACGCTGGCGATGGCCTGGTCATTGATGCGCAAGATGATGTCGCCCGGCTCGATGCGCAGACGATGGGCGATGGAGCCGCGCTTGATCTTCAGCACCACCACGCCGATGGCGGCGCTTTCCAGCCCCAGTTCCTCGGCCAGGGCGGGGTTGAGGTTGGCGATGACCGAGCCGGTGAAGGGATTGGCCCCGCCCACCTCGGTGACCTCGCGCGCCGGGCTTTCCGGCGGCGCGATCAGGCGCACGTTCACCACCCGCTGGGCGCCGTCGCGCAGCACGGTCAGACGGGCATCGGCCCCCGGCCCCAAGGTGGCGAGACGGAAGCGCATGCCCTCGGGGTCGTCGACCTCGTGCTCGTTGATGGAGACCACCACGTCGCCGGCAAGCAGGCCGGCACGGGCGGCGGGGCCGTCCTTGTGGATGTTGTTGATGAGGATGCCGACCGGGCGGCTGAGATTCAACGCCTGGGCCAGCTCGCTGGTCACCGCCTGCCCCGAGGCCCCCAGCCACGGCCGCACCACCTTGCCGGTTTCCTTGATGCTGGCCAGCACCGTGCGCACCAACGAGGTGGGGATGGCGAAGCCGATGCCGTTGGAGCCGCCGCCCTTGGAGAAGATGGCGGAATTGATGCCGATCAGCTTGCCGTCCATGGCCACCAGGGCACCGCCGGAATTACCGGGATTGATGGCGGCATCGGTCTGGATGAACGAGCGGTAATCGGTGATGCCCACATTGGTGCGCGCCAGGGCCGAGACGATGCCGCTGGTCACCGTCTGGCCGACGCCGAAGGGGTTGCCGATGGCGATGACCAGATCGCCCACTTCCAGGGCGTCGGAATTGCCCATGGGCAGCACCGGCAGCGCATCCTTGCCCGGATCGATCTTGAGCACGGCCAGATCGCTGCGCTCGTCCGAGCCCAGCAGCTTGGCCTCGAACTCGCGGCGGTCGGCCAGCACCACGGTGACCTCGTCGGCGCCCTTGATGACGTGGAAATTGGTGATGACGGTGCCGTCCGGGGTGACGATGACGCCCGAGCCCAGGCTGTTCTGCACCCGCTCCTGCGGCATGCCCTGGGGCAGCTGGTCGGCGAAGAAACGGCGGAAGAATGGGTCGTTCAGCAAGGGCGAGGCGGCGGTGCGCACCACACGCTTGGTGTAGATGTTGACCACCGCCGGCGCCGTCTGCTTGACCACCGGGGAAAATGATTGCTGGATCTGGGGGCGCGAGGTGGGCACCGCCTGTCCCCAGGCGGGCAGGGCCAGGGCAAGGACAAGGGCGGCGAACAGGGACGGCAGACGCAAGGCGGGCATGGGAAATTCCACGAAAGACGAAACGCCTTGATAGTATGGGGGGATTGGCGCGGCGATCAATCCAGCCGTGCCAGTAATTCTCGCCCCATTTCGCCACCGTCATCGGTCAGGCCATGGTCGATGATGATTTCCATGGCCTCGAGCAGGGGCGTGATGCGCTCGGGCGGGGGCGCATCCTCGGTCAGCATCCGGCACAGATCCTGGCCGATCCGGCTGACCAGCGGATAGCCGAAGCTGCCGGCCTGGCCCTTGATGTCGTGGATGATGGTGTAAAGCCGGTCACGATCGGCGGGCGGGGTCAGGCAGGCGCGGGCGGCGGCGATGTCGGCGCGCAGCCAGCGGGGATAATCCCGGCTCAGGCGGTCGAGGGCGGCCTCGGCCCGGGCCAGGGCCTCGGCATCCAAGCCATCGGGCAAGGCATCGCTATCGGCCATGGGCCTTACTCGGCTGCCGACCGGGGACGGCCGACGGGCTTGCGCCGGTGGCTTTCCTCGATCAGGGCACCGGCGCGCTGAATGATTTCAATGGCGGAAATGGGGGTCGAGACCATGTCGTTGATCCCCGCTTCCCAGGCCACTTCCAGTATGGCGTGGTGGGTACTGGGGCTGATGCCCAGGATCGAGGTGTCGGTCTGGCCGAACTCGCCCCGGCGCAGGCGGTGGGCGAACAGCAGCGCCTCGGTGGAATCGCCGCCCAGATCGATGACGATCAGATCGGGCGGAGTCTTCAGCACCAGGGGGACGGCCTGCACGACGGAGCGGGCTTCTTCGCACGATTTAATCCCAAGGGCGGCCATCAGGGTGACGATCAGGCGACGCATATGGGCGCTGGGATGGATCACCAGTACGCGGGCCTTGCTGCCGTCCACCCTTAACATCCGTGGCGTCGCCCTTTACAGTGGGGTCACTGGTCGTGCATGCGGCTGTTTATAAGCCGTTCAACGGAATATACAGACTCTACCCGATGTGCGCAACTAAGCGTCGAGAACCTATCTGTTAGGTATAGTTGAGCAATATCAAGGGTGCCACGACCTTGGCCGAGCGGGGAAATGATTGCATGTTCAAACGACTGATTTCCTTTGGCGCCGCGGCGATCGCCGCCCTGACCTCGGCCTGCGAGGACGGCCCGTCCACCATTCCCGGCGGCTGGCGCAGCGCGGCGGTGTGGAGCACCATGGTCCATGCCAGTGCCAATGGGCCGGTATGGCTGAACGTGCATGGCCAGCCTTTTGGCGCGGCGGCGGATTTCAACGACAAGCTGGCGGCGGCCATGACCAATCAATTGGTCGGTCGGCAATTGGCCTTCACCGCCCGGCGCGATCAGGCCGACCGGCCTGAGTTCCGCGTGGTGCTGGCCTTCAATGTTCCGGCCAATGCCGACCCGCGGGATTTGTGCGCCGGACAGGTGGCCACCGCTGCCCAACCCGGCGACAAGGTGACGGTGTTGGCGGCGTTTTGCGACAAATCAGGATTGCTGTCATCGGTGCAGGGCTGGGTGGCCAAGGTCGAGGGTGTCGACGACCCCCGCTTCCGCCGTTTGCTGGGGCAGGCGGTCCGCGATCTGTTCGGCTCGCCCTGACGCGACAATTACGCCTTCCGGCGCAGGAAGTCAGGCAAAAGTATGGCAAAGGGGTGCGTGCGGAAAGCGGCACCAACGTTCCGTAGAATCGGTTCGTCGCGATATTTTCTTGATCATCGTCAAGTCGGTGCGGCACTCATTTCTTTCGTACCACCAAGCGATGCGGACCATGGGCGAGCGCGCCGTCTTCGGCTTGAATGCTGACGATTTCATGTCCCAGTTCTGCCAGGGAGCGGGGAACATTGGTCAAAGGTTCCATCCCTTTCAGACGAATTTCCGCCACCTCTCCGGAGGCCATTTTCTCGACCAGCAATTTGGCCCGGACGAAGGTCATGGGGCAGAGCTCGGCAGTTATGTCAAGGCTGTAGTTGATTTGTTCAGTCATGCGTTTTCCGCCACTTGGGTTGCTGGTAATGGTTATTGCAGTGACAAGAAGAAAGAACTATATAGGCGACACTCGTCTTAACCGGAGGCCTGCTCTTAAATGTCGGAGCGTTCTAACACCAGCGACCTGTTGTCCCTGACCACGGAAATCGTGGCGGCGCATGTCGCCAACAATTCCGTCGCCGTCGCCGATCTGCCGCAGCTGATCAACGAAGTCTACCGCACCCTGGCTTCCGTCGGCAGCACCCCCTCGGCGCCCGAGCGTCCGCAGCCGGCGGTGGCGGTGAAGAAATCGGTGCTTCCCGATTACATCATCTGCCTGGAAGACGGCAAGAAGTTGAAGATGCTGAAGCGGCATCTGAAGACCGCCTACAACATGAGCCCGGAGGAATACCGCGAGCGTTGGGGCCTGCCGGCCGATTATCCCATGGTCGCCCCCAACTACGCCGCGCATCGTTCGTCGCTGGCCAAGAAGATCGGTCTGGGCACCAAGCCGCGCAAGCGCCCGGTTCGCCGAGTCTGATCCGGTGGCGCGTTTGATTTCGCGCCGCCTCTGATCTCAACCATAAATTTTTTGTGGGCGCCGCGGGCATTTCGTTCGCGGCGCCTTTGGTTTATGATCCCCGTCCGATAATCCTGACGAAGGGCCGCCATGGTTTCGCGCATTGAACAGCGTTGCATCGACAAGGGTATGAAGATGACGGACCAGCGTCGGGTCATCGCCCAGGTGCTGTCCGATTCCGCCGATCACCCGGATGTGGAAGAGGTGTACCGCCGCGCCACCGCCAGGGATCCGCGTATTTCCATCGCCACCGTCTACCGCACCGTCCGCCTGTTCGAGGAGGAAAGCATCCTTGAACGCCACGATTTCGGTGACGGCCGCGCCCGCTATGAAGAAGCGCCGAGCGAACACCACGATCATCTGATCGATGTCAATTCCGCCCGGGTGATCGAGTTCACCAGCCCCGAGATCGAGGCGTTGCAGCGGGAAATCGCCCGCGAGCACGGCTTTCGTCTGGTTGGGCATCGGCTGGAATTGTACGGAGTCCCGTTGACTTCCGGCGGCGATTCCGACGACAAATAGCCAAGGAACGCCTGGGGCTTTTCCTTGGCGCCATTTAATCAGGCGAGGATGCATGAGTTCGCTGGAGAACGAGGTCGAGGCGGCGGGGACACGCCTTGAGGTTCGGTTGGCCGCCAACGAAGAGGAAATCCTGGCGGCCCAGGCTCTGCGCTATCGCGTATTTTACGAGGAAATGGGGGCCAAGCCGACGCCGGAGATGGCCGCCCGGCACTCGGATTTCGATCCCTTCGATAGCATCTGCGACCATCTTCTGGTGCTGGACCCGGCGCGCGGCGCCGGCGGCAAGGCGGTGGTCGGCACCTATCGGCTGATCCGGCGCGAGGTGGGCGAAGCCCATGGCAAGTTCTATACCGCCAGCGAATACGACATTTCCAAGATCCTGGACAAGGGCGGCAAGTTCATGGAACTGGGCCGGTCCTGCGTCGATGTCGAGTACCGTACGGGTGCGACCATGCAGGTCATGTGGTCGGGCATCGCCAATTATGTCTGGGATCACGGCATCGAGCTGATGTTCGGCTGCGCGTCGTTGCCGGGCACCGATCCGGCGGCGTTGTCGACCCAATTGTCCTATCTGTATCACTATCATCTGGCGCCGGCGGCGATTTGCCCGCGCGCCCTTGATGCCCTGTACGTCGACATGAATCTGGCCGACAAGGACAGCCTCAACCCCCGCCGCTCGCTGGCCTCGCTGCCGCCCTTGATCAAGGGCTATCTGCGTCTGGGCGGCTTTGTCGGCGATGGCGCCGTCATCGACCACCAGTTCAACACCACCGATGTCTGCGTCATGGTCAAGACCGAGTTGGTCACCGCCAAATACGCCAAGCATTATGACCGCACCCGCGATATTCCGGGCGGCCAGTAACGGCCATGAGCAACCGCTTCGTCGCCATCATGCGGTTGATCGGCTTCGTCTCATGGACCTTGCTGGCCATGGGACCGTATCTGGTGCTGCTGGCCATTCGTCCCCACGCCTGCATCCATTACACAAGGCGCTATTTCCAGGTCGTCGCCCGCATCTGCGGTTTCGTCGTCAAGACCCGGGGGCAACCGGCCCGGGCGGCGGGGCCGGTGCTGTTCGTCAGCAATCACGCCAGCTATCTGGACATCATCATCCTGGGCAGCGTCATCAAGGCCAATTTCGTCGCCAAGGCGGAAGTGGCCGGTTGGCCCGGCTTCGGCTTTCTCGCCCGCATCGCCCGGACGGTATTTGTCGCCAGGAAGCGCGGCGGCACGGCGGGCGAGCGCGACGCCCTGACCAACCGGCTGAAGAGCGGCGATTCGCTGATGTTGTTCCCCGAAGGCACCAGCAATGACGGCAATAACGTGCTGGCCTTCAAAAGTTCGCTTTTCGCGGTGGCGGAAATGACCGACCCCGATGACAAGCCGTTGCCGGTGCAGCCGGTCTCCATCGCCTATACCCGGCTGGACGGCATGCCGTTGTGCCGGGCGCTCAGGCCCTATTACGCCTGGTATGGCGACATGACCCTGGTCGGCCATCTGCTCGATGCCCTGGGCCTGGGCCGGGTCCAGGTGGAGGTGGTGTTCCATCCGGTGGTCAGTCTGGCCGATTTCGGCGACCGCAAGGCGCTGTCCAACCATTGCCACGATCTGGTGCGCCAGGGGGTGGTCAAGGCCTTGGCCGGGCGGCTGGATGCGCCGGTCCCGGCCGTTCATTGAAAGTTCAACCTGTGGATATCTTGACTCCTGGGGCGGCGATGTTAGCTTCTGGTCTTCGTGGAGGGCGGTTTCGGGCGCCCATTTCTGTCATTGGAAGCGCCGGCGGCGAAAGGGCCGCGGGCGAACGGCATTGACCAAGAAGCTATTCGTCAAGACCTATGGTTGCCAGATGAACGTTTATGACTCGGCCCGCATGGCCGATGTCCTGGCGCCGCTTGGCTATGGCCCCGGTGATTCGCCCGAGGACGCCGACATGGTCATCCTCAACACCTGCCATATCCGCGAGAAGGCCTCGGAAAAGGTGTTTTCCGAGCTGGGCCGGCTGCGCCAGATCAAGACGGACAAGGATGGTGGCCTGATCATCGCCGTCGCCGGCTGCGTCGCCCAAGCCGAGGGCGAGGAAATCCTGCGCCGCGCCCCCTTCGTCGATATCGTGCTGGGGCCGCAGACCTATCACCGGCTGCCGGAGATGGTGGCGCAAGCCACGCGTGCCGCCCTGGCCAACGGCAATGGCGGTGCCGTGCTGGATACCGAATTCCCCATCGAGCCCAAGTTCGACCATCTGCCCGAACCGCGCGCCGACGGCCCGGCGGCGTTTTTGTCGGTGCAGGAGGGCTGCGACAAGTTCTGCACCTTCTGCGTCGTCCCCTATACCAGGGGCGGTGAATATTCGCGCCCGTCCCCGGCCATCCTGGACGAGGCGAAAAAGCTGGTGGACCAGGGCGTGGTGGAAATCACCCTGCTGGGCCAGAACGTCAATGCCTGGCATGGCGACGACGGCAAAAGCTTCGGCTGGCTGATCCGCCAATTGGCCAAGCTGGACGGGCTGGAGCGCATCCGCTTCACCACCTCGCACCCGCGCGACATGGACGACGACCTGATCGACGCCCACGGCGAGGTGAAAAAACTGATGCCGTTCCTGCATCTGCCGGTGCAGGCCGGCTCCAATCGCATGTTGGAAGCCATGAACCGCCGCCACGACCGCGATTTCTATTTCGGCCTGGTCGACAAGCTGCGTGCCGCCCGGCCCGATCTGGCGCTGTCGTCGGATTTCATCGTCGGCTTCCCTGGCGAGACCGATGCCGATTTCGCCGAGACCTTGGACCTAGTCCGCCGTGTCGGCTTCGTCAACACCTATTCGTTCAAGTATTCGGCCCGTCCCGGCACGCCGGCGGCGATCATGGCCAACCAGGTGGACGAGGCGGTCAAGGAGGCGCGGCTGGCCCGGTTGATGGATTTGCTGCAAGAGCAGACCAACCGTTTCAATCAGAACTGCCTGGGCATGGAAATGGCGGTGGTGCTGGACCGCCAGGGCAAGTATCCCGGCCAGTTGATCGGTCGCTCGCCCTATATGCAGCCGGTGCACGTGGACAATGTCGGCCATCTGGCCGGACAGTTGGTCACGGTGCGGATCAGCGAAATTCACCCGCGCAGTCTGAAGGGTGAAATCATCGAGGCCGAAAGGAAACGCGCGTGAGCGACGTCTCACCCCGGCAAACCACCCTGCTGCGCGAGTACCACAACAACGCCCTGTCGCAAGTGCTGTTCGGTCCGCACAATGTCAATCTGGACCGGATCGAGCGGCTTTTGGGGGTGGCGCTGAACGCGCGCGGCAACGCCGTCAGCATTTCCGGCACGCCGGAATCGGCGGCCGAGGCAGCCCGCGTGCTGGACGATCTCTATGCCCTGGCCGGGCGTCAAGGCCACCTGGAAACCGCCGACGTGGATGCCGCCACCCGCATGAACGAACCGCGCGCCGATGCCGACGAACTGGTGTTGCGCACGCGCAAGCGCCACATCGCCCCACGCACGCCGACCCAGGCCGATTATCTGAAGGCGCTGAACGAGGATCCGCTGGTGTTCGGGCTGGGGCCGGCGGGCACCGGCAAGACCTATCTGGCGGTGGCCAAGGCGGTGGCGCTGATGCTGGCCGGCGAGGTCGACCGCATCATCCTGTCGCGCCCGGCGGTGGAAGCGGGCGAGCGTCTGGGTTTTCTGCCCGGCGATCTCAAGGAAAAGGTCGATCCTTACTTGCGTCCGCTTTATGACGCCCTGCATGACATGCTGCCCGGCGATCAGGTGATGAAGAAACTGAGCGCCGGCGAGATCGAGGTCGCCCCCCTGGCCTTCATGCGCGGGCGCACCTTGGCCAATTCCTTCATCATCCTGGACGAGGCGCAGAACACCACGCCCATGCAGATGAAGATGTTCCTGACCCGTCTGGGCGAACATTCGCGCATGGTCATCACCGGCGATCTGTCGCAGACCGACTTGCCGCCGGGGGCGCGGTCCGGGCTGGCCGATGCGCTTGAGACCTTGGACGGGGTCAAGGGCGTGTCCTTCGTCACCTTCACCGACCGCGACGTGGTCCGCCACGATCTGGTCACCCGCATCGTCCGCGCCTATGACCGGGTCGAGCGGGCCCGCAAGCAAGCCAAGGGAGAATCCGTTTCATGAGCGCCGAAATCGACGTCGCCGTGTCCATCGAGGACGAGGCCTGGACCCGGGCCCTGCCGGGGGTCGAGGAATTGTGCCGGAGCATGGTGCTGGCGACGGTGCAGGCGGCAGGCGGCGAACTGGACGGGCCGGCGGTGGAGGTCAGCGTGGTGCTGACCAGCGACACCGCCGTGCACGCGCTCAACCAAGACTGGCGCGGCCAGGACAAGCCCACCAACGTGCTGTCCTTCGCCGCCCTTGACGACGATGAGGCGCCGGTGGTGGTGGGCGCCCCCGTGCTGTTGGGCGACGTCGTCATGGCCTTTGGCGTCTGCGCGCAGGAAGCGCGCGACCAGGGCAAGACCCTGGCCCATCACACGGCCCATCTGGTGGTGCACGGCACGCTGCATCTGCTGGGCTGGGACCACGAAGAGGACGAGACGGAAGCCGAGGAAATGGAGCGGCTGGAGACGGTCATTCTGTCCGGCTTCGGCATCGCCGATCCGTATGCGGAGGGAGAGAATCAGGGATCATGAGCGAACCCCATAGTCGCCCGCCCCGTGATAACGGGGCAAATGTGAAGGTGTCCCGTGATAACGGGGCAAATGTGAAGGTG
>VBWB01000012.1:35674-109312 GCA_006218045.1 Stygiobacter sp.
GTGAAGGTGTCCCGTGATAACGGGGCAAATGTGAAGGTGTCCCGTGATAACGGGGCAAACGTGAAGGTGCCCCGCGAGAGCGGGATGGTGGTGAAAAGTCCGCCCGAGACCGGCGGCAATACCGGCGACGATTCGCTGGTGGCCATGGTGCGCGGCTGGGTGCGGGCGCTGCGTCGGGCCAAGGGCGGCGAATCCGTGCGCGAGGCGCTGGAAGATCTGATCGACGACCGCGACGATACCGGTATCCCCATCGACGACCATGAACGCATTCTGCTGGGCAACATCCTGCATCTGCGCGACGTCACCGCCTATGACGTCATGGTGCCGCGCGCCGATATCCAGGGCGTCGAGGACGGCACCAATCTGGGTGACCTGATCGATCTGTTCTGCCGCTGCGGCCATTCGCGCCTGCCGGTGCATCGCGGCACCTTGGACGACATCATCGGCATGGTCCACATCAAGGACGTGTTGGCCGCCACCCGTTCCGACCAGGCTTTCCACCTGCCGCACATCATGCGCCGGGTTCTGTTCGTGTCGCCGGCCATGCGGGTGCCCGACATGCTGCTGGAAATGCGGCTGAAGCGCACGCATATGGCCCTGGTGGTGGACGAATATGGCGGCATCGACGGCCTGGTCACCACCGAGGATCTGGTGGAACAGATCGTCGGCGAGATCGAGGACGAGCACGACGAACAGGAAGAACCGGTGATGAGCATCGCCGCCGACGGCACCATCGAGGCCGATGCGCGGGCCTCCATCGAGGAATTCGAGGCCGCCTTGGGCGCGGTGCTGACCGACGAGGAGCGCGACGAGGTCGACACCCTGGGCGGATTGGTGTTCTTCATCGCCGGGCGCATTCCGTCACGCGGTGAATTGATCGTGCATTCCTCGGGTCTGGAATTCGAGGTGGTCGATGCCGACCCGCGCCGCATCAAATGGCTGCGGGTACGCCGTCTGCCGCCCGTCGCCGAAGAACAATCCTGATGGCGGCCCAGGTTTCTTCCGCTTTGCTGCGCGGTTCGCCCTCGAGGGCGGGGGCGTGGGGCGGTTTGGCCAGCCGGGCCGCCGGGTCGACGGGCTGGCGGCGGGGGCTGCTGCTGGCGCTGCTGGGCGCCCTGGCCACCTTGGCCTTGCCGCCCTTGGGGGCACTGCCGGTCCTGTTGCCATCGCTTTGCGGTCTGGTCTGGGTGCTGGAAGGGGCGCGGTCGCGCTGGTCGGCTTTTGGTGCCGGCTGGCTGTGGGCCTGGGCCTGGTACGCCATCGGTTTTTATTGGATCGGCAACGCCATGCTGGTCGATCCCGACAAATTCGCCTGGATGATCCCCTTCGCCACCTTGGGCCTGGGAGCGGTGCAGGCCGTGTTCATCGGCCTGGCCACCTTGGTCACCCATCTGACCCGGACCGATGGCGTCGCTCGCATCGTCGTGCTGGCCGGGGCGTGGACGGTGATGGAATGGGTGCGGGCCTGGTTTCTGACCGGTTTTCCATGGAATCCGCTGGGCTCGGTGTGGGATGCGGTGCCTGCCGTGCTGCAATTGGCGTCGCTGGCCGGGGTCTATGGTCTGTGCGCCTTCACCATCCTGGTTTTCGCCCTGCCGGCGGCCTTGGCCGATTTTCTCAGTCGGCGGCAACGCTGGCTGGTGCTGGCGGCGGTGGTTTTGCTGCTGGGTGGCGGTTTCGCCTTCGGCCAGGCCCGCCTCAACGCCCATCCGACCGAAATGGTGCCCGGCATCAAGCTGCGGCTGGTGCAGGCGGCCATCGCCCAGCGTCACATGTGGCGCGAGGATTTGCGGCAAAGTCAGTTGCTGGAGCATGTGGATTTATCGCGCGGTCCCGGTTTCGACAGCGTCACCCATGTGGTCTGGCCGGAAACGGCGGCGCCGTTCTTCCTGGATCTGGACGGGCGCAGCCGAACCATTGCCGCCATGGCGGCACCCGTGGGCGGAGCGCTGCTGACCGGGGCACCGCGCATCACCCCGCAAGGGGTCGAGCCCCTGCAATTGTGGAACAGCCTGATGGTCATCGACGGCGCCGGTCAGGTCCTGGGACGTTACGACAAGGTCCATCTGGTGCCGTTCGGCGAATACGTGCCGTTGCGCGGGCTGTTGCCCATCACCAAGCTGACCGCCGGCGGAACGGACTTTTCCGCTGGCGCCGGTTTGCGCACCCTGGATATCCCCGGTCTGCCGCCGCTGGGGCCGTTCATCTGCTACGAATCCGTGTTTGCGGGGGAAGTGGTGGGGCGCGACCAAAAGCGCCCGGAATGGTTGCTGACGGTGACCAATGACGGCTGGTTCGGCAAATCCGCCGGACCGCACCAGCATTTGGCCGCCGGTCGCATGCGGGCGGTGGAGGAAGGCCTGCCCCTGGTGCGCTCCGCCAATACCGGCATCTCCGCCGTCCTCGATCCACTGGGACGAGAATTGTCGAGACTGGATCTGGGCCAACGTGGAATTATGGATACAGGTTTACCTAAGCCGGTACCGCCGACTCCGTACGGTCGTTGGGGTAATACGGTTCCGTTGTCGGGCGCTTGTGCTTTACTACTTTTAGGGATTTATTGGCGATTTCAGAGAATTAGAGGTAATTGATTTTCGACAACCGTGATTATTGATGGATAATCACACGATTGACTTGCATACAACATAAGACATAAGGTGACCGCGGCGAAGTATCCGCCCCCGTCATTCATGCAAGCATTCGGAACGATCTCATGGCTCAGGCACCGAGTAAGGAAAAGACCACGCCCCGTAAGGGCAGTTCCCGGGGGCGGACGCCATCGGGCAAGCCCAACCCCATCGATGTCCATGTGGGCGCCCGGGTCCGTCTGCGTCGCACGCTTTTGGGCATGAGCCAGGAAAAGCTGGGCGAGGCCTTGGGGTTGACCTTCCAGCAGGTGCAAAAATACGAGCGCGGCGCCAACCGCGTCGGCGCCTCGCGTTTGTTCGACCTGTCGCGCGTGCTCGACGTGCCGGTCAGCTTTTTCTTCGACGACATGAATGATGAGCTGAAGGCGCAAAGCCCGGCCCTGATCGCCGGCATGACCGCGCTGGAAGAGCCGCCGGCCCATTTCGAGCACGACCCCCTGGCCAAGCGCGAGACGCTGGAGCTGGTGCGCGCCTATTACCGCATCGCCGACCCCCAAGTGCGGAAACGGGTCTATGAACTGGCCAAGGCCCTGGCCGATTCGGACAGTTGAAATAGCCCTGATCAAGGCGGGGGAATCGGCACGGCCCCGCCCTTTTTTTGCGAATGCGCTTGACGGCGGGTGGCCCCACCTGCCACAAGAACCCCCCTGGGGACAGGCACTTTGTGTCTGCTCGTCCACGTGGAGATTTGTGACCGCTTGCCGCCACGAAAAACACCGGCTAAGTGGGTGCATCGCGATGGCCTCTTGATCCATTCCGAATGCCCCTGGTCCACTTTCGTCTGGAACTAGGAGGGCTTGCCCGTGTCCAAAAAGAATTTCCTGTTCACCTCTGAATCGGTTTCCGAAGGCCATCCCGACAAGGTGTCGGATCGCATTTCCGACGCCGTTGTCGACGCTTTCCTGGCCGCCGACCCGCATTCGCGCGTGGCGGTTGAAACGCTGACCACCACCAATCTGATCGTGCTGGCCGGTGAAGTGCGCGGTCCGGCCTCGGTCAACGCGGCGCTGATGGAAGACATCGCCCGCCATGCGGTGCGCGATATCGGTTACGAACAGGAGGGTTTCCACTGGAAGGACGCCCAGGTTCAGGTCCATGTGCACCAGCAATCCGCCGACATCGCCGTCGGCGTCGACGCCGCCGGTGAAAAGGACGAGGGCGCCGGCGACCAGGGCATCATGTTCGGCTATGCCTGCACCGAAACCCCGGTGCTGATGCCCGCCCCCATCTATTTCGCCCACGAGATCCTGAAGTCGCTGGCCGAGGCCCGTCATTCCGGCGCCGAGCCGCTGTTGGGCCCGGATGCCAAGAGCCAGGTGACCTTGCAGTACCGCGACGGCAAGCCGGTCGGCTGCACCTCGGTGGTGGTCTCGACCCAGCATGGCGCCAGCCTGTCCCAGGCCGATGTGCGTGAAATCGTCCGCCCGCACGTCCTGAACGTCCTGCCGGAAGGCTGGATGTGCCCGGAAGACACCTTCTACGTCAACCCCACCGGTCGTTTCGTCATCGGCGGTCCCGACGGCGATTGCGGTCTGACCGGTCGCAAGATCATCGTCGACACCTATGGTGGCGCGGCGCCCCATGGCGGCGGCGCTTTCTCGGGCAAGGATCCGACCAAGGTCGACCGTTCCGCCGCCTATGCCTCGCGCTATCTGGCCAAGAACGTGGTCGGCGCCGGTCTGGCCGAGCGTTGCGTCATCCAGCTCAGCTACGCCATCGGCGTGTCCAAGCCGCTGTCGGTCTATGTCGACACCTACGGCACCGGTCGCGTCGATGAAGACCGGCTGTCCGAGGTGTTGCAGCAATTGATGGATCTGAGCCCGCGTGGCATCCGCACCCATCTGGGCCTGAACAAGCCCATCTACGCCCGCACCGCCGCCTATGGCCATTTCGGTCGCAATCCCGATGCCGATGGCGGCTTCTCGTGGGAAAAGCTGGATCTGGTCGATCAACTCAAGCGCGCTTTCGGTGCGTGATGTCCAAGGGCGATGGCAAGAAGCCGGTTGACGACAAGCCGCGCTTTTTCGGCCGGCGCCGCGGCAAGACGCTGCGGCGGACCGCCCAAGGATTGATGGAAACGCTGCTGCCCCGGCTGGCCATCGTGCCGCCGGGGCAGGGCGAGCCCTGCCTTGACGTCACCGGCCTGTTTCCCCGCCCGGTCCAGGCGGTGTGGCTGGAAGTGGGCTTCGGTGGCGGCGAGCATGTGGCGGCGCAAGCCCGCCTTTACCCCGACATCGGTATTATCGGCTGCGAGCCGTTCAACAATGGCATCGCCAGTCTGCTGGGCCATCTGGCCGGCAGCGACATCGACACCGTCCGCATCTTGCCCGACGATGTGCGCCAATTGCTGCCCGGTCTGCCCGAGGGCTGCATCAGCCGCGCCTTTGTCCTGTTTCCCGATCCGTGGCCGAAAAAGCGCCACGCCGAGCGCCGCTTCATCGGGCGCGACAATCTGGATGGTTTGGCCCGGGTGCTGGCCGACGGGGCCGAATTAAGGGTGGCCTCCGACGATCCGGTCTATCAGGCCTGGGCGGCGGAGCAATTGCGCGCCCATCCCGCTTTCAGCGAAGCCCAGGTCACCAGCGACCGCACCACCTTGCCCGAGGACTGGCCGCCGACCCGCTACGAGCAGAAATGCCTGGCCGGGCGCGATCCGGTATTTTTCCGTTTCATCCGCAAAAACCGCGTCTGACCGTCTGGTAAAGACGGCGGACCTTCCTACATAGGCGCGCGTTTTAGCTCGAGGGGGATTTCGATGATGGAATGGCTTACCGATCCGCAGCTGTGGATCAGCCTGTTGACGCTGGCGGCGTTGGAAATCGTGCTGGGCATCGACAATCTGGTGTTCCTGACCATCCTGTCCGACCGCCTGCCCGAGGCGCAGCGTCCGCTGGCCCGCAAGCTGGGCCTGGCCTTCGCCCTGATCACCCGCCTGGCCTTGCTGGCCTCGCTGTCGTGGATCGTCGGTCTGGTCGACCCGGTGTTCACCGTCTGGGATCACGCGGTGTCGTGGCGCGACATCATCCTGATCGGCGGCGGCCTGTTCCTGCTGACCAAGGCCACCCACGAAATTCACGGCTCGCTGGAAGGCGAGGAAGACGACGGGCAGGGCGGTGCGGTCAAGGCCGCCGCCGCCGGCTTTGTCGCCACCATCATCCAGATCGGCATCCTGGATATCGTCTTCTCGCTCGATTCGGTCATCACCGCCGTCGGCATGGTCGATCAGCTGGAGGTGATGGCGACCGCCGTGATCATCGCCGTCATCGTCATGCTGGTGGCCGCCGGGCCGCTGTCGGCCTTCGTCTCGGCCCACCCCACCGTCAAGATGCTGGCCCTGTCCTTCCTGCTTTTGGTGGGCATGGCGCTGATCGCCGACGGCCTGGGCTTCCACATTCCCAAGGGCTATCTGTACTTCGCCATGGGCTTCTCGGTCCTGGTCGAGGCGCTCAACCTGATCGCCCGGCGTAGGCGCAAGCCGGTCAAGTTGCGCAATTCGCTGTAATTTACTTAACCATAAGAGCATCGGGGTTGTTGCCCTGGTGCTCTTATGCTAAGGCTTGCGCCGCTTTTTTTGACGGAAGCCGGGGCTTTCGTCCGTGCCGATCAGGAGCCGATCATGGCCTATGTGGTGACCGAGAACTGCATCAAGTGCAAGTTTCAGGATTGCGTCGAAGTGTGCCCGGTGGATTGCTTCTACGAGGGCGAGAATTTTCTGGTCATCAATCCGGATGAGTGCATCGATTGCGGCGTCTGCGAACCGGAATGCCCGGCCGAGGCCATTCTCCCCGATTCCGACGACAAGGCCGCCGCCTGGGCCCAGCTCAACCGCGATTATTCCGGCCAATGGCCCAACATCACCCGCAAGGGCGATGCCCCCGCCGATGCCGAGACGTGGAAGAACAAGCCGGGCAAGGCGGAATTGCTGTCGCCCAATCCGGGCAAAGGCACCGTCTGACCACCGTCGCCCTGCTTTTACCCCATCATTTTTGCATCGCAGCCCGGCCCACTCCAAAGGTGGGGCCGGGCTTTTTACCGTGCTTTCATCGGACCGTCATGCTATAAGAGCCAGTCCGCCGAATCAGGTAAGCGCGGACGCCATACGGCTCTAAGAGCCATTGGGCGGGCATCCGTCCCCTTTTGTACAATATGATTCACTGATCCTCCGCCACTTTCGGATGTGGCCGGAATCGCCTTCGTCGTCTCGGTGGAGGTCGGTCCCTATCCATTAAGCCGCGCGGATCCAGCAGGGAAGAGAACAAATGTCGAGCGTTTCTTTCGCCGAAGGTGATTATGTGGTTTACCCGACCCATGGCGTTGGCCAGGTGATGGCCATCGAGAACCAGGAAATCGGCGGTATGAAGCTGCAATTGTTCGTCATCACCTTTGAACGCGACCGCATGACCCTGCGCGTCCCGGTGGCCAAGGCCACCAAGTCGGGCCTGCGCAAGCTGTCGTCGCGCAAGGACATGGACACCGCGCTGTCGACCCTGAAGGGCCGGGCCAAGGTCAAGCGCACCATGTGGAGCCGCCGGGCTCAGGAATACGAAGCCAAGATCAATTCCGGCGATCCGGTTTCCATCGCCGAGGTGGTGCGCGATCTGTACCGCAACGCCAACCAGCCCGATCAGTCCTATAGCGAACGCCAGATTTATGAGGCGGCGCTGGAACGGCTGGCCGCCGAGTTGGCCGCGGTCGAGGGCATCGACGCCGAAGCCGCCGCCGCCAAGCTGTGTGAATTGCTGGCCGCCGCCTGATAATTCAGGCTATTAATGCGAACGCGGTCCCGGCCAGACGGTTGGGGCCGCGTTTTCCATTGGTCAGCATCAATCGCGGGCGTTGACGGATTCTTTCGCGCCTGCGACCATGCCCCAGACCGCAAGCGGGATCGTGTGGGCATGGCTGCCAGTATTTCCGATAACAACGTTTTCGCCACCCTTCGGGGATCGGGCCGGATCTGGGCGGTGGGGGCCATCCACGGCGAGGTCGGGCGTCTGCGCGCCTTGCATGCATCCTTGGCCCAGACCATGAAGCCCGGCGACCAGATCGTCTATCTGGGCGATATCCTGGGCTATGGCAGCGACGTGCGCGCCACCATCGACGAGGTTCTGGTGTTCCGCCGTTCGTTCCTGGCCCAGCCGGGGGTCGAGGTGGACGATATCGTCTTCCTGCGCGGTGCCCAGGAAGAAATGTGGCAGAAGCTGCTGCAACTGCAATTCGCCCCCAACCCCACCGAAGTGCTGAAATGGATGCTCGATCACGGCATCGGCCCGACTTTGGCCGCTTATGGCGGTAATATCGAGGAAGGCATGCTGGCGGCGCGTGACGGCATCACTCCCCTGACCAAGTGGACCTCGGCCCTGCGTCAGAACATGCGGTTGTATGACGGCCACACCACGCTGATGAGCGTGCTGAAGCATGCGGCCTATACCGACGATGACGGTCTGCTGTTCGTCCATGCCGGCATCGATCCGACCCGGCCCCTGTCGGCCCAGTTGGATGCGTTCTGGTGGGGCTCGTCCGGGTTCGAGCTGCTGGACGGACCTTACGGCAGTTTCCGCATGGTGGTACGGGGCTCCGACCGTCGTCGCGGCGGGGTAAGGGTGGGGGCGTTCACCGCCACCCTGGATTCCGGCTGCGGCCTGGGTGGCCCGCTGACCGCCGCCTGCTTCGGCGCCGACGGCCAGATGCTGCAAATGCTGGAAGCATGAGTGGGCTACCGCCCACGCCCGTTTGGGGAGAACCCCGAACCCCCTTCGGTTTTATTGATGAAAGCCAAGGAGGGGTGGGGCATGGCCCCAAATGGGTGCGGGCGATAGCCCGGTAAACCCATCGGGGCGCATCTCCGTTCAGCCGATCCCCTTTTCCATGATGCCGGCCAGACGACGGGCGAAGTCCATGGGATCGGCGGGCATTTCACCCTCGACGATGCGGGCCTGATCCAGCAGCAGCCACGACGCGTCCTCGACGGCTTCACGTCCGCCCGCCTTGACCCGTTCGGCCATGGCCTTGATCAGGCCGTGGCGGGGGTTGATCTCCAGGATGCGCGGGGTGTCGTGGTCCACCTGCTTGTGCGCCTTCAGCAGCTTTTCCAGGTGCAGGCTCATCTGCCCGGCATCGGTGACCAAGCAGACCGCCGAATTGGTCAGGCGGTCGGAGGCGCGCACGTCCTTGACCTTGTCGCCCAGGTTCAGCTTCAAGGCGGCGATCAGGGTCTCCAGGCTGGTGGTGTCGGCGGCGTCCGGCTTGGCCGCCTCGGCCTGTTCGTCGGCCTTGACCGCCGACAGGTCGGCGCTGCCATCGGTGACCGAGATCAGCGTCTTGCCGTTCCATTCGCCTAAAGACGGCACCCAGAATTCGTCGATGGGGTCGGTCAGCAGCAGGACTTCCACCCCCTTGGCGATGAAGCCTTCCAGTTGCGGGCTCTTCTTCAGGTTGGCGACGCTGTCGCCGGTGGCGTAATAGATCGCCTCCTGGCCCTCCTTCATGCGGGCCACCACCTCATCCAGGCTGGTCCAGCCTTCGGCCCGGGTGGTCTGGAAACGCGACAGGGCGACGATGTCGGTCTTGCGCTCGAAATCCTCGTAGATGCCCTCTTTCAGCACGGCGCCGAAATTTTCCCAGAACACGGCATAGGCTTCGGCATCGCCTTCGGCTTTTTTCTTCAACTCGCTCAACACCCGCTTGACCAGACCGGTCTTGATCTTGGCCAGCACCGGATTGTGTTGCAGCATCTCGCGGCTGACGTTCAAGGGCAGATCCTGGCTGTCGACGACACCGCGCAGAAAGCGCAAGTAAGGCGGCAGCAGATCGGCGGCTTCATCGGTGATGAAGATGCGCTTGACGTAAAGCTTCAGGTGGTTCTTGCGTTCGGGCTGGAACAGGTCGAACGGCTTCGATCCCGGCACATAGAGCAGGCCGGTATATTCGATGGCGCCCTCGGCCTTGTAATGGACGGTCAGCCACGGCTCGTCGAAGGCATGGGCGACGTGGTGATAGAACTCGGTGTATTGCTCGGCGGTGATGTCGGCTTTCGATCGCGTCCACAGGGCCGAGGCCGAGTTGACGGTCTCTTCGTCCTTGTCCTTCTCGGCCAGCATCACCGGGATGGCGATGTGGTCGGAATAACGCTTGATGATGGCGCGCAGGCGATGGGCTTCCAGGAATTCCTTGGCGTCGTCGCGTAAGGTCAGGACCATGCGGGCGCCGCGTTCGGCGTTGTCATCCTCAGCGATGGTGAAGCTGCCCTTGCCGTCGGAGTCCCAGCGCCAGCCTTGGGTCTCGCCGGCTTTCCTGGTGAACACCGTTACCGTGTCGGCGACCATGAAGGCGGAATAGAAGCCGACGCCGAACTGGCCGATCAGGCTGGTGTCCTTCTTGGCATCGCCAGAGAGCCGGCTCATGAACTCGGCGGTGCCGGATTTGGCGATGGTGCCCAGATTGCTGATCAGGTCGTCGTGGTTCATGCCGATGCCGTTATCGGCGATGGTCAGGGTGCCGGCATCCTTGTCGATCCGGATGCGGATGCAGAACTCGCCGCCGCCTTCGGCCAGATGGGTCTGGGTTTGGGATTCGTAGCGCAGCTTGTCGCAGGCGTCGGAAGCGTTGGAAACCAGCTCGCGCAGGAAGATTTCCTTATTGGAATAAAGCGAGTGGACGACGATATCCAACAGCTTGGCGACTTCCGCCTGAAATTCCCGCTTTTCTTCGGCCATGACGTTCCTCATCCCTGTTGATCGAATTCAACCCATGCCTCCCAAAAAAAGGGAAGCGCCCTCATATGAGGTGGTTCGAGCAAGCTTGCAAGCCCGCCCGTGATTGGCAACAATGGATGCCCCCCTTCGTTGCCCGCCTTCCTTGTTGCTCTGGGTGGAACGAATCGGTATGTATAGCGGCCCCGCGGGTGCGGGCCGCGGCTGCGACGCGCAAGGAACCGGCGCAGCGACAGAGAACGTAGGAGATGTTCATGCAGAATCCCCTCCAGATCACCTTTCATGGGATCGACCATTCGGAAGCCGTGGAAACCCGCGTGCGCGAGAAGGTGGCCAAGCTGGAGCAATTTTTCGATCGCATCACCTCGTGTCGGGTGGCCATCGAATCCGATCACAAGAATTCGTCCAACCTGCACCACAAGGGCAATTCCTATCTAGTCCGCATCGACCTGAACGTTCCCGGCTCGGAACTGGTGGTCAAGCGCGAATCCGACGAGCATGAAGATGTCTATGCCGCGCTGAAGGGCGCTTTCCAGGCCATGGAACGTCAGCTCAAGGAATACGTTGCCCGCGCACGCGGCGACGTGAAGTCCCGCGCCAACGCCTCCTGATCTCGGTGTCTTGCCGGCCTTGATCACCCGCTGCCCTTGGGGCGGCGGGTGATTATGTGCGTCCGCGCCCCGACGCGTGAATTGGAAATTTCGATCAGCCCCCCCAGATGTATTGATGTTTGCGCCCTTCTGCGTTAGAAGGCGCCATTCTTCGCACGTGCGAACGTGATTTCAGGCATTCCATGAACATCGATCTGGCCCGCACCTTCCTGGAAATCGTCGAAACCGGCAACTTCAACAAGGCGGCGGAACGTCTGAGCGTGACCCAATCCACGGTTTCCATGCGCATCAAGGCGCTGGAGGACGAATTGGGTCGCCCCTTGTTCCTGCGCTCGAAGACCGGCACCGAACTGACCGCCGCCGGGTCGCAATTCCGCCGTTATGCCGCCACCATGGTCCGCGTGTGGGAACAGGCGCGCCAGGAAATCGCCCTGCCCGCCGGTTTCCGCACCGTGTTGAACGTGGGTGGTCAGTTTTCCCTGTGGGATCGCCTGCTGGTGCAATGGATTCCGTGGATGCGCACAGCGCTGCCCGACGTGGCGCTACGGGCCGAGGTGGGGTTGTCCGACGGGCTGATGCGCCGCCTGGGCGAAGGTACCTTGGATATCGGCGTCATGTACTCGCCCCAGGCCCGCCCCGGCCTGCATATCGAGAAATTGCTGGAAGAGCGCCTCATCCTGGTGTCCACCCGCCGCGCCGGCGGCGATGACTGGATCAAGGATTACGTCTTCGTCGATTGGGGGCCGGAATTCCGCCAAGCCCATGGCCAGACCTTCCCCGACCAGCCGTCGCCGGCGGTGACCGTCGGCCTGGGCGCCTTGGGGCTGCAATACATCCTGTCGTCGGGCGGATCGGGCTATTTCCCCATGCGGGTGGTGCGGTCCTATCTGGCCGCCGGGCGCCTGTTCGCGGTGGAGGGCGCAGCGGAATTTCGCCGTCCCGCCTGGCTGGTCCATCCCCAGGACGAGGCGCGCGAGGACTGGTTCCACACGGCGCTGGATGGATTGCGCCATGTGGCTTCGCTGGAAAGCGAAGATTAATTCCTGATGTGGCCGACCAGACAACGCACCTGATCGGCGGCGACGCCGTCGCGGGTCATCAATCGCATCAACACGTCATCCGACAACAGATCGTCCAGGCTGGGCTCGTCATTGCCCAGATACTGGACGCGCTTGACCTTGCGGGCCACGGCGAACGCGGCGGGGGTGGTGCGGCTGTCGGCGTCAAGGGCGGCGGGCGAGCAGATGTTGCGAATCATGGAGGCCCCCTTTCGTGTTGGTCGGCCATTACCAGTATAGTCTTTAACCAGCGCCACTTTGTCTACATGTTCAGAAGTATCTGTCGACCCGACAAAGGGCGGATATTTATGCAAATTTTATCAACAATTGCTGCGATGCGGCGCGCCATGCTGCACTGCGGCAGTTGTATTGCTCATATGGTGTCGACTGGGGCAGTAGACAAGAGAAACGTGGCGAAATCAGGGCATCATGCGGTCTGATCCCAACACGCTGTCGCTGAGCACCGGATGATTGGCGCGGGCGTTGAACAGTTGATAATGCCACCACTCATTGCGATAGAAATCCCAGCCGGCGGTGGTCATGATCCCCATCAGAAGATGGCGATGACGTTGGGCCTGGGCGTCGATTTCCTGGTTGCCGTGATGGGAGCGCGGGGTGAATGCGTCGAAGGCGGTCCCCATGTCCAATTCAGCCCCGCTGGCAGCATCGATCAGGGTCAGGTCCACCGCCGCCCCCATGGAATGGGGCGAGCCGCGGCGCGGATCGGCGAGAAAGCCGGGATCGGGGGTGTGGTTCCATAAGATCCATTGGGCTTCCGCCGGGCGGAAGGCGTCGAAGATTTTCAGCCGCAATCCCAGGGGGCGGGCCAGTTCGACGGCGCGGGCCAACCGGCACTCGGCCTCGGCGTTCAAAAAGCAGCCGGCTTCCCTGGCGTAGACCGGCTTTGCGGTGAAGTTGCCGGGGGTGGCATAGGTCAGATCGATCACCACGTCGTGGCTGGCGGTGGTGATACGAACAAGCGGCGACATCGGTGGGCCTCGTATGGTGTTTTGTTGCTGGCATTTGCCTAGGGTGCTGTGCAGTATAGCGGCCCTCTTTACCGTCCGGTCAATGTGATGCTGATTCTTGCCCTGGATTCCGCCGGTTCCGCCTGTTCCGCCGCCGTGCTGCGCGATGGCATCGTCGTCGCCCGGCGCCGGGCGCTGATGGCGCGCGGTCAATCCGAGGTGCTGATCCCCATGGTCGGCGCGGTGATGGACGAGGCCGGCTTGACCTTCGAGCAACTGGATCTGCTGGCGGCCAGCGTCGGTCCCGGCGCCTTCACCGGTATCCGCATTGGTCTGGCGGCGGCCCGCGCCCTCGCCTTGGCGGCGGCCAAGCCGCTGGCCGGCATCCGCACCACCGACGCCATCGCCGCCGCCACCGACCCGGGGCAGCGCCGGGGGCGTCTGGTCATGGTGGTGATGGAATCGCGCCGCGCCGAATTATGGGTGCAGTGTTATGACGAGCACCTGACCGCCCTGGGGCCGATCCGGGCGCTGACGCCGGAACAGGCGGCGGCGGCGGCGGCGGGTGATGGTGCGGTGTTGCTGGCCGGCGACGGCGCTGCCTTGGTGGCGCCGCTGTTGCCCCGGGCGATACTGGCCGCCGATTGCGACCATGTGGATGCGGTGCGGGTGGCCCAATTGGCGGCGCAAGGCTGGCCCGACGCGGTGTTGCCGCCCGCGCCGCTTTATCTGCGCGACGCCGACGTCACTTTGGCGTGTGCCTGATGATGATCGAACTGATCCCCGCCTCGCTGGTCCACGCCGCCCTGCTGTCGGGCATGCACGGTATCTGCTTCACCGATCGGTGGTCGACGGAAGCCATGGTCGAGTTGCTGGAAATGCCGGGGGCGGAAGGTTTGCTGGCGGTGGACGGCAATTCGCTGACGCCCTCGACGGTTCCGCCCGGCCCCGCCGGCATGGTGTTGTGGCGGGTGGCCGGCGACGAGGCCGAGATCCTGACCATCGCCGTGCTGCCGCCCTGGCGGCGCAGCGGCCTGGGGCAGCGCCTGCTGGAAGCGGCGGCCCGGGCCAGTCGGGCCAAGGGGGCGGTGGTGATGTTCCTGGAAGTGGCCGACGACAATCTGGGGGCCCAGGCCCTGTATCTGGCCAACGGCTTCGCCAAGGTCGGCTTGCGCAAGGGCTATTACGCCGACAAGGACGCCATCGTCATGCGGCGGGATTTTTAACGGCCCGCTCCATCAATTCGCGGATTTCGTCCAGGCGCAGCACCAGGGCGACGATACCCAGCTTTTCTTCGACCTCGTTGCGCTCGGCCATCAGGGCGGCGCGTTCGGCGTCGTTCGCGGTCTTGAAGCGGATGTTCATGCCCTCTTCATAAAGGGCGTATTGGTCCAGGGCGTCGTCCAGCAACGCATCCAGGCGCTTTTTCTCCGCCAACAGTTCGGCCATGTCGATCATCCCAGGGCTCAGGCGGCCAGGCGCTGCAAGGGGTTGAGGGCCTCGATCTGGGCGCGGGCGGCGGCATCGTTGCCGTGGGCCAGGGCGTCGGCCCGCGTTTCCTCGAAGGCGGTCAAGACCATCTCAAGAATGGCGGCATCCACGATCCGATCTCCCCTACAGGACATAAGTTATCAAGACTGTGTATTCAGCCTTGAATCGCTGATGATCTTATATCGAGAGCATGGGGTAAGGGAAGTCGTTCAATGGGATTAATACTCGTACCAATCCCTGCCAATACTTAACCGGAATTAGTTATTGTTTACCATTTGTGACTTATTGTGAACGCACGATGAATGACGCCTGAACTTGTCATTAACGGATGTCAATGCGCATCGCCCCAGGTGGCGCCGAATCCAGCTTCGGCAACCAAGGGCACATCCAATCGGGCGGCCCCTTCCATCACCCGGCACACGACGTCGCGGGTGGCGTCCTGTTCGGCTTGCGGCACTTCCAGCACCAATTCGTCATGCACCTGCAACAACAGCCGCGCTTGCAGACCTTGGGCGGTCAGGGCGGCGGGCAGGCGGATCATGGCGCGTTTGATGATATCGGCGGCGCCGCCCTGGATGGGGCCGTTGATGGCGGCGCGTTCGGCGAAGGCGCGCATGGCCCCGTTTCTGTCCTTGATGCCGGGCGTGAACACCTTGCGCCCGAAGAGGGTGAGGACGAAGCCGTTGGCGCGGGCCTCTTCCTTGGTGCGCTCCATGAAATCGCGGATTTCCGGATAGCGACCGAAATAGGCGTCGATATAGGATTTGGCCTCGCCGTTGCTGATGCCCAGTTGCTGGGCCAGACCGAAAGCGGAGATGCCGTAGATGATGCCGAAATTGATGGCCTTGGCCCGGCGCCGCAGCATCGGGTCCATGCCGTCCACCGGCACGCCGAACACTTGCGACGCGGTGATGGCGTGGATGTCGGCGCCATCGTGAAAGGCCTGGATCAACCCCTTGATGCCGGCCACATGGGCGACGAGGCGCAACTCGATCTGCGAATAATCCGCCGACAGCAGCACATGGCCGGGCTCGGCGATGAAGGCATGACGGATCTTGCGGCCTTCCTCGCTGCGGATGGGGATGTTCTGCAGATTGGGGTCCGACGACGACAGCCGCCCGGTGGTGGTCAGCGCCAGGGCGAAACTGGTGTGGACCCGACCGCTGCGCGGGTTGATCTGGGCGACCAGGGCGTCGGTATAGGTGCCCTTGAGCTTGGACAATTGCCGCCAGTCGAGCACGCGGGCGGGCAGATCGTGGCCCTGGGCGGCCAGTTCCTCCAGCGCGTCGGCACCGGTGCCCCATTGGCCGGTCTTGGTCTTCTTGCCGCCGGGCAGCGACATATCCTCGAACAGCACCTTGCCCAATTGCTGGGGTGAGCCGACGTTGAATTCGCGCCCGGCCAGAGTCTGGATCTGCACCTCGAGCTCGGCCATGCGGCTTCCGAATTCCGCCGACAGCGCCATCAGCGCCGCCTGATCGACCTTGATGCCGGCGGCTTCCATGGCAACGATCACCGGCACCAGCGGGCGTTCCAGGGTTTCGTAGACGGTGACCATGCGCTCGGCCAGCAATCGCGCCTTCAGCACCCTGTGCAGGCGCAGCGTCACGTCGGCATCCTCGGCGGCATAGGCCAGGGCCTTGTCCAACGGCACCCGGTCGAAGGTGATCTGGTTCTTGCCGGTGCCGCAGACATCGGCGAATTTGATGGTGTCGTGGTCGAGATGCAGCTTGGCCAATTCGTCCATGCCGTGGCCGTGGCTGGCGCCGTCGAGCACATAGGACAGCAGCATGGTGTCGTCGAAGGTAGTGATGGTCAGTCCGGCCCGGGCCATCACCTGCATGTCGTACTTGATGTTGTGGCCGATTTTCAGCACCGAAGCATCGGCCAGCAGCGGCGCCAGCTTGGCCAGCGTCACCGCGCGGGCCAGGATGGCCGGGCCGGCGGCGGCGGGGCTGGGATCGAGCAGCAACGACCCTTGCGCCGGGCCGGCATCGTGCTTGATGGGGATATAGCAGGCGCGACCGGGTTTGGTGGCCAGCGACACCCCGACCAGTTCGGCCCGAAGCGGATCAAGGCCGGTGGTTTCGGTGTCGAAGGCGACGGCGCCGATGCGGGTGGCCTCGGCCACCCAGGCTTCCAATGCCTCGACGCTGGTCACCAATTCATACTGGGCGGCCACCGGAGCGGCCACAACCACCGGGGGGGCGGCGGTGGGGGTGACCGACGATCCGCCCAAGCGGGCGACGATGCTTTTGAAGCCCTGCGCCGCCAGGAAATCGGCCAGCACCTGTTTATCGAACGGGCGCTTGGCGAAACTGTCCAGGCTTTCGGTCACCGGCACGTCGCACTTCAGACGTACCAATTGGCGGCTGATGCGGGCGGAATCGGCGTTATTCAGCAGGGTTTCGCGCCGCTTGGGCTGCTTGATCTCGACAGCACGCGCCAGCAAGCTGTCCAAATCGCCGTATTCGCCGATCAACTGGGCGGCGGTCTTGACGCCGATGCCGGGCACGCCCGGCACGTTGTCGGTGGGGTCGCCGCACAGGGCCTGGACGTCGACCACCTTGTCGGGGGCGACGCCGAACTTCTCCAGCACCTCGGGAGCACGAATGGTGCGGTTCTTCAGGGTGTCGAGCATCTCGACCCGCTCGCCCACCAACTGCATCAGATCCTTGTCCGACGACACGATGGTGACACGCGCCCCACGGGCCACCGCCTGGGTGGCATAGGTGGCGATCAGGTCGTCGGCCTCGAACCCCTCCATCTCGACGGACGGCACGTTGAAGGCGGCGACCGCGTCGCGGATCAAGGAGAATTGCGGCACCAGATCCTCGGGTGCCGGCGGGCGGTGGGCCTTGTATTCAGGGTAAATCTCGTTCCGGAACGACAGCCGACCGGCGTCGAAGATCACCGCCACGTGGTCGGCGTCGGTGTCATTCAAAAGTTTGAGCAGCATGGTGGTGAAGCCGTAGACGGCGTTCACCGGGGTGCCGTCGGGGCGCGACATGGCCGGCAGACCGTGGAAGGCGCGGAAGATGAAGCCCGAGCCATCCACCAGAAAGACGTGTTGCGGGTCGCCAGCCATGGCGGTCAATGCCCGCCGCCGACCTTGACCCCTTCGGCCAGCACATAGGTGCGCGAGCAATAGGGGCAGACCACATGGCGGTCATGGCCCATGTTCAGGTAAACCCGCGGGTGACCCAGCCCGGCATCGCCGCCGTCGCAGGCGACAGGGTTGGTTTCCACCACGATGGTCTCGAATTCGGCGGTTTTGGCAGCAGCGGCAGACGACATGACGGCATGATCCATTGACCGTTGAAACGGGCGGATGATACCCATTGCGGGCCATGGATCAAACACTCATCAACACCACGCCGCCCGATAACGCCATCACCACCCGCGACCTGACCAAGGTCTATGCCGGCAAGCGCGGGCAAAAGGTGGCCTTGGACGGGGTTTCGCTGGACATTCCGCGCGGTTCGTTCTTCGCCCTGCTGGGGCCGAACGGGGCGGGGAAAAGCACCTTCATCAACATTCTCGCCGGTCTGGTGACCAAGACCTCCGGTCAGGCGTCCATCTGGGGCCGCGACATCGACCACGACGCTCGTGCCGCCAAGGCGGCCATCGGCATCGTGCCGCAGGAACTGAACCTGGACCCGTTCTTCACGCCCAGGGAATTGCTGGAAGTGCAGGCCGGCATGTACGGCGTGCCCAAATCCCAGCGCCGCACCGATGAAATCCTGGAAGCGGTGGGGCTGGCCGACAAGGCCACCGCCTATGCCCGCACCCTGTCGGGCGGCATGCGCCGCCGCCTGCTGGTGGCCAAGGCCCTGGTGCATACGCCGCCGGTGCTGGTGCTGGACGAGCCGACGGCGGGCGTCGACATCGAATTGCGGCAATCGCTGTGGGCCTATGTGCGCAAGCTCAACGCCCAAGGGGTGACGGTGGTGCTGACCACCCATTACCTGGAAGAGGCGGAAGAATTGTGCGACCGCATCGCCATCATCAATCACGGCAAGTTGGTGGCCTGCGACAGCAAACAGGCGCTGCTGGCCCGGCTGGATTCCAAAAGCCTGGTGATCACGGTGGAAGGCGGGCTGGCGCAAATTCCGCCCGGACTGGAAGCGTGGTCGCCGGAAATCCGCGCCGATGGCCGGCTGGCCTTGCGCTATGCCCCTTCCGCCGTGCCCGCCGGGGTGATTCTGGCGGCTTTGGCGGCGGCGGGCCTCGCCATCCGCGACCTGTCCACCGAAGAAGCCGATCTGGAAGACATCTTCCTGCGCTTGACTTCGTCCAGACCGGTTTCCGCTCAGGCGGAAACCGGTCCAGGGTTCAAAAGTGGCCCGTGACGGGCGGCTCAGGTGCCGCTCCGGCTTGTCGCCTGTCGACGCTTCGCGGGGACAGGCTCAAAGGATCATTAGGGATGTGCGCTCCGTCCTCGCCCTGCTGCTCATGCTTCTGCTGCCGGCCTGCGCGGCCGCGGTGAGCCATCCCGCCGGCCCGGACATCCAACCGCCGCAGGCCATGACCGATCATCTGGTCATGGCCGACGGCGCCCGTTTGCCGCTGAAGACCTGGCCGGCCCAGGGCGAAACCCGTGCGGTGGTGCTGGCCCTGCATGGCATGAACGATTATTCCCAATTCTTCGCCGAGCCGGCGGCGCATCTGGCCGGGCACGGCATCCTGTCCTATGCCTATGACCAACGCGGCTTCGGTCAAGGGCCGCACCCGCGTTTCTGGTCCAGCACCGGGACCATGGTCGCCGATGCCCGCGCCGTCACCGATCTGTTGGCGTCCCGTCATCCCGGCCTGCCGTTCTACGTGTTCGGCGAAAGCATGGGCGGCGCCGTCACCATGCTGGCCGCCACCGACCCGCCCGCCGGCATGGACGGCATCATCCTGGCCGCACCCGCCGTCTGGGGCCGCGCGGCCATGCCGTGGTGGCAGCGGCTATCGCTATGGCTGGCCTATAACTTGGCGCCCGGGTGGTCGCCATCGGGTCAGGGGCTCGACATCCGGCCCTCGGACAACATCGACATGTTGCGCAAGCTGGGCGCCGATCCGCTGGTGATCAAGCGCACCCGTATGGACGCGGTCAAGGGCGTGGTCGACCTGATGGACCAAGCCGGGGCGGCGCCGGCGGCCATCGGCGTGCCGACCTTGTTCCTGTATGGCGCCCATGATGAAATCATCCCCTCCGCCCCCACCTGGCAGGCGGCGGGAGCCATTCCCAGCCGGCGCGCTGCCTTCTACCCCGATGGCTGGCACATGCTGGTGCGCGACCTTCAGGCCAAGGTGGTACTGGACGACATGGCGGTGTGGATGTTGGATCAGGATAGCCCCCTCCCCTCGGGCGCCGACACGCTGGCGCCCATCAAGCCCGAGGTCTGCTCATGCAAAAGATGATCGCGCTGGTTTTAGCCCTTGTGCTGCCGGCCCTGTCGGCCCGGGCGGCGGAACGCGAGTTTGACCTGGGCTTCGCCCGTCCCGGCATGATGCAGGGCCAGTTCCGCTTCGGCGCCTGGCCGCCGGGCATGGCCATCTATTGCAGCGACGACCCTGACTTGCCCAAGGATCTGGGCCGGCTGCTGTTCATGCCCAAACAGATGCTGGACCTGGGGGCGACCCGCTGCGCCTTGATGGCGGTCGATGAAAAGGGCGGCTGGAACGTAGCCCGGCGCAAGATCGCCGGCCATCCGGTGGAAATGTCGGCCACCTTCGCCCCCGATCTGCAAGGCACGCGGCGGCTGGTGCAATTGTTCATGACCGCGCCGCGGGAAGGCTATGCCGGCCTGGTCCGCCATTTCGTCGCCCGTTTCGGCCCACCCACCAGCGAAAGCGAGCGCATGGTCCATTGGCAGACCGCCGGCAACGAAGCCCTGGTCATGCATGAGGAAGGCGACACCGTCTTGGCCATGCTGATCGACACCAAGCTGCAAGAGGCCATGAACCAGCGGTTGGAGCAGGTGACCAAACGGAAGTAAGGCATGCTTATGGTGCAGGCGCGAAGGTGATGACGCGGCGCAACATTTATGACATCCTTCCTGCATGAGAGTGTTGATCCGCGCCTTGATGCTGTCGCTCATCGCCTTGCCCGCCCAGGCCGAGGATGGGGATTTCGACCTTGGCTTCGCCCATCCGGGCATGGAACAGGCGCTTTTCCGCGACAGCCACCAAGACGGCGGCGGACGGGTTCTGTGTTCCAACGATCCTGGTCTTCCCGCCGACCTCGACCTGAAACCGCCCAAGGGCGTGGCCCGGGTCGGCGCCGTGCGCTGCGGCTTCTATGCCCAGGATCAAGCCGCCCATTGGCATCCGGCGCCGTTTTCCGTCGCCGGCTGGCCGGGCGAGATGTGGGCGGTGTTCCTGCCCGATCACACCGGCACGCAACGGCTGGTGCAGATCAAGCTGGTTCTGCCCAGCGGCGCTTTCGACGATGTGGCGCGATCCTGGGGCCGCATGTTCGGCCTGCCCAGTTTCCGCCGTGGTCAAACGGTGCATTGGACCAGTGACCGCAACGATGCCGCCATCATCGGCGATGGTGGCGGGAAAGTGCATGCCTATGTGATGGACAACGACCTGCACAGCAGCGTCAACCGCCGCTTGGGCCAGCTACCGGCCAAGCACTGATCGCACCGCCTGCCACACCTTTTCCGGCGTGATGTCGGCGACGCAGGGGAAGGCATCGGCGCGCGACGCCCGTTTCGGGCACACCCACAGGCAGTGATAGCAGTCCATCTGATGGTGCAGGAACACCGCCCCCGCCGGACGGATTTCCTCGGGATAGGGGACGAAGCTGCCGAAATGGCCGCCGCCGGCCAGCAGCACGGTGGGAGTGCCCACCCCCAGGGCCAGATGACCCGGCCCGGTATCGTTGGTGACGACGCAGGCCGCGTGTTTCAGCACATCCACCAACTGGCCCAATTTGAGGGCGGTGATGGTGTCGATGGCGTTGGGGTGGTCAAGGGCCGCGATGTCCGGCTTGGCGAAGGCTTCCTGCGCCGCGCCGACGAACACCACGCGCAATCCCGCATCCAGGCAGCGCCGCGCCACCGCCAGAAAATTGTCGAACGGCCAGCGCCGCCCCGGCTCGTTCGAGCCGAAATTCATCACCACGTAAGGCGGGCCGTCGGCCAGGGGCGGCGCTTGATCGCGCCAGGGGATGGCCGGCACTTCCGGCGCCATCGCCCGCCCGGTCACGTGCGACAGGAAGGTGAAGTGGCGCAGGCCTTCATGGGTTGGATAGGGGCCGGTATCGATGGTCTTGGTGGCACGGTCGAGATACCAAGCATATTCCGCCCGCGTGCGCTCGGTGATGAAGGGCAGGCAGACGATGCGTTCCGGCGCCCGGCTGTGCCAGACCAGGGTGTCGGCGGTCATCACCTTGCGCATGAACATGTCGCAGATGGCGGTCTTGAAGCCCTGGCGGCGCACCCACAGGGAAATCTTCAGCCGGTACAGCCACTTCTTCTCATAGGCGTGTTCGTCGATGGCGACGACCTTGAAGCCGGGGAAGACCTGATCGGCCAGACCTTTCCACGAATTGCAGCCCAAGACGGTGATATCGGCCTTGTCGACGCCGAAAGCACCGGGATAATGCTCGAGCGCGCGGCGGAACATGACCATGTCGCCGATGCCGTCCATGCGCACCACCAGCACGCCCCGTTTGGTCCTGGGCGCCGGCCACAGGGCGATGAGGACGTCGATGGGGCGAAACAGCCACCAGCGCCGGCGCATGCCGGACGGAAACAGGATCGAGGTCAGGCTGAGGCTCATGCCCGGCGCGCCACCATGTCGCGCACCGCCCCCAGCACGGCGTCGGGATCTAGGCCAGCGACGCACGGATACATGCCGTCCTCGGGCGGGAACCAGCAGGCACCCAGGCAGCCCTTGCACTCCATCGGCTGGTACAGCACGTGCAAGTTGGCCGGCATGATCTGCTCGGCATAGGGAACGATTTCCCCCACATAGGCGGCCGAGGCCAGACACAAGGTGGGGGTGCCCATGATGGCGGCCAGATGCATGCAGGCGGTGTCGACGCTGACCACCAGGGCGGCGCCGCGGATGATGCCGGCCAGTTGGGCGAAGGGCGCGCCCTCGAATTCCACGTTGGGCCGCTCCAGCAGGCGCTTGAACTCCGGGTTCTTGTCCAGGTCGCTGGGATGGCCGGCCAGTTTGATATGCCAATGGGGCGGCAGGGCGCCGATGATCAGATCCCACAGATCGGGCGGGCTTTGCTTCAGCTTGACCGCCGAGAACGGTTGCAGGATCACCGTCGGATGGTTGGGGATGATGGCTGGCGGCAGGCGGGTTTCCGGCAGCGCCACCAAAGGCGGCGGCAGCACCTGACCGGTGAGGAATTGGGCGAAGCCGGCCCAGCGCAAGACTTTGTCGGTATGCGGCGGCCCCGATGGGTAAAGCCGGGTGTAAAGACGGCGATTGGCTTCCAGCCGTTTGCCGAATTTTGCCGACGGTCTGGGCTCCATGGCCGCGCTTTCCGGGGCGGCGGCGGCCTCCACCAAAGCCTCGTCCAGATCGGGATGGCGCAGATAATCGGTGTGCACCACCAGCCGGTAATGGGCGCGGTACAGTTCGCCCAGTATTTGGCGGCGATACGCCCACTGGCGCAGCCGGTTGAACTCCACCTTCAGCACCCGCACCTGCGGCGGGAACAAAAACGCCATGCGGGCGGAATCGTGGCGAAGCAGCACGGTCACCGCCTCGCCCGGTTGGGCCAGGGCGAGGAAACGCGGCAGCACGCAGGCCAGCAACACCGTATCGCCCAGGCCGCCGGCACTGATCAGCAGCACGCAGGCAGGCGGACCGGGACGTTTGTTGAACGTCCGGCCCAGGCGTAAGAGGGGATCAAGCAGGCGGTAGGGGCGCAACGGTTCAGCCTTCACGCATAGGGGGCGTAGGATTTTTCCTCGACCAGGGTCGAGCCCAGCAAATCGTTGACCTTGCGCTTGACGGCGGCGCGTTCGTCATTGGTGTAATAGACGGCGCGGGCCAGTTCGATGAAGCGGGGGCCGAAATCCTTGGCCCGCTCCAGGTCGCGCAGATCGTCTTCCACCACCCACAGCTTTTCATTGATGGCCTTCAACTCGCCGGCCAGTTCGGCGAGGCCCGCGTGGTTGGGGAATTCGCGCTCGCGCACCGCGGCCAATTCGTCCAATTCGCGGGTGACGTTGGCCAGCTTGACAGGATCGCTCAGACGCTCGGCCTTGATTTCCAAGATGGTGATCTTGTCGATCACCTCACCCCACGACACCGGAACCAGAACGGACATGACGATGCTTTCTTTGTTGCAACCACGGCTGATGGTCGGGGTTCTAGCAGATTTCCCGCCGCTCTAGAAGGTGGGCCATGGTTGCCGCCTCTTTTCATTGCCCCTCACATGCCCGTATAGTCTGGGCAGTCAGCACAGAGGCGGACAAGCCGATGAAATATTTGCGTAAAATTTTAGCCTTGGGGTTGTTTGCCGGCCTCGCCGCCATGCCCGCCCTGGCCGAGGAAATCGGCAGCGTCTCCACCGTGTTCAAGATGCTGGGGCCTAACGACAAGATCGTCATCGAGGCTTTCGATGATCCCAAGGTGGCCGGCGTCACCTGTTATCTGTCGCGGGCGAAGAAGGGCGGCGTTTCCGGCGGACTGGGCGTGGCCGAGGATACCTCGGATGCCTCCATCGCCTGCCGTCAGGTCGGCCCCATCGCCTTCACCGCCAAGTTCAAGGATGGCGAGACGGTGTTCCAGAAGGACACCTCGCTGCTGTTCAAGACGCTTCAGGTCGTGCGTTTTCACGACACCAAACGCAACGTGCTGATCTATCTGGTCTATTCCGACCGCATCATCGAAGGCTCGCCCAAGAACGCCATCTCCGTGGTCCCCGTCGCCGTGCCCTTGGGGAAATAGGCCATGGAACTGCCGCTTGACCAGCATCTGCTGTACCAGGATCTGACCTCCAAGCTGGACCGGCTGGGCGGCCCGGATCAGCTGATCGCCTATATGGGGCAGGTGTTGCGCACCTTGCTGCGCCGTCAGGGCGATGCCGAGTTCAGGGGCGCGGTGCAAGATGCCTTCATCAGCGGATTGATGGGGCGGGATTGGCCCGGACAGGTGGCCCTGGCGCGCGAGGTGATTCTGATCGTCATCGCCAAGCGCCCGGAAATCGCCCTGGCCTGGCAGAAGCAGCAAGGCGGCGACGACAATCCCCATCGCCGCGCCGCCGACCGTGGTGTGGCGCCGCCGGTGGTGGCCGACCCCGATCTGCCCGATCTCGACCTGATCGGGGCGACGCCGCCGGCGCCGCCGCGACCCAAGCCGCCCTATGCTTTCGGCCCTGCCGAGGACAAGGTGACCGAATACGTGCTGGAAACCCTGTCCCGGCGCCTCGGCCTGTTCCGCCTGCCCACACTCCAGTTCCCGTCCATCGCCTATGTGCATGAGCAGGAATTCTTTCTGTTCTCGCCCATTTTCCAGCGGGTGGCCGGTGAGTTCATCGCCGAATCCATCATGCCGCTGTGCCGCGATGTCTTGGAGCGTCGGGTCTACAAGGGCATGAGCCTGCAGGCCAACACCCGCCCCGACATGGGGCTGGCGGAACGCCAGGGCGATATCTGGGGGGTGATCAACGAACGCCTGGGCAAGCTGGCGGCGCGGCTGAACGGGGCGCGCTCCAAACTGGCCCGGCCGGCGGAAGACGGCCTGCCCAAGTACCAGGAAGTGGAAGTGCCGGTGGACCGGCCGCGGGTGTTCCGGGTCTTGGGTGTCGGCTTCCGCATGGGCACGCGGACCGAACTCAAGCGGGTCAAGGTCAAGGTGCGCTCGGCCAAGGAGCTGGACGCCGACGAAATCGCGGCGCTCAATCTTTATTCGCAATTGCGCGACCGGGCGGCGGAAGCCGGGCTGGATCTGCCGCAATCGTGCGATTTCGAGTTTCTCGCCGCCCTGTTCCTGGTCGATGGTCGCCGGTTGGCGCAAACGGTCAAGGAATTGATGGGGCTGGCGGAGCACAAGGAAACCACCCGCATCTATCTGATGGAGCGGCTGCGCGCCATCGACGAGACCTTCGCCAATACGCTGTCCGACGCCATCGCCCTGTTGCTGTTCCATGGCACCGTCGGCGGCCCCTTCGGCTTTGCCGAATTGTACGAAACCGCCATCGGCACCGCACGCGACCAGAACGTACGCTCGATCCAGCGCCCGTTCCTGTCGGCGGAACTGGCCCGGCGTCCGCGCGAACTGGCCTTCCAGTTGCGCGAGGTGATGCGCAAGCGGCTGGACGAAATCCGTGCCGCCACCGCGCTCAAAGCCTTGTTCCTGGTGTGGAGCACCTTGCCGCGCTCCAGTTTCGAGCGCGATCTGGATGCGGCCCTGACCGTGTTCCGCGCCTTCCCCATCGCCTTCGCCGGCGACGAGGACGAGGCGGCGCTATCGGCCATCGGTCAGCAGCTTTGCACCATCCTGGCGGCGGAAAAGGTCGAGGTGGAACTGGCCACCGCCGCCATCCTGCGCCTATACAAGCCGCTGGCCCAGGCGGTGCCGATGACGCCGGGCGCCTTCGTGGTCTAATTCCCGCGCTTTTCTTGACTTGCCCGCGCTTTTCTTGACTTGATGGACAAACTCCAACAGAGTCCGCTCTTTCTTCGCACTTGCACGAAAGAGTGAATGTCCATGGTTGCCATCACGCTTCCCGACGGCAGCGTCCGCGAATTTCCCGGCCCGGTGACGGGTCTGGACGTGGCCAAGTCCATCGGCGCCGGCCTGGCCAAGGCCGCCCTTGCCATCCGTATCGACGGCGTGATGAAGGATCTGACCTCCACCCTCACCACTGATTGTAAGCTTGCCATCGTCACCGCCAAGGACGGCGCTGACGCGCTGGAATTGCTGCGCCACGACGCCGCCCACGTCATGGCCGAGGCGGTCAAGGAATTGTACCCGGAAACCCAAGTGACCATCGGTCCCAGCATCGACAACGGGTTCTATTACGATTTCGCCCGCCCGACGCCGTTCGGCCCCGAGGATCTGGAGAAGATCGAGGCGCGCATGCGCGAGATCGTCGACCGCGACGAGGCCATCACGCGCGAGGAATGGAACCGCGATGACGCGGTCGCCTTCTTTGAAGGCCTGGGGGAGAAGTACAAGGCGGAGATCATCGCCTCGATCCCCGCCGATCAGCCCATCGGCCTTTATCGCCAGGGCGACTTCATCGATCTGTGCCGCGGCCCGCATCTGCCGTCGACGGCCAAGCTGGGTAAGGCCTTCAAGCTGATGAAGCTGGCCGGCGCTTATTGGCGCGGCGATTCCAGGAATGAGATGCTGCAACGCATCTACGGCACCGCCTGGTTCGACAAGAAGGATCTGGACTCCTACCTGCACATGCTGGAAGAGGCGGAAAAGCGCGATCACCGCCGCCTGGGCCGGGAAATGAACCTGTTCCACCTGCAAGAAGAAGCGGTGGGCGCGGTGTTCTGGCACCAGAAGGGCTGGGCGCTTTACCGCACGGTGGAAAGCTATATGCGCAACCGCCTGGAGGCCGAGAACTACCAGGAGGTCAAGACCCCGCAATTGGTGGATTTCTCGCTGTGGGAAGCGTCGGGCCACGCCGACAAGTTCTCGGAAAGCATGTTCACCATCAAGACCCAGGATGAGCGTCATCTGGCGGTCAAGCCCATGAACTGCCCCTGCCACGTGCAGATTTTCCGCCAGGGCATCAAATCGTACCGCGACCTGCCGTTGCGCATGGCCGAGTTCGGTTCGTGCCATCGCTACGAGCCGTCGGGCGCCCTGCACGGCATCATGCGGGTGCGCGCCTTCACCCAGGACGACGCCCACATTTTCTGTACCGAGGATCAGATCACCTCGGAAACCATCGCTTTTTGCCAGTTGCTGAAGACTGTCTACCAGGATTTCGGCTTCACCGATGTCCGCGTCAAGTTCTCGGACCGCCCGGCCAAGCGTGCGGGCTCGGACGAGACCTGGGACAAGGCGGAAAGTGCTTTGCTGGCAGCGGCCAATGCCGCCGGCCTGGACACCACGCTCAATCCGGGCGAGGGCGCCTTCTACGGCCCCAAGCTGGAATTCGTGCTGCGCGACGCCATCGGCCGCGATTGGCAATGCGGTACGTTGCAGGTGGATTTCGTCCTGCCCGAGCGGCTGGACGCCAGCTACACCGCCGAGGACGGCTCGCGCCGCCGCCCGGTGATGCTGCATCGCGCCGTCCTCGGCAGTTTCGAGCGCTTCATCGGCATCCTGATCGAAAACTTCGCCGGTCGTTTCCCACTCTGGCTGGCCCCCATCCAGGTGGTGGTGGCGACCATCGTTTCCGACGCCGACGACTATGCCCAAAGCGTGGCGGCCAAGCTGCGCCGGGCCGGTTTGCGGGTCGAGACCGATCTTCGGAACGAAAAGATCAATAAAAAAGTGGCCGAGCATTCGAGCGCCAAGGTGCCGGTTTTGCTGGTTGTTGGCCGCCGCGAGGCCGAGGAAGGCACGGTGGCGGTGCGTCGCTTGGGCAGTCAGGGTCAAGAATTTCTTGCGCTTGACCAAGCACTTGCTACACTCGTAAATGAAGCCGCTCCTCCGGCCTGACCCTTGGGTCAGCGTGGGGGCGGGTTTTCACCAGAATCCGGGCCAAGTATCGCGGGGGTGACGCGACGGTGCCCATATGTGTGTTCGAACCGATGGAGAAGTTTTCATAGCTAGGCCGCCAATGCAGACGCCGCCCAAAAACGATGGGCCGCGCGTCAACCGAGAGATCGACGTCCGCAGCATTCGTCTTGTCGGCGCCGAAGGGGAGATGATCGGGGTCGTGTCCTTGCGCGACGGACTGATCATGGCCGAAGAGGCCGGACTCGATCTGGTCGAGGTCTCGCCCAACGCCGACCCGCCGGTCTGCAAAATTCTGGACTACGGCAAATTCAAGTACGAAGCCCAGAAGAAGAAGGCCGAGGCGAAGAAGAAGCAGAAGGTCATCGAGGTGAAGGAGATCAAGCTCCGTCCCAATATCGATGACAACGATTACGGCGTGAAGATGCGCGCCATGCGCAAGTTCCTGGAGGAAGGCGACAAGGTGAAGGTGACCTTGCGTTTCCGTGGTCGCGAATTGGCGCACCAGGATCTGGGCATGAAGGTGCTGGAACGCGTGCGTGACGACCTGGAAGACTTGGGCAAGATCGAGCAGGTCCCCAAGATGGAAGGCCGTCAGATGGTGATGGTGGTCTCGCCCAAATAAGTGGCGCATTTTCCGGTTCGAGGGGGTTGCGGAGGTTGCGGGTTTACGCTAGTCTCCGCGCCTCGCCACCGACCGGGGCGTCACTTTTCTCGCGGAGAGGTGCCAGAGCGGTCGAATGGGCCGGTCTCGAAAACCGGTGTGGGTGCAAGCTCACCGTGGGTTCGAATCCCACCCTCTCCGCCATTCTCCCGACCTTGGGTCGGGGGCAAACAGCAATAAGATTTCAGCTGCGCTGCCGTGGGTTTCCCACGTGCGGCGTGTGTGTTTTGGGCGGTCGCCTTCGGTCCCGCCCCTGATCCGGCCCCGCATCGGGCGGTGCCGGCTTATTCGATGAAAGCAAACCACTCCACATGGACTTTTTCCCCGCAGGGCATCCGCTGACCCAAGCCCTCAGCCAGCGCAACTATACCGATCTGACCTCGGTGCAGAATGCGGTTCTCGATCCGGCGGCGCGGGGACGCGACCTTCTGGTGTCGGCGCAGACCGGCTCGGGTAAGACGGTGGCGTTCGGCTTGGCCATTGCCGATACCCTGTTGGGCGATGCCTTCGCCTTTGGCCCGGCCAGCGAACCGCTGGCCCTGATCGTCGCCCCCACCCGCGAACTGGCTCTGCAGGTGCAGCGCGAACTGACTTGGCTTTATCAGCAGGCCGGCGGCCAGGTGGTGGCCTGTGTCGGCGGCATGGACCCGCGGGCGGAACAGCGCATGCTGGGGCGTGGCGCCCATATCGTCGTCGGCACCCCGGGCCGTCTGCGCGACCATCTGGAGCGCGGCGCCCTGCGCACGGGCCAGTTGCGCGCGGTGGTGCTGGATGAAGCCGACGAAATGCTGGATCTGGGCTTTCGCGAGGACCTGGAATTCATTCTGGAAGCGACGCCGCAGGATCGGCGCACGCTGTTGTTCTCTGCCACCTTGCCCAAGTTGATCATTGCCCTGGCCAAGCGCTATCAGCGCGATTCGTTCCGTATCGCCGTCTCCGCCGGTGAGCACGGCCATGCCGACATCGAATATCGCGCCGTCCGCGTCGCCCCCAATGAAATCGAGCACGCGGTGGTCAACCTGCTGCGCTATTTCGAATCACCCGGCGCCCTGGTGTTCTGCAACACCCGTGAATCGGTGCGCCACCTGCAAGCCATCTTGCAGGAACGCGGCTTCGCCGCCGTCGCCCTGTCGGGTGAACTGGGGCAGAACGAACGCAATCAGTCGCTGCAAGCCCTGCGCGACGGCCGCGCCCGGGTCTGCGTCGCCACCGACGTGGCGGCGCGCGGCATCGATCTGCCCAATATCAATCTGGTCATCCACGCCGAGTTGCCGCAGAACGGCCCGACCCTGCAACACCGCAGCGGTCGCACCGGACGCGCCGGGCGCAAGGGCGTCAGCGTCTTGCTGGTGCAGTTGTCGCGGCGGCGCAAGGCGGAATTGCTGCTGCAATCGGTCGGCGTGCAAGCCGCCTGGAGCGGTCCGCCATCGGCGGAAGACATTCGCCAGCTTGACCGCGAGCGGCTGATCCAAAGCCCGCTTCTGACCGGAGAAACCACCGAGGAAGACCTGGAAATGGCCCGCACCCTGCTGGCCCAGCGTCCGGCGGAAGAGGTGGCGGCGGCCCTGGTCCGCCTATACCGGTCGCAATTGCCGGCGGCCGAGGAATTGTTCGATCCCGGTTCCGGCCCGGCCCCGTCCACTGCTCCGCGCGATGCGCGGGTGCCGCGTGAACCGCGCGAGCCGCGTGGCGATCGCCCCGGGGCCATGGCTCCGGGCGAAAGCGTGTGGTTCCGTCTCAATGTGGGACGGCAAAAGGATGCCGATCCGCGCTGGCTGATCCCGATGATTTGCCGTCACGGCAAGATCACCAAGCAGGAAATCGGGTCCATCCGCATCTTCGAGCGCGAAACCCGCTTCGAGATCGAAGCCGGCACCGCCGCCCGCTTCATCGCCGCCATCGCCCAGATGGAGCGCCGCGACGTGCGCATCGAACCTTTGGGCGACAGCCATGGAGCCGAGCCGGAACGGGCGGCCCGCACCGCCGCACCGCGTCCGCAGCGTCCGCAAGGCGGCCCGCCGCCGGGCAAGAAGCCGTGGAAGCCCAAGCCGCGCAAACAGGATTGAGGAAAAGGGCCGCCTCCCCTGGGGCGGTCTTTCCCGTTTTCCTTGGTGCTTGCATTGTTGCCTACCCCCTTGGCAAGGGTATTGCCCTGGCGCCCTCAGAGCCGATTTCGTTCAAACGAAATCGGCTCTCGCTTTTGCACGATGCGGGCCGTTCAGGCCCCATCCAGGTGCTGCGCTGGCTTGGTGCGGATTTCAGCCTGACTCGATCAGATCAATGGGTTAATTGAGTTCTGACCCTAGCGCTCCGCACCGTACATCACCTTGGTCAGATACAGACCGTCCGGCGGTGCGGTGGGACCGGCGGCGGCGCGGTCGCGGGCGGCCAACGCGGTTTTCACCCGCTCCGGGCTCCACTTGCCTTCGCCCACCAGTTTCAGCGTGCCGACCATGTTGCGCACCTGATGGTGCAGGAACGACCGGGCCTGGGCGACGATACGGATTTCCTCGTCGTTCCGCCCCACCTGCAACAGATCCAGGGTCTTGTCGGGGCTTTGCGCCTGACAGGCGGCGGCGCGGAAACTGGTGAAATCGTGGCGGCCCACCAGGTATTGGGCGGCTTCGTTCATGGCATCGACGTCCAGCGGCATCGCCACCCACCACACCCGCTCGCGCTCGATGGCCACCGGCGCCCGGCGGTTGACGATGCGGTACAGATACGACCGGCCGATGGCGGAGAAGCGGGCGTGGAAATCGTCGGCCACGATTTCCACCGCCCGCACGGCGATGGGATGCGGCTTCAGGTGATAATTGAGCGCGCCTTGTACGCGCAGGGCGCTGATGTCGCGGTCCAGGTCGAAATGGATGACCTGACCGGTGGCGTGGACGCCGGCATCGGTGCGCCCGGCGGCGGTGATGGTGGTTTCGACGCCGCAAAAGCGGAAGATGGCCGCTTCCAACGCCCCTTGCACGCTGATGCCGTTGTCCTGGCGCTGCCAGCCGACAAAGGGGGTGCCGTGATATTCGATCAGAAGCTTGAAGCGGGGCATGGTCGGAGGCTTAAAGCGGGCGGACGCGCGGGGCGAAGCCGCTTAGGCCGCGCATTTCGCGTTCGTATTCCAACGACCAGCGCACATTGGGATAGGCCAGATCGTCCCACGGAATCTCGTCCCAGGGGACCAGCCTGACCTCCAGGCTTTCGGGGCCGGCGGCGAAATCGGGGGTCAGCATGTGCGCCCGATAGATCATGTGGACCTGGCTGATTTCCGGGATGGAATAGACGGCCAGCAAGGCGTCGATTTCGGCCCGCACCCCGGCTTCTTCCCACACTTCGCGCAAAGCGCCCTGCTCGGTGGTTTCGTGCAGTTCCATATAGCCCACCGGCATGGTCCAGAACCCCACCCGCGGCTCGATGGCGCGGCGGCACAGCAGATAGCGGTCCTGCCAAGTGCAGACGGCGCCGACGATGATCTTGGGGTTTTCATAAACGATGAAGCCGCAATCGCCGCACACCAGACGTTCGCGGTCGTCGCCTTCCGGCTTCATTCTGAGATTGGGGCCTTGCAGTCGCATGCCGGCAGTCTGAACAAGCCCGCGCAAACGCGCAAGAGCTATACCAGGATGTCCAGATAGGTTCCGCGTCGGGCCCGGCGGTCCAACTGATCCAGCGGGAAATCGGCGGGCAGGATACGGTTGCCCGGCTTGCCGCCGATACCGCCGCGGGCGCCAGTGGATACGGTCGCGCCGGCCATGGGCACCTCGCGGCTGCCCGCGCCCAGACCCAAGGCCTGTTTCAGGCTGTCCAATCCAGCGGTGGACGAGGAGATGCGTAAATCGTCGGCCATTGATCCATTCCGCGCCAAGCGGCTCAGTATAGCACGCCCATCGGTTAGCAATCCATGAATGCGGGCGGCCATTGACCAAAGGGGCCGTCAGCCCCACTATATAGAAATAATCTAATAAACAGGAGGAGACGCGTCATGCCCCATTTGCAGGTCAATGGCGAAGCGGTGGAAGTCAGCGAGGCCGGGTGGCTGGAGGATTGTCGGATATGGAATGAAGAGATCGCCAAGGCCATCGCCCAGGCCGAAGGGGTCACCCTGACCGACGAACATTGGGATGTCATCCGCGAGGCGCGGGCTTATTTCGAGGAATACGGGCTGGTGGCCGAACAGCGGATCTTCATGAAGCTGATGAAGGAAAAATTCGGCCCCGACCGCGCCAGCCAGCAATATCTTTATCAGCTGTTTCCGCACGGCCCCTTGAAGCAGGGCAATAAAATCGCCGGCCTGCCCCGACCGAAGGGTTGTTCCTGATCGTCGCGCCCTCACGCGGCATAGGCCGCGCGGCCCCTTGGGCCGAGCCGATCGAAAACCCGCCGCAAGCGATTGCGGCGGGTTTTTCTTTCGCGGGTTCCTGATCGCTCAGGCGTTGGACAGACCGCTGCCGTGCTGACCCTGGACCAGGGACATGAATTCCTTGCGGGTCGGCGGGTGGTCGCGGAACACGCCCAGCATGCGGCTGGTGACCATGGTCACGCCGGGCTTGTGGATACCCCGCGTGGTCATGCATTGGTGTGCCGCCTCGATGATCACCGCCACCCCCTTGGGCTGCAATACCTCGTTGATGGTGTTGGCGATCTGGGCGGTCAGCTTTTCCTGGATTTGCAGGCGCTTGGAAAACACCTCGACGACGCGGGCCAGCTTCGAGATGCCCACCACCCGGCGGTCGGGCAGATAGGCCACATGGGCCTTGCCGATGATCGGCACCATGTGGTGCTCGCAATGGGATTCCAGGCGGATGTCGCGCAGGATGACCATCTCGTCGTAGCCGTCGGTTTCCTCGAAGGTCCGTTGCAGCATTTCCACCGGGTCCAGATCGTAGCCGGCGAAGAATTCCTCGTAGGAGCGTACCACCCGGTCAGGGGTGCCGACCAGACCCTCGCGGTCCGGGTCGTCGCCGGCCCATTGGATCAGGGTGCGCACCGCCGCTTCCGCTTCTTCGCGACTGGGGCGATGGCTGGTCTGGTGCTGGGGGAGGCGGGATGACACGGGGCTATGGCTGTTCACATCGGGCTCCTGGCTCATGGACACGATCCTCCATGTGGCGTCGCCCCACCGGCAATGCAAGGCTGCCCGGTCAATTCAACCGTACGGGCTGATGCGGGCTGTCCAGCGAGAAGGCGGGGATGGAAACGTCGAAGACGCTGCCGTCCGGCCCCTGCATCTGATAGGTGCCGACCATGATGCCCGACGGCGTCGAGAGCGGCGTGCCGCTGGTATACTCGAACGATTCGCCCGGCCCCAGCACCGGCTGTTCGCCGACCACGCCGGCGCCCTGCACCTCTTGTCGGCGGCCCAGGGCGTCGGTGATCTTCCAGTGCCGGCTTTTCAGCTGCACCGTTTGGGCGCCCTGGTTCTCGATGCGGACGTGATAGGCCCAGACGTAATGGTTCTCCGCTGGCGCCGATTGGTCGTCCAGATAATCGGGGCGTACCGTCACAACGATGCCGCGGGTGGTTTGCGAATACATGCTCAGGCTTCCCGCCCAGGTTATTCCTTGATCGTCATCATAGGACGTTTTCCAGGGCCAAGGCCAGATCGTCGATCAGGTCATCGGCGTCTTCCAGGCCCACCGACAGGCGGATCAGACCCTCGGTGATGCCTTGGGCCTGCTTGGCCTCGGGAGTCAGGCGCTGGTGGGTGGTGGTCCAGGGGTGACAGGCCAGCGACTTGGCATCGCCCAGATTGTTGGAAATATCGATGACTTCCAAGCCGTTGAGCAGGCTGTACGCCGCATCCTTGCCGCCCTTCAAGGCAAAGGCGACGATGCCGCCGAAACCCTTCATCTGCCGCTTGGCCAGATCGTGCTGCGGGTGACTGACCAAGCCGGGATAGAGCACGCGGGCGATTTCAGGGCGCGCTTCCAGAAAGCTTGCGACCTTGAGGGCGTTGGCGCAATGGCGTTCGATGCGCAGATCCAGGGTTTCCAGACCCTTCAGCAGGGTCCAGGCGTTGAACGGCGACAGCGCCGGCCCGGTATGGCGCAGATACGGCCCCAGCACGTCGTTGCAGAATTCCGCACTGCCCAGGATGGCGCCGCCCAGGCAGCGGCCCTGGCCGTCCATGTGCTTGGTGGCGGAATAGACCACCACGTCGGCGCCCAAGGTGAGCGGGCTTTGCAGGATGGGGGTGGCGAAGACGTTGTCGACCACCACGCGGGCGCCGGCCTGGTGGGCCATGTTCGCCACCGCCGGCAGGTCGATGATTTCCAAGGTGGGGTTGGACGGCGTTTCCAGGAACACCACCGTTGTCGGCTGGGCCAAAGCCCGGCGCCACTGCTCCAGGTCGGTGCCGTCGACGAACACCGGCAGCACGCCGAAGCGTGGCAGCAGATCGTTGATGATCCAGGTGCACGAGCCGAACAGGGCGCGCGGCGCCACCACCCGGTCACCGGTCTTCACCTGACAGAGGATGGCGGCATGGACGGCGGCCATGCCCGAGGCGGTGGCGCGGCAGGCCTCGGCCCCTTCGATGGCGGCCAGACGATCCTCGAACATGGCGACGGTGGGGTTTTTGAAGCGGGAATAGACCATGCGGTCCAAGGTGCCGTCGAAGCTTTGCTCGGCTTCCTCGGCGCTGCCGTAGACGAAGCCGGAATTCATGAAGATGGCTTCGCTGGTCTCGGAGAATCCACTGCGGGCGGTACCGGCGCGGACGGACAGGGTGCGCGGGCGCAAGGTGCGGGTGGTGGACGTGGTCATGATGGCCCCTTCGGCACGAAATACCCGACCGGGGCGAGTGCTGGCGGATTGTCCAGCGCCCATTGCCTCTTTAGCGTTTGTTTAATGTGGCCGCAAGCCGGTCGGACAAATCACCACAGGGGTTAATACATAGCGGTGCCGATAGGGAAAGGTCAAGCGTGGCGCTACCACAGAAATCGAGGTGTGAATAACCCCATGACGTTTCCGGGAAATCGGCGGCACCCCCCTTGAGTTCGGGGGAAGACTACCGATATGCTGCATCGCAGCGAAACACAGGAGCACGCGTGCCATGGATGCCACCAGCAAACCCTACCAGAAGATCCAGACCTTGTCCTTGCAGGGCAAGAAGGGTCTGGTCATCGGTATCGCCAATGACCAGAGCATCGCCTATGGCTGTGCGCTCCATTGCCGGGCCAACGGTGCCGATCTGGCCGTCACCTATCTGAACGACAAGTCGGAAAAATATGTCCGTCCGCTGGCCGAGGGCCTGGACGCGCCGATCATCATGCCGTGCGACGTGCGCGAGGAAGGCCAGCTTGAGGCGGTTTTCGCCGAAATCGAAAAGACCTGGGGCCGGCTGGATTTCGTCATCCACTCCATCGCCTTCGCCAACCGTGAAGACCTGCATGGCCGGGTCACCGATTGCTCGCGCGACGGTTTCATGCTGGCCATGGACGTGTCGTGCCATTCCTTCATGCGGGTGGCCAAGCTGGCCGAGCCGCTGATGGTCGATGGCGGGTGTCTGATCACCGTGTCGTTCTACGGCGGTCGCAAGGTGGTCGAGCATTACAACGTCATGGGTCCGGTCAAGGCGGCGCTGGAAGCCTCGACCAAGTACATGGCCGCCGAACTCGGCGCCAAGGGCATCCGCGTCGTCGCCCTGTCGCCCGGTCCGCTGAAGACCCGTGCCGCCTCCGGCATCGACCGCTTCGACGAACTGATGGAAGCCGCCGCCGCCAAGGCGCCGACCCATCACCTGGCCGATATCGACGATTGCGGTTCCTTCGCCGCCTATCTGGTCAGCGACCAGGCCAAGTCGGTGACCGGCACCACCTTGTTCATCGACGGCGGTTACCACATCGTCGGCTGATCGGTTGTTCCGGCAAGCCCCACCCGGGGGCTTGCCGGAATCGACTACTTTTCCGCCTGATAGGATCGAACCCGCTCGGCATGAAGCGGCGTTGCCTTGATGTCGCGGATCGCGGTCCAAAAGCATTCGGCTACGCTTTGGTGGCGGGCATAGAATGCTTTGGACAGCATGACATAGCCAAACTTGTCCTCGAGCGGCGGTTCACGCCGGGTCAGCACCGCCGCCAGATCAGGGTTGTTGGCCAGGACGGCGTCGCCGTTCGAGGTGATGACGGCGGCGGCGGACACCCGTCCGCCAGCGACCATGCGCAGCATGGTGGCGGTGTCGTTGATTTCCACATGGGAGAAACCCAGCTCGATCAGCCGGGGAATGATGGACGCGCCGCGTTCGGTGGTGACACGGCCATCCCAGGCCTGGGTCGGATGGCGCTGGACGTACAGGCTGTAGCTGTAACCCTTGAGGGCGCGGCTGACGTCGGGTCTGCCATCGATCATGGGGTAGGCGCCATAGGTCGCCCGCTCATCGTCGTAGCTGGAGGAGAACGCGCCGTCGGCATCGCCGTTCTTGACCAGCAACAAGGCCCGTTGCCAGGGCACGAAGCGGAACTCGACGGCGGCGCCGCATTGCGTGCCGGCTTCGATCATCAACTCGGCGTGGTGACCGGGGCGGCTGGCGGCGATGGTGCCGTCGACCACCCGCATCTCATCGGTGTATTTCGGCGTCGTCACCAGCACCATCGGCACCGGAGCCGAGGTCGCCCAGGCGTTTCCCGCCAGCAGGCCGACCATGGGCAGAATCCAAAACCCCATTCCCTTCATGGTCTTACTACCCCTTTTCCCGATGACCACGCGTTCGTTACGCACAGTCTTGGAAGAGAGGGATGGAATCGCAAGTGAAGCTTGAGGGACAAAGGTATGAGGCTTACCCGGCCAGGAATTCCAACTGCCAGATCATCTCGTCGCCGGTCAGCGGAAACACGCCGTCGCGGCCGCGCAGGATGCGCGGGGCGGGCAGGCGCAGTAATTTGGTTTGCAATTGCTCGGCCAAGGTCACCGACAGGCCGGCCTTCCAGGTGATGGCGATGATGCCCTTGGCGCTTTGCGTGGTCACCGTCTTGCGCACCACCGAAACCGGCATTTCGGCCAGCACCGCCAGGGCGCAGATGACGAAATTGGGGTCGTTGCCGGCCAGCGCGGTGTCGATGGTGCTTTCGTCCAACTGGCCCTTTTCCCGCAACTGGCGGGCGCGGACCAGGGCGGCGGCTTCATCCGACGCCTTGCGCGCCTCGGCCCGCTCGGGGCCGGTGGCTTCCATTTCGTCCAGGCGCTTGGCCACCACCGCGGCCACCGCCACCGCCGCCTCGCGGTCCAGATCCTGACGCGCCGCCAGGGCCTGCAACAGGCTGGAGGCGACGAAGCGGGCGAGCTTGGCGGCGGTCTTGGCCGGCAGTACCGGGCGCTGGCACAGGGGCTGATGCCAGGCTTCGATATCGGTGGCGCGGTCGGCCAGGCGGTCCAGGGTTTCCTCGCGGATCTGCGCCGACGGATTGCCCAGCAAGATGGCGATGGCATCGACGTCGTCGGTGGCGGCGATGGCATCGGCCACCCGGACATTGACCGAGGAACGCTTGGAAATGGCGGCCAGCGCGCCGGGAATGGGGCCGCCGCCGATGACTTCCAGCAGATCCTCGTCGGTGAGCACCGGCGAAAATTGCAGGATCGGCGCCGCCACCGCGATCTCGGCGTCGCGGGCCAGCCGGCGGATGACGTCGGGGGGCGCGTTGGCGACGTCTTTCAGGGCTTCGGCCAGGATTTCACGCACCTTGGGGATGCGGTCGCGGGCCAGCAATTCCAGCGCGTCATAGGTGGCGCGGCGCAAGCGGTCCTGTTCATGCGCGGTCAGGCCGGGGGCCAATCGGGCGATCTTCACCGCCAATTGGCCACGCACCTGATCATCGTCATCGGCGGCCAGGGTGGGATGGGCCTGGGGCGGCGTCGCCGGATTGGCGGCCAGTTGGCGCCGCACCTCGGCGCTGGGGTCCTCGACCAGGAAATACAGGATTTCCGGGCGCACTTCCGGGTGGGCGGCCAGCTTGGCGCGGATCGTGCTGTCTTCATGCGCGGCCAGTTCGCGCGCTTCTTCGTAGGTGAATTTCCGGTCACCACCGCCGCCGAACAGACGTTTGATCAATCCGACGACCATGGCGCTAGTCCCGCTTCCCATTGGGGGCAGGGGCCAACCGCCATGCCCCCTTGCCGTCGCGTTTGACTTCGTACATGGCGGTGTCGGCGCGGGCCACCAACTCGTCCAGGGATTCGGCGCTGGGGCCGGCATGGACGGCGACGCCCAAGGACATGTGCAAGGGCTTGTCGGCGCTGCCGGAGAAATGGGCCAACTCAGTGCTGGCCGCCAGCATGCCCTCGCAGCGGCGGATGGCGATCTGCTCTTCCGCCGCCTCCAGCCAGATGGCGAATTCGTCACCGCCCAGGCGCGCCACCAGATCGGTGGGCCGGGTGTGCTTCAGCAGCAGGTCGCGTACCGCCAGCAAGGCCTGATCGCCGGTGTGGTGGCCGTGCACGTCGTTGACCGCCTTGAAATTGTCCAGATCCACATAGATCAGGGCGGCGGGCTTGTGTTCGCGGCTCAGGCGGTTGAAGCGGCGGGCGATTTCCTCGAAGAAGGCGCGGCGGTTGAACAGGCCGGTCAGCGAATCGGTGCGCGACAGCCGCAAGATGCGTTCGTGGTTGGTGATCTGCTCGTTGGCCAGCCCGACCTGATTGGCGACGTCGTCGATCAGCAGGCGGTCGTCGTCGCCCCAGCCCGGGCGGCTGTCGTCGCGCCACAGCAGCACGGCGCCGTTGATGGAATGGCGATAACGGCTGACCGAGGACAGAACATGCCAGGGGCCGATCCTGTCCTCGAAATGATCGCTGCCGATGAAGGAATCGAGCACGTCCTTCTCCTCGCCGCCTTCGCCGAACTGGGCGGCCAGGGCGAAGTCGGACGCTTCCGGCAACAGGCGGAAAATCTGGCAGCCGGTGGCACCCAGGGCCCGTGCCGTGGCTTCGGCTGCGGCGCGCAGCATGTCGGCGGGATCGACCTCGTCGCGGATGGTCCGCACGATATAGGACAACAGGCGTTCGCGGTTGTTGGCCCGCGACAGCGCCGCGTCGCGCAGACGCTCCTGGGTGATGTCGCGGCAGATGCCCCGCGTCCCCTGCCACTGCCCGTCATCGGTGCGCACCGGCGTGCTCGACGCCAGCACACAGGCCTGAGTACCGTCGGCCTGGATCATCCACACTTCCTCGTCTTCCACGGGCAAGGTGCCGGCGAACGGGTTCTCGCTCCCGTCCATGGGCGTCTCGGCGATGAAATCGGCGGGATCGTGGCCCACCAGTTCGTCCGCCAGATAGCCCAGCGCGCCTTTGGGGCTGACGAAGACGAAGCGGCCGTCGGCCCCCACTTCCCAGGCGAAGTCGGACGAGATGTCCACCAGATCCTTGTAACGCTGGCGCGATTCCACCAGGGCGGAGCGCAGGTTGCGCTCCAGCGTGATGTCGCGGCCCAGCAACAGGAAATGACCGTTATCGGCGGGCAGGGCGATCAATTCGACGATGATCGAGCCGTTGCCGGTGGGCAGGGTGGCGACACTGGGGCGGGCGCTGTTGAGCAGGCTGGCGATGTCGGGCAGCAGACCGCCCTCCAGGGCGTGCTGCACCACTTCGCCGCGACCGTTACCGGCGATGACGCGACCGTCACTGGCCACCACCAGGGCAGCGCCGGGATAGGCGGTCAAGGCGGCGGCACCCAGGCCCACATGGGCCGATCCACCGCCGGCCCCAGGACGATGCTGCTGATCGAAAGCCGAATTCATCCCCATCCACACTCAAAAATCCTATGCGACAGGTGTTAGCATATCGGCCAAGCATTAACGACCCCCAAAACCCTAAGGTTGCCTTTTGCCGCCACCGGGCGTAGCACAGGGGACATGAGCCAAGACCATCGCCCCCGCCCGCCCGTGGACCAGTTGGAGACCTGGGTTTTCGACCTGGACAACACGCTTTATCCGGCCAGCAGCAGCCTGTTTCCCCAGATCGACGTGCGCATGCGCCAGTTCATCGCCGCCCGCCTGGGGCTGGGGCTGGACGAGGCCTTCGCCCTGCAAAAGCGCTATTACCGCGAATTCGGCACCACCTTGCGCGGGCTGATGACCGTGCACGGCATGGAACCCGCCGATTTCCTGGCTTATGTCCACGACATCGACCATTCGGTGCTGGACGCGGCGCCGCGCCTGGATGCCGCCCTGGCGGCATTGCCGGGGCGCAAGCTGATCTTCACCAACGGCTCGGAACACCACGCCGAGAAGGTGCTGGCGCAATTGGGGCTGGAACGCCATTTTGCCGGCATTTTCGACATCGTCGCCGCCCGCTTCATCCCCAAGCCGCAGCCCCAATGCTATGACCTGATGGTGCGGCGCTTCGACTTCGATCCGCACCGCGCCGCCATGGTCGAGGATCTGCACCGCAACCTGGCGCCGGCGGCGGCCTTGGGCATGACCACCGTGTGGGTGCGCCAGGACGACCATCCGGACGCCCGGGTGGTGATGGACGACCATGACGATATCGGCCATGTGCACCACATCACCGACGACCTGTCCCACTGGCTCGAGCAGGTGGCGACCACCCCAACGGCGCCTCGTTCGGTGCGTTGACTTGGGGGGTAAACGCGCTATGTTTCCGCCAACTCCAATCCTGCCTGAACAAGGAATCCGGCCATGAGCTTCGCCGACCTGCAAAAAGCCATCGAGGACGCTTGGGACGTTCGTGACACCATCAATGCCAAGACCGATTCCAAGATCCGCGACGCGGTCGAAATGGCCTTGGGCATGCTGGATACCGGCCATATGCGCGTCGCCGAGAAGCTGGACGGTGAATGGGTGGTCAATCAGTGGCTGAAGAAGGCGGTGCTGCTGTCCTTCCGCCTCAACGATTCGCGCCCGGTCGCCGGCGGCCCCAACGGTTCGCATTGGTTCGACAAGGTGCCGACCAAGTTCGAGGGCTGGGACGAAGGCATGTTCCAGGCCCACGGCTTCCGCGCCGTTCCCGGCGCCGTGGTCCGTCGCCCGGCCTATATCGCGCCGGGCGTGGTGCTGATGCCCAGCTTCGTCAATGTCGGCGCCTATGTGGACAGCGGCACCATGGTCGACACCTGGGCCACCGTCGGCTCGTGCGCCCAGATCGGCCGCAACGTCCATATCTCGGGCGGCGCCGGCATCGGCGGCGTGCTGGAGCCGTTGCAGGCCGGGCCGGTGATCCTGGAAGACAACGTCTTCATCGGCGCGCGGGCGGAAGTGGCCGAAGGCGTCATCGTCGAGGAAGGCGCGGTCTTGTCCATGGGCGTCTATATCGGCAAGTCGACCAAGATCGTCGACCGCGCCACCGGCGAGGTGTTCTATGGCCGGGTGCCGGCCTATTCGGTGGTGGTGTCGGGGACCATGCCGGGCAAGCCCCTGCCCAATGGCGAACCCGGCCCCAACCTCTATTGCGCCGTCATCGTCAAGCGCGTGGACGAACAGACCCGCTCCAAGGTTTCCATCAACGAATTGCTGCGCGATTGATGACTCTGTCCGACCCCGTCGGCCTGACCGCCGAACTGATCAAATGCGCCAGCATCACCCCTGAAGATGCCGGCGCCCGCGACCTGTTGGCCGGCTGGCTGCGGGAACTGGGTTTTGATTGCCACAACGTGGATTCCGCCACCGGCGGGCCGCTGATTCGCAATCTCTACGCCCGCCGGGGTGCGGACGGCGTCAATTTCTGTTTTGCCGGCCATACCGACGTGGTGCCGGTGGGGGCGTCGGGCTGGAGCGTCGAGCCCTTCGCCGGCACTATCTTGAACAATCGCCTGTATGGGCGCGGCGCCACCGACATGAAGGGCGCCATCGCCTGTTTCGTCGCCGCTGTCGCCCGCTTCGTCGCCAAGGGCCGGCCCGCCGGTTCCATCAGCCTGCTGATCACCGGCGACGAGGAAGGCCCGGCCATCGACGGCACCGTCAAGGTGCTGGACTGGCTGACGGCGCGCGGTGAGAAACTGGATATGTGTCTGGTGGGCGAGCCCACCAATCCGGGGCGACTGGGCGAGATGATGAAGATCGGGCGCCGCGGTTCGCTCAATGGCCGCATCACCGTCCATGGCACCCAGGGTCATTCCGCCTATCCGCATCTGGCCGACAATCCCATCCCCCGCCTGCTGGCCATGTTGAACGCCCTGACGGCGGAAGCGCTGGACCACGGCTCGCCGCATTTCCAGGCCTCGACCCTGGCCCTGACCACGGTGGATGTGGGCAATGCCGCCACCAATGTCATTCCGGCCCAGGCGCGAGCCGGCTTCAACATCCGCTTCAACGACCTGCACACCGGCAAATCGCTGGAACAGTGGATCCGCCACACCTTGGACAACGTCGGCGGCGATTACGAGTGCGTGGTCGAGGTTTCCGGCGAAAGCTTTCTGACCGAGCCGGGGATATTGTCCGAGACGGTGGCCGAATGCGCCCGAGCGGTGACCGGTCTTACGCCGGAACTGTCGACCACCGGCGGCACCTCGGATGCCCGCTTCATCAAGACTCATTGCCCGGTGCTGGAATTCGGGCTGGTCAGCCAGACCATGCACAAGGTGGACGAACACGTGGCCGTCGATGACCTGGAGGCGTTGACGCAAATCTATCTGGGCGTGCTGGAGCGTCTGGTGGGACGACAGTGATCGACCGCACCGAAATGCATGCCGGTATCTACGGCGCCTGGCGGTTGGCCCGGCGCGATCCCGGCGGCATGGTGTGGATCAACCCGACGCCGCAAGGCATGTGGAATTCGTTCTGGGCCGCCGTTCTGGTGCTGCCCGGGGCCATGGCCCTGGAGATCCTGTCCGGCGGTTTCGGCGATGATCCCGGCTTGCGCGACGTCGCCGTCAAGCTGATCGCTTATACCATCCGCTGGGTGTCCTATCCGCTGCTGATGGTCTATGTGGCCGACAGCCTGGGCTGTTTCGACCGCTATTGGCGCTATATCGCCGCCAATAACTGGGCCAGCGTCGTGCAAGTGGGGCTGCTGCTGCCTTTGGTGGCGGTGACGGTGCTGTCGCAGGTGCCGGCCATGCTGTTTTTGGTGCAGATCTTCGTTTTCCTGCTGCTGGTCTATCACGGCTATGTCGCCTATGTGGCCCTGGGGGTGAAGATCAGCGCCGCCATCGGCATCACCGTCATGGATTTGCTGCTGGCCTTGCTGGTGGACAATATCGCCACCCGGGTGGCCGAGGGCACTTGGTAGGGGGAACGCATGGACAAGCAGACCTGGACCGCCGTCGATGAGTATTTCGCCCAGGCGCTGATGCCCGCCGACCCGGTGCTCGACGCCGCCCTGGTCGCCAGCCGTGAGGCTGGTCTGCCGGCCATCAATGTCGCTCCCAACCAGGGCAAGCTGTTGCACCTGATGGCCCGCATGATGGGGGCGCGAAACATCCTGGAAATCGGCACCCTGGCCGCCTATTCCACTCTGTGGCTGGCCCGCGCCCTGCCCGCCGACGGGCGGCTGGTGACGCTGGAGGCCGATCCGGCCCATGCCGCCGTCGCCCGCGCCAATATCGCCCGCGCCGGTCTGGACGGGGTGGTGGATCTGCGGGTGGGCAAGGCGCTGGATACTCTGCCCACTCTGACCGGCCCGTTCGATTTCGTCTTCATCGACGCCGACAAGCCCAACAACCCCCATTATTTCGAGTGGGCGTTGAAGCTGGCCCGGCCCGGCGCGGTGATCATCGTCGACAACGTGGTGCGCGACGGCAAGGTGCTGGACGCGCAGGCCGAGGAAAAGGTCCAGGGCGTGCGCCGTCTGGCCGAGAGACTGGCCGGCGACAGCCGGGTCAGCGCCACCGCCTTGCAAACCGTCGGCGGCAAGGGCTGGGACGGCTTCATCCTGGCGGTGGTGAATTGATCGGCCGGGAAAAGTACACTGAGCGCAGCGAAGGACTTTTTCACGGGTAACGAATCATCGTTTCTGCGCCGCTTCGGCGGCGGCGAACATGGTGGTGACGAAATCGGCGACGGTCTTCAACTCGCTGGACTGGCTGATATCGGCGGCCTTGGCCCGCTCCACCATCTTGGCGACATAATCGGGTCGTCCCGGCAGGCCGAAGGCCTTCAAGAACCGTTCCTCACCCAGCGCCCCGTGGGCGGCCATGACGAACACCGCCAATTGGTCGGTGCGGAAGCCGAGTTCGCCCACCAGCATCTTGCCGACCAGGCCGTTGACCGCACCCAAGATGCCGGTGACCCGCACCGTTTGTTCAGCATTGGGCAATAAAGCGCGGACCTTGGGGTCCAGCAGGGTCATGGTGAAGGCGTTGGCCTTCAGGCGTTTGCCGTCGGCGCTCAGGATATCGGACAGGCGGGCGCGCCGGTCCTTGTCGTCGGTCTTGACGATGTCGGCCAGCAAGGGAGCCATGCCGTCGCTGATCCGCTTGTCTGCGGTGCTGACCGGGGTGGGCTTGCCCTTGCGCCCGCTCTCCAGCACGTCGGGCAATTGATAACCGGGGCGGCCTTGGGCGGTTTCATCCACTTCGATCACCGGGGTCGGCGGCGGCGGGTTGTCGGGATCGGCGCGCAGTCGGCGGATATCCTCGGCCAGTCGGTAATCCAGCAGGCGTGGTCCCAGGCGGCGGACCATGCCGGGACTCATCAGGCAATATTCGGGGATGATCGGCACCTGCCAGTCATGGCGCAGGTAATCCTGAAAGGCCAGATACAGGATCTCGCCCCTGGTTTTCGGGCGGCTGCCGACGGATTGCGTCTCGGCCAGCGACAAAAGGGCGCGCAGCCGGGCCAGCAGGCCGCGCTGGGCCGGGCGGCGCGGGCGTTGACGCAGGGTCTTCACCGAGCCGTCCAGGCGGCTGCGGAAATGGCGTTTGGCGGCGGTGCGCACCACCATGGCCACCACCTGATCCAGGCTGCGTCCGCATTCCAGCAAGGCTTCGGCATCGTCCACCGCCACCTTGCGGCGGTCGATCAGCAGATGGCGGAACTGTTCGGGGTTGCTGCGAAAAGCCTGGAAACAGCGATCCAGCAAATCGACATCGTCGAGAATGACTTCCAGCGCGTTGCGCTTGGGCAGGTGGCGCACCTCGGGGACCAGTTCGGCCAGGACCTCGATCACCGGTCCTTGCAAGGTGGCGTTGATCTTGCGGACGACCGCCGCATGGTCGATGGCGGTCGTCGATCGCATGGTATTCCCCATAAAGCCACTGCCCTCGGCACAGGCGTATACACCTGATCATCGATAGAACGCGTTAGCAAAGTCCTAAACCTCAGGCCGGATCGGCACGTTTGAACAATTGGCGGACGAATTCAGCGCACTCCCCCAGGCCCGAGGCCTGGGTCAGGCCGGCTTGGCGTGCCCGCTGGGTCAGGCGGATGACGATGGCGGCATCGGCATTGGGGCCGAAAAAGCGGGTGAAGGACTCCGCGCCGATGGTTTCATGGGCGACCAGCAGCACGGTGGCCACCTGATCCAGCCGCAGCCCCAATTCCGCCACCAGCAGCTTGGCCGCCATGGTCCCGGTCTCGCGCAGGGGCTGGCTCAGGGGCTGATTCGCCGGGCGCGGGCGCAATTGGGCGCGCAAATCCGGTTTTTGCAGCACCTTGGCGAAGGCCTCGATCTTCAGGCCGCCGCCGGGGGCCAGGATGTCGGACAGCCGGGCGCGTTCGTCGCGGCGCGGGCCGGGGTCGCGGGCGGCCCGCTGTTGTTCGGGGGTTTCAAACAGCTTGGCCGCTTCCTCGGGGTCGTCGACCACCTTGCGCAACTGCGCGATATCCTTGAGCTCCAGCAGCTTTTCCCCTAGCGAGCGGGCCAAGTTGGGCGACATCTCGGCATAGGTGGGGACCAACGGCACCTGCCATTCATGCAGCAGGTGGACCTTGAGCGCGTCGTACAATTCCTCGGCCCGCCCGCGCAAGGCGGTGGCGTGCAGGCTGGTGGGCGGCGGGGGGGCGGTGAACAATTTGGTCAGCCGCTGGTGCAGGCGCTGATGCGCAGCCGAGGCCTTGGCAGCGTGCGGCGCGTGGCGGCGGCGGAAATGGCGTTTGGCGGCGGTGCGGACGATCATCGCCACCACCTGTTCCAGCGACCGGCCACAGGCCAATTGGGTGGAATCATCGCTGACCGGGCGTTGCGCCGCATCGACCAGGATGGATTGGAACTTGTCGCGTCTGGCCCGGAACACCTGGAAGCAACGATCCAGCAAGCCGATATCATCCAGCGTCCGCTCATAGGCGCGGTCCGCCGGCAGCTTCTTCAACTCGGGCAGGAATTGGCACAAGACGGCCAGCACCGACCCCTGCAAGGCCTCGTTGACCTGCCTGACGGCATTGCCGCCGGCTCCCGCGATCTCGCCTGACACCATCGGCACCCGGACCTTTCCCGACGCGCCCATCCCCCAAGCCTGACGACATTATGGATTTGCGTCTCGGCTCAATGATTAGGGCGGCCAATGGAGGGGGGATGTCAACAGGTCGTAAACGAAATCCTACTCATAGGGGGGGTAGTGCCACCCTTTCGGGGAGGCGGTGAAGATCTCGCAGCCGTTGACGGTGACGCCGATGGAATGCTCGAACTGGGCCGACAGCGACTTGTCCTTGGTCACCGCCGTCCAGCCATCGGCCAGGATCTTGGTTTCATAGCGTCCGGCATTGATCATCGGTTCGATGGTGAAGAACATGCCTTCCTCCAGCACCATGCCCTGGCCGGGTTTGCCGAAATGCATGACGTTGGGCGGCTCATGGAAGATGCGGCCCAGGCCGTGGCCGCAGAAATCGCGGACGACGGAAAAGCGGTGCTTTTCGGCGAAGCTTTGGATAGCCCAGCCGATATCGCCCAAGGTGGCGCCGGGCTTGACCACCTCGATGCCGCGCATCAGCGCCTCGTAGGTCACTTCCACCAGCTTGCGCGCCTTGATGCCCACCTTGCCGACGTAATACATGCGGCTGGAATCGCCGTGCCAGCCGTCGAAGATGGGGGTGACGTCGATATTGACGATGTCGCCGTCCAGCAGAACCTTGTCACCGGGAATGCCGTGGCAGACCACATGGTTGACCGAGGTACAGATGGATTTGGGAAAGCCGCGATAATTGTAAGGGGCCGAGATGCCGCCGTTTTCAATGATGAAGCGGGCGCACAGCTGGTCCAGCTCAGAGGTGGTCACGCCGGGCTGAACATAAGGGGTGATATAGTCCAAGGTCTCGGCGGCCAGACGACCGGCCTTGTGCATGGCTTGGAAATCGGCGGGTCCGTGCAGGGTCACCCGGTTGGTATCGCGGTCGCTCAAGTCGTCGTCCTCATTCGTTGTTCGTGAAAAAGTCCTTCGCTGCGCTCAGTGTACTTTTCCCCGTTGATTTAAAAGGAGAAAAACAGGCTTGGGGCGGCCCTGCGCCTATTTTTCGCTTTTACGTTTTACCGCCTTTGCTTGGCAAAGGCGGGAGACAAGGCCGAAACCCGCGCGGAAAGCTTGCTTGAGCACGGGTTTTCCCCCTCCGAATCGGGGGAAAGTACACCGAGGCGAAGCCGAGGGACTTTTCCCCGGGCGACTCATTCGGCAATGGGTAGCATCGGGCCGATATGGATGCCGTCCAGGCTCATATGGCATGTATGACACAGGGCTTCCACCCCATCCTTGCGCGCCGCGGCCAGACCGGCGGCATAGGTCGGGTCGATATGGGCGGCGGGGCGAAAGCCGGTGCAATCCTGGCGCTGCACCAGATACAGCATCACCGCGCGGGCGCCCTGGGCGACCATGGCGCGCAATTCGGTCAGGTGCTTGGCCCCGCGCACGGTGACCGCGTCGGGAAACTCGGCCCAATCGCCGCGCTTCAAGTGCACGTTCTTGACCTCGACATAGCAGGGTGGGCGGTCGTCCGCTTCCAGCAGCAGATCGATGCGGGAATTGACGCCGTATTTCACCTCGCGCCGGATATTGGTATAGCCGGTCAGTTGGGCGATGGCGCCATCCCGGATGGCTTCCTCGGCGATGGCGTTGGGATGTGCGGTGTTGACACCGACCAGATGGCCGTCGACGCGCACCAATTCCCATGAATATTTCAGCTTGCGATCGGGGTTGGCGGCGGGCGACAGCCACACCTCCATTCCCGGATCGGCGGTGCCCAGCATGGCGCCGGAATTGGCCAGATGGGCGGTGACCACCTGACCGTCATCCAAGCTGATATCGGCGATGAAGCGCTTGTAGCGCTTGATCAGGGTGCCGCGGATCAGGGGGGCGTGGAACTTCATCCTCACTCCTTGACCGGGGCGAGGACACCGCAGCCGCCGTTCAGCACATCGGCCAACGGCACATGGCCGGAACCGGGGGGCAGCGGCTGCGGCTGGCTGGGATGGGGTTTCCAGCCGGTCAGGGTGACGACATGGAAATCCACCGGAAAGCGCCCGTCGGCATCGGCGAATTTCTGCTGGTACAGGTTGAGCGCGTGCAGCAAGGTGGCGCGCCGGCTCAGGCTCTTGCGCCGTTCGACCACCGCGTTGGCTTCGCCCATGCCGCGCAGATCGGCCAGCAGCCGCATGGGATCGCCATAGGACACCGAGACCTGATCGGCATCGGCCACCGGCAGGGCGAAGCCGGCCCGTTGCAGCAGGCGCCCCATGTCGCGGATGTCGGCCATGGGCGACACCCGTGGGCTGATGCCGCCTTCTTCCGCCAGTTCGGCCTGTTGCAGGCAGTGACGCAGATCGGCCAGGGTCTCGCCGCCCAGCATGGCGGCCAGGAACAGCCCGTCGGGCTTCAATACCCGCCTGATCTGCACCAGGGCGCCGGGCAGGTCGTTGACCCAGTGCAGCGACAGGCAGGACAGCACCAGATCGAAGGAATCGTCGGCAAAGGGCAGCCATTCCTCGTCGGCGGCGAGCGTGGCGTGGTCGTTGCCCGCCGCCTTGGTCGCCATGGCCGGTGACAGGTCACATTGCACCAGGGCGTTGATGCCACCGCGCCCATTCAGGGTGTCGGCCATCTCGCCGGTGTGACAGCCCAGGTCCAGGGCCAGGGGAAAACCGCGGGTAACGTCGCTCAGGCGGTCGGCCAGCCGCTCGGCCACCTCGCGCACCAGGAAGTCGTGGGCGGCGAAGTTGCTGGCGGCGCGGTCGCGGTGCTTGCGCAAGGTGGCGCGGTCGAAGATGCTGACGGGATCGGTCATGCCTCTTCTATGGCATGGTCCGGGGGGAGGGGGGAAGAGGGCAGATGACAGGCATACGCCATTGGGGGCGCAAGCTGCTGGATGCGGTGCTGCCGCCGCTTTGCCTCGGCTGCGGCGCCATCGTCGCCGAGCCCGGTGCCCTGTGCGGCCAATGCTGGAGCGGTTTGCGCCTGATCGCCGCCCCCTATTGCCCGGTCTGCGGCCAGCCCTTCGACACCGATCCCGGCGGGGCCGACATGATTTGCGGCCGCTGTCTGGCCGAGCCGCCGCCGTGGAGCCGGGCACGGGCGGTGTTTTGCTATGACGACGCGTCGAAACCGCTGATCCTGCGTTTCAAGCATGCCGACCGGCTTGAGGGCGCTCCCGCCTTCGGTCGCTGGCTGGCCCGTGCCGGGGCCGATCTGCTGACCGATTGCCAGCTGATCGTGCCGGTGCCGCTCAACCGCTGGAAATTGCTGGCCCGACGCTATAATCAGGCGGCCTTGCTGGCCCAGGCCCTGGGGCGGGAAAGCAAGGTGACGGTGGCCGCCGACGGCCTGCTGCGCCTGCGCCGCACGCCGCCGCAGGGGCATTTCAGTCGTCAGGAACGCCAAAGCAATGTGCGCGGCGCCTTTGCCCCCCATCCGCGCCTGGAGGTGAGCGGCCGGAATGTGCTGCTGGTGGATGACGTCCTGACCACCGGGGCGACCTTGGGCGAATGCACCCGCCTGCTGCTGCGCCAGGGCGCCGCCCGCGTCGATGTGCTGACCTTGGGCCGTGTGCTGTTGTCGCCGGCCTGAGGCTTGCTATATTAGGGGGATCGTGCAGACGGAGTATTTCATGGCCCAGGTTGAAATCTACACCACCCAGACCTGCCCCTATTGCATCCGCGCCAAGCGGCTGCTGACCGCCAAAGGGGTGGCGTTTCAGGAATACGACGTCTCCAACGACCCGGATTTGCGCGCCGCCATGACCGCGCGCGCCCATGGCGGGCGCACCGTGCCGCAGATCTTCATCAATGGCGAATATGTGGGCGGCTGCGACGACCTGCATTCGCTCGACGGCGCCGGCGAACTGGATGTCCTGCTGGCGACGGAGCCCGCGTGATGATCGGCGACACCTTCAAGGCCGCCTGCCTACAGGTCAATGCCGGCACCGACATGACCCAGAACATCGATGCCGCCGCCCGGCTGGCGGTGGAAGCCCGCGCCGCCGGGGCCGAGTTGATCCTGATGCCGGAAAACGTCGCCATGATGGAATGGGGGCGCACCAACATCGTCATGAAGGCGCAGGCCGAGGCCGAGCATCAGGCCCTGGCCGCCTTCCGCGAAATCGCCAAGGAACTGGGCTGCTTCCTGCATACCGGCACCTTGCATGTGCTGCTCGACGGCGGCATGGTCGCCAATCGCTCGTATGTCATCGACAGGAACGGACTGATCCTGGGCCGTTACGACAAGATCCATATGTTCGATGTCGATCTGGGCGGCGGCGAAAGCTATCGCGAATCGGCCACCTTCACCCCCGGTGACCGCGCCACCATGGTGCGGCTGCCCTGGGGCCGGCTGGGGCTGTCGGTATGCTATGATCTGCGCTTTCCGCATCTTTACCGCGCCTATGCCAATGCCGGCGCCCATTTCCTGGCGGTGCCGGCAGCCTTCACCCGCACCACCGGGCGGGCGCATTGGCATGTGCTGCTGCGGGCGCGGGCGATCGAGACCGGCTGCTATGTCTTCGCCCCGGCGCAATGCGGCACCCATGCCAACAACCGCGAAACCTATGGTCACGCCCTGATCGTGTCGCCGTGGGGGGAAATCCTGGCCGATGGTCTGGAACAGCCCGGTTTCGTCATGGCCGAGATCGATGTGCGCAAGGTCGACGATGCCCGCAAGAAGATCCCCTGCCTGGATCACGACCGCGCCTTCATCGCCCCGGTCAGGGATTAGAGCGCCGCGCCCTCGGCGCTCCTGTGCCCATTGTGCGCTTCGCGCACGTCTCCGACTCGCGGGCGCGGCCAAGCCCGCGGAGGCGGGCGCCCGGCGAGGGAAAATAATGAAGCTTAGGCCGTCTGCACATTTTGGGCATCACGGTCTAAGCGGACGCGGATTGGGGGCGTTGGTGGCGCAAATGCGCTGGATCACCGACGCCCCGTCGATGCCGTGTTCATAGGCGATGACGGTCAACTCGGCGCAGGCCCGCAGCAATTCGCCCGCTTGCAGCAGGTGATCGGGGTTGCGCGGGCGGCCAAAGGCCTCGTTGCCCTGGGCGAAGGTTTCATAGATCAGCACGCCGCCGGGTTCGAGGGCGGCGATCAGCCGGGCGAACAGGGGCCGCCACAGATAATTGGTGACGACGATGCCGGCGAACACCCGGCCCGCCAGCGGCCAGGGGCTGCCGTCTTCCAGATCGGTGCCGATCAGTTCGGCCCCGTGGGCGAGATGGGCCTGGGTGATGTCGCGGTCGAGGGCGGTGACCGCATGGCCCCGATCCAGCAACAGCCGGGCATGGCGCCCGCCGCCCGAGGCCAGATCCAGCACCGCGCCGCCGGGCGCGATCAGCGGGGCGAAACGGGCGACCCAGGATGAAGGCTTGGCAATGGTCGGGTTGTTGCCCATATAGTCGGTTCCGTTGCAAGGTTGGACGCTCATGATCCTGTTTCAATTGCGCTGCGGCAAGGACCATCATTTCGACGGCTGGTTCCGTGACAACGCGGCCTTTGATGCCCAGCGCGCCGCTGGCCACATCGCCTGCCCGGTCTGCGGTGACGCAGGGGTGGAAAAAGCGATCATGGCGCCGCGCTTGAACCGGGCCACCGGCCAAGCCCTGGATGTTCCCGATATGGCGCGGGCCATGCGTCAGGCCCTGGGCGAATTGCGCAAATCGGTGGAAGAGACTTGCGATTACGTGGGTGAACGCTTCCCCGACGAAGCGCGCAAGATCCATTACGGCGAAACCGAAGCCCGCGCCATCTATGGCGAGGCGAGCGGCGAACAGGCCGACGAACTGGCCGAGGAAGGCATCACCTTCCAGCGCATCCCCTGGGTGCCGGGGGAGAATTAGATCAAAGGCTCGGCGTTCTGCACGACGCATCTTTTCCGGCCACCCTCTCCCAGCGATTCCTTTGTCGCCTATCAGCACGGAAATTCATAAGACAAGCATTGAGCGAGCGGCCAAGCAATCCGCAGGATTGCGCCCGTGTGGCATATAATTCCTAGACCTTAATGCGTATGATTTAACGCATTAAGGTCTAGGTGCCGCGCGGGCTTGCCGCGGATTTCAGCCTGACCCGGTCAGATCGAAATCCGCTCTGAAGCAGCGTCACCGCCTGATGGCGGTAATCGGCCAGGGCTAGGCTGCGATGGTGCAAGATACCGTCGGTCAGGGCCGGCAGCGCCTTGAGGGCACGGCGCCGCCGGGCCGCCTGCGACCGGCTTTCCGCCGCCAATTGGTCAAGCAGCCCCGACCCGGTCAAGCCATCGCCACGGTGGGGGGGAAGGGGGCCGTCATAGCGGCGCTCAAGGCCGGGCGCGACAGGGTGGAGCAGGACGAAACGCATGCCCCATGAAGAACATAAATAGAACAAATATGCAAGGGGCTATTGACTGGCCCACAGGATCCGGGCCAGCCACGAGACCTCTTCCGCCGCCAGCGAACGGCCCGGATGGGCGGGGTTGAGCGAGGCCAACTCGATGCGTTTGGCGGTCTGGCGGATCAATTGCTTGACCATCACCTCGCCCTCGAGGGTTTTGACCACCACCCGGTCCCCACGGCGGACCGAGGCGGCGGGAGAAACGATGACGATGTCGCCGTCGCGGTACAGCGGCTCCATGCTGTCGCCGGAGACTTCCAGGGCATAGGCATTGCTGTCGCCCACCTCGGGGAAGGGGATCTCGTCCCAGCCGCCGCCGCACGGATAGCCGGCATCGTCGAAATAGCCGCGATCACCCGCCTGGGCCGAGCCGATCAGTGGAATGGTCGCCCCCTTGACGGTTGGGGCCGGCAGCGAATCATCAATGTAATTGAGCAATTGCCCCAGGCTGGAGCCGGTGGCGTCCAACACCTTGGCGACGCTTTCCGTCGACGGCCAGCGCAATTTCCCCTCGCGGGTGATGCGTTTGCTTTTGTTGAAGGTGGTGGGGTCCAGTCCGGCCCGCCGGGCAAGCGCCGACGCCGTCAACCCGTTGTCGCGGGCAAGGGAATCAAGGGCGGCCCAGATATCGGCATGCGTCAACATGGGAAGATCATCCCCCAATCTCTTGACCAAGACATCAGGAATAATAGCCTAAGAAGACTTGACACCGCCCCGCAACCCGTGGAATCAGTGTTCCTTAATTGTTCTCGTTTAGGGGGATTCCATGTCTCGACCGCGCTTCATGCCGCGCCCGTTGCAGGGTGGCGCCACCCAGCCGTTCAGTACCGCCGAAGAGGCATGGCTGTGGTACGCCCAGTGTCAGCTGGCCCGCCTGGCCGGCTGTCGTCCCCGTCCCGATATGGGGGAGGTTGCGCGGCCCTGCGATCCCGACGACATCCACCGCGAGGTCATGCGGTTGTTCCGGCTGAACCGCCTGAAGACCGAGCATCTGCGCACCCTGGCCGAACTGGGAACCCGGCTGGCTGGCGAAAGCGCCGCCATCAGCTGGTCCGACAGCCAGGACAAATTGTGGGGCGAGGCCCTGGATTGCCTGGAAATATCGTTGCGAATCAAGGGGATCGTCGCGTGACGCCGGCGCCCGACGCCCTGGTCGGCTTTGTCGGCCATGCCGATCTATGGTGGTTGCGGCTGCTGCGGCCAGGCTTTCGTCACTGCTTCGCCGCCATTCGCACCGGCTCGGTCTGGGTGGTGATCGATCCCATGTCGCACCACACGCTGATGCGGCTGGAATGCAGCCCCGATCTGATGGGATTTTACGCCAGTCGCGGCATCACCGTGGTCGCCACCCGGGTGCGCCCACCGCCGCGCCGCCCGGCACCTTGGCGTCCCTATACCTGTGTCGAGGCGGTCAAGCGGTTGCTGGGGGTACAGGCGGCGTGGGTGTTGACGCCATGGCAATTGTACAGATTCCTAAAAATTCAGGAAAAAATACCTTGATTGTGCCTCGTGTTTTAAGATAAAACTTGGTTGTGATCTCCCGCATAGGTAAAAATATCTGATTTTGCATCGGCAGAAGCGGATTTTTTGCACATGCAAAATGGAACAAAACATGTACGGAGGGTGAGATGGGTGGATTTTTTGGCGGCGCCCCGGAAGTGCCGGCACCGGCGCCATTGCCGGCGGTGACCGATCCCGAGGACGAGGCGCGCAAGCAGCGCCTGGAAACCATGTCGCGCAACCGCCGCGGCCGCCTGGGCATGATCGCCACCAGTGATCGCGGCGTGCTGGCCCCGGCTGGTGGCGACGGCAAACGCCTGTTGGGGGAATGAGATGAGAGATTTCAATCATCCGTTGGGGCCGGACCATCAATCGGGCCATCTGCGCCAGCGTTACCGCAAGGCCAAGGAACGGCGTTCCACCTGGGAGGCCCATTGGCAGGAATGCTATGATTATGCCCTGCCGCTGCGCGACGCCGTGTTGCATCAGCCGGTCCCGGGCGAAAAAAAGGGCGACCGCCTGTTCGACGGCACCGCCGCCGATGCCGTCGACCAATTGGCCGCCAGCCTGCTGTCGGAACTGACCCCGCCGTGGGCGCAATGGTTCGGCCTGACCGCCGGCCCCGATCTGGACGAGGCCGAGCGCCAGCAGGTGGCGCCTTTGCTCGACAAGGTGGGGGTCATCTTGCAAAGCCATTTCGACCGCTCCAACTTCGCGGTGGAAATGCATCAATGCTATCTCGACGTGGTCACCGGCGGCACCGCCTGCCTGTTGTTCGAGGAAGCGCAGCCGGGCGAGGCCTCGGCCTTTCGCTTCACCGCCGTGCCCTTGGCCCAGGCGGTGCTGGAGGAAGGCCCCGACGGCAAGCTGGACAGCAGTTTCCGTCGCAGCGAGCTGACGCTGGCCGCCTTGCGGCAGCGCTTTCCCGCCGCCACCTTGGAGCCGTCGTTGGTCCGCCGCGGCGAGGAGGACCCGCAAGCCCGCTTCGCCGTCATCGAGGCGGTGATCCCCAACCTGCGCGGCCATTACGATTATGCCGCCATCTTGGAGGATACCAGCGATGACGAAGAAGCCCCGCTGGCCGGGGGCCGCTTCGGCCAGTCGCCCTTCATCAATTTCCGCTGGCTGAAGGCGCCGGGCGAAATCTATGGCCGCTCGCCGGTGATGAAGGCGCTGCCCGACATCAAGACCGCCAACAAGGTGGTGGAACTGGTGCTGAAAAACGCCACCATCGCCGTCACCGGCATCTGGCAGGCCGATGATGACGGCGTGCTCAACCCGGCCAACATCAAGCTGATCCCCGGCACCATCATTCCCAAGGCGGTGGGCTCGGCCGGGTTGCAGCCGCTGGAAAGTCCGGGTCGCTTCGACATCTCGCAACTGGTGCTCGACGATCTGCGCGGACGCATCCGCCATGCCCTGCTGGCCGACAAGCTGGGCCAGGCCGACACTCCCAAGATGACGGCGACCGAGGTGCTGGAACGCTCCGCCGACATGGCCCGCCTGCTCGGGGCCACCTATGGCCGCCTGCAATCGGAACTGCTGACGCCGTTGATCCTGCGCGCCGTCACCATCTTGCGCCGGCGTGGCGAAATCCCGCCGCTCTTGGTCGACGGCCATCTGGTCGAGTTGCAGTACCGCTCGCCCCTGGCCCAATCCCAGGCCCAGCGCGACGCCCACAACGTGCTGAGCTGGCTGTCGGCGCTGGCCCAGCTTGGCCCCGCCGGCATGGCGGTGGTCGACCCCGCCGCCGCCGCCCAATGGCTGGGCCGTGCCTTCAATATCCCCGCCGACCTGATGGTGACGCGGCAAACCCCGGAGATCGTCCATGTCCAAATCTGATCCCGGCTGGGACTGGTTCATGCCGCCAGCCCTGCCCGACAATGCCCAGCGTCTGGCGGTGGCCCGTGCTTTCGCCCGCGCTTTTTCCGGCGCCGACGGCGATCTGGCCCTGGCCCATCTGCGCAGCCTCACCCTTGACCGCTGTCTCGGTCCCGATGCCAGCGACGCGGCGCTGCGCTGCCTGGAAGGCCAGCGCCTGCTGGCCGCCCATATCCTGTCGCTGGTCGAGCGCGGCCGCGATGGCTCCTTGCACATTTAATTTGGAGAGCAAACCATGTACTACGAAGATTCCTTGCCGCCCGAGGCGGAAATGCCGGCCGGCACCGCCATTCCGGAAAAGTTCCGCGATCCGGCCACCGGCGCCTTGCGCACCGATGCCCTGCTGCGCGCCTATCAGGACTTGGAGCGGCGCATGCATCGCATGGTCGAAATTCCCGGCGACGAGTGTTCCGACGAACAGCGTTGCGCCTTTCACCGCGCCCTGGGGGTGCCGGAAAGCCCGGATCAGTACAGCATCGAACAGCGTCACCCCATGCTGAGCCCCGATGCCGAGGTCAACCGTCTGCTGCATCAGGCCGGCTTCACCCCCAAGCAGGCGCAACTGGTCTATGATCTGGCCCATCAGCGGGTGATCCCGACGCTGGAGCAGATGGCCGGCGAATTTGAAAGCCAGCGCAGCCTGGAACGCCTGCGCGAGCATTTCGGCGGCGAGGCCAAATGGGCGGAAACCGCCCGTCAGGTCCAGGCCTGGGGCCAGACCAATCTGTCGCCGGAATTGTATGAGACCCTGGCGGCTTCCGCCGACGGTATCATCGCCATGCGCGCCATGATGAATTCGGGCGAGCCCAGCATGGGCCGCACCGCCACCCCACGCGAAGACGAGCCGTCGGAAGACGATCTGAAACAGATGCTGCAAGACCCGCGCTATTGGAAAAAGCGCGATCCCGCCTTCATCGCCAAGGTCTCGGCCGGCTTTCGCCGGTTGTCGGGAGAGTGATTTCCAGCCGGCGGGGCGCGTTCTTCACATTTCGCGCTCCGCCGGTTGTGTTACCTTCGTCGCCATCACACGGGAACGGGGGATGGCATGCTGTCTATACTGGTCGGGAACATCAAGGGTGGTTGCGGCAAAACCACCATCGCCACCCATCTGGCGTCGTCCTTCGCCGCCACCGGCCTGACCACGATCATCGCCGATTGCGACCGGCAGAAATCGTCGCTCAACTGGTTGCGGCGCCGCGACGAGACCGCGCCCACCATCACCGGTCTGGATTGGTCCAAGAATTTGGGCAGCCCGCCCAAGGGCATCGACCGGCTGGTCATCGACGCTCCCGCCGCCATGCATCATGACGACGTGGAGGATTTGATCGCCATCGCCGACGTGGTGGTGGTGCCGGTCCTGCCCGGCGCCTTCGACCAGGATGCCACCGCCCATTTCCTCAAAAAGCTGTCGGCGGTCAAGGCGGTGCGCAAGAACAAGCGGGTGGTGGCGATCATCGGCAACCGCCTGCGCCTGGGGGCCAAGGCCACCGAGCAATTGGACGTGTTCTTTGAATCCCTGGGCTTTCCGGTGGTGGCGAGGCTGCGCGACAGCCAGATCTATCCCAGCGTCGCCGCCTTGGGCTCGTCGGTGCTGGAAGCGAAGGAGCGCCGCGCCCGCGACTACGCCGCCGAGTGGACGCCGCTTTTGGACCTGCTGGCCCGCCAGGATTAATCGCACACGGCCTTGTCGCCGTTGATGACGCAGGCGCGGCGGGTGCGCAGCACCATCATGGCACCGCCTTCATAATCGCACACCAGCCGGGTCAGCGTGCCGGCGGGGGCGACCTTCATGCCGGTCAGCTTCAGGGCGCGGGTCTGTTCGGGGCTGCGACCGCAATGCAGATAGCCTTGGAATTCGCCGGTTTCCCACAAGGCGTGGTTTTTCAGCTTCTTGAAGTCGTCCAAGGTGACGCAGGTGTTGCCGCTATCCTTGTCGTACATGCGGGCGTCATCGCTGCAATAGCCGGCATATGAGTATCTCAACTGCTCTTCCGATGGGCAATCGCCCACCTGTCGGGCGGAAGACAGGTCGGGGCAGGCGATGTCCTCGGCCAAGGCAGGGGTGGCGGCAAGGGACAAAAACAGGGCAAGACGGCGCAACATCACGGTTTCCCCCAAAATGGAACCGGGTCAGCTTAGGCCGGCTCGCGCGCCCCGCCTCTGACATTGGTCAAGCCGGCCCTTTCAATTGGCCGTCGTCATCCCCACACTCAGGGCTTCGGATATGGGAGGACACTTCATGCGTGACGACGAAAAAAGCCTGAACCCCGATTTCAGCCGTCGCGGCTTCATCGGCACCGCCCTGGCCGCCACCGGCTTCGCCGTCGCCGCCGGCCCGGTCAACGCCCAGGCCATCAGCACCGACAGCACCGGCTTGGCCGCCGGACCGCAAATGATCGGCGCCTTGCCCGCCTATGTGGCCCGCCCGGCCAGTGGTGCCAATCTGCCGACCATCCTGGTGGTGCAGGAAATCTTCGGCGTGCATGAGCATATTCGCGACGTCTGCCGCCGGCTGGCCAAGCTGGGCTATCTGGCCATCGCCCCCGAGCTTTATTTCCGCCAGGGTGACCCGTCGGCCATCGCCGATATCCCCACCTTGCTGAAAACCATCGTCGCCCAGGTGCCCGATTCCCAGGTGCTGGCCGATCTGGATGCCGCCGCCGCCTGGGCCGCCAGCCATGGCGGCGACGCCAAGCGATTGGGCATCACCGGCTTTTGCTGGGGTGGGCGTATTTCCTGGCTTTATGCTGGACACAACCCAAAGTTGAAGGCGGCGGTGGCCTGGTATGGCAGGTTGGTCGGCGATGTGTCGGAAAACAATCCGCGCCATCCCGTCGACATCGCCGGTCAGTTGAAGGCACCGGTTCTGGGCCTTTACGGCGGCGCCGACCAGGGTATCCCGCTCGACAGCATCGAACGTATGCGCAATGCGGCCAAGGCGGCCAAGGTCAAGACCGAGATCGTCGTCTACACCGACGCCCCCCACGCCTTCCACGCCGATTACCGGCCCAGTTACCGCGCCGTGGCGGCCCAGGCCGGCTGGCAGCGTTTGCAGGATTGGTTCAAGACATATTTGTGAGTAAGCCGAGGCGGCGGCGCAGGCTCCAACGCATGATGACCAGCGCCGCCACCACCGCCAGGCCCAGGGCCAGGCCGATCCAGATGCCCAGGCCGCCGACACCGCCGGCGAAAGCCAGGGCGGCGCCGACCGGAATGGCCAATCCCCAATAGCCGAAACCGGCGAAGATCATCGGCACCCGCGTGTCCTTGAGCCCACGCAGGGCGCCGGCGCCGACCACCTGGGCGCCGTCGGCCACCTGGAAGACGGCCGCCACCGCCAGGAAGCCGATGCCGTGGGCCAGCACGGCGGCGCTGTCGGGATGGGACAGATCCAGGAAGGCGCCGATAATGGCCGCCGGCCACAGCAGCAGCACCAGGGCCATGACGGCCATGAAGCCGATTCCCAGAACCAGGGCGGTCCAGCCGGCCTTGCGCACCCCCTCGGCGTCGCCGGCGCCGGCGGCCAGCCCCACCCGCACGGTGGCCGCCTGGGCCATGCCCATGGGCACCATGAAGGTGGCCGAGGCGACTTGCAGGGCGATGGCATGGGCGGCCAGCGACGCGGTATCGATCAGCCCCATCAGGAAGGCGGCGGCGTTGAAGCCCGACACCTCGAAACCCATGGCCAGTCCCATGGGCAGGCCGATGCGCAATAATTCGCGCAGCTTGGCCCAATCGGGGCGCCAGAAATGCCCGAGCAAATGATAGCGGCGAAAGCGGCGGTCCCACAGGATGAAGCCGAGCAGGGCGCTGAACATGAACAGGTTGGACAGGGTCGAGGCGATGCCCGCCCCCATCACCCCCAGGGCCGGCGCCCCCCAATTGCCGAACATCAACAGCCAGTTGACGAAAGCGTTCAGGCCCACCGCCAGCAAGGTCACCACCATGGCGGCGCGGGGGCGTTGCAAGGCTGAGATGAAGGACCTGAGCGCGATCACCCCCAGGGCCGGCAGCAGCCCCCACATCATGGCGCGACCATAATCACCCGCCGGGCCGGTCAGGGCCGGATCTTGGCCCAGGGCGTTCAGGATGGCGGTGGTGTGCCACAGCACCAGCCACACCGGCAGGCAATAGAAGCCGGCCAGCCACAATCCCTGGCGGACGATGCGCCGGCATTCGCGCACCGAGTGACGTCGCGCCCCCAAGGTGTGGGCCAACAGCGGCGAGGTGGCCAGCACCAGCCCGATGCCCATGACGAACCAGCCGAAATACAGATTGGCGCCCAAGGTGCCGGCGGCCAGATCGGTCGGCCCCAGCCACCCCATCATCAGCGTATCGGTGGTGCCGATGGCGATCTGCGCCAGGTTGGTCATGATGGTCGGCCAGCCCAGCGCCAGCATGGCTGCCATTTCCGACCGCCAGGAGATGGGTTTGGCGTGTGTATCCATGGCCCTGCGGCTTACAGCATTCACCCACACTTGTCACCAACCAGCCTTTGGTTTCCGACCGAAGCTATATTAGGATGGCGGCAATAAAGACATGAGGGGAGGCTTTACCATGATTTCCAATCGCCTGGGGGCGGCCCTGCTGGGCGCCTTGTTGCTGGCGCAGCCGGTTTTCGCCGCCGATGGTGCCGCGCCGGTGCCGCCGCCGGTGGCCCGCCACGGCTACGAGCAAGTGCAGGCTCTGGTTGACGATGCCGTTGCCTTCATGAAGAAGGTGGGGCCGGAAAAGGCCTTTGCCGCCTTCAATGATCCCAAGGGCAAATGGATCAAGGACGATCTTTATGTTTTCGCCTTCGATCCCAAGGGGGTCTACAAGGCCACCGGCTTCCGCCCGGAGCGCACCGGCTCCAACGCCTGGGAAATGACCGACGCCGCCGGCCTGAAGGTGGTGCAGGAAATCATCAAGAAGGCCAAGCGCAACGGCTCGGGCATGGTCGACTATCTGTGGAAGAACCCGACCACCGGCAAGCTGGAAAACAAGACGTCCTATGTGGTTCAGGTCGGCGATTACGTCATCGGCGCCGGGTTCTATCACCGCTAGCCAGTCGCTCGTGAAAAAGTCCTTCGCTTCGCTCAGTGTACTTTTTCCCGTTGATTGAACCGGAGAAAAATAGGCTTGGGGCGGCCCTGCGCCTATTTTTCGCTTTTGCGTTTTACCGCCTTTGCTTGGCAAAGGCGGGAGAAAGACTGAAACCCGCGCGGAAAGCTTGCTTGAGCACGGGTTTACATCATCCAAATCGGGGAAAAGTACACCGAGGCGAAGCCAAGGGACTTTTTCACGGGTAACTAGCCATTGCTGACGGTGGGAAAGCGGATGGGCTTGGCCTGCGGCGCCAGATTGCGATAGGCCAGCAGGCCGTTTTGCCAGTAAAGGCCGTTGACCGCCCAGCCCTTCATGGGGTCGGCCTCGATATTGGCCGGCTGCATGGGCTTGCCGTACAGATAGCCCTGGGCGTGGCGGACCTTCAGCAATTTCAGCAGATTGGCGGTTTCCGGCGTCTCGACGAATTCGGCGATGGTCCCGACCCGAAGATCGGCGCACAACTGGGCGATGGCCTTGAGATAGGGCGTCGGCGTGTTCGAGCCCCTGACTTCCTTGATATAGGCGCCGTCGATCTTGACGTGGTCCACTTCCAGGGCGCGCAGATAGTGGAAGGCGGCGGAGCCGGCGCCGAAATCGTCCAGGCAAACCTGGAAACCGCCCTTGCGCAGGGATTGCAAGATGGCATTGACGGCGGGCAGGTCATCCACTTCCGCCGATTCGGTCAGCTCGAACAGCATGCGTCCGCGCAAATCCGGGCAGCCGGCGACCATGGACAACAGGCGGCGCGCCGTGGGGGCGTGCGACAGCGAGCGGCCCGACAGATTGACGGCGAAACGCAGCGACGGGTTGTTGCCCAGCGGCGAGCGCATGAAATTGATGGCCCGGTTCAAGATGGCCATATCCAGATTGCCGACGATGCCGACATTTTCGGCGAAGGTGACGGTTTCAAACGGCGACGATTTGCCGGGAAAGCGCACCAGGCATTCAAAGTGGTGGACCATGTCGGTCCACAGATCGACGATGGGCTGGAACACCAACTCGAACCGGCCCTGATCGATGACCTCTTTGATCTCACGCATCTGGCCGACGGTGTCGGACAGGCGCGAGCGCACATCCTTGGCCAGATTGTGCAGATTGACCTCTTCGCCCTGGGAAAACCGGTTGAGCGAGTAAAGCAGGGCGTTGGTCGCCTCTTCCGACGAAATGCCGGCGGCGTCCAGGGCGACGGTGGCCGATTTCACCGGCTCGGGCTGGTCGCCGGGCAGGAAGGCGGCGACCAGATCGGTCAGCGCCGCCTCGATGGACGAGGCGGTGACCGAGGGCGAATGGATGACGCCATAGCGGTTCTCGCCCAGTTCACCGGCGGCGTCGCCGCCCATGGACACCGCCTTCAGGCGATCACCCAATTCGGCCATGAACTCGTCGGCCTTGACCGGCCCGGCGGCGGCGCGCACCTGCTCGACCGCCGGCAGTTCGACCATGGTCAACTGATAGGCTTGGTCGGTGTCGGCGCCGATGCTGCCCTCATCCATCATCCGCCGGGCGAGGACGGAAAAATCCTCGCGGCTCAGCAGGTGGCCGATGGGGGTGCGGTTTTCCTCGGGCACTTCCAGGGCGGCGGCGTGGGTCAGGGCCAGCAGGCGATGGCCCGGCTGGTCGGGGTGGCGATAGCCGGCCAGGGCCACCGGTTTGTTGGGCCGGCCTGTCCCGCCCGGCGTATGCAGCAGCAGAAGCCGGACCCGCTCGCCCTCGTCCATGCGGTTGAGGGCGCGGTCGATGCGTTCGCCATCCTGGGGGATGAACATGGCCGCCGCCGGCTGGCCGGTCAGGGCGCGGGCCGGCTTGCCGGTCAGGGCCATGGCGGCGCCGACGGCGAAGACGATGGCCCCGTCCTCGTCCACCTCGACCAAAAGGTCGGCGGCGGCGAAAGCGAAGGCCACATATACCTCGCGCGAAGTGGCGATATCCCCTGCGGCCATGGTGCCCTTTGTCCGCCTGCACGTGTTGGAATGACTATGGCATGCTGCGTACCGCCGGGCCAGTGTCGAGATGTGCCGCCAAGGCTTGCAATCCACCCCCCTTGCGTTTATAAGCTTCCTCCTTCAAGCGCGCGTGGGCTTGGTAGGGCATGCCTCGCCGCTTGTTTGTCGCAGTGAAACCCTTTTCGCGAAGGAAGCGAAAATGCCCAAAATGAAAACCAAGAGCGCCGCCAAGAAGCGGTTCAAGCTCACCGCCTCCGGCAAGGTCAAGGCCGGCGCCGCCAACAAGCGCCACTGCCTGAGCGCCAAGCCCAACGACATGAAGCGTCAGGCTCGCGGCACCTTCATCCTGTTCAAGGCTGATGGTGAAAAGGTCAAGCAATACTACCTGCCGAACGGAGCTAAGTAATGGCGCGCGTGAAACGGGGCGTCACCACCCACGCCCGTCACAAGAAGATTCTGAAGCTGGCCAAGGGTTTCCGCGGTCGCTCCTCCACCTGCTTCCGTGTGGCCATCGAAAAGGTCGAAAAGGCGCTGCGTTACGCCTATCGCGACCGTCGGGCCAAGAAGCGTAATTTCCGTGCCCTGTGGATCCAGCGTATCAACGCCGGTACCCGTCAGTATGGCATGCCCTATTCCCGCTTCATGAATGGCCTGAAGAAGGCCGGTATCGTGCTGGACCGCAAGGTGCTGGCCGACATCGCCTCGCGCGAGCCGGATTCCTTCAAGTCGCTGGTGCAAAAGGCCGAGGCGGCCCTGGGCTAAGGCTCTGCGCGACGAAGCAGGTCTGTTTTGCTTAAGGGGGCTGCCCAGCGGGCGGCCCCCTTTCGTGTCCGAAAGGGATGACGCATGGACGAGTTGGAGAGTATCCGTGCCGAGGCATTGGCTTCGGTCGCCGCCGCTGACACCATCGAGGCGCTGGAATCCGCCCGCGTCGCCGCCTTGGGCAAGAAGGGCAGTATCTCCGCCCTGATGGGCTCGCTCGGCAAGATGGACCCCGAGGCGCGCAAGGCCGCCGGCGCGGCTATGAACGCGGTCAAGGACGAGGTGGCCGAGGCCATCAATGCCGCCAAGATTTCGCTGGAGGCCAAGGCGCTGGATCAGCGACTGGCGCGGGAAAAGCTCGACGTCACCTTGCCGGTGCGCCCCGATACCCTGGCGGGCCGGGTCCACCCCATTTCCCAGGTGATGGAGGAAATGGCCGCCATCTTCGCCCAGATGGGCTTCGACGTGGCCGAGGGGCCGGATATCGAAGACGATTTCCACAATTTCACCGCGCTCAACATCCCGGCGGAACATCCCGCCCGGCAGATGCACGACACCTTCTATTTCGGCGAGCGCGACGACGGCTCCCGTCATCTGCTGCGCACCCATACCAGCCCGGTGCAGATCCGCACCATGCTGGGCAAGAAGCCGCCCATCCGCATCATCGCGCCGGGTCGCACCTATCGCTGCGATTCCGACATGACGCATACGCCCATGTTCCATCAGATCGAGGGGCTGGTGATCGACAAGACCACCAATATGGGTCATTTGAAGGGCTGCCTGCTGGAATTCGTCACCACCTTCTTCGAGGTCGACGAAGTGCCGGTGCGTTTCCGCCCCAGCTTCTTCCCCTTCACCGAACCGTCGGCGGAAGTGGATATCGGCTGTTCGCGCGAGGGCGGCGAACTGAAGATCGGAAAAGGCGCAAGCTGGCTGGAAATCGGCGGCTCGGGCATGGTCCATCCCAATGTCTTGAAGGCCTGCGGCCTCGACCCGGATGAGTGGCAGGGCTTCGCCTTCGGCATGGGCGTCGAGCGCATGGCCATGCTGAAATACGGCATCCCCGATCTGCGCACCTTCTTCGATTCCGACATGCGCTGGCTGAAGCATTACGGCTTCGTGCCGCTGGACGTGCCGACCCTGGCCGGAGGGCTGACCCGATGAAATTCACCCTGTCGTGGCTGAAGGCACATCTGGAGACCGATGCCAGCCTGGCCGAGATCGATGCCCGCCTGACCATGCTGGGCCTGGAGGTGGAGGACATCCACGATCCGGCCAAGGATCTGGCCGGCTTCACCATCGGCCATATCGTCGAAGCCGAACCGCACCCCAATGCCGACCGCCTGCGCGTGTGCAAGGTCGATACCGGCAGCGGTATCATCCAGGTGGTGTGCGGTGCCCCCAATGCGCGGGCCGGCCTGAAAGCCAGGGCATGATGTGTTCGTGGCGCGAGTTGGGCTTGGGCGAGGACCATGACGGCATCGCCGAGTTGGAGGTCCAGGCCCCCATCGGCGCCAAGCTGGTCGATACCCTGTCGCTTGATCCGGTGATCGAGATTTCCATCACCCCCAACCGCGCCGATTGCCTGGGTGTGCGCGGTGTCGCCCGCGATCTGGCGGCGTCGGGTCTGGGCCGGCTGAAGCCGCTGGCGGTTGCCCCGGTCAAGGGCGCTTACGCCAGCCCGATCACGGTGGCACTGGATTTCCCCGCCGATGCCGAAAGCGCCTGTCCGCTGTTCGTCGGTCGTCACTTCCGTGGCGTGACCAACGGTGAAAGCCCGCAGTGGCTGAAGGACCGGTTGACCGCCATCGGCCTGCGCCCCATTTCCGCTTTGGTCGATATCACCAATTTCTTCACCTTCGATCTGGCCCGTCCGCTGCACGTGTTCGATGCGGCCCACGTCAAGGGCGACACCATCACCGCCCGGCTGGCCCGCGACGGTGAAACGCTGGCGGCCTTGAACGGCAAGGAATACGCATTGTCGGAGGTGATGACCGTCATCGCCGATGCGGGCGGGCCGGAAGCCTTGGCCGGGGTGATGGGCGGCGAACATTCCGGCTGCACCGAGGCGACCACCGAGGTCTTCCTGGAAGTGGCCTTCTTCGACCCCATCCGCACCGCCACCACCGGGCGCAAGCTGGACATCCTGTCCGATGCCCGTTTCCGCTTCGAGCGCGGCGTCGATCCGGCCTTCCTGGTGGATGGGGCCGAACTGGCCAGCGCCATGATCCTGGAGATCTGCGGCGGCGAGGCGTCGGATCTGGTCATCGCCGGGGCGGAACCCGACTGGCGCCAATCCATCGCGCTGCGGCCCGAACGGGTGGAGGCCCTGGGCGGCGTGGCGGTGGACAATCCGCGTCAACAGGCCATCCTGAGTGCGCTGGGCTGCACCGTGTCGGAACATGGCGACGGCCTGTTGGTGGTGCCGCCGTCGTGGCGCGCCGATATCACCGCCGAGCACGATCTGGTGGAAGAGATCATCCGCATCAACGGCTATGACCTGCTGCCGGCGACACCGTTGCCCCGGCCGTCCATGTCCAAGCCGGTGCTGACCCCCGGTCAGCGCCGCGCCGCCTGGGTGCGCCGTCAACTGGCCAGCCGTGGCCTGGTGGAAACGGTGACCTGGTCGTTCCTGCCCTCGGCCCAGGCCAAGCTGTTCGGTGGCGGTGCCGCCGCCATGCATCTGGCCAATCCCATCTCGTCCGATCTGGATTGCATGCGGCCTTCGGTGCTGCCCAATCTGGTGGCGGCGACCGGGCGCAACGCCGATCGCGGCTGCAAGGATGTGGGCCTGTTCGAGATCGGGCCGCAATTCGACGGCCCCGAGCCGGGCCAGCAGCGCAATGTCGCCGCCGGCCTGCGCGCCGGCAAGGTGGCCCCGCGCCATTGGGCCGACAAGGCCCGCACTGTCGACGTCTTCGACGCCAAGGCCGATCTGCTGGCGGCCATCACCGCCGCCGGCGCCAACCCGGATTCGTTCCAGATCGGCACCGATGCGCCGGCCTGGTACCATCCGGGCCGTTCCGGCGTGCTCAAGCTGGGCAACAAGACAGTGGCCTCTTTCGGCGAGCTGCATCCGGGCGTGCTGAACGCACTCGACGTCAAGGGGCCGGTGGTGGCGTTCGAGCTGTTCCTGGAAGCCCTGCCGCCGCAAAAGGCCAAGGCGACCAAGGCCAAGCCCCTGGTCAAGCTGTCGGCGTTCCAGCCCCTCGAACGCGACTTCGCCTTCGTCATGGATGCGTCCGTATCAGCGGATGCGGTGTTGCGGGCGGCGAAAGGCGCCGACAAGGCGTTGATCACCGACGTTTCCGTCTTCGATCTCTACGAAGGCGCCAATGTGGGCGAGGGCAAGAAGTCGCTGGCCATTTCGGTGACCTTGCAGCCCTTCGACAAGACCTTGACCGACGAGGAAATCGAGGCGGTCGGCAAGAAGATCGTCGAGGCGGTGCTCAAGGTCTCGGGCGGGGCTCTGCGGGGATAGCATGCCCACCATCATCCTGCTGCGCCACGGCGAGACCCATTGGAACCGCCAGCAGCGCATTCAAGGCCACGGCGATTCGCCCCTGACCCTGAAAGGCATCGAGCAGGCCCGCGCCTATGGCCGGGCCGTGGTGCCGCTGCTGGGCCCTGCCCACTGGCGCCTGATCAGTTCGCCGCTGTCGCGCTGCATGCAGACCATGGCGGTCTTTTGCGAAACCGCCGGCCAGGACTTTGCCCGGGTGGAACGCGATGCCCGCCTGAAGGAAGTGTCCACCGGCGAATATTCCGGCCGCCTCAAGGCAGAGTTCCCGCCCGGCCATCTGGGCGGCAGCGGGCGGCAGTCATGGTTTTTCCACTGCCCCGGCGGCGAGTCCCATGACCATATGGTGGCGCGGCTGTCGGCGTGGCTGCAAAGCTTGGGCGAAAGCGACCACGTCATCGCGGTCAGCCACGGCATCGCCGGCAAGATCTTGCGCGGGCTTTATTGCGGCTGGGATCCCGATTTCGCTTTGGCCCAAGACAGCCCGCAAGATGCCCTGTACCTGTTGCGCGACGGTCATGCACAGCGGCTGGCTTGTCCATAGGCAGCACCTGTGCTTACGTTATCAGGGCTTTATGCACAAAGGAACGGCACGATGAAACGGTTCTGGCTGGCTTTGGCCTTGATGTGCGGTGCCATGGGCGGCGCCCAGGCGGCATCCCGCGATGTGGTCGTCGGCGTCGAGGACATCGAATATTACCCGCTCTTCGCCATCCGCGACGGCGAATATGTGGGGGCCATGCGTGAGATCGTCGACGCCTTCGCCCGCGCCAGGGATTACCGCGTCAGCTATCGCCCGCTACCGATCAAGCGGCTTTATGCCGAACTGGCCGGCGGCGGTATCGATGTCAAGCTGCCCGACAATCCCAATTGGGGGGTGGATGCCAAGGCGGGCCTGAAGATGACCTACAGCAAGCCGGTGGCCGCCTATATCGACGGTGTGGTGGTGCGCCCCGGCTCCATCGCCAAGCCCGCCGACCAGTTCCGCAATCTGGGCACGGTGGCCGGCTTCACGCCCTATGCCTGGCTGGACCGGATCAAGGCCGAGAAGGTGGCGCTCAAGGAAAATCCGCGCATGGAATTGCTGCTGCGCCAGGCGGTGGTCGGCCATGTGGACGGCGCCTATGTCAATGTGGCGGTGGCCAATCACGTGCTCAACAACATCCTCAACATGCAAGGGGCGCTGGTCTTCAACCCGGCCCTGCCGCATTCGCGCGATTATTACCATCTGTCGACCACCCGCCGGCCCGACGTGCTGGCCGAGTTCGATGTCTGGCTGAAGGAAAACGCCCAGATGGTCAAGGACATCAAGGACCGCTTCGGCGCGGAAAAAGGCGTGGAATAACCCCTGACAAGTCTACACGCTTTAGCTTAGGCTGCGGTTATGAACGCAAGCCCCACCCTGGACGGCGATATCCCCGTCGGCAATTGGATCGACCGCTGGGTGCCGGCGGCAGCCCGCCCCTATCTGCGGCTGATGCGGCTGGATCGTCCCATCGGCACCTGGCTGTTGCTGTTTCCCTGCTGGTGGAGCATCGCTTTGGCCGGCGCCGGCTGGCCCGATTGGCGGCTGATGGCGCTGTTCGCCGCCGGCAGCGTCATCATGCGCGGGGCCGGCTGCACCATCAACGACATGGCCGACCACGAATTCGACGCGTTGGTCGAGCGCACCAAGGGCCGCCCCATTCCCTCGGGCGCGGTCAGCCTCACCCGGGCCGGACTGTTTCTGGCCGGGCAATTGCTGGCCGGGCTGGTCATCCTGACCCAACTGAACGCGGCGGCGATCTGGTGGGGCGTGGCTTCGCTGGCCCTGGTCTTCCCCTATCCCTTGATGAAGCGCATCACTTGGTGGCCGCAGGCCTGGCTGGGGCTGACCTTCAATTGGGGGGCCTTGCTGGGCTGGGTGGCGGTGACCGGCCAGATGGAGGCACCACCGCTGCTGCTTTATGCCGCCGGCATCCTGTGGACCCTGGGTTACGACACCATCTATGCCCATCAGGACAAGGATGACGACCAACTGATCGGTGTCAAATCCACCGCCCTGCGCCTGGGCGCCAAGACCGGCCCCGCCCTGATCGGCTTTTATGCCGGGGCGGTGGTATTGCTGGCGGTGGCGGGGTTCGCCGCCCACTTGTCCTGGCCGTTTTATCTTCTGTTGCTGCTGTCCGCCGGACAATTGGCCTGGCAGGCGAGGTCGTTGCGCATGGACGATGCCGCTGATTGTCTGGCCAAATTCAAATCCAACCGCCTGTTCGGGTGGGGTCTGCTGGCCGCCATCATCGCCGGCAAGGTGCTTTAGCCATGATCGAGGACCCCGCCGGTTTCATCAAGACCAATACCGAGGTGGCGCAGCCGCCGGCCTGCCCGGAAATCTCGCTGTGGACCGCCACCGAGGTGACGCCGCTGTGGGAGGCGACCGAGGCGGCCCTGCTGCGCGTCAATTTGCCGCCGCCTTATTGGGCCTTTTGCTGGGCCGGCGGTCAGGCCTTGACCCGCTATGTGCTCGACAATCCCGACATGGTGCGCGGCAAGCGGGTGCTGGATTTCGCCGCCGGCAGCGGCGCCTCGGCCATCGCCGCCGCCAGGAACGGCGCCGCTCATGTCCAGGCGGTGGAAATCGATGCCATGGCCGCCATCGCCATCGGCCTCAATGCCGAACTGAACGCGGTGACGGTCGAGGTCGTCTGCGCCGATATCGTCGGCCAGGAATGCCGCTGGGACGTGGTGGTGGCCGGCGACGTCTGTTATGAAAAGCCGATGACCGAGTATATTTTTCCGTGGCTGCGTAAGCTGGCCGCCGATGGTGCCCTGGTGCTGATGGCCGACCCGGGCCGCGCCTATCTGCCCAAACATGGATTGCTGGAGGTGGCGCGCAAGAAGGTGGCCACCAGCCTGGAACTGGAAGACCGCACCACGCGCGAGGTGGTGATCTACAAAATCGTCGGCTAGGGGAACCGTCATGGCCCGTCTTGTCGTCCACCAGATTGCCGTGCTGTCCGATAATTACATCTATCTGGCGCACGAGCCGGAAAGCGGCGCCACCGCCGTCATCGATCCGGCGCTGGCCGCGCCGGTGCTGGCGGTGCTGGCGGCCAAGGGCTGGCGGTTGAGCCACATCCTCAACACCCATCACCACGGCGACCATACCGGCGGCAATCTGGAACTGAAGGCGGCCACCGGCGCCCAGGTGGTGGGGGCGCGCAAGGACGCCCAGCGTATCCCCGGCATCGACATGGAAGTGGGCGAGGGCGAATCCTTCCTGCTCGGTCACGCGGCGGCCATGGTGATGGAAACCCCCGGCCACACCAGCGGCCACATCGCCTTCTGGTTCCCCGACAGCCATGCCTTGTTTTGCGGCGATACCTTGTTTTCCTTAGGCTGCGGCCGCATGTTCGAGGGCACCGCCCACGAGATGTGGCATTCCCTCGCCCGTCTGCGCGACTTGCCCGGCGATACCTTGGTCTATTGCGCCCATGAATATACCGGGGCCAATGGCCGCTTCGCCCGGCTGGTCGAGCGTGACAATCCGGCCATGCTGGCCCGCGTCGATGAAGTGGCGCGGCTGGCCGGGCGCCCGTCGGTGCCCAGCACGCTGACCCAGGAACGCGCCGCCAATCCGTTCTTGCGCGCCGACGTGCCGGCGGTGGCCCGTGCCGTCGGCATGGACGCGGGAGCCGATCCGATTTTGGTTTTCGCCGAATTGCGCCGGCGCAAGGATGTGTTTTAATCAACCTCACCCAGGAGAACGTCTTCCATGAAATTGCGCTATTCCCACACCTCGCCTTACGCCCGCAAGGCCTGGATGACCGCCATCGAATGCGGCCTGGACGACAAGCTGGAAATGATCAAGACCAACGCCTGGGCGTCCGAGGCCGATTTCATCGCTGAAAATCCGCTGTCGAAGATTCCGGCGCTGAGCTTGGACAACGGCATCATCTTGTACGATTCGCCGGTGATCTGTGAATACCTGGACAGCCAGCACAGCGGCCACAAGCTGTTCCCCGATCATCCGGTGGAACGCTGGCGCCAGTTGACGTTGCAGGCCCTGGCCGACGGCATTCTGGATGCCGCCGTGGCCATGCGCATCGAACAGACCATGCGGCCCGAGGACAAGCGCTGGGACGGCTGGATGGAGCGTCAGCACGCCGCCATCATCCGTGCCCTCGACGTGCTGGAAAAGGAAGTCGGCCATTGGGGCGGCGTCTTCCTGATCGGTCCGATCAGCGTCGCCTGCGCGCTCGGCTATCTGGATTTCCGCCAAGCCGTGACCGATTGGCGCACCGGCAGGCCGCATCTGGCCCATTGGTTCACCACCATCCACAACCGCCGTTCGGTGCGCGACACCGAACCGCAGGAATGAACGCGCAAGCGGTCATCGACCGGTTGGGGCTGCGGCCCCATCCGGAAGGCGGCCATTATGCCGAAACCTATCGCCATGAGGCCGCCGATGGCGGGCGCGGTGCCTGCACCGCCATCCATTATTTGTTGCAAGCGGGCGAACAATCCCACTGGCATCGGGTCGATGCGGTGGAAATCTGGCTGTGGCATGGCGGCGAGGCGCTGAAACTGTCCATGGCCGCGACGGAGGGCGCTCCGGTCCAGGAGATCATCCTGGGCGGCGACGTCCTGGCCGGTCAGCAGGTCCAAGCGGTGGTTCCCGCCTATGCCTGGCAGGCGGCGGAACCCATGGGCGCCTGGACCCTGGTGTCGTGCGTCGTCGCCCCGGCCTTCGACTTTGCCGGCTTCGAGATGGCGGCGCCGGGCTGGACCCCCTGAAGGGGGAGGTTATAGCAAATCCCGGTGAGTTAGACTCACCGGGATTTGGTTAGGCGCCTCTGCCGAAGGCGGACATTGTCCGCAGTGCGCCGCGCGGCTTATGCCGCGGAAGGCAAGCATCCCGGAGGGATGCGCCCGCCGCTTGAGATACCGTGTTGGCCGTCAAGCCGCTTCGAAGGGGCGGCGGGTTTTCATGACGCCATATGCGATGACGAGCAGCTTGCGGGCGACGGCGACGAGGACGACCTTGGGCGTCTTTCCCGCCTCCTTGAGGCGGTCTGCGAAGGCTCGGATGGTTGGGTTATGATGGCGGGCGGACAGCGCGCACATGTAGAGGATGGCTCGCACCCTGGCGTTGCCGATCTTGCTGATGCGGGCGCGTCCGCGCACCGAGCTGCCGGATTGGTGGTCTTGCGGATTGAGCCCGACGAAGGCGGTGATTTGCTTGTTGTGGCTGAAGGCGCGGAAGTCTGGGATTTCCGCCAGCAGCACAGCCGCCGATTGGGAGCCGAGGCCGGGAATGGACGTCAGCAGCGCATGGCTTTCGCGCAAGGCTTCGTCCTCGCGGATCAGCACGGCGATCTGGGCGCTGACGGCGTCGATCTCGGCATCCAGCCATTCGATCATCCGCTCCACGGACTTCGCCACCAGGGCTGAAGATGTTCCCTGAGCACGGCGCTGGAGTTCCCGAACCCGCATTTCCTTCAGGGCGGCGCAGCGTCGCACCAGGGCCCTGAGTTCTCGCATG
>VBWB01000043.1 GCA_006218045.1 Stygiobacter sp.
CCTAACCAAATCCCGATGAAGGCATCGGAATTTGGTGTTTTCATCGCCCCTCAGGCGGCAATAAAAAACCCCGGCACCGATCAGGTCCGGGGTTTTCATTTGGAACAGCGGAACCTCAGCCGTGCAAGGCTTCGTACTTGGCCTGCAACTGGTCCGGAGTTTCCTCGGTGCCGATGACGATGCAATCGGCGGGGCAGACCAACTGGCATTGCGGGGTGTCTTCGGCGCCGACGCATTCGGTGCAGCGATCTTCTTCGATGACATAGATCACGTCACCGGCGGAAATGGCGGTATTGGGGCAAACCGAAACACAGGCATCGCAGCTGGTGCAATCTTCGGTGATCTTCAGCGACATCTCTTCCTCTCCTTCAAACCCCGGCGGCCATCCAGGATGCGCTCGGGCACCCCCCCTTGTGGACGGCTATTGACCATGCGTATAGCCACTCCGCCCCCCGGTTGACAATGACATTCAGCATTTTCTTAAGCACGCCCGACGCATAGCATAATTGCGTCCGTCCCCCTGGACGGCTAGAAAGGACATCAAGAGGGAAGGGAGCACGGCAGAAGGTGTTCGCCGTTACAGGGGAAGTCCACAGCGTGGAAGACATTCACGATGCCGTCCGCCGCATGGAGGAAGGCGCCGCCCTTTGTTATGACCAATTGGCCATCGCCGTCGACCTGATCGCCGCCCCCGACGCGGCTGTCACCTTGCGCAATCTGGCGGCGGCGGCGCGGCGGCGGGCCAAGACCTTTGCCGGTACCGCCTCGCCCCCCACCGATTCCCCCCGGATAGAGCCCCCCTTCCCCGCCGATGGGCTGGAACTGGGTAATTGGCAGGTGCTGGAACTGGCGCTCGACATGGAATACGCCATGCTGACCCATCTGGAAGTGCTGGAAGCCTTGGCTGAATCCGACGCGGGCCGCACCGAGGCGACCAAGATGGCCGAGCGTAAGCGTCTGCACATGGCCGAACTGGATATCCGCCAGGGCAAATACCCACCGCCCGCCGATTTTCAGGACTGAAAGCCTGCCACGATGCGCGCCGACCTTAAAGAATTGCGGCGATGCGCGCCGACTTTAAAGAATTGCGGCGATGCGCGCCGACTTTAAAGAATTGCGGCGATGCGCGCCGCCAGGGCCGCCCCTAAGCCATCCATGGAAGCCGCCCGTCGCTCCAATGCGGCACGTACCGGCGGGCATTCCTGACCATGGGCGGTCAGCGTCACCTGCGCCGCCTTGGCCAGCAGACCGGCCAAGGCCGGGGCCTGGATGTCCGGCTGGGTGGCTGCGCGGGACAGCAAATCCTGCAACCGGTTTTCCGGCAGCCAGCCATCCAACAACCCGGTGATGCGGTCCAGATAGGCGGTGACACCGGTGGCGAAGAACGATACCCACAGCATGTCCACATGCACCGGATGGGTAGGGCAAAGGGCAGCGAAATCGGCGCCGTCCGCGTCCATGGACGCCGCCGCCGCCTCGCCCACCAGCTTTTCCATCAAATGCGTCCGCGCCGGGATATGGCTGTAGTTCAGCGCCTGGGCGGTGATCTCCACCTTGACCGGATCGCCGCCGCGCACCCCCTCCACCAGGATTGCGCCCAAGGACGGATCAGCCTCCAGCAGATGCGCCAGAAAAACCGGCACGGTCAGCACGTTCTCGGCCCGCCAATCCTCGGCCAAGGGCTGACCGACGAACACATCCAGCACTCCCCGTGGGTCGGGGTGGCGCCAATAGGCGACAATGGCGTGATCGAGCGCGTTCATCATACTCCTTGCAACAACAGGCGTCCGGCCACCAGCCCCAAACCGCCGCACAGCACGGTGGCCAACATGACCCAGCCCACCCGCCGCGTCATCATGCCGCCGCACAATCCGCCGACCAGGGCGACCTTGACCCCGGTATTGACGAAAGCGGCGATGGTGATGGCGGTGGCCGCCACCGTCAAGGCCACATCGCGCCCGCCCATCTGCACCATGGACAGGGCGATGGCGTCCACATCGGCCAGGCCGGCCACCGCCGACAGCAAATAAACACCGGCGGTACCGGCCCAGCTTTGCAGCAGTTTGGACGCCAGCATCACCAGGGCCAGCAAAATGGCGAACTTGACCGCCATCCCCAGCTCGAACGGGTTGGAAAGCGCGGTGGCGCCGGGCTTGCTTTCATCCTCGCGCGCCCGCCACAGCAGCCACGAGCCGAAGAATCCGGCCACCGCCATGGCCCCCAGGGCCGGTGCCAACTGGATACCGATGGGCTGGTTGAGAATGAAGACGATGACCCACAGGCGCAGATACATGGTGGAATTGGCCACGGTGATGCCCGCCGCCAGCAAGGGCTGCATGCCCGGCGTGATCTTGCCCATGCGGGCGAAGGACACGGTCAGGGCGGTGCTGGACGCCAATCCGCCGAACACCCCGGTCAACAGGCTGCCGATGCGCGGCCCGGCGATCTTGATGGCGAAATAGCCCAAAAACGAGATGAAGGCCACCATCACCACCAAGAGCCACAGCTTGTACGGGTTCAAGATCTCGCCCGGACCATAGCCCTGGTTGGGCAGCACCGGCAGCAACACCACGGAAATCAGCAGCAGCTTGATGACCGCCCGCAGTTCCAACCGCTCCAGCCGCCCGACCCAGGCATGCAGAACCTCCTTGGCCCCCAGGAAGGCCGTGGCGACGACACCGCCCGCCGCCGCCGCCTGCCCCTCGCCCATGGCCGCCAGGGCGGCCAGGGCGAAAGCGGTCAGCTCGGCGATTTCGGTGGTGAAGCCCACTTCCGGCTTGGTCCGCGCCCGCATAATGTAGCCCGAGACGATGATGGCGGACACGGCGACGAAACCGCCCAGCATGGCCAACGGCCCGACGCTGAGGGCGAACCAGCCGACGATGCCGCCGAACAGGCCGATCAGGGAAAAGGTGCGGATGCCGGCGGCGCGGTGGCCATCAGGATCTTCCCGCTTGTCCCAGCCGCGCTCGACCCCCATCAGTACACCGATGGCCAAGGCCAGGGCCAGACGCTCGAACAGTTCCATATGCTCCATGCCGGTCCTCGTGGCGGTCGGTTGCTTCTGTTTCATTGTGGCTTGACTGGTCGCATTTGCAAGACCACAGCACTGTCCCCATATACCAGGGCGACGCCACCGGAGACTGCAGACGATGACGGAACTCGCCCATTTCCTCGCTCATGCCCTGGCCCTGGAAAACCAGGCCAGCCAAAGGTATGGCGAACTGGCCCGCCATCTGGACCAGGCCGGCAACCACGATACGGCGGCGCTGTTCGGCAAGATGGCCGAGTTCTCGCGCATGCATGCCGATGAAATCAATGCTATCGCCAAGCCGAACGCGCCCTTGCCGGTGTTGCTTTCCTGGCAATATGAATGGACCACCCCCGAGCCGCCGGAAGTGGGCGATGCCAGTCTGGTCGGCCCCGCCACCACGGTTTCCCAGGCGCTTGGATTGGCCATCGCCAACGAGCGCCGCGGCTGGGAGTACTATAACCACACCGCCATCACCGCCACCGATGCCGAAACCCGGCGGCTGGCCCGCAGCTTCGCCACGGAGGAAGCCGAGCACGTGCTGACCCTGGAACGCTGGCTGAGCAGCTTAGGCCCCACGTCTGCGCCGGGGTAACGGCGGGATCAGGTGGAAACGTCAATAAACTCGCGGCCCCGGCCACGGGCGCCATAGGCAGACTCCAGAGGCGCCGACCTCAGCCCTTCTTGTCCACCAGCTTCAGCATGGTTTCCAGGCTGATGGAGGCGAAGGTGGCCCGGGCGATATCCTCGATCTCGGTCAGCACCTCGCACAGGGCGCCGCCGCCGGGGGTGCCGTCGCCATCCTCGCGCTCGCCCCGGGCCAAGGGGTCGATGGTCTCGAACAATTGGATCACGTCCAACAGCGTGGTGCGCTTGACCGAGCCGGAAAAGCGATAGCCGCCGCCGGCCCCGCGCACCGCCTCCAGCAGACCGGCGCGACCGAGCGAACGCAGTACCTTGGCCAGATGGTTGGTGGAGATGCCGTATTTGTCGGCGATTTCGTGGGCCGACATCTGCCGACCGGGGTCGCCGGCCAGTTCGAGGATGGCGAACAGGGCGCAGCGGGTGGCTTTTTGCAGCTTCATGACCCGGCCAGCTCCATTTCCAACTGAATGAACGGTCCGGCCATCATACCCTGGCTGCGGAAAAAGCTCATGGCCAGGGTGTTGTCGCGGGCCAGCATGGTGCGGATGATGCTGACGCCGGCTTGGCGGAAGCTGTCGCACACCGCCTGAAACAGGGTTTGCGCCACATAGCGGGTACGCACTTCCTTGCGGATGCCGACGGCGAAAACCCAGCCGCACGGCGGCGAGCCGAATTCCCAGGCGCGGATTTCACCGACGATGAAACCGATCACCGTCTCGCCCTGGCAGGCGCACAGGAACAGGCGGTTCAGATGGGCCAAGCCGGGATCTTCCGCCGGCTGGCGGACATAGCGGTCGTGGATGTCTTCCCAATAACCGGGCTTTTCAATGCCGGTGATGGAAACGTCGATGGCGGCCACCTGGGCGATATCGCCTTGGGTGGCCGTCCGCAACGTATATGCGCTGTCCCCGCCGCGCATCAGGATTTCCGGCATCTTGTCCGCTCCGCCTTGGTTGACACTAGTTCTAGGACACCTGGCGGGGCGTTGACAATTGCAAAAAGCCTATTGCCCGAGGGGGTTAAGCCTGGTGCTTGCGATAGGCGATGCATTCCTCGCAAACGGTGCCCTCCACATTCTCGTTCAGGTTGGCCTGACGCAGCTTCTGAAACGGCTCGGAATGCCAAGCTTGCAGAAAGCCGGTCCGGTTGAGATCGCCCATGTCGAAGCGGCCGTCATGGTCGAAACAGCAGGCGGCCAGATGGCCGTCCCAGGTGACGTGGCCTTCGGTGAACAGCGACCAGCACGGCAACGGCTGGCGCATGGCGTCGGCCCGGCCCACGTTGCCGGCCACCGGCACGGTGCCGCGCTCGCCGGTGGTCAGGCCGGCCTGACCGTAAAGCGGCAGCCAGTAATGCTGATCGACGAAGGGCAGGATGCTGTCCACGGCGCGCTCCATGCGCTCGCGCTGTTCGCCGTCATACTGGATGGACGAGGCGAACAGACCGCAGCGCTGGCCGGTCCGGTCCGCCACGTCGTCGCGGATGGCCTTGGCGGCCTGGATGTTGGCGACCACGTCGTCGAAGCAATCGACGCGGGTGATTTCCTTGGCCTGTGCCGGATCGGCCCAGTTGAATGAGAATTTCAGCGAATCGAGCCCAGCCTCGAAGCAATCGCGCAATCGGTCGGGAGTGGCCAGCCGGCCATTGGTGGTCAGAAAGACATAAGGGTAGCCGAAGCGCTTCTTGGCCACCCCGATGGCCTCGGCCAGCCGCGGGTAAAGCATGGATTCGCCCAAATAGAACATACCCAGCTCCTCGACTCCGGCTTCGCGCATTTCGCCCATCAGCCGCACCAGGAAATCCCAGTCCATGTCGCGCTTGTCACGCAGCCGCTGGCTGGTGGCGCAAAAGAAGCAGGCCAGATCGCACCGTGCCGTCAACTCGATCTTGACGCTGGGCGGACATGGCGGCGTGGCCGTGCGGTAATGGGCCGGGATCAGGGTGATGTTGTCGATACGCTGGGTGATCATGGGCAACCTCGGGTCAGGGGATCACCTGTTCATATCCCGTCCCTCGCCTTGCCAGATGTGACGATGGGCAAGCCGTCGCCTCATCTTATGCTGCATTGCGGTAAAGTGTAGCATAATAGTCGGAATAATATTTGAAATTTCCACCTAATATTCGCCGGTCCGGATTGCAAAAAAATCGCTGATCAGCCATTGGCGATATGCAAAAGCGGGTGTACCATCTTTTCGCCCTTACTGAATTACCGGGGGTCGATGATGGCCAAGGCCAAAAGGGACGATGTCGCCGTCACTGTCCTGGACAAGGACGGACTGGGCGATTTCATCAAAAATCTGCGTAAAAGCGGCTATCAGGTCTTTGGCCCCCGCCGCGATAGCGATGCCGTGATTTACGACCTGATCGACGGTGCCGACGATTTGCCCGCCGGTTGGGGATCGGAACAAAAAGGCGGTCATTATCGCCTGCGCCGGCGTGACGACGGGGCTCTGTTCGGCTATGGCCTGGGGCCGCAAGGCTGGAAGCGCCAGCTTTACCCGCCCCGGCAAAAGCTGTTTGCCGCCACCCGCAAGGAAGGGGGCGGCTTCACCCTCGCCCCCCCTGCCCCGCCGGACCCGCCCATGGCCTTTATCGGCGTGCGCGCCTGCGAGCTGGCCGCCATCGCCCGTCAGGCCAAGGTGTTCGGCGACCGTGATTTCGCCGATCCCGGCTATCAACGCCGTCTGGCCGAGGCCCTGATCGTCGCCGTGCAATGCGGCGAGGCGCTGGACACCTGCTTCTGCGCCTCCATGGGCACCGGCCCCGAGGTCAAGGCCGGCTTCGACGTCAAGCTGACCGAGCTGATCGACGAGAGCCGCCATGTGTTCGTGGCCGAGGCCGGAACCCCGCGTGGGGCCAAGCTGCTGAAAGCGGCCAAGCCGGCCAGCCCCGCCGACATCAAGGCGGCGGCGCAGGTGGTGAAGAACGCCGAAATCCAGCAAAAGCACCTGGACCCGGCAGCCGCCCGTGCCCTGGCCGCCAACCCCGAGCATCCGCGCTGGGATCAGGTCGCCGCCCGCTGCCTGACCTGCGGCAATTGCACCATGGTCTGCCCCACCTGCTTTTGCACCACGGTGGAAGATGTCACCGATCTCAAGGGCGACAATGCCGAACGCTGGCGCAAATGGGATTCGTGCTTCACCACCGACTTTTCCTATATCCATGGCGGGGCCGTCCGCACCGAGGCGCGGTCACGCTATCGTCAGTGGATCACCCATAAATTGTCCACCTGGGTGGACCAGTTCGATGAAACCGGCTGCGTCGGCTGTGGCCGCTGCATCACGTGGTGCCCGGTCGGCATCGATATCACCGAGGAAGCCGCCGCCATCACCGGCCAAGGGAGGAACTGATCATGGTAAAGCCGGAAAATCTTGGCCGCATCATCGATGAACACCCGTTTTTCCAGGGCATCGACGCCACCTTGCGCGAGCTTCTGGTCGGCTGCGCCGCCAACGAGCGCTTTGATGCCGGGCAGTTCCTGTTCCGCCAGGGACAAAGCGCGAAAAAGTTCTTCCTGATCCGGGCCGGCACCGTGGCGGTGGAAATCGACCAGCCGGGCCGCCCGCCCATCATCATCGAAACCATCGCCGAGGGCGACATCGCCGGCTGGGCCTGGATGGTCGAACCCTATCAATCCACCTTCGACGCCCGTGCCATGACCTTGGTCCGCGCCCTGTCCTTCGACGCCCAATGCCTGCGCCGCAAGATGGAGGCCGACCCGGCGCTCGGCTTCGAGGTCATGCGCCGCTTCGTCCCGGTCATGGCCCATCGTCTGGCCGCCGCCCGCCTGCAAATGCTGGATCTGTACGGCCCGACGAAAAAGCCCAAGCCGGAAAAGACAGCCAAGCCGGAAAAGGCCGAAGCCAAGAGCAAGGGCCGGAACCGCGCCGCCGACGCCCGGCTGGAAAAGGCCGAGAGCAAGAAAAAGAAGGACGGCTGATCATGAACGTCCTCCCCCATGACCCCATGGTGCCGGTGCCATTCCGCATCGAGAAGGTGCGGCGCGATCTGTCGGACACCTTCACCATGGAAATGGTGCCGGAAGCGGGCGGCGATTTCGCCTTTCGCCCCGGCCAGTTCAACATGCTTTATGTTTTTGGCGTCGGCGAGGTGCCCATTTCCATCTCCGGCGATCCCGCCGACCGCTCGGTTCTGGTCCATACCACCCGTGCGGTGGGCACCGTGACCGAGGCGCTGGACGCGCTGAAACCCGGCGACGTGTTGGGCGTGCGCGGCCCCTTCGGCACCGCCTGGCCGGTGGAAGCCGCTTTCGGCCACGATCTGGTCTTCGTCGCCGGCGGTGTCGGCCTGGCCCCGCTTCGCCCGGCCATCTATCAGGCCATGGCCCACCGCGAACGTTTCGGCCGCGTCATCGTCCTTTATGGTGCCCGTACGCCCGAGGACATCCTTTATAAAAAGGAACTGGAGCGCTGGCGCGGACGCTTCGACCTGGATGTGCTGGTCACGGTGGATCGCGCCACCGGCAAATGGGGCGGCAATGTCGGCGTGGTCACCAATCTGGTGGCACGCGGCGGCTTCGACCCGCTCAACACCGCCAGTTTCGTCTGCGGTCCCGAGGTGATGATGCGCTATGCCGCCGCCGCCCTGGAAAAAAAGGGCGTCGCCCGCGATAACATCTGGGTGTCGGTGGAACGCAACATGAAGTGCGGCTGCGGTCTGTGCGGCCATTGCCAATGGGGACCGCATTTCACCTGCAAGGATGGGCCGGTGTTCCGCTTTGACGGCATCGCCGACCTGTTCCAGATCAGGGAGCTTTAGCCATGTCCGAACGCAAGCGCCCGAAACTGGCGGTGTGGAAGTTTTCCAGCTGCGACGGCTGCCAATTGACCTTGCTCGATTGCGAGGACGAATTGCTGGCCCTGACCGAGGAAGTGCGCATCAGCTATTTCCTCGAGGCCACCCGCAAGGTGGAGAAAGGCCCCTATGACGTGTCCTTGGTGGAAGGCTCCATCACCACGCCGCACGACATCAAGGCCATCCGCGAGGTGCGCAAGCAATCCAAGCTGCTCATCACCATCGGCGCCTGCGCCACCGCCGGCGGCATCCAGGCCTTGCGCAACTTCAAGAACGTCAAGGATTTCATCCGCACGGTCTATGCGCATCCGGAATATATCGACACCCTGACCACCTCGACCGCCATCTCAGACCATGTGCCGGTGGATTTCGAGTTGCGCGGCTGTCCGGTCAACAAATACCAGATGCTGGAAGTGTTGAACGCCGCGCTCAACGGTCGCAAGCCCAATATCCCCCGTCATTCCCAATGCATCGAGTGCAAGGAAAGCGGCACCGTCTGCCGCATGGTCGCCGCCGGCACCGCGTGTCTGGGGCCGGTGACCCAGGCCGGCTGCGGCACGCTTTGCCCCGGCAAGGATCGCGGCTGCTATGGCTGCTTCGGTCCGATGGAGACGCCCAACACCGCGGCCCTGGCCGGGCAATTGCTGGCCCTGGGGCAAACCGGTCGCGACGTCCATCGCCTGTTCCGCACCTATAACGCCAATGCCGATGCATTCCGCAAGGAGAGCGACAGCCATGGCTGACATCCGCACCATCAAGGTCGAAGCCCTGGCCCGGGTCGAGGGCGAGGGTTCCCTGCACGTCAAGATCCGCGACGGCGTCATCAAGGAACTGCATTTCGGCATCTTCGAGCCGCCGCGGTTCTTCGAGGCTTTCCTGCGCGGTCGCGACTTCCGCGAGGTGCCCGACATCACCGCGCGCATCTGCGGCATCTGCCCCATCGCCTATCTGATGGGGGCCAGTCAGGCCATGGAAGACATATTGGGTATCCAGGTGACCAAGCCCATCCGCGATCTGCGCCGCCTGGTCTATTGCGGTGAATGGATCGAAAGCCACGCGCTCCACGTCTATATGCTGCACGCCCCCGACTTCCTGGGGCTGGCCGACGCGCTGGAACTGGCCAAGGTCGACCGCACCTTGGTGGAAAAAGCCCTGCGGCTGAAGAAGATCGGCAACGAAATCCTGGAAACCATCGGCGGGCGCGCCATCCACCCGGTCGGCCTGCGGGTCGGCGGCTTTTACAAGGCGCCGTCGAAACGCCATTTGCGCGCCTTGGAAGAAAACCTGAAATGGGCGGTGGAAACCTCTGTCGCCACCGTCAAGCTGGTGGGTGGTTTCGACTTCCCCGATATCCAGCAGGACTATAATTTCATGGCCCTGCATCATGCCGATGAATACGCCATCCATGAAGGGCGGCTGATCACCTCGTCCGGCCTGGATTTCCCGGTGGCGCAGTTCCTCGATCACGTCGAGGAAGAGCATGTGCCGTGGTCCAACGCGCTGCACGGCAAGCCCAAGGACGGGCTGGCCCATCATGTCGGCCCGCTGGCCCGCTATAACCTCAACTACGCCCAATTGGGCAACACCGCCAAGGAAGCGGCCAAGGACGCCGGTTTGAGCCCTGTGGTCAGAAACCCGTTCCAGTCCATCGTCGTGCGCGCCGTCGAACTGGTGCAGGTGTGCGAGGACGCGCTCAAGATCGTGCAAAACTACACCGAGCCGGACGCCCCTTACGTGGATGCCCCGGTCAAGGCCGGCGAAGGCCATGGCTGCACCGAGGCGCCGCGCGGCATCTGCTATCACCGCTATCGCATCCATGCCGACGGATCGGTCCAAGATGCCCGTATCGTCCCGCCCACCGCCCAGAATCAGAAGGTGATGGAGCTGGACCTGCGCAAGGTGGTGCAGGCCAATCTGGACAAGTCCGACGACGAGATCAAATGGCGGGCGGAACAGGCCATCCGCAATTACGACCCCTGTATTTCCTGCGCCACCCATTTCCTTAAACTGGAGATGGATCGCGGCTAGGTGTGCGGTCCCGGAATGAGGTGGTGCGGGTTGATTTTGAAGATTGACGGATCTTTTGTCCAGGCATCGCAGATGGCCTGAAAGGGCGTTCGCCATCGCAGGGCTTTCAGATGCTTGGCAAAGTTATAAGCGGTAACGAAAGCCAGGACATGGGCTTTCAGGCTCTCCAGGTCTTCGTAATGGAAAGCCTTCACCGTCGCATCCTTGACGGTGCGGTTCATGCGCTCGGCCTGGCCGTTGGTCCACGGGTGGTATCGCTTTGTCAGGCGGTGCTCAATGGCGTGCTCACCGCAGACGCGGTCGAAGATGTGGTTGAAACATTCTGTAGAACCGGAGCGGTATTTCGGTAAATCGGCAAAGGCCATGCCATTATCGGTCAGCACCGTATGGATCTTGTAGGGAAAGGCTTGGACGACGTTACGCAGGAAGGCCGCACCGTTCATCTTTCCGGCCTTGTTGCAGAACTCGACATAGGTGAATTTCGAGACCCGGTCGATAGCGAGGAACATGACCAACCGCCCCTCGGCATGGCGAAACTCGCAGGAATCAATGTGGACATAGCCGATCTTGGTTTCGGCGAACCGCCCCCGCTTCGATGCCTTCTCTGTGTCGTCGGGTAATCGAGAGATGCCATGACGCTGAAGGCAACGATGTAACGCACTGCGGGTCAGTTTCGGGATGGCCTCCATCAAGCATCCCATCACATCGTCCAGAGGCAGCAACGTCCGGCGACGGAATTCGACGATCATCGCCTCTTCCGCCGGGGTCAGAATGCTGCTGCGCGGCACATGCGGCCCCATCGGCGCGTCATCGGTCGTGGTGCGCTTGCGCCACTTGGCGACGGTCTTGGGGTTCAGGCCGTATTGCTCGGCAAGGGACCGGGTACTTTCTTTCGACGCTTGGAGTTCGGCTCGAATACGCGGCGTCGTACGGGCGCTGCCGTGAAGTAGTCCTGCCATAGTGCATCCTCCCCCTGACGGGTTAATGATGCACCATCACACTCCGGGACCAAACACCTAGACCGAGACGGACATCAGGGTGGCGGGCATGATACGCGGCGGCACCGGCAATCACGTCCTTGACGCCATCCCAACCCAATTCTTTGCCTGCCACGCTGGTCGTCTTGCACTGGATCAGCAGGCCATCGCTCCCCTTGATGGCGACGACATCAATCCCACCGTCTCCGCTGGATGGCGTTCTGTACGTCGTGTGTCCCATCAAGGTCCATACCCAATCTCATGTCGTAAGCGAACACACACCCGCTGAGCCGCGGCGTCTCATGGCGGGGAGTCGAGGGGGAGACGGCTGCTTTCGCGCAGAAGGGCCGTGAAATCCTTCGCCATCAGTGGACGGCTGAAGTAGTAGCCCTGCATTTCATCACAGTCCCGTTCCCGGAGAAAATCGAGCTGGGTCAGGTTTTCCACTCCTTCGGCGATAACGGACAGCCCGAGGCTGTGGGCCAGCGAGATGACCAGAACGGCGATGGCGGCATCTTCGGCATCGTTGGGAATGTCGCGGACGAAGGACTGGTCGATCTTCAGGCTATCGATGGGAAACCGCTTCAAGTAACTCAGGCTGGAATAGCCGGTTCCGAAATCGTCAAGAGAAACGGCGACGCCGATCTCTCTCAGTCGCGTCAGGGTGTCCGTGGCTTTTTCCGGATCTGTCATCACCGCGCTTTCGGTCAGTTCCAACACCAGCGCCCTGGCGGGAATTTTAGCTTCCAGCAAGCTTTGCGAAATCACGGTGAGCAAATCCTCCCGCTGGAATTGGCGGGCCGAAACATTGACGGCGACGGTGATTTCTGGGCACCCGGCATCCAACCACTCCCGCAATTGTGCGCAAGCGGTGGCGATCACCCAGGCCCCGATGGGGACGATGAGGCCGCATTCTTCGGCCAACGGAATAAACTGCGCGGGGGGAATCATGCCGTTTACCGGATGGCGCCAGCGGACCAACGCTTCCGAACCGACCAGCCGCCCGCTTTTCAGGTCCATCTTGGGCTGGTAGTGCAGTTCAAGCTGATTCTCCTCTAAGGCGCGGCGCAAACCGCTTTCCATCTCAAGCCGCTCCGACATCCGGGCATTCATGTCCGGGGCATAAAAGCGAAAGCTGTTGCGGCCGGCCTCCTTGGCGCGATACATCGCGATGTCGGCGTTCTTGAACAAGAGGGCGGCGTGGTCGCCATCCCTGGGATTAGAGCGACACGCCAAGGCTGGCGGTCACCACCGTCCTTTGTTCCGCCAAGATGATGGGCTGGACGGGGAAATTCTTCGGGACGATCAATGGGAACGCGTGCGTGAGTTTGTGCCTGGA
>VBWB01000044.1 GCA_006218045.1 Stygiobacter sp.
CTTGGCTTTGTCTGCCGTGCAGCCTCTCGACTGCAAAAAATCCCGGACAGCAGTGCGCGAAGGCGGGGATGACGGGTGTTGCGGTGGGAATGCTTCCGATTAAAGGCACGCCGCTTTAGTGTCGCACGCCTTTAATCGGAACCGCGTCATCGCAACCCGTCCCCGGAACGCCAAGCTTTCCGGGGGCGAGGTTCAGGCGCCCTTGGCCGCCTTGATGAAGGCGGCGATCTTGGCTGCGTCCTTGATACCGGGGGCGCTTTCCACCCCCGACGACACATCGACGGCGCGGGCGCCGCTGATGCGGATTGCCTCGGCCACGTTGGCGGCGGTCAGACCGCCGGCCAGCATCCACGGCAGCGGACATTTGTAGCCCGCCAGGATCGACCAGTCGAAGCTGACCGCATTGCCGCCGGGCAGGTCCGAACCCCGGGGCGGCTTGGCGTCGAACAACAGGCGGTCGGCCACGGCGAAATAGGGCTCGGCCCGGGCCAAATCCTCGGCGCTTTCGATGGCGATGACCTTCATCACCGGCACGGCGAATTCGCGGCGGATGGCCTCGATGCGTTCCGGGCTTTCCGAACCGTGGAACTGCAACAGATCCAGGCGCAGATGGGTCAGGGCCTCATCCAGGAACCCATCCTCGGCATCGACGAACAGCCCGACCTTGCCGACGCCCTCGACGAACTGGGTCAGCTCGGCGGCGCATTCGGGGGTGACGAAGCGCGGGCTTTTGGCGAAGAACACCAGTCCCAGATAATCGGCGCCGGCATCGATGGCGGCGTCGATGGCCTCTTCATCGGTCAGGCCGCAGATCTTGACCTCGGCGCTCATCCCTCCAACTCCTCGAGGATGCGCCTGGCGGCATCGGCGGGATTGGCGGCGGCGGTGATCGGGCGACCGATGACCAGGATGTCGGCGCCGCGCTGGCGCGCCTCCTTCGGCGTCATCACCCGCTTCTGGTCGCCGGCCTCGGCCCATGGGGGACGAATGCCCGGCACCACCAGACAAAGGCCATCGCCGACCATGGAGCGCACGGTTTCCACCTCGTGCGGCGAACAGACCAGACCGTCGATGCCGGCGGCTTGCCCCAGCACGGCCAGACGCTTGACCTGTTCCAGCACGCTGCCTTGAAAGCCCACCGATTCCATGGCCGATTGATCCATGCTGGTCAGGATGGACACCGCCAGCACCTTGACGCGCGGACGCCCGGCGCGGTCGGCGCCGTCCTTGGCGGCATCGGCGGCAGCCTTCATCATGGCGAAGCCGCCCGAGGCATGAATGGTGGTGAAGCGCGGCGCCAGAGGGGCAATGCCGCGCATGGCCCCGGCCACGGTATTGGGGATGTCGTGGAACTTCAGGTCCAGAAACACCGGCATGCCCAGGGCGGTGATCGCCTCGATACCGGCGGGACCGTTGGCGGTGAAGAATTCCAGCCCCAGCTTGACCCCGCCGACCAAGCCTTTCAGCTTGGTGGCCAGATCGGCGGCCTGGTTGACGTTGGTGGTGTCCAGGGCGACGTAAACGGGATTGGGCATGGCAGCCCCCTTGACGAAAGTGGTTATCAGGTGGCAGCACGGTCGTCGGTGACGGCGGCGACCGGCAATGGGGCCGCCGGTAATGGGACCGCCGGTAATGGGACCGATTGGGCCGCCCGCAACTGGCGTTCCAACGATTCGGCCCGGCGGCGCTGTTGGCGGGCGTTGCGCCGTCCCCGGAAGCCGGACAGCCACATGGCGACGGCACCGATGACGATGCCCTTGGCCAAGGCCCCCAGCACCGCCAGATAGGCCGGCAAATCCATCGCCCACGGCAGGGGCCACATGTCCAGGCGGATTTCGTGTCGGTTGGCGACGGCGAAAACCACGATCAGCAGGGCGACGGGGATGGCCAGCAGCCAGCCGAGCCAGCGCACGACCGTCACTCGTCGCCGGCGTTCAACCGCTCGCGCAGCTGCTTGCCGGTCTTGAAGAAGGGCACCACCTTGCCGTCAACCGCCACCTGCTCGCCGGTGCGAGGATTGCGGCCCTGGCGGGCGTCGCGGCTTTTCACCGAAAACGCGCCGAAGCCGCGCAATTCCACCCGGTCGCCACGGGCCAGGGCCTCGGCGATCTCGTCGAAGATGGTGGTGACGATGCGTTCCACGTCGCGCTGGTACAAATGCGGGTTCTTTTCCGCCAGGCGGGCGATCAGCTCCGACTTGGTCATGGCGTGGTTTCCATTCAGGCCTGTTGTTGGGCGCCAGCCTGCCCAAGCCCCGCCCCCAAGTCAACCACATGGTGCGCCGCCGGCCCCGGCAGGGTGAAGAAGAAGGTGGTTCCCTGGCCTTCCCCCGCCGAACTCAGCCAAATCCGCCCACCGTGACGCTCGACGATCTTGCGGCAAATGGCCAGGCCGATGCCGGTGCCTTCATAGGCCTGGGCCGAATGCAGGCGCTGGAAGATCATGAAGACGCGATCGGCCTGATCGGCGGCGATGCCGATGCCGTTATCGGCGACGAAGAACACGCCGTCGTCACAGCCGATGCGGATCAGGGGCGGGCGGGCGGGATCGCGGTACTTCAAGGCGTTGCCCACCAGATTTTGCAGCAGCCGCTCCAGCTGGCTGCGATCACCCTGCACCTTGGGCAGGGGCTGGCGCTCGATCACCGCCGCCGATTCCGTCACCGCCGCATTCAGCAGCACCAGGGCCGCCGACAACACCTCATCCATGGCGACGCTGTCATTGTGCAAGGGGCGATGGCTGACGCGGGAATAATCCAGCAGATCGCCGACCAGCGCCTGCATGCGCTGGGCGCCGTCATTCAAAAAGCCGAGATAATCGCGCACCTCGTCGCTGGCCTGGTCGCCCAGGCGGCGTTCCAGCAAGGTGGCGAAGCTGGATATCTGCCTGAGTGGCTGCTTCAGGTCGTGGCTGGCCGCATAGGCGAATTGCTCGAGATCCTGGTTGGACCGCTTCAACTCGTCGAGCAGATGCCCCAGCTTGTCCTCGGCCCGCTTGCGGTCGGTGATGTCGAGCTTGATGCCGAGATAATTGGTGATGCGGCCTTCCAGGTTGCGAATGGGCTGGATGCTCGCCTGTTCCCAATAAAGGCTACCGTCCTTGCGGCGGTTGACGAACTCGCCGCGCCATTGTTCGCCCCGGTCCAGGGTCGCCCACAAATCCTGATAGACCGTCTCGTCGGTCTGCCCCGATTTCAGGATCGACGGCATCTGGCCGATGACCTCCTGGGCACCATAGCCGGTGGCGTCGAGGAATTTGGGATTGACGTACTGGATGCGCCGGTCGAGGTCGGTAATGACCACCGATACCGGACTTTGCTCGACCGCCCGGGTCAGCATGTGCATGCGGTGGGCGCTTTCCATGGCGGCGGTGATGTCGGAACCGGTGCCGCGATAGCCGATGAAACGACCGTCATCGTCGAAACGCGGACCGCCGCTTTCCTTCAGCCAGCACGGGCGACCGTTATCGGCCTCGATCCAATACTTGAAGTCGCGGAAGGGGCGATGGGCGGACAGATCCTCGAGATGCCCCTGCCACATCTCGGCATCCACCTCCATCTTGCTCGAGCCCAGATCCCAGCGCCGCTTGCCCAAAAGCGTCGCCGGGCTGCGTCCGGTGATGGCCTCGAAACTGTCGGAAACGAAGACATAGCGCTCGTCGCGGTCGGTTTCCCAGAACCAGTCGGAATTGATCTCGGAATATTGGCGGAAACGGGCCTCGCGCTCGGCCAGATCGCCATAGAAGCTTTGCAGGCGCTCGGCCATGGTGTTGAAGGCCCGCGCCGTCTCGGCCAGTTCGTCCGAGCCGCTGACGGGAATGCGATGGGCCATGTCGCCTTGGGCCAGACGCTGGCTGGCATCGCGCAATGAAGCCAATTGCCGGGTCAGATACAGCCCCAACAGCAACGAGAACAGGGCCACCAACACCATTTCCACGGCGGAGATGGCAAAGGCCCAACCGCGCATATGGGCGGTGGCGGCGGTGACGCTGTCGATATCCAGGCCGAACTGCACCCGCCCATAGGGTACGCCCGCCACCAGGATGTCGGCTTCCTGGTCCAGCACCCCGTCATCGACGGCTTCCAGCCCGTCATCGGCGCTGAAATGGGCCTGGGCGGCCCGGGTGTCGCCATACTGGGCCAAGGCCCGCCCATCTTTTTCCATGAAACGCACATACCGCAGGCGGGCCGACGAGGTCGCCTCCCGGGCGATGCTGTCCAAGGTGGCGAAATCCCAGGCCAGCAGCGCGTCGCGCGACGCCGCCGCCAGCAGCTTGCCGGTGGTTTCCGCCCGGTGCAGCAATTCCTGTTCGGCGGTGCGCTGCAAGATGCCCAAGGTGCTCAAGACCAGAATGGTCAGCAACACCGCCTCGATCACCGCCACGCCCAGGACGGTCTTGGTGCGGAACTTCACGGCGCCGCCCCCTTCAGCAATCGTTCCACCGCGTCCAGGCCCAGTTGACGCACCGGATCATAGGTATGGTCGTCGGCCAGGGCGATACCCTGAAGCGTCGCCCGTCGCAGCGCCGCCCGACCGCTGTCGTCGGAATCCAGCGAAAACAGGACCGCCTGCAAATGCGCCGCCCGCTTCTGTCCCACCCGCGGCAGGATGAAGACCGGATAGGCGGCAAAAGGCTCGGTGATCATCAGCACGCGCAAAAGGCTACGGGTCTCCATGTCCTGCCGCCCCAAGGTGCGCAAGGCGCCGCCGCCGGCATCGGCCATGCCGTCGAGGACGGCGCGGTAGACCGATTCGTCCGAGGCCAGGGTCTTGGTCTGGAAGCCCACCCCCTGACGGCGTAACGCCGCCTGGGTCAGGATGGTGGCGCCATAGGCGCTGGCGGCGGGAAAGGCGACGACACGGCCCTGCAAATCGGCGGCGGCGGCGATGGCGGAATCGCCCCTTACCACCAGCACGCCCTGTTCATCCTGGCGTTGGCGGGCGATGGCCCTGGCCCCCAGCACGCGGGCGGCGGCCACGTACAGCACCGGGCTGCCATAGACCACATCATATTCGCCGGCGAGAACGCGGCGCTCGAATTCCTCGGTGGCGGGGGCGGTGCGGAAGGTGAGCGGCGCGCCGAAGCGGTGCCCGGCCTCTTCCAGCAAGGGCACCCAGCTTTCCGCCAACCGGCCGGCGGATTGCTGCGGGGTGACGCCGACCACCAGCGCCCCTTGGGCAGCGGCATCACCGCACCACAGCGCCAGCAGCAGGAAAAACGTCCCACCCTTGCGCATGCGGCAAAGAGCCCCCCTCATCGACCGTCAACCCGCCCGTTCATGACCGGGCGGGATATTACGCCTTTAGCCGCAGGCTGTCTAATTCCAAAGGCTGAATTTCCAGGGTCAGATGGGAAATCCAGCCCAGATGCCGCAGCTTCCGTTTATAGAAATCCGGCGCCTGCGGGGCGGTGGAGGTCAAGACGACGATCACCGCATGGTGTCCCGGCCCCACCTGCCAGACATGCAAATCGGTGATGCGGTCGCGGTCATTGTCCAGGGCGGCGCGGATATCCCCGGGCAAGGCCGCGCCGGCGGCATCCAGACGCCCGACCAGCACGGCGCCGCTTTCCGTCATCAACCCCCACGACCAGCGGGCGATGACCAGCGCGCCCACCACCCCGATCAGCGGGTCCAGCCACGGCCAGTTCCAGGCCCGCCCCAGCAGCAGGGCGGCGATGGCCAGGACCGAGGTCAGGGCATCGGCGATCACATGCATGTAAGCGGCGCGCAGATTGTTGTCGTGGCCATGATGATGGTCATGGTCATGGTCATGGTGACCGTCATGCAGCAGCCAGGCCGAAACCAGATTGACCACCAACCCCAGCACCGCCACGAAGATGGCTTCGGAATAGTGGATTTCCACCGGCGCCAGCAGGCGCCGACTGCTTTCCCAGGTGATTTGCAGCGCCACCAGGGCCAGCACCACCGCACTGGCGAAGGCGGCCAGATCGCCCAGCCGCCCGGTGCCGAAACTGTAGCGGGGGTCATGGGCGTGACGGCGAGCGAACAGATAGGCCAGGGCGGCGATCAGCAAGGCGGCGGCATGGGTGGACATGTGCCAGCCATCGGCGACCAGGGCCATGGAGCCGAACACGGTGCCGGCGACGATTTCCGCCACCATGGTGACCGATGTCAAGGCGATGACCACCCAGGTGCGCCGTTCGTTGCGCTGCTGCGATGCCCCCAGATAGACATGGGAATGGTCGGCTGAAATCATCCTCGGTCCCCTTCGCTCACTTCATGTAGGTGCGCAGAACCTGGATCAGTTCCTCGCCGCCCTGACGGCGGGCCGCTTCGTCTTCGGCATCGACCAGATGATGGGTGACGTGGCCTTCCACCAGTTCGGCCATCAGGCCGTTGATGGCCCCGCGCACCGAGGCCACCAGTTGCAGCACCTCCAGGCAGCGGTCGCCGTCGCCGTCCAAAACCCGTTCCACCGCCTCGACCTGCCCCCTGATCCGGCGGATGCGGGCCACCAGCTTGGGCCGATCCTTGAACACGTGTGTCATGCGCGCCTCCAGGGATATAGTATAGGGGGGTATCCTATATTGTCCAGCCCGCCATGAGGCGCGGGCATGAATCTCTGGACAGCCGCCCGCAACCGCGCCAATAGTCGTGCCGATTCCAGGGGTGAGGCGCGGTTGATCGATTTCCGTCCGGTCATTTTCGTGAACGGCATCTTGCTGATCGTGCTGGCCGCCGCCATGGCGGTGCCGGCGGCGGTGGATTGGCTGTACGACGACAAGGACTGGCAGGTCTTCGTCATGGCCGGGCTGGTCACCGTGCTGGCCGGCTTGGCCATGGTGCTGGGGGCACGGCCCGAGGGCCGACCGGAGCTGACCACCCGCCAGGCCTTTCTGCTGACCACCTCGGCCTGGGTGTTCATGGCCGCCTTCGGCGCCCTGCCCTTCACCTTTTCCGGCCTGAAGGTCAGCTATACCGACAGCTTTTTCGAGGCCATGTCGGGCTTGACCACCACCGGCTCGACCATCCTGGCCGGGCTTGATGCCATGCCGCACGGCATCTTGCTGTGGCGGGCGATCCTGCATTGGCTGGGCGGTATCGGCATCATCGTCATGGCGGTGGCCATCCTGCCCATCCTGCGCATCGGCGGCATGCAATTGTTCAAGATGGAAAGTTCCGACAAGACCGACAAGGTCAAGCCGCGCACCTCGCAGGTGGCCGGCGGCATCGTCATGGTCTATGTGGTGCTGACGGTCCTGTGCGGTGTGCTGCTGTGGTTGGCCGGAATGACCCCATTCGAGGCGGTGTGCCATGCCATGGCCACCTTGTCCACCGGCGGCTTCTCCACCTCGGACGCGTCGGCGGGGCACTGGAACAGTGCCTGGATTCATTGGATATTGACCATCTTCATGGCCATCGGCGGCGCCACCTTCGTCCTGTTCATCAGCCCGTGGCGGCGCGGGCGCTGGGCCATCCTGACCGATTCACAAATCCGCTGGTACCTGCATTTCCTGGTGTTCTTCACCATCGTCCTGACCCTTTGGCAATGGGCGGTCAACGACTGGTCACCGGGCGACGCGCTGACCCATTCGGCCTTCAACGTCGTCTCGGTGGTCACCACCACCGGTTTCGCCTCGACCGATTATTCGCTGTGGGGCGGCCTGCCGCAGGTCATCTTCTTTTATCTGACCTTCATCGGCGGCTGTACCGGCTCGACCTCGGGCGGGGTCAAGATTTTCCGCTGGGAAGTGCTGTTCGCCATGGCCGGCGTCCATCTGAAGCGGCTGTTGCATCCGCACGGCGTCTTCGTCATCGATTTCAACCGCCAGCGCATTTCCGACGCGGTGGTCGATTCGGTGTTGGGCTTCGTCGTCATGTATTTCCTGACCTTCGCCGCCTTCGCCCTGGCCTTGACCATGACCGGGATGGACTTCATTTCCTCCATCACCGGATCGGCGACGGCCCTTGGCAATGTCGGCCCCGGCCTGGGCGAGGTCATCGGCCCCGCCGGCAATTTCAAGCCGGTTCCCGATCTGGCCAAATGGCTGCTGTCCTTTGAGATGATGCTGGGCCGGTTGGAGCTGTTCACCGTACTGGTGTTGTTCTCGCGCTCGTTCTGGCGGGGTTAGCCGATGATCGATTTTCGCCCGGTTTTACAGATCATCGGCTGGATCCTGTGCCTGCTGGCCCTGGCCATGACCGTGCCGGCGGCCATCGACGCCATGGCCAGAGGCGGTCAGTGGATGGCCTTCCTGGCCTCGGCCGGCATCACCTTGGTGGCCGGGCTGGGGCTGGTCCTGGGCACCCGGAACGACAGCCGCAAGCCGCTGTCCATCCGCCAGGCCTATCTGGCCGCCGGGCTGGGTTGGCTGGTGCCCTGCCTGTTCGCCGCCCTGCCGTTTTCCTTGAGCAGCCTGGATCTGTCGGCCACCGACGCCTTTTTCGAGGCCACCAGCGGCATCACCACCACCGGCTCGACCGTGCTCGGCGGCCTCGACAAACTGGCGCCGGGGCTGCTGCTGTGGCGCGGCCTGCTGCAATGGTTGGGCGGCATCGGCATCATCGTCATGGCCCTGGCGGTGCTGCCGGTGCTCAATATCGGCGGCATGCAGATGTTTCGCGTCGAGGTGGTCTCGGCCCGTGATCGGGCCGCGCCCAGGGCGGCGCGCATCGGCTCGACCCTGATTTCCGTCTATGTCGCTCTGACCGCCATGCTGGCCCTGGCCCTGTGGGCGGCGGGCATGGGCCGTTTCGACGCCATCACCCACGCCATGAGCACCATCGCCACCGGCGGCTTCGGCAATTACGACCGCTCCATGGCCCATTTCGACAGCGCCGCCATGGACATGATCGTCTTCATCGGCATGATCCTGGGCGGCATGCCGTTCCTGCTGTTCTTCACCCTGGCCCAGGGCGACTGGCGCCGGGTGCTGCGCGATCAGCAGGTGCATTGGTATCTGGGATTGATGGCCTTGGGCTCCATCGCCATCACCTTGTGGCTGATCGACGTCCACCATTTCCAGCCTTTGACGGCCTTGCGCCACGGCGCCTTCACCGTCGCCTCGGTGATGACCGGCACCGGTCTGGTGACCATGGATTACAGCGATTGGGCCGGCATGCCGGTGGCCATCTTGTTCTTCCTGACCTTCGTCGGCGGTTGCGCCGGCTCCACCGCCGCCGGCATCAAGGTGTTCCGCTTCCAGCTTCTGTTCGCCAACGCGGTGGTGCAGATCCGGCAATTGCTGCGCCCGCATGCGGTGATGGTGCCCAGCTTCAACAACAAGCCCATCCCCAAGGACGTGCTGACCTCGGTCATGGGCTTCATCTTCGTCTACGCCCTGGCCTTCGCCACCTTGTCCATGATGCTGGCGCTGCTGGGACTGGATTTCGTCACCGCCCTGTCGGCGTCGGCCTCGGCCATCTCCAATGTGGGGCCGGGTCTGGGCGACCTGATCGGCCCCGGCGGCACCTTCGCCCCCTTGCCCGATCTGGCCAAGATCCTGCTGGCCGGCGGCATGCTGTTCGGGCGGTTGGAAATGTTCATCCTGCTGGTGCTGTTCGTCCCCAGCTTCTGGCGCGATTAGGTGTGCGGTCAGGGAATGAGGTGAGCCCGCCTCAGGTGATCACCGTCGGTTCCGCCCGTCCGGTCCGCGCCTCGATCTGGGCGACGTCGCGGGCAATATGGATCAGGTCGGCCAGGGCCACTTGCGGGTCCAGATGATGCTGGGCCGGGTCGGGCTGGAACTGCTCCATATAGACGCGTAGCGTGGCGCCCTCGGTGCCGGTGCCCGACAGGCGGAAAACCACGCGGCTGCCGTCGGCGAAGACGATGCGCACGCCCTGCCTGGTGCTGACGCTGCCATCCACCGGGTCGGTATAGGCGAAGTCGTCGGTGAAGGCGACCTGATAGCCGCCCAGGCTTTGTCCCTTGAGGTCGAGGCCGCGCAGATGCTCCATCAGGCCGTTGGCGGCGTTGCTGTCGATGGCTTCGTAATCATGGCGGGAATAAACGTTGCGGCCATACTTGGCCCAATGCTCGCGTACGATGTCGGCCACCGGCTGCCGGCGCTTGGCCAGCACGTTCAGCCACATCAGCACCGCCCACACCCCGTCCTTCTCGCGCACATGGTCCGAGCCGGTGCCGAAACTTTCCTCGCCGCACAAGGTGACCTTGCCGGCATCCAACAGCGTGCCGAAGAACTTCCAGCCGGTGGGGGTTTCATAACAGGGAATGCCCAAGGCGGCGGCGACGCGGTCGGCGGCGGCGCTGGTCGGCATGGACCGGGCGATGCCGGCCAGCCCCTGGGCATAGCCGGGGCAAAGGGTGGCGTTGGCGGCCAGCACCGCCAAGCTGTCCGACGGCGTCACATAGAAGTCGCGGCCCAGGATCATGTTGCGGTCGCCGTCGCCATCGCTGGCGGCGCCGAAATCGGGGCCATCGGCGGCGAACAAAGCTTCGACCAGATCATGGGCGTGGACCAGATTGGGGTCGGGGTGACCGTGGCCGAAATCCTCGAGCGGGGTGCCGTTCATCACCGTGCCGGCGGGGGCGGCCAAAAGACCTTCCAAGATGGCCTTGGCATAGGGGCCGGTGACCGCGTGCATGGCATCGAACTTCATGCGGAAGCCGCCGGCGAACAAAGCGCGGATGGCGTCGAAATCGAACAATTCCTGCATCAGCGCCGCATAATCGGCGACGGGGTCGAAAACCTGCACCACCATGCCACCCACGCTGTGTTCGCCCAGGTGGTCGAGGTCGACATCTCCCACTGACACGATGCGGTATTCGCCGATCTGTTGCGTGCGGGCATAGATGGCCTCGGTCACCGCTTCCGGGGCGGGGCCGCCGGCGGGGATGTTGTACTTGATGCCGAAATCCTCGTCGGCGCCGCCGGGATTGTGGCTGGCCGACAAGATGATGCCGCCGAAGGTCTGGTATTTGCGGATCACACACGACGCCGCCGGCGTCGACAGGATGCCGCCCTGGCCGACCATGACGCGGGCAAAACCGTTGGCGGCGGCCATCTTCAGGATGATCTGGATGGCGTCGCGGTTGAAGAAGCGGCCGTCGCCGCCCAATGCCAGGGTCTTGCCGGCGCAATCGCCGATGGAATCGAAGATGGCCTGGACGAAATTCTCCAGATAACCCGGCTGCTGAAACACCCGCACCTTCTTGCGCAATCCCGACGTGCCCGGTTTTTGTCCATCGAAGGGGCGGGTCTGGACAGTGGTGAAGGCGGTCATGCACGGTCTCCGTTAGCGGCTTGCGTCCAGGGTTGATGGCCGAACCAAAGCATTCTGTCAATGTCTGGACATAGTGTATCAACCTTTTCGCCCCATTTCGTCAAACCGTTCACAACTCATTAGGAAATCAAACTAATTCCGCATCCCATAATAATAATATGGTTGAATTCCACAGCAAAACACTCACCTTTAACACAAACCAAGGTATGTAAACTTATGTTTGGGGTTAGCCATGCGAGTCAATGAACCGATAACCAATCGCGAAGTGGTGATGCAAGACGGCGACATGCTGGTGTCGCGCACCGATGACGGCGGGCGCATCACTTTCGTCAATCAGGCCTTCATCGACATCAGCGGCTTCACCCGCGACGAGTTGGTCGGACAGCCGCACAATCTGGTGCGCCATCCGCATATGCCGAAAGAGGCTTTCGCCGATCTGTGGGCGACCATCAAGACCGGCAAGCCGTGGGAGGGTTTCGTCAAGAATCGCTGCAAGAACGGCGATTTCTATTGGGTTCGCGCCAACGTCACCCCCTTCGTCGAAAACGGCCGGATCGCCGGCTTCGTCTCCATCCGCAGCAAGCCGTCACGACAACAGGTGGCCGCAGCCGAGGCGCTTTACGGCAAGTTCCGCGACGGCACCGCGCAAGGCCTGATCATCCGCGAAGGCCAAACCATCCGCACCGGCGTGGCCGGCACCCTGGCCCGCGCCGGCAGCGGCATCGGCGCCATGCTGGTGGCGGCCATCACCACACCGTTGATCCTCGCCTTGGCCGGGGCGGAGGCCGTGCAGTTGGACCGGATCGCTTTGGCCCTGGGCTTGATCGCCGCCTCCTTGCTGTCCGCCGTGGTTTTGGGACGCATCGTCGTCGGTCGCGTCCGTGGGCCTTTGGCGCGCATGGAAACCCATCTCGATGCCGTCGCCCGCGGCGATTTCATCCACGAAATCACCGACGAGCCGGTCATCGATTTTCAGCGCACCACCGCCCTGATGCGGGCGATGAAGGCCAAGCTGGGCTATGCCCAATTGGAAAAGGTGGAAATGGATCGTCTGGCGGAAGAACGGCGCCAGGCCGACATGGAACGCATCGCCACCTCGCTCGATGCCCGTGTCGCCACTATCGTCGAACTGATCCAGATGTCGGCGGACAGTCTGTTGGGCAATTCGCAGACATTGTCGGGCAATGCCGATCAGACCATGATGCAGGCCGGCAACGTCACCACCATGACCGGTCAGGTGACCAGCAATGTTCAGGCGGTGTCGGCGGCCACCCATGAATTGTCGTCGTCGGTGGATGAAATCTCGCGTCAGGTCAGCCATGCGGCGGTGATTTCCGCCGACGCGGTGGCGCAGGCGGGCAAGACCGACACTACCGTGCGCGGTCTGGCCGAAGCGGCCAACCGCATCGGCGAGGTGGTCAAGCTGATCAACGACATCGCCAGCCAGACCAACCTGTTGGCGCTGAACGCCACCATCGAGGCGGCCCGCGCCGG
>VBWB01000013.1 GCA_006218045.1 Stygiobacter sp.
ACGCCGGAAGTGTCAGCCTTCACCCGGATTTTCACGTTGTAATCAATGACGCGCTTTGCCGCGACAAGTACCTTCATGGTCTTCCCGATCCCTCGATTGACCGCCCGCGCCGTAAATAAGTATCGCGTGGCGTATTTAGGTATTGCATTGCACCATATGACGTGTGGTTATGGATGTCAACGTCACCCGGCTTACGGATATTGTTACCGATTTGCGCCGGGACTCCACAAGACATCGCTGGCGCCTTTTTCATTGAGCCAGCGGGCCATGACGAACAGATGGTCCGATAGCCGGTTGATATAGGCAATGGTCTGTTCACCAAGGCTTTCTTCCCGCGCCAGGGCGCAGATGTGCCGCTCGGCCCGCCGCGCGATGGTGCGGGCCAGATGCAGGTGGGCGGCGGCGGGCGAGCCGCCGGGCAGGATGAAGGAATTGAGCGGGGCCAGTTCCGCGTTCATGGCATCGATTTCCGCCTCCAGCCGCTCGACCTGGGTGGCGACGATGCGCAGCGCACTGCCCGGAGCCTCTGTCGCGGCGGCGGGGGTGCACAAATCGGCGCCCAGATCGAACAGGTCGTTCTGGATGCGGGCGAGCATGGCGTCGTCGGCGCCTCGGGTGTGCAGCCGGGCCAGGCCGATGACGGCATTGGCCTCGTCCACCGTGCCATAGGCCTCGACGCGCAGCGATTGCTTGGGCACGCGGGCGCCGTTGCCCAACGATGTCTCGCCCTTGTCGCCGCCTTTGGTGTATATGCGGGTCAGCCGGACCATGGGGTTCCTTCCTGTCTGAACGGACGGGGATTTATGCCATGATCAAACCGATCATGCGAGCCTTCCCCTGGCGTGGATTCGCACTATAATCCGCCGCGACGTCATTTTGGATCGACCCCATGCGCCTGTCCCATACCCTCAGCGCCTATATCGGTCGCCAGTTCCTGCTGGCTTTCGCCTCGGTGCTGGCGGTCATCTTGGGCGTGGTGTTCCTGTTCGACATCATCGAGTTGATCCGCCGCGCCGCCGGTCGCGGCGATCTGGGCGTCTTCAATCTGATCGCCATGGCGCTGTTGAAGCTGCCGCAGATGCTGCACACCGTGCTTCCCTTCGCCGTGATGATCGGCGCCATGGTGGCGTTCTGGCGGTTGACACGGACGCATGAACTGGTGGTGGCGCGGTCCGCCGGGATTTCGGCCTGGCAGTTCCTGACCCCGGTTCTGGTGCTGGTGGCGGGTATGGGGGTGATCGAGCTTGCCGCCTTCAATCCCATGGCGGCGGCCATGTACGGGCGCTTCCAGAAGATGGAGGACGAGATCCTGCTGGGCAAGACCAGCGCGCTCGACGTCTCCGAGATGGGGCTGTGGCTGCGCGAGGGCGATGTCCAGCGCCAGATCGTCCTGCATGCCGATCAGGTCCAGCAGGATTTGTTGACCCTGAACCTGCGCGGCGTCCACGTCTTCGTCCTCAATGACCGGGAACATTTCACCCGCCGTCTGTCGGCGGCATCGGGGCGATTGGCCGACGGTGTGCTGGAACTGAGCGATGTGTGGGAGATGGAGGCCGGCAAGTCGTCGGTGCACCATCCGGCGCTGAAACTGTCGACCGAACTGACCTTGGAGCGGGTGCACGACAATTTCGCCTCGCCCGAGACCATGAGCTTCTGGCAATTGCCGGCCTTCATCACCTTTTTCGAGAAGGCCGGTTTCGCCGCCACCAAGCATCGCATGCATTTCCAGTCGCTGCTGTCGTCGCCCCTGCTTTATTGCGCCATGGTGCTGGTGGCGGCGGTGTTCTCGCTGCGCCCCAACATGCGCGCCGGCGGTCTGCTGATGCGGGTGGGCGGCGGCGTCGCCGCCGGTTTCGGCATTTATTTCTTCAACAAGATCATCTATGCCTTCGGCCTGTCGGCGACCCTGCCGCAAGGACTGGCGGCGTGGAGCCCGGCCCTGGTGGCCGGCCTGATCGGAATATCCGGTCTGCTGCATCTGGAAGACGGCTGAGGTCATGACTGCATCCAATCGCTGGCCGCTGGCCGCTCTGGTCCTGGTGGCCGTGGTCACCTTGTGGCGTCTGGCCGTGCTGGCTTTTGCCCCGCCCAATCTGTCCTTCGACGAGGCCCAGTACTGGGCCTGGGCGCAAAGCTTCCAACTCGGGTATTACTCCAAGCCGCCCATGGTCGCCTGGGCCATCGCCGCCACCACCGCCTTGTTCGGCGAGGGCGAGGGGGCGGTCAAGCTGTCTTCGACCCTGGCCCACACCCTGACCGCCCTGTTCCTTTACGTGCTGGGGCGCGATCTGTTCGGCCGCCGCGAGGGTGCCTTGGCCGCCATGGGCTGGATCACCCTGCCGGCGGTGTCGCTGTCGGCGATGATGATCACCACCGACCCCTTCCTGCTGACGGCATGGGCGGCGGCCTTGTGGTTCCTGGTGCGGGCCGAGCGCCGGGGCGCCGACGTCAACGGCTGGTGGCTGGCCTTGGGCTTGGCCTTCGGCCTGGGGCTGTTGTCCAAATACGCCATGGCCTTCTTCCTGCCGGGGCTGGCCCTGTGGATGGTGCTGGTGCCCGAGGCACGGCGATTGCTGAAAGGCCGGGGGCTGTGGCTGGCCCTGGGGCTGGGGCTGGTGATTTACGCCCCCAACGGCATCTGGAACGCCTTGAACGGCTTCGTCTCCTATGCCCATACCCGCGACAACGCCAATTTGCGCGGTGACATGTTCAATTTCGGCAAGCTGGCGGAATTCGTCGGCGGCCAGTTCGGCGTCGCCGGCCCGATCCTGATGGCGCTGTTGCTGGTCGGGCTGGTGGCGGCCCTGCGTCGTGGCGGCGATGGCCGGTTGCGGCTGCTGGCCGCCTTCACCCTGCCGGTGCTGGCGATCATGACGGCGGAAAGCTTTCTGTCGCGGGCCAACGCCAATTGGACGGCACCGGCTTATGTGGCCGGATCGATGCTGGCCACCGCCTGGGCGGCGCCGCGCTGGCCGCGCCTGCTGCTGGCGTCGTTGGTCTTGCATGTGCTGGCCATGGGGGTCCTCTACAACATGGATGCGGTGCGTCATGGCCTGGGGCTGGCGGAAAGCAGCCAACTCGACCCGATGAAGCGCATTCGCGGCTGGGACAAGGTGGGGGCACGGGTTTCGGCGCTGCTGGCCGAACATCCCGGCGCCCGCCTGCTGGCCGATGAACGCAAGGTGCTGGCGACCCTGACCTATTACGTCCACCCGCATCCCTTCGACGCCATCAAGTGGAACCCGGACGGGCGGGTGCGCGACCATTTCGACCAGACCACCGCTTTGCCGGTGGGGCCGGGGCAATACCTCTATGTCACCGAAAACCCCAACGTGCCGGAGGGAGTGATCGCCCGCTTCGCCCAGGCCCGCGCCCTGGGGCGCATCGATGACCATCTGAGCGGCTCCCATGGCCGCGCCTTATCGGTGTGGTGGTTGAGCGCGTTCAAGGGCTATGGGCAATGAGTCCGGCCAACGCTTTGTGGGGATCCATGCGGGGCAATCCGTGGCGTTGGCTGGCGGTCCTGCTGGTGCCGCTGATCCTGTTCCCGGCCATCGATCTGACCATTACCGCCCAATTCTACGATCCGGTGCAGAAGATTTTTCCCGCCCGCATGTCGCCCATGTACGAATGGGTGCGCCGGGTCATGCCCTATTTCATGTTCGCCGGCGCCGGCTATGTGCTGGTGCTGTGGCTGGCCGGCGAGGTGATGGGCCAGGTGTTCCTGGGTATCGGTCGCCGTGTCGCCCTGTTTTTGCTGTCGTCGCTGCTGGTGGGGCCGGGGTTGATCGTCAATGTGCTGTTGAAGGATAGCTGGGGGCGTCCGCGTCCCTCGACCATCCGCGAATTCGACGGCCCCAATTACTTTGTTCCGCCGCTGGTGTTCAGCGACCAATGCGACAACAATTGCTCGTTCTCGTCCGGCCACGGCGCCTTGGGTTTCTGGCCGGTGGCCATCGCGCTGTTGGTGCCGGCGCCGTGGCGCGGCTGGGCCGTGGCCGCTTCCCTGGTGTTCGGCGGGCTGGTCGGTTTCGTCCGCATCGCCCAGGGTGGACACTTTTTTTCCGACGTGGTGTTTTCCGCCGTCATCGTCATCGGCACGACATTGTGGTTGCGGCGCCGATTGCTGTCCGAAGTCGGAACGGAGTCACGGAAAAATAATTGATCGAATCGCTCTGACTCATCGCAAGACCCTATGCGCGGGATCGATTCTCGGGTAATGATATGAGTTCAGACTGTGCTTGATACCATAATGGTGCAAGCTGGTACGGCCTGCGCTTTGGCGTGGGGGTGTTTTTTTCTAAGACGAGTAATGACACATGGCATGGAACCGAGACAATCATGGTAGCCGCTCCCGCGATCGTGGCCGGCGGGACGACTTTGGTGGCGATATGGGTGGGTACGAACCCCGCGCCCCGCGGATGAGCGCCCCGAGCAGCTTCGACCGCCAGCAGGTCACCCAAACCAATGTGACCGCCACCGTGAAGTGGTTCAATGCCTCGAAGGGCTTCGGCTTCGTCGCTCCGTCCGACGGCACCCCCGATGCTTTCCTGCACATCTCCGCCCTGGAGCGTGCCGGTCTGACCCAGGTTGCCGAAGGCACCACCCTGGTGGTGGATCTGGGCCAGGGCAATCGCGGCCCGCAGGTCGTGGTCGTGCATGAAGTGGATGCCAGCACGGCGACCGCCGCGCCGCGCGCTTCCGCTTCCTCGGCTCCGCGCATGGATCGCGGCCCCAGCGAGACCGTCGAGGGCGTGGTCAAGTTCTTCTCGGCCGAGAAGGGCTTCGGCTTCGTTCAGACCGACCAGGGCGGCAAGGATGTGTTCGTGCACATCAAGGCCCTGGAACGCTCGGGCATCAAGGCTCTGGAGACCGGTCAGCGCGTGCGCTGCACCACCACCCAGGGTCAGAAGGGTCCGCAGGCCGACACCGTCGCCCTGATCTGACGCTTCCGCGCCAAGGTTCAAGCCGTCCGCTGGCCGATCCGTATGGATTGGCTGGTTGGGCGGTTTTTCCTTGACTCAAAATAAGCATAAGCGTACTCATTTACCGGTAACACTTTGTCTCTCAATAAATTCAGCGAGGCCGGGGAATCCGGGCCTCGCTATTTTTTTTATGGATGATCAGCGGGATAGGGTATCAGCGTTTGACGCCGCAGGCCTTGTCGATGGCGGCCAGGGCGTCACCAAAGCCGGACAGGGGGACGCTGTCGGTGACGGCGCCGCCCTTGTTGGGCACCGCCCGCACGGTGACGTCGCGCCCCTTGACCATGGCGGCGACGATGGAGCCGTCGGCCTTGGCATCCTTGGCCCAGGCCGATTTGCCGTTGGTGAAGAAGCTGTGCTTCATGCCGCCGATCTGGATTTCCGCCTCGGATTCCTTTTTGAAACCATACCCGGCGATCAGGCTGACCTCGCCCGGGCTTTTGGGCCGATGGGTGATGGCGATGGCGGTGCCGACCCGTCCTTTGTCGCCGCCTTGCAGACGATCGGCCTGGGCGGCCATGTAGCACACCTTGCCGCCGCTTTCCGGGTAGACATAGGCCTCCCAGGCGCCGGTCTTGCCCAGGCGCTTGGGGGCGTCTTGGGCCTGGGCGGGCAGGGCGACGACGAGAACGGCCAAAATGGCCAGCGGACGACGGAACATGATGCGGCCTTTTCTGTTTCGCATATGCGAGGGGTTAAAGCCTGACAGCGGAGCTGGTGTCAATCGCCTTGGCGGCAGGGATGAGCCTGAGCGGCGTCTGAGCGGCCCGTCACGGGCCACTTTTATCAAGCCCGAGCGGCGCCTGAGCGGCCCGTCACGGGCCATTTGTCGAGCCCGAGCGGCGTCTGGAGTCGAAGACGTGTGCTTCGCACACAGCGGCCGGTCACGGGCCATTTGTAACGCCTCAGACGAAGCGTAGTTCCGCCGGGTCGGCGAAGCGTTCACGCAGGAAGCGGAACACCGCCTGCACGCGGGCGGCGCCGTTGGTTTCGCTGTGCGATACCAGCCACAGCGGCATGGCGACGCTGAGGCCCAGGTCGAGTTCCTGCAATTCGGGGATGATGCGGGCGTAATAGACCGGCAGAAAGGCGATGCCCAGGCCGGCGCGGGCGGCTTCCAGATAAGTGCGGGCGGAATCGGTGGCGAAGACCACGCGGGCATGGTCGGCCATCAGCCGCCGCCAGTGGTCGAAGCCGGGCAGATGGGCGTAACCCAGGTGATCGAGCAAATCGTGATGGGCCAGATCATCCAGGCAGGTCGGCACCCCGGCACGGTCCAGATAGGCCGGTGCGGCAAAGGGGTGGACGCGAAAGATGCCGACCTTGACGCCGATGGCGCGCGGATCGCTGGGCAGGGCCAGTTGCAGGGCCATGTCGGCATCGCGGGTGCGCAAATCCACCACCTTGTTGCCGACGCGGATACGCAAGGTGATGCCGGGATAACGCAGGCGGAATTGCGCCAGCCATTGGGTCAGGGCAAAGGACGCCAAGCCTTCGGGAGCGGCGATGGTCACTTCGCCGGACAACTCGCGGTCATGGCCGGCGAGGTCGCGCTCGATATTGCCGGCGGCTTCCTCCATGGCCTCGGCCATGGCCACCAGCCGTTTGCCCGCCGGCGTCACCCGCATGGCCCGGCCGATACGGTCGAACAGCTTGACCCCCAGCCCGCTTTCCAGGCGCTCGATGCGCCGCCCCACCGTGGTCTGATTGGTGCGTAGATCGTCGGCGGCGCGCATATACGATCCGGCGCGCAGGGCGGCCAGGAAAAAGCGCAAATCGTCCCAATCGTCGATGCGGTGCGAACTCATGCAAATATGCAGATCACTATGGCAACATTCGGCATTTTAGCGATGGTCTCATGGGTGCATCCTGCATTCAAGCCGCTTATGCCGCGGCGCGAAAAATGGAGCCCGATCATGTACGACCATGCCGCCTATACCCGGACCGCCACCCGTTTGCGTCGCTGGGCCCGCCGGGGCACCTGGCGCCGCATGGTCCGCGCCAGTGCCGCCCGTCGGGGGGCGGAAATTACCGCCATCGGCGGGGTGATGGCGGCCTTCGCCCATCAGCTCCAATGCCTGTCCAAGGCGATGGCGACCAGCAATCCCAGCAGATAGGGGATCGACCAGGCGAAGTTCCAGCCGGCCCAGCGCCGGCTGGGCGTGGCCACCAGTTTGAGGTTGAGGCCGATCAGCACCAATCCCAGTCCGGAAGCCGCCCAGCCATAGAGAGGGCCCAGCAGGCCCAAGCCCCAGGGCAGCAACGACGATCCGGTGAGCAGGACGGAATTGAGCAAGATCCACCGCGCCGTCAGCTTTTCTCCCACCACCACCGGCAGCATGGGGATGCGGGCGGCGCGATAATCGTCGGTCAGCAAGATGGCCAAGGCCCAGAAATGGCTGGGGGTCCACAGAAACAAGGTGACGGCCAAAAGCGTGGGCAACAGCCATTGCGACGGCTCGACCACCGCTGCCCCGGCCAGCAGGGCGAAACTGCCGGCGGCCCCGCCGAAGACGATGTTCCACCACGTCCGCCGCTTCAGCCACACGGTGTAGATCACCGCATAGACGAAAATCCCCAAAAACAGGTGCAGCGCCACCACCCAGTTCAGCGTCATCACCGCTGTCGACAAGGCGGCGATGGTCAGGCCCGCCGACAGCATCAGCGCGTCGGTGGGGCTGACATCGCCCTTGACCATGGGCCGGTTGCGGGTGCGCGTCATCAGGCCGTCGATGTCGCGGTCATAGAGATGGTTGAAGACCGCCGAGCCGCCCGACCCCAGCAGCATGGACAGGATCAGCGCCAGCATGGGCAGGGGCTCGACCTTGTCGGCGACGGCGGCATAGCCGGCGGCGGCGGTGGCGGCGATGGTGATGCCGATGCGCGGTTTCATCAGTTCCAGACCGTGACTCAGGCGCATGGCCTTCCCCTAAGGATAAAGGTGATAAAGCATCCCATAGACCAGCAGGCCCGAGGCGCTGACATAGACCCAGACGGGCCAAGTCCAGCGCGCCAGCCGGCCATGGGCGTCGTAGCGTCCAGCCAGGGCGCGGGCCAGGGTCAGCAGGATCATCGGGGTGACGGCGATGGCCAGCACCACATGGCTGATCAGCATGGTGTAGTAGAACGGCCGGACCCAGCCTTGGCCGCGAAAGACGAATATGGGGGCGATGAAGTGATAGGCCAGATAGGCCAGCAGAAACAAAGCGCTGGCTGCTACCGCCACCAGCATGGCGGCGCGGTGCAGGTCGCGCCGCCCGGCCCGGATCAGGCCGAAACCGGCCAGGGCCGCCGTCAGCGCCGCGCCGTTGAGGCTGGCGGTGATGTGGGGCAGCAGGGCGGCGGCTTCCATCAGCGCCCCATCATGACGCCGAACCGCAGCACGGTGGCGGCATAAAGCCCCAGGGCGACCAGCCCCAGCAGCAGCAGGGTCAGGCGCCGGGCGCGGCGCGGCGTCATATCCATGGCACGTTCCCCTTTGATGTTAAGGGAAAGGTGGGGACGACCAGGGACGGTTAAAAGGGGGGGATCAGCGCCGCGACGCCTGGGTCTTGCCGTCATACCCCCAATCGCTGGCAGCAACCTCGCGTACGATGGCGTAAGTGGCCTCGGGCAGAGTGCCGCAATGGCGGTGCAGCATGATCCTGGCCGCGTGCAGGAACGCGGCCTTTTCGGCGTCACTGTTGGTGCCGGCGGTGATGACGGCCTCCAGGTGGGCGGCGCGGGGGGGCGTCTGGCCGCCGATGGTCCAGGTGCCGATGACGTCTTCCACCAGTACGGCGGTCAGCGGCGCCTTTTTCCCCAGGATTTCGGCGATCAACCGGGTGGTGTCGGCGGCGATGGCGGCATGGGCTTGCGGGTGGGCGGGCGACAGGGTGATGCGGATAAAGGGCATGATGACCTCGATGACTGTGAAGGTCCCCCAAGGTGGCAAAAGACACGTCCGTCGACTAATTTATAGATTGTGATGAATCCATAAGGAACTTTTATGAAAGCGCTCGATCTGCCGGTGGATTTGCTGCGGACCTTCGCCACCGTCTGTCGGCTGGGCTCGGTGACGCGGGCGGCGGCGGTGTTGGGGCGGACCCAGCCGGCCCTTTCCCTGCAATTGCGCCGGCTGGAGCATCTGGTCGGACGCCCGGTGCTGCGCCGGCAGGGGCGCATATTGGTGCTGACGCCGTTGGGTGAGGTGCTGCTGGACCATGCCGGACGGCTCCTGGACGCCCACGATGCCGCCTTGGCGGCGCTGGCGGCCGAACCCTTGAGCGGACGCTTGCGGGTCGGAGTGATCCAGGATGTGGCCGACACCGCCCTGACCCAGGCCCTGGCCCGGTTCAGTCGCCGTCATGGTCGGGTACGGCTGGATGTGCGGGTGGCCGGATCGCAGGAATTACGGCGCCTGTTGGCCGAAGGTGAATTGGAGGTGGCGGTGTGCAGCGCAGCCGCTGTCGACGGTGATGTGACTTTGCCGATGGAATGGTTCGGCTCGGTCGATCTGCTGACGGCGGAGCCTTTGCCGTTGGCGCTGTTGGACGCACCATGCCCGTTCCGCCAAGCGGCCATCGATGCCCTGGATCGGGCCGGACTCCCGTGGCGCATGGCGGTGTCGGGCTCCAGCCTGTCGGGCCTGCGGGCGGCGGCGGCGGCGGGGCTGGCCGTTACCTGCCGGTGGCGTTTCGGCATGGTCGGCGTACCGCCCCTGGCCGGGTTACCGGACTTGCCCCAGGCTGGATTGCAGGTATTGCAGCAAGGAGCCCAAGCCGCGCCCTTGGCCGATCTGCTGCGTCAGGAGATCGTGGCGCTTTAGGCCATCATCCGCCACCAGCGGCGGGCTTCGTCGGCGCCCCAATCGGGACCATGGCCGGAATACAGGCGCGGGGTCTCGCCCACCTTGCCGAGCAGGCGGGTGATGGATTCCCACAGCTTGGCCTCGGAGCCGCCGGGCAGGTCGGTGCGCCCGACGCCGTGGCGGAACAAGGTGTCGCCGGTGACGACGAAGTCGCCGAAATCGAAGCATACCCCACCCGGGGTGTGGCCGGGGGTGAAGATCACCTTGACCGTCGCCCCGCCCAGGCTGAAATCCGGCTCGCCCGTGAACCAGTGCAGGTCGGCCGGGCCGTCCTGATCCTGGCCGGTGAAGGCCTTGTTGAGGTCGCTGGCCCGCTCGATCACCGGCTTTTCCTCGGCGTGGGCGATGGTCGGGATGTTCAGACCCTGCTCGATGGCGTGGGCGGCGCCCAGATGATCGGGGTGACCGTGGGTCAGCCAGATGGCCACCGGCGTGCCGCCCATCTGGCGCACCGCCTTGATGATTTGCGGGGCGTCGCCGCCGGGATCGATGATGGCGATTTCCCCGCTGGGACGGTGCTGGACGATATAGCAGTTCTGGTGCCATGGCGGCGGCGACACCGCGATGGTCAAGGAAAAGTCGCCGAAATCACCGCCCGCATGAATCGTCATTGTCGCCCGCCCGCCGGATTGAAAGCGAAAGATGATTTTCTATACGGGATAAATGCGACGATTTCCAGGTGCGGCTCTTTACCGGGCGGTAATGAAGCCCCATGACAATGAGACGAGGTTTTTGTTTGCCTGAATCGAGACCACCATGACCGATATCCTTGTCTCCGACGCCCCTTTTCCCTCGGCCCGCGACGAAGTGACCGCCACGCCGGACGAGGTGGTGACGGCGCAGACCGCCTCGCCCGCCTATAAGCTGGCCTTCACCGATGACGACTTCCTGCTGCGCCCCGACATGCGGGCGGTGCGTCTGCAACTGGAATTGCTGAAGCCGGAATTGCTGCAACAGGAACAGGGCATCCGTTCCACCGTCGCCATGTTCGGCTCGGCCCGCATCCCCGCCCCCGAAGTGGCGAAGGAGCGGCTGGAAAAGGCGGAAGCCGCCGCGCGCGGCCATCCGCGCGACAAGAAGGTGGCGCATGAATTGACCGTGGCCCGGCGCATGCTGGCCAACAGCCGCTATTACGACGAGGCCCGCCGGCTGGCCGGCATCGTCACCAATACCTGCATCGGCGAGCACATCTGCGATTTCGTCGTCAAGACCGGCGGCGGGCCGGGCATCATGGAGGCGGCCAATCGCGGCGCCTACGAGATCGGCGGCAAGTCCATCGGCCTCAACATCGTGCTGCCCATGGAGCAGGCGCCCAATTCCTATGTGACGCCGGATCTGTGTTTCCGCTTCCACTACTTCGCCATCCGCAAGATGCATTTCATGATCCGGGTCAAGGCGCTGGTGGTGTTTCCCGGCGGCTTCGGCACCTTGGATGAATTGTTCGAGGCGCTGACCCTGATCCAGACCGGCAAGATCGAGCCCATCCCGGTCATCATGTTCGGGCGCGAATATTGGGAGCGCGTCATCAATTTCGACGCCATGGCCATGGAAGGCATGATCGGTCCGCACGACAAGGACTTGCTGACCTTCGTCGAAACCGCCGAGGAGGCCTGGCACATCATCGCCGATTTTTATCGCCTGCCGCACTGATCTCGGGTCAATGCCCGATCCCGCCCCCGGCGCCTTGGGTTAGGATAGTCCCATCTCCACCCCGGGGGGGGGAGGGGGACGACGCCTCCGATGGGTTGCATCTTCTGCCGTGCAGCCATGTCGCGAGGCGTCCTTGCTTTGGGCCTCACCGCTTTGCCCGCCGCCCCATCAGGCGTATGATGATGGGGAATACGGTGAGGGAGGCGACCATGTCTCACAACATTCTTTCGGTCATTGCGGCCATGGCCGAGGTGGCGACCGTCACCCACGACGAGCCGTCGACCCGGCACCCCAAGAAACCGGTCATCACCATCTCGCGCGATTACGGTTCCGGCGGCGACATCATCGCCCACCGTCTGGCGCAGCGCTTGAACATTCCTCTTTATGACGAAGTGGTGCTGAAGGAAATCGCCACCCGTCTGCAAGACGATCCGGCCATCATCAGGATGCTGGACGAAGGCTTTGGCAGGGCCAAGGACATGTGGTTGTACCGGATGTTTTCCGGCAACGATGTCGGCCCCGACGCCTATCGCGACACCTTGATCAAGGTGGTGATGAGTCTGGGCCGCATGGGCGGCGTCCTGTTGGGACGCGGCGCCCATGTCATCTTGCAGGAAGCCTGCGCCCTTCGGGTCCGCATCATCGGCACGCCGGAGGCCTGTGCCAAGCGCATGGCCCAGTCGGGCCACGGCACCTACGAGCAGGAATTGGCCAAGACCCGCGAGGTGAGCCACGCCCGCGGCAAGTTCGTGTGGGAAGTGTTCAATTCCCGCCTGTCCGACGCCAGCCAGTTCGACATCATCATCAACACCGACCGCATGGCCGATTTCGAGGATGTGGTCGAGATGCTGGAAGGCATGGCCAAGGCCATCCATGCCGGTCGGGTGCTGGCCCTGTAGAGGGGAAGGGGCGGGGGAGCATAAGCTTCCCCGCCCCTCTGCTTATCCCAGCGTCAACCCTTCGATATGGGTCAGGAACATGCCGCCGCGGATGCAGGCCAGGAAGGAATCCCGGCACCCCAGGTCATCGGCCTGGGACAGGGTTTCCCGGTGTTGCCGGGGCGGGCAGGGGATGACCCGGGTCTGACGGCTTTGCCGGGGCAGGTCGTGGTGTTCGGCCAGGGCACTGACGATTTTCCAGGCGGATTCCATGGCCTCGGCGGCGACCACCGCCACCGGTTGCTGATCGGACAGAACGGTCCATAATTTCCGGTTCATGTCGGTTATCCTTTTTCGCGGTCAAGGCGGGCGCTCCCTCGGGAGCGCCCGCGTCAGGATTTATTCGTCCGCCCCACCGGGGTCGGGCAGGTGCATTTCATGCCAAAGGGCATTGAGGATGCCGGCGCCGCAGGCTAGGCCGATGCCAAGAATCCAGGCGAAATACCACATGGTCTGTTCTCCTCAGTAATGGCCGGTGGGGTTGTGTTCGATCTGGGCGGCGGTGACCCGGCCCCTGAGGACGCGGAACACATAGGCGGTGTAAGCCAGTACGATGGGCAGGAAGATCAGCGTGCAGACCAGCATGACGAACAAGGTCCGTTCGCTCGATGACGCGTCCCACACCGTCAGGCTGGCCTGGGGCGCGATGCTCGATGGCATCAGGAACGGGAACATGCTCACCCCGGCGGTGGCGACGATGCCGAAAATGCCGGTGCCGCTGGCGATGAAGCCCAGGCCGGGACGGCCCAGGCGCACCAGCGCCAGGGCCAGCAACGGCCCGACCACCCCCAGGACCGGGGCGATCCACATCCACGGGTAGGCGGCGTAATTGGCCATCCAGGCGCCGTCTTGCACCAAGACCTGCTTCAACAGCGGGTTGGACGGGCCATTGGTGACCACCTCGCCGGCGATGACATAGCCGGGGATGGCCATGGCCAGCCACAGGCCGGCCAGGATGAACAGCACAACCGCCAGCGGCGCGGTGATGGTTTGCACCAGGGCGGCGCGGTCGCGCACCGGACCATCGGCCTTGACCGCCAGATAGACCGAACCGTGCGACACCAGCATGAACAGCGACACCAGACCGGCCAGCAGGCCGAAGGGGTTCAGCAGTTCAAACAGGCCGCTGCCGTCATAGAAGATGCGCATGTCGCCATCGATGCTGAAGGGCACGCCTTGCAGCAGATTGCCGAAGGCGACGCCGAACACCAGGGACGGCACCAATCCGCCGATGGCCAAGGCCCAATCCCAGAACGACCGCCAGCGGGGATCGTTGATCTTGTTGCGGAACTCGAAGCCGACGGGGCGGATGATCAAGGCCGCCAGCACCAGGAACAAGGCGATGTAGAAGCCCGAGAAGGCGGCGGCGTAGATGGTCGGCCAGGCGGCGAAGATGGCGCCGCCGCCCAGGATGAACCACACCTGATTGCCGTCCCAGACCGGGCCGATGGTGTTGATGGCCACCCTTCGTTCGGTGTCGGTGCGGGCGACGAAGGGCAGTTGCGCGGCGACGCCCAGATCGAAGCCGTCCATGATGGCGAAGCCGATCAACAGTACGCCGAGGAACAGCCACCAGATCAGACGCAGGATTTCGTAATCCACGATTCCCATGATGTTTTTCCTTATTCGGCGGGGTGCGCGACGGTGGCGGCGGAGACGGAGCGCTTCAGCCCCAGGGCCTTGACCGGCCCGAGGCGGATGGTCTTGCGCATCAGCACGATGTCGACCACCAGCAGCGACGAGTAGAAGACGATGAAGCCGGCCAAGGTGAACAGCACCTTGGGCAGGGACAGCGACGACGAGGCCAGGAAGGTGGGCAGCATGCCGTCCACCGCCCAGGGTTGGCGGCCGAACTCGGCGACGAACCAGCCGAATTCGGCGGCGATCCAGGGCAGGGGCAGGGAAAACAGACACAGTTTCAGGAACAGCGGGCCGCCGAAATCGCGCTTGCACGCCTTCCAGAACGCCACCGTGAAAAAGGCGATGAAGAAGAAGCCCAAGGCGACCATGAGGCGGAAGCCCCAGAACAGCGGGCCGACACCGGGCACGGTGTCGCGCGCGGCCCGGGCGATCTGTTCGTCGGTGGCTTGGCGCGGATCGGCGACATAACGCTTCAGCAAAAGCGCATGGCCCAGATCCTTGTCATTGGCGGCCAGGATGGCGCGGGCTTCGCCATTGCCGCGGTCGGCGCGCAGCTTTTCCAAGGCGTCATAGGCCACCAGACCGTTACGGACGCGGGCCTCGGCGGATTTCACCAGATCATTGATGCCGGGAACTTCGATGTCGGTGGAACGGGTGGCGATCAGCCCCAGCACCCAGGGGATCTTGACCTCGTAATGGTTCTCGCCGGTCTTGCCGTCGGGGATGGCGAAGAGGGTGAAGCCGGCGGGGGCCGGTTCGGTCTCCCACATGCCTTCCATGGCGGCCAGCTTCATCTTCTGGCTTTCGCTGACGGCATAGCCGCTTTCATCCCCCAGCACCACCACCGACAGGCTGGACAGCAGGCCGAAGGTCGAGGCGACGATCATGGAGCGTTGGGCGAATTGCACATGGCGGTTCTTCAGCAGGTACCAGGCGCTGATCGCCATGACGAAGATGGCCCCGGTGACATAGCCGGCGCTGATGGTGTGGACGAACTTGGACTGGGCCACCGGATTGAACAGCAAGTCCCAGAACGAGGTCATTTCCATGCGCATGGTGTCGGGGTTGAAATGGGCGCCGACCGGATTTTGCATCCAGCCATTGGCGATCAGGATCCACAGGGCCGACATGTTCGAGCCGATGGCCACCAGCCAGGTGGCGGTCAGGTGACCGACCTTGCTCATGCGGTCCCAGCCGAAGAAGAACAGGCCGACGAAGGTGGATTCCAGGAAAAAGGCCATCAAACCCTCGATGGCCAGCGGCGCGCCGAAGATGTCGCCGACGTAATGCGAGTAATAGGCCCAGTTGGTGCCGAACTGGAATTCCATGGTGATGCCGGTGGCCACGCCCATGGCGAAGTTGATGCCGAACAGCTTGCCCCAGAACTTGGTCATGTCGCGCCAGATGGTGCGCCCGGTCATCACATAGGCGCTTTCCATGATGGCCAGCAGAAAGGACAGCCCCAGGGTCAGGGGCACGAACAGGAAGTGATAAAGGGCGGTGACGGCGAATTGCAGCCGTCCCACCTGGGTCGGATCGAAATCGAACATGGGATCAATTCCCCTGGTCTTGGCCGGCGACGGGCGTCAGGCGGTCATCCATGACGGAATGATCCACCGCGACGCGCGTGTCGCCGCCGAACAGAAACAGACGCATGGCCACGACCACGCAAACCTTCACGCATAAGGTGAGGGCGATACCGCGCGCCAACGGGGTTTTCGGCCGCAATCCGGCGGCGGCGAAGGCGCGAAGAGAGGTGAGGACGGCACGCATGGCATGCTCCTTGGGCGAGTTCGTGATCTGCCGGGCGCGTTTGCGGCGCGGCGGCTTGCGTCGATGAAGACAAAGGTCCGGTTGCCGGGCGGCCATGGCCAATCCCCGTGGTCACCGCCACGACGGGCGGGGACGACGTGATCCAAGCAAAATCGGGTTATCCCTGCGGAAAACGCGATACCGGACGGAAGGGATCAGGCGATGGGCGGGGCGCGTGGCGCGGCGGCGCCGGCAAGGCGGGCCGGCTTGGCGGCGGGCGGGGCTTGCGGCGAAAATTCGCCGACAAAGGCCGGTTCAAGGTGGACAACCATCGCCAGGGTGGTCGGCGCCTTGGCGCCGCCATGCATCAAGGGCAGGCAGAAAACGCAGAAATTGTCATGACCGCCGGCACTGTCGGTATCGATGACGTTGCCGTCGCGATCCATCACCACCATGCCGGCGGCGGTACAGATGACGATGCGGTCATCCAGCAACGCCTGGGCGAAGGCGGCGTTACCCGCGTCAGCGGCCCGCGCCGGCATGGCGCCGGCACCGACGATGTTGAAGGTCAGGATGAACAGGCCCAGCAACGACACGACCAAGCGGCGCAGATCCCCGCACTGGGAACGCGTCGACAGGTCATAGGGGCGCCGTCTGATAACCTTGTTCATGGTGAGGGAATGTGCGCCTGGGTTTGATCAAAGTCAAGATCACCGCCGCTGCCCGTGGGGCCGGATCAGGGCCGCGCCGGCCAGGCCAGCAAGGCCATTTCCGCCACCTTGTGCAATTGTGCGCGGGTGGCGCCGTGGACCACCTGATGCGACATGCCCTGGATGAAGGTGGTGAGGAACTGGGTCAGTTGCACCACGTCGGCATCGGCGGGCAATTGGCCGTCCTGTTTGGCCTGTTCCAGCCGTGCATGCATGCGGGTTTCGTAATCGGCCTTCAGATGCTCGATCTGGTCCCTGACCGACTGCGCTTCGTCACCACAGGTCATGGCCCCTTTGGTTACCAGGCACCCCACCGGATGGGACGGGTCGGTCAGCATGTCGGCGGCGCCGAACAACAGCCGTTCGGCCACGCCGCGAGCGGTGGGGGCGTCGAGCGCCTCGGAGATATAGGCGACTTTTTCCTTGGTGTAGCGGTCCAGCGCCTTGCGGAACAGGTCTTCCTTGTTGCCGAACGCCGCGTACAGGCTGGGCTTGTTGATGCCCATGGCCTCGGTCAGCTCGTTCAGCGACGCCCCTTCGTATCCCTTGCGCCAGAACACTTCCAAGGCCCGGTTCAAGGCGGTGTCGGTGCAGAAGGCGCGGGGTCGGCCCATGGCCATGGAGGTTCCTCCTTGATTTTTGTACCTGATGGTAAAATAATCAGTTGACAGGCCCGTGTCCAGTTCGACATTCTTACCAAACGGTACAGAAATGCGAAACGGAGCCTTCCCATGAGCACATCCCTTTCCGGTAAAGTTGCCTTGGTCACCGGCGCCTCGCGCGGTATCGGCGCCGCCATCGCCTTGGCTTTGGCCGAGCAGGGCGCCAGCGTGGCCATCAGCTACGCCGCGTCCGACGACAAGGCGGCTTCCCTGGTCCGGCAACTGGAGGCCTTGGGCGTGCGCGCCGCCGCCTTCAAGGCCGACCAGGGCGACCGCGCCCAGGTGGCGGCGCTGATCGATGATGTCGTCGTCCGTTTCGGGCGGCTGGACATCCTGGTCAACAATGCAGGCATCGCGGTGATGACCCCCATCGACAACCCCGAGGCCGATGCGGCGGCTTTGCAGCGCATGTACGACGTCAACCTGCACGGCGTCATCGCCGCCATCCGCGCCGCCGCGCGGGTGATGCAGGACGGCGGTCGCATCATCAGCCTGGGTTCGGTGCTGGCGGCACGGGCCGGCTTCCCCGGCGTCGCCGATTATGCCGCCACCAAGGCCGGGCTGGTCGGCTATTCCCGTGGTGCCGCCCGCGATCTGGCGGCGCGCGGCATCACCGTCAACGTGGTGCAGCCGGGCTCGACCGCCACCGACATGAATCCCGCCGATGGTCCGGGCGCCGCCGGCCAATTGATCGGCAATGCCCTGGGCCGTTTCGGCACGCCGGCGGAAATCGCCGCCGCCGTGGCCTTTCTGGCCAGTCCGGGCGCGGCCTTCATCACCGGGACCACGCTGACCGCCGACGGCGGCGTGACGGCGTAGGAGAGCATTATGAAAACACAGACTTTTCTCGGGGTTGGCGTGGCTGCTCTGGTGCTGGCGGGGGGAGCGTTCGCCCTGTTCGGTCCAGGCGACCACGACGCCCGGGCCACCGGGACAACGGCCGCCCCCCCCTCTGCCCTCCCTGTCCCGGTGGCCATGGTCGAAAGCCGCGACATCGTCCCGTGGGAGGAATTCTCGGGCCGGCTGGAAGCGGTGGATAAGGTGGAGGTCCGCTCGCGCGTCTCCGGCCAGGTGCAGCAGGTGCATTTCCGTGAAGGCGGATTGGTGAAGAAGGGCGACCTGCTGGTCACCATCGACCCCGCCCCCTTCGCCGCCGAACTGGCCGGCGCCCAGGCGCAACTGGCCTCGGTCCAGGCGCGGCTGGCCTTCACCAAGCGCGAATACGAGCGCGCCCAGCAACTGACCGGCTCCGGCAACATGCCGGTGCGGGAGTTGGATAATCGCGCCAACGCCTATTTCGAGGCCCAGGCCAGCGTGCGGGCGGCCCAGGCGATGGTCGACACCGCCCGGCTCAATCTGGGCTATACCCGCGTCACCGCCCCGGTCTCGGGCCGGGTCGGGCGGGCCGAGGTGACCTCCGGCAATCTGGTCGCCGCCGGGGCCGGCGCTCCGGTGCTGACCACCTTGGTGTCGGTGGATCCGGTCTATGCCAGCTTCGATGCCGGCGAGCAGGTGGTGATGCGTTCGTTGGCCGCCCTGCGCCACGGCGGCGATGCCGCCCTGCGCCACGGCGGCGATACCGGCGCTCAGGTCGACCGCATTCCCGCCCGCATCACCGCCCAGACCCATGGCGACACCCCGATCTCGGGCCATGTGCAGATGATCGGCAACGTGGTCGATGCCCGCTCGGGCACGGTGGCGGTGCGTGCGGTGTTCGACAATGCCGATGGCAGCCTGATGCCCGGTCAGTTCGTCCGCGTCGGTTTGGGCCAGCCGCAGCCGCAATCGGTGCTGCTGATCAGCGAGCGGGCGGTGGGCACCGACCAGGACAAGAAGTTCGTGCTGGTGGTGGACGATGCCGACAAGGCGGTCTATCGCAGCGTCACCCTGGGGCCGGCGGTGGACGGCATGCGGGTGGTGGTCAGTGGGTTGGCGGCGGGTGAACGCATCGTCGTCAACGGTCTGCAACGGGTTCGTCCCGGCGCCCAGTTGGCGCCGCAGAATGTGGCCATGGCCCAGCGCTAAGCGTTTCCTTTTCTCCCAATTCATCGACGTGTCCGCGGTCTTGTCCGCGGACATGACGGGGGACTTTTGTCCCAACGGAGCGGATCATGAACCTGTCCAAATTCTTCATCGACCGCCCCGTCTTCGCCGGTGTGCTGTCGATCCTGATCTTCGTCTCGGGCCTGTTGGCCCTGCGCGGCCTGCCGGTGTCGGAATACCCGGAAGTGGTGCCGCCGACGGTGGTGGTGCGCGCCCAGTATCCCGGCGCCAGCCCCAAGGTGATCGCCGAGACGGTGGCCACCCCCATCGAGGAACAGGTCAACGGCGTCGAAGGCATGCTGTACATGGGCAGTCAGGCCACCACCGATGGGGTGATGACGCTGACCATCACCTTCCGCCTGGGCACCGACCCGGACAAGGCGCAGCAATTGGTACAAAACCGCGTCGCCCAGGCCGAGCCGCGCCTGCCCGAGGAAGTGCGGCGCCTGGGCGTCACCACCATCAAAAGCTCGCCCGATCTGACCATGGTGGTGCATCTTCTGTCGCCGGACGGGCGCTATGACATGGCCTATTTGCGCAATTACGCAGGGCTCAACGTCAAGGACCGGCTGGCCCGCATCGAAGGCGTCGGGCAGGTGCAGTTGTTCGGCTCGGGCGATTATTCCATGCGGGTGTGGCTGGACCCGCACAAGGTGGCGGAACGCGGTCTGTCGGCGGGGCAGGTGGTGCAGGCCATCCGCGAACAGAACATCCAAGCCGCCGCCGGCGTGGTCGGCGCTTCGCCCGGCCTGCCCGGGGTGGACCTGCAATTGTCGGTCAACGCCCAGGGCCGCTTGCAGTCGGAACAGGAGTTCGGCGATATCATCGTCAAGACCGACCAAGGCGGCGCGGTGACCCGGCTGCGCGACCTGGGACGGATCGAGATGGGCGCGGCCAGCTATGCCTTGCGCTCGCTGTTGGACAACAAATCGGCGGTGGCCATCCCCATCTTCCAGGCGCCGGGCTCGAATGCCATCGCCATTTCCGACAATGTCCGCGCCACCATGGCCGAGATGAAGTCGTATATGCCCGAGGGCGTGGATTATTCCATCGTCTACGATCCCACCCAGTTCGTCCGCGCCTCGATCAAATCGGTGATCCACACCTTGCTGGAAGCGGTGCTGCTGGTGGTGCTGGTGGTCATCTTGTTCCTGCAGACCTGGCGGGCGTCGATCATCCCGCTGCTGGCGGTGCCGGTGTCGGTGGTCGGCACCTTCGCCGTCATGCATCTGCTGGGGGTGTCGGTCAACGCCCTGTCGCTGTTCGGGCTGGTGCTGGCCATCGGCATCGTCGTCGACGACGCCATCGTCGTGGTGGAAAACGTCGAACGCAACATCGAGGCCGGGCTGGCGCCCAAGGACGCCACCTATCGGGCCATGCGCGAAGTGTCGGGGCCGATCATCGCCATCGCCCTGGTGCTGGTGGCGGTGTTCGTGCCCTTGGCCTTCATCAGCGGCTTGTCGGGGCAGTTCTATAAGCAATTCGCCCTGACCATCGCCATTTCCACGGTGATTTCCGCCGTCAATTCGCTGACCCTGTCGCCGGCTTTGGCCGCCTTGCTGCTGAAGGGCCACGACGCCCCCAAGGACCGGCTGACCCGGGCCATGGATGCTGCCCTGGGCTGGCTGTTCCGCGGCTTCAATCGCGCCTTCGGTCGCGGCACCCGGGCGTATGGCGTCGGCCTGGGTCGGGTGGTGTCGCGCAAGGTGCTGATGATGGGGCTGTATCTGGGGTTGGTGGGGGTGACCTATGGCCTGTTCCAGGCGGTGCCCGGCGGCTTCGTCCCCATGCAGGACAAGCAATACCTGATCGGCTTCGCCCAGCTTCCCGACGGCGCCACCTTGGATCGCACCGAACAGGTGATCCGCGACATGAGCCAGATCGCCATGGACGATCCGGGCATCGAGCACGCCATCTCGTTCCCCGGTCTGTCGATCAACGGCTTCACCAATTCCACCAATTCCGGCATCGTCTTCGCAGCTCTCAAGCCGTTTGAGCAGCGGACCGAGGCGGGGATGAGCGCGGGGGCCATCGCCGGGCGGCTCAACGGCAAATATGCCGGACTGCAAGACGCCTTCGTCGTCATGTTCCCGCCGCCGCCGGTACAAGGCCTGGGCACCACCGGCGGCTTCAAGCTGCAGGTCGAGGACCGGGCGTCGCAGGGGTACGAAGCCCTGGACGGGGCGGTGAAGGCATTCCTCGCCAAGGCAAGGCCGGCGCCGGAACTGGCCAATCTGTTCACCTCGTACCAAGTCAACGTGCCGCAGCTTTATGCCGATGTCGATCGCACCAAGGCGCGGCAATTGGGGGTGGCGGTGACCGATATCTTCGACACCTTGCAGATTTATCTGGGTAGCCTGTACGTCAACGATTTCAACCAGTTCGGTCGGACCTATTCGGTGCGGGTGCAGGCCGACGCCCCCTATCGCGCCCATGCCGACGACATCGGCAAGCTGAAGGTGCGCGCCAGCAGCGGCGAGATGGTGCCGTTGGCCGCGCTGTTGACGGTCAAGCCCGCCGCCGGGCCGGAACGGGCCATGCGGTACAATGGTTTCCTGTCCGCCGATATCAGCGGCGCCGCCGCGCCCGGCTTTTCCTCTGGCCAGGCGCAGGCGGTGGTGGAACGCATCGCGGCGGAAACCCTGCCCAAGGGCTTCACCTTTGAATGGACCGACCTGACCTATCAGCAGATCATCGCCGGCAATTCCGCCCTGATCATCTTTCCGCTGGCCATCTTGCTGGTGTTCCTGGTGCTGGCGGCGCAGTACGAAAGCCTGACCCTGCCCATCGCCATCATCCTGATCGTCCCCATGAGCCTGCTGGCGGCCATGACCGGCATTTGGTTGACCGGCGGCGACAACAACATCTTCACCCAGATCGGCTTGATCGTGTTGGTGGGGCTGTCGGCCAAGAACGCCATTCTGATCGTGGAATTCGCCCGCGAGTTGGAACTGGCCGGACGTTCGCCACGCGATGCGGCGATCGAGGCGGCGCGGCTACGGCTGCGGCCCATCCTGATGACCTCGTTGGCCTTCATCATGGGCGTGGTGCCGTTGGTGCTGTCCACCGGGGCCGGGGCCGAGATGCGCCATGCCATGGGGGTGGCGGTGTTCGCCGGCATGCTGGGGGTGACCGCCTTCGGCATCTTCCTCACCCCGGTGTTTTACGTGCTGATCCGGGCCATGGCCGGCAACCGCCCCCTGCATCACCACCAGAGCACCCATGCCATCGAGGTGCCGGACGAGGTGGAGGCGCCCCTGCAGCCGCAGGCTGCTGAATGAAGGACCAGCCGCAGGCTGCTGAATAAAGGCTTGGCCGCAGGCTGCTGAATAATAGTAGATCCCGATGAGGTCGACTCATCGGGATTTGCTACTCGGCATCAGCCGGCGCAAGGCGTTGAGCAGGATGCCGATGGTGGTGCCGTTGTGCAAAAGCGCGGTGGCGATGGGCGACAGCAGGCCCAAGGCCGCCAGGCCGAGGATGCCGGTGTTCAGGCCCACGGTCAGGCGATAATTGCCGGCGATGCGGGCCATGGCGGCGTTGGCCAGTTCCTTGGCGTCGGCGACGCGTCCGATGTCGTCTTCCAACAGGGCGATGTCGGCGGTCAGTCGGGCGATGTCGGCGCCCTTTTGCATGGCGATGCCCACATGGGCGCCGGCCAGGGCCGGGGCGTCGTTGATGCCGTCGCCGACAAAGGCGATGCGGGCGCCGTCCTGGTTGAGGCGGGCGATGATCTCGGCCTTGTCCTCGGGCATCAGTTCGGCGTGGAAGTCGTCCAGCCCCAATTCGGCGGCCAGATCGGCGGCACGGTCGCGGTGATCGCCGGTCAAAAGCAGGATGCGCTTGGCCCCGGCCCGGCGCAGGCGGGCGATGGTTTCGGCGCTGGTGGCGCGGATGGAATCCTTCAAGGCCAGGATACCCAGCAGCGTGCCGCCATAACCGATGAACAGCAGGGTCTTGCCCTGGTGGTACAGGCGGTCGATCACCGGCTGATGCAAGGTGATGTCGATACCTTCGTCCTCCTGGATGAAATGGCGCGAGCCCACCACCACGCGCTTACCGTCGATGACGCTGGCGACGCCATGGGCGACGATGAACTGCACCTCGGCATGGTCGAAATGGTGATTGTGGGTGGCCTTGGCGGCGTTGACCACGGCCAGGGCCAGGGGGTGGAAATAATGCTCCTCGACCGAGGCGGCCAGACAGATCAGGTCTTCGGCGCTGAAGGCGGCATCGAAGGCGATGGAATCGGTGATCTCCAGCATGCCGGTGGTCAGGGTGCCGGTCTTGTCGAAGATGAAGGTGTCGGCGCTGGCCAGACGTTCCAGCGCGGTGGCGCCCTTGACCAGGATGCCGGCGCGACCGGCGTCGAACATGGCCGATTTGAAGGCCACCGGCGTGGCCAGCTTGAGGGCGCAGGAATAATCGGCTTGCAACACCGAGGCGGCGTTGCGCCAGTTGCCGGTGATCAGGGCCGAGGCGCCGGCCAGCTTGAGCACGCCGGGCACCAACTGGTCGGCCAGTTTGGCCGCCTCGATCTGGGCTTCGCTCTTGGCGGTCAGCGATTGCTCCACATAATCGGCGATGCGGGCGGCGGCGGTGCGGCTGCCCACCTGCTCGGCATAGATGCCGAGGCGGCCTTCCTCCATCAGCGTGCCCGACAGCACCGAATCGCCGCGGCCCTTGACCACGGCGACGCTTTCACCGGTCATGGCCGCCTCGTTGACGGTGGCCTCGCCGGTCAGCACGGTGCCGTCGACGGGAATGACCGAGCCCGATCCCACCACCACGGTGTCCCCCACCGCCACCTCGGTCGCCGGGATCCGCACCTCGACCCCGTCCTTCAGCACCCAGACCTGATCGCTGGTCGGGCGCAGCAGGTGTTTCAGCAAATCGTCGGAGCGGCGGGCGATGGAGTTTTCCATGTATTCGCCCAAAGCCAGCATGAAGGTGGTGGTGTTGGCGGCGGTGAAGTCGGACCGGGCCAGCGAGATGGACACCGCCATGGCCTCAAGCACATGGCTGGTGATGCCGTTCTCGCCATAATCGGCGGCGGCGTGATGCAACAGCGGCAAGGCCGAATGCAGGCTGACCGGCAGGCGCAACCCCATGGGCAGGGCATTGGTGCCCAGCAGCACGGCCAAGGCGACGGCCACCGCCGCCTTGCCGTCATCGGCCCTGGCCGCCTTGGCGACGATGTCATCCAGGCCGAGCCCGGCCACGGCGGCGGCCACACGGTCGCTATCGGTCAGGGCCGGGTCGAAGTGGATCACCAGCGAGCGGGCGCGGCCGTTGACGCGGGCGCTCTCGACCCCGTCCAGCAGACAGACCGCCGCCTCCAGCGCCGCGCCTTGAACGGGGGCCTCGGGGTGGCGATGGTAGCGTAGGCGGATGCGACCGGGCAGGCGGTGGACCACCGCCACCGAGCGCAGCCACGGGGCGCCGCTCATAGGGCGCCGGTCTGCTCGGCCTGGACTTCCGCTTGCAGGTCGGCCAGTTGTTCCTTCATCTCGGCGACGCCGCCCATCATGCCGGCATAGGCCTTGAGGGCGCCCTTGAACAGCTTGCCGCGCAACTCCTCATCCGACAGCACATAGGCGGCGCCGCCGCCCATCAGCAGGCCCAACAGGAATTGTTCGCCGCGGCCCTGGGGCAGCAGGCGGCCCAGACCGGCCAGCATTCCCTGATTCTGCCCCTGGCCCATGTGCAGGGCCATCATCTGTTCAAGGTCGCGGCGCTTCAGGCCCTTCTTCGCCTGCTTCTGCTTGTTCTTCTTAGCCAATTTCGGCCTCCTCGGCGGGGGTGTGGGTGGGGTTCAGGAGCATCTCGGCGACGCCGACGCCGACGGCGCCGCCGGCAACGGCGATCAGGGCGCGGGCATAATCGCCCCGGCGCAGGGATTCGGCGGCGGCGATGCCGGCGGCCAGGGCGGCACCGCCTTGCAGGGCCAGACGCAGCACCTTGCGGTTGGACGGCTTTTCATGGCTCCAGCGATCCTGGATAGCCGCCAGCAGGCCGGTGGCGATCAGGCCACGGGTGAAATTGCCGGCCAGTTCCACCGGCGCCAGGGCGGCGGCGGCTTTGGCCTTACCCTTGCCCTTCCTCACGAATCGGACTCGGGCTTGGCATCGATCGGGGGGGACGCGGCGACGGCTTGCTTCTTCGCCGTCACCTTGCGCCGCGGCGCCGCCTTGGTCACCGGAACGGCGGCGGGTTCGGGCGCCGCCGGCTCTTCCGGGGTCAGCTTGGTGCGCAAGCTGGCCGAGGATTTCTCAAGGGCCGACAAGCCGGAGACGGTGGCGTCGCGCAGGCCCGCCTGGGCCTTGTCCAGGCCGCTGCGGGCCTTGTCGCCCATCGTGCCGAGCGAGTCCGGGGCTTTGACGTTTTTCAGCAGTTTGACGCCGATGATCCCGGCGACGATGCCGGAGGCGAAGGTAAGAAAAGGCAACATGGTCGACTCCTTTTCTGGCTCAGGCCTTGGCGGCATTCACCAAGGTTTGCAGAAGAATTTCGCTGCCCGGGGCGTCTTGCCCGGACAGCAGGCCATCCCAGGCGGAAGCGGGGATGACCTTGGGGTCGTATTCGATGGTGCAGGATTTCGCCAACGGGTTCAGGTTGATGGCGCCGATGCCCGGCATGGCCCCCAGGGACTGGCCGAAGCGTTTGGCGGTAGCGGCCTGGGCCATCAGGTCGGCCTCCAGCCCTCCGGTCAGCTTCAGGCGGATGCGACCGGGGATGTGATGGGCGACGGTGAGGGCGCGGGCGAAACGCAGCAGGGGGAAATCCAGATCCACGGACACGGGCGACGGTCCCTTTACTTGAAGGTGCGGCGCCAATGGACCGCCATATGGGTCAACATCATCAGCACGAATAGGGCGCCGGCCTGGGCATGTAATTTCCGGCTGGTGCCCAGGGCGGCCAGGGACACCGCCATGCTGGCCACCGCGCCGATCTTGGCGGCCCGGTTGATCTGCCATTTGGCCTTGTGCGGTTGCGGCAGGGCGATGCGCTTGCCCCTGTGCGGCGCCGACCGGGCGGCGGGCAGGGGGGACGGATCGATGGGCAGCACCGCCGCCACCTCGGCGCGGATGCGGGTTTCCATACCGGTGTCGGTGGGATCAAAGCGCAGCAGCAGCGAGCCGATGGCCGGGTTGCCCTCGACCTGGGCCAGCGGCAGCAGCCGCGCGATCAAGTCCCGATGGCGGCCCGCATCGCGTAACAGCGGGTGGCGCAGGCGAATCCGCCCCGGCAGGACCGAGACGAAGGCGGTCTTGTCGATCATCGGGTGTGTCGTCCTTGTCCTGGGTCCATATCCCATATCCTGGATTTGTGCGGTTGATAATGAATTGCACAATCCAGCTTATTCCACAAGAAAGATATGGTCAAATCTTTGACGCTCATCAATCGCGCAGTAGGGGGGAAGGGCGGAGTCTAACCGATGCGGCCCAGCGACTGTCCGCCGCCGGGGGGGCCGGGCAATTGTTGAGCGCCGGCGGTCTGCTTCATCAGCTTTTCCATTTCCTCGATCATCTTGCCGGCCACCTCGACGATGGGGGCGAAGCCGCGCGGATCGGCGATGCGTTCCAGCAAGGTCTTGTAATGGGCCTGGATGAGCAGGGCTTCTTCCTTGCGCTCGGGCGGCAGGCCTTGGGTCTGTCGCCGTGCCCGGGCAGGAATACGGCGCAGCAGGCCCATGCGCCGGTTGGAGAGCACCTTGTAGTTCATCACCTCGGCCAATTGGCTGGAATAATCGGCGGGGGACAGGGCCTCGAACAGATGCTCGATCAGTTCGATCTCGCTGTATTCCAGGATCAGGAAGACCCGCTGGGTCTTTTGCCAATCGGCGATGAACTGCCCGACATCGGCCAGTCTTTGCGCCAGTTCGGGGGCGAAGGTGGTGCAGTCCAGCATCTTCCAGGCCTTGCACGAGGCCATGGGCAATTTGCCGGGGAGGCCGAAATTACGGCTGAGCTGATGGGCGACCGCCAGTAAGGCGCGGCTGGAGCTGGACTGGGTGACCTTGCCCCAGCATTTGTACAGCAGATCAAGGGCGGCGAAATCGGAATCCGGCCCGTGATCGTCCAGCAGGGCGGCCAAGGCATCACGGTCGGCAGGCAGATCCGAATCTTCGCAGGATTTGAGCGGCAGCGGCGCGGCGGCGGGATGGTACGCGGCAATGATCGCCTCGACCCGCACGGCCAACAAGGACGGTGGTGCTACGTCGATGATTGGCTCCGGCTCCGGCTCCGGTTCCGGCGGGGCGAGGAAGACGGGCTCCGGCTCCGGCTGCGGTTCCGGCGGGGCGAGGAAGACGGGCTCCGGCTCCGGCTCCGGTTCCGGCGGGGCGAGGAAGACGGGCTCCGGCTCCGGCTCCGGTTCCGGTGGGGCGAGGAAGACGGGTTCTGGTTCCGGCTCCGGTTCCGGCGGGGCGAGGAAGACGGGTTCTGGTTCCGGCTGCGGTTCCGGCGGAGCGAGGAAGACGGGTTCTGGTTCCGGCTCCGGTTCCGGAATTGCGGGGGCTGCGGCAACAGGCGGCGGTTCGGGTGGCGCCGGCATGCGCTTGCGCTTGGGTTTCAGCTTGATTTTCAAGCCTTCCACTTCGCTCGGCGGCAGCGGCGGCGGTTCCATGGCGGCGGTGATAACCGGTGCGGGCTGGCTCTGTTCGACCGGTTGGGCCGGGGGCACCACCCGTTTGCGTCGCTTCGGCTGATGCACCTTGATGGTAGGCGGCGGTGCCGGTGCCGGTGGTTCGGCGGGGATGAAGGATTCCATCACCTCGTCGGTCAGCGGGGCGGCGGGCAGGGGCGGGATATCCTGCGGCGGCGGTTCGGGCACCGATGGCGCGGGCTCGGCGGTCCAACCGCCGTCGGGAGAGTTGATCGGGGTGCCGATTTCTTCCAGCAAAAGGCGATCGTTTTCCGCCTGTGCCGACGGTGGCGGCAGGGTGTCCGGCGGACGGTGGCGCAGACTCACTTCCTTGCGGCGCCGACGTCGGCGGCGTTCGACCGCGTCCATCTCCTGAAATGGCGGGGGCAAGGGGGCGCTGTCGTTGGGGACGGCCCGTTCCAGCATGGCGGTGACCACCCGCAATTGCGGCAGGATGTCTTCATGGCCGGTATCGTCGCCATGGCCATCCTGGCTGTGGCCGTGATCGTGCGCCATGGCGTCGCCGAGAGTGCGGACGATGCCCAGTAAGCCGGCGGAGGGTGGTGTTTGCAGGGCGTCCGTCGCCAGCACATGATCCAGCATTGCGACCAAGTGCTCGGCCGGAATACCGACGATATCGGCCGGGCTTGGTCGGCGGCGCGGGACGGAAGAGGTGCTCATACCCTGACCTTACCACGCCTATTGTGGTTGCGGACGGTCCAAATACTCGGCCAAAGCGCAGAATTGGGCAACCGTCAATTCCTCGGCGCGGGCGGTGCCGGCGATGCCGGTGGCGGCCAGCATGTCCTCGACCGGGCCAAGGGATTTCAGACTCGAGCGCAGCATCTTGCGCCGTTGGCCGAAGGCGGCGGCGGTAACCTTTTCCAGGGTTTCCATGCGGGCCGGGGCCAAGGGGTGCGACCGTGGGACCAACTGCACCACCGTCGACATGACGTTGGGCGGCGGGGTGAAGGCGCGCTTGTCCACGTTGAACAGCGGACGCACGTCGCACAGCCATTGGGTGATTACCGACAGCCGCCCGTAATCGGAGCTGCGCGGGGCGGCGGCCAGACGGTCCACCACTTCCTTCTGGAACATCAGGGTCAGGTTCTCGAAGGCGTCGATGCGCCGCAGCCACGCCAACAGCAGGACGGTGGAGATGTTATAGGGCAGGTTGGCGACGATGCGGCGCGGCGCCTCGCCCAAGGCGGCGGCCTCCACCTCCAGGGCGTCGGCGGCCATGATCTCGAGCCGGCCCGGATAGGCGGCCGCGATTTCATTCTGGATGGCGATGGCGCGGTCGTCGCGTTCGATGGCGATGACGTGGCGGGCGCCGTTGTCCAGCAAGGCCCGGGTCAGGCCGCCGGGGCCGGGGCCGATCTCGATGGTGGTGCCCACCGCCAGATTGCCGGCGGCGCGGGCGATACGACCGGTCAGATTGAGATCCAGCAGGAAGTGCTGGCCCAGGGATTTGCGCGCGGTCAGGCCGTGGGCATTGAGCACGTCACGCAAGGGGGGCAGCGGCTCAGCCATGCGGGCGGCTCCGGTTGGCGGCCATCAAGGCGGCCATGTTCAGGGCGTTCATCAGGCTGGTTTCCACCGCTTGGCCGGTACCGGCCAGGGCAAGGGCGGTGCCGTGGTCGGGCGAGGTGCGGATGATCGGCAGACCCAAGGTGATGTTGACGCCGCCGTCGAAATCGATGGTCTTGATCGGGATCAGCGCCTGATCATGGTACATGCAAAGCGCCGCGTCGTAACCGGCGCGGGCGCGGGCGTGGAACAAGGTGTCGGCGGGCAGCGGCCCGCTGGCGTCGATGCCTTGGGCCTTGAGCGCGGCCACCGCCGGGGCGACGACATCAGCATCTTCGTGCCCCATGGCGCCGTTTTCGCCGGCATGGGGGTTGAGGCCGGCCACCGCCAGACGCGGGGCATCGATGGCGAAATCCCGGCGCAGCGCCCAGGCGGTGACTTGGCCGGCATGGATGATGGCCCGGGTGGTCAGCCCCGCCGCCGCCTGGGCCAGCGACACATGGATGGTCACCGGCACCACGCGCAAAAGCGGACAGGCCAGCATCATCACCTCGGCGCCGTCGACGCCCAGCAGATGGGCCAGATATTCGGTGTGGCCGGGAAAGGCGAAGCCGGCCTGATACAGCACCGCCTTGTGGATGGGGTTGGTGACCATGGCCGCGGTATCGCCGGCCCGGGTCAACATCACCGCCCGCTCGATCGAGGCCATGACGGCGCTGCCATTGGCCGGGTCGGGGCAGCCGGCCTTGATCGCCCGGACCAGGGGTTGCGGCAGCACCGGCAAGGCATCGGCAAAGACCTCCACCGCCTGTTCGGCGGCGGCGATGACGGTGACGGGAACATCCCAGCCCAGGGACTGGGCAATGGATCGCAGGCGGTCGGGGTCATCGATGGCCAGGAACGGATGTGTCAGATCCTGGCGCCGCAGCCATGCCTTCAGGGTCAGTTCGCCGCCGATCCCAGCCGGCTCGCCCATGGTCAGGGCCAGGGGCAAAGGCTTGGTCATGGCCCTGTTCTCACATGCGTACGTCGATGAAGGCGGCACGGCGCAGGTTGCGCAGATACCGGCGCGACAGCATGTCGCGACGCTCATCCTCGATCTGGCGGCGCACCTGTTCAGCGGTGGGCGGCGACACCACCAGGGCATCCTGGCGCGAACAAACCATGGGCACCATGATGCCTTGCGGCATATCCATGGGCACGCCGACCTGATTGGCGACCATGCCGGCGACCATGCCCTTGATTTCGGCGGGCAATTCGCCGATGCGCACCGGCCCCTGGCGGGGCGGAACCGGTGCCCCGGCCTTGGCGGCCAAGGCGTCGAACTCGGCGCAGCTCTTGGCATTGCGGGTCAGGGCAAAGGCCCGTTCCATCAGTTCCGTCTTGGGCGGCGCCCCGGCGGGAATCGGCAGGGTCATGCGGGCGATGGTGACCGTGCTGTCCTCGGCGTTGATGGTCTGGCCGATGATCCGGGTTTCCAGCACCTGAAGCAGGTAGAAACCGGTGGCGGCGCGCACCAGGGGCGAGGTCTGGCCACGATCCATGGTTTCCAACACCGCCGCCACTTCGTCGTCGACCATGCCCTGGGACACCCAGCCCAGCAGGCCGCCGTTGGACGAAGTGGGCGAGCGCGAGAATTGCCGCGCCAATGATTGGAACGGCGTACCCTGGCGCAGGCCTTCCTGCAAGCGCTCGCCCAGGGCGCGGGCTTCCGCTTCCTGATCCGGGCTTTCCACCGGCAGGAAGATTTCGGCGGCGCGAACTTCGCGCAGGCCCTGGCGTTCGGACAGGCTTTGCAGGCGGTCGTTCACCTCCTCCTCGCCGATACGGATCTGTGGGCCGATCACGCGGGTGACCAGGCGCATCCAGGTGAGGTCGGCGCGGATCTGTTCGCGCACCCGGGCCGGGTCGACGCCCTGGCGAGCAAGATTGGACAGCAACGCGCCCTTGGGCATGCGGCTCTGGTGTTCGATGGTGGCGATGGCGCCGTCGACATCGGCGTTGGACAGCACGATGTTCAGGCGTTGCGCTTCCTGCAATTGCAGGCGCTCGTCGATCATCTTGCGCAGCACCTGCGGCACGACGCGTTGCCGCGCTTCCTGCGAATCCGGAATATTCGACGATACCAGGGCCAAACGCACCCGGGCCTCGACGTCGCGATAGGAAACGGCTTCGTCGTTGATCACCGCCACCACCCGATCCAGCATCTGGGCCTGGGCCCCCGACCACAAGGTCAGGGCGAGGGCGGCGGTGGCACAGGTCAGGACGATTCGAGAAAACATGCCATGTCCTTCCGGTCGGGTGGGGCAGTCAAGCATCTGGAGAGGACCATCAGAATACATTGAGCGGCAAATCGGCCAGCGTCTTGAAGACGATGTTGAAGGTCAATTGATAGCCGGAATAATCGTCACGGTCACTGGTCGTGGTTCGTCTGAAATCGGAAACAAAGGCGAAGCATTCGTCGGCATAGGTGGCCTTGGCGCCCCAGCTTTGGATGTCGCCACCGTCCAGCAGGTTGGAACTGACACTGGCCGAGGCCATCCAATGGCGCGATATCCGGCTGCTGAGGGTGTTGACCAACGCATGCCGGCGATCGAAAGCCGCTGCGCTGTCGCCCGATTTTTCCAGCATCAGATACGTGGTCGCAAGCTGTAGCAGGGGCGAGCCGATGACCAGCGTGTTTTCATTGCGGCGCAGGGCCAGCGTCTCCCTATCCAGCCGCACGCGGTTGAGCAAGGAAATGTTGCCGGCGGGAGCGATGTCGAAACGGCCCACGTAGTCGGACAGATAATCATCGAAGCCCTGGCCGGGGGCAAAGGTGCTGTCCTTGCGTGCCCGCCAGCCCTGGGCCACCTGGGCGTTGATGAAGCCACCGCGCCAGGGATAGGCCGCCCAACGCAGGCCATAGCCGCCACGGACACCGCCTTCGACCCGATCCAATCCGGTCATGCGATTGGGCATCAGGGCGTTGATTTCATCCAACTCGAAGGTCTGCGAATCTTCGTTGGGCAGTTTGCGCGGATTGCCGCCATTGGGGCTGGCGGCGATCATCAACATGGGTTCCAGCACCTGGGGCAGGGTGGCGTTGCGCCGGATGAACGGCTGGCGCCATGTCGCCGCCACCTGCGGAATGACGCGCCCCGTATTGGCCGACCCATCGTCGTTGTCCAGGTGGTCGGCGTGATAGGCATCGCCACGCAGCGACGTGCTCAGGTTGGTCATGTCGCCCATGCGACCGACGAACGGGCGGTTCCAGGCCAGTTGGGTGGACAGGCGGTTGGCCGACAGACCTTCGCTGCGGGCGTAGGTCAGGGTGTCGGCATCGACGCTCCAATAGCCGCCGCGTGACGACGGCATGCTCACATGGCTGAAGGTGGCGTGGGGCAGGACCAGCGGTGAAATCCCCAGATCATCCTGTTCACGCAAACCCTGATAGGAAAAACCTTCCAAGAGGGCGTAGTTGCGGCGCCCAAAGCCCTCGACATAGGGGCGCGAGGTCAGCCATGGCTGATTACGTTGAAATGAATAGCCGTAGATGCCGGTATAGGTGTCGTCGCTGGACCGCTGCACGTCATAGCCGGTCCGCCACACATTGCTGAGGTCGAAGCGACCGTGGGCATCCACGTGGCCGCGCAGGTCGGCGGTGTATCTGTCGGCGGTCAGGCTGGCATTGGTCCTGGTTTCGCCGTTCATTCCGGCCCAACGGTGTTCCCCGGCCAGCACCACGCGTTGCAGCACCGAGCGGCCCTGGTTGTCCAGATCCGGCACCGATGTGGAACTGGACGAGGGGAACAGGAAGCGCGGGGTGAAGGTCACATCCTGGTTGGTGTCGATGGCCCAGAAATAGGGGACCGAAACATTGGTGCCCAGGTTGGACGACAGGCCGGCGCTGGGCATCAGGAAGCCGGTGCGGCGGCGCACGGTCGGATCGGGATGGGCCATATAGGGCGTGTACAACACCGGTATGCCGGCGAATTCCAGCCAGGCGTCGCGGTATTCGATTTCCTGGTCGGCCTGGTTGTGGGTGACCCGCTCGGCCTTCAGTTCCCACAGCGGGCGGCGGCTGGGGTCGCGGCGGCAGGGCTGGCAGGCGGTATAGACGGCCTTGTCGAAATCGGTGCGGTTGCCGCCGATGCGGGTGCCGCTGACCGCCCCCAGACGGGACGAATCGGCCAGGATGACCTTGATTTCGCTGGCGACGCCATCCTTGAAATCGCCGGTCAGTTCAAAATAATCGGCGAACACCACCTCGCCCCCGGGCTCGGTGATGATGACGTTGCCGGAGGCGGCGATGACGTCCTGCTTCAGGTTGTAGCTGACGGTGTCGGCCACCAAGGTGCGATTGATCTGGGCGATCTCCACCCGGCCCTTGGCGGTGACGATGCCCAATTCGCGGTCATGGGTGATCTGGTCGGCGGTCAACTGCACCGGCTCTTGGCTTTGGCCGGGGCCGGTAGGGACTTGTGCGCCCACCGACAGACGCTGATCCTCGGCCACCGACACGCTTGGCAGGGACGAAGCCGCCAGCGGCGGGGCGGCGGCGGTTGAGGGAGGAACTGCCGGGCGTGGGGCGGAAATCGGCTGGCTGGTCGCCTGCTCGTTGTTCCAGGCATTGCCCCAGCCGCCGATATCACCAGGTCGGGGGCCGGCGGGCATGGCACCGGCTGGGGCGGCCATACGCGGAGTCTCCACCCGCGGCGCGACGGTATTTTGAATTTGCCGCGGCGCGGCGGTATTTGGTATCTGCCGCGGCGCGGCGGGGGGCGCGCTCTGCTGGGGACCCCAGGCGTCGCCCCAGCCGCCCACGTCGGACGGAGCCGGTCCTGTCGGCATGGCTGCGGCACGGACCGTTGGCACCGCCGGTATCGGCGCCGGAGCCGAGACGCGCGCGCGCGCGGGGGACGGCACGGCGGTACCATTCTCGCCCCAGGCATCGCCCCACGATCCCACATCGGCGGGGGACGCGGCCTGGGCGGGGCCGGCGGCAATCAGCGAAGCGGTCAGAAAGGCGGGGCGCAGAATCCGCATCGGGGGTTGCTTTTCCTAAGCCGGTTGGGCCGCGACGGCGCGGCGGAAGGACGAAAGACGCGGCGACCGTAACAGCACCCAGGGGCCGAGGGCCAGAGGCAGCAAGGCAAGAACATAAAGAAGGGGCAGGAAAACCGGTTTCGAGGCCGACAGATTGGCCAGTCCCAGCACGGCGGCCTGGACGCCGACCATCAGGCCGATGGCGGTCAGGATGGTGACGGTCTGGCCGCGCCGGTCGAAACCGGCGGTCAGCAAGGTGGCCAGGGCGATCAGGGCGTATCCCAGGCTGTAAAGCGGCGAGGTCAGGCGCTGATGCAGTTCCACCTTGGCCCGGCGGTAATCGGTGAGGCCCATGCGGGCTTCGTCGGCATTCAGCAGTTCGGTCACCGATAATTCGCGTGCATCGCGGAATCGGGTGCCTCTGTCGCCGCCGCTCATGCTCAGGTCGATGGTATAGGAATCAAAATTCAGCACCGACAATTGCCCGGTTCCATCCGGCAATTGCTGGCGGTTGCCGTTGACCATCAGGATGCGCGGCCCGGTCTCGGTGAAGACGAGGGCACCCTTTTCCGCCATCAGCGTCACCGGTTTGGTCGGCGACCGCTTGTCATGGACCAGCAGCCCCAGCAACTCGCCCTCGGACGTGCGGGCGCGCACATAGATGGTCACGCCTTGGCCGAACTTGTTGAAGGTGCCTTCCTGCAACAGCAGGTTGGAGATGTCGTTGCGGATGGACCACTGTACCTCGCGGAAGTTCTGCACGGTCTGCGGAATGATCCACAGGGCCAGGACATAGCCCAGGAGGGTGGCGGCTCCGGCCAGGATCAGAGCCGGCTTGGCCAACGCCCAGTTGGACAGGCCGGCGGCGCGCAGAACCACCAATTCACGGTCGCTGTTGAGCTTGTTGTAGGTGAACAAGATCACCGCGAACAGGGCGATGGGAATGATCACCACCAGGAAGGTGGGCATCAGCATGCCGGTCAGCTTCAGAAAGGTGGCCACCGAAATGCCTTGGTTGACGATCATCTCGATCAGGCGCAGCGACTGGGTCAGCCACAAGACACAGGTCAGCGCGGCGGAGACGAACAGCATCCCCACCGCCAGTTGTCGCAGAAAATAGCGCGTAATTCCCATCATCACGGGGCGGATTATAGACAGCCGGGGCGCCCCGACCAAAGGGAATCTGGTCGGGGCTGAAAACCGCCTCAGCTGCGCATGCTGGACAGGAAGCTGGAAACTTCGCCCCGCAGCTTTTCCGCCTCGCCCAGCAATTCGTTGGCGGCGCTGAACATGGATCGGGCCATGGTCCCGGTTTCTTCGGCGGCTCGGGAAACGTCGGCGATGTTGCGGGTGACCTCGCCGTTGCCTTCCGCTGCCTGCTGGACCGAACGGACGATTTCCTGAGTGGCGGCCGATTGCTCTTCCACCGCCGAGGCGATGGAGGAAACGATGCCGCTGACCTTGTCGATGGTGTCGCCGACGGTGCGGATGCGGGCCACCGCGTCGTGGGTGGCCGATTGGACCGAGGCGATCTGGTTGGTGATCTCTTCGGTGGCCTTGGCCGTCTGGTTGGCCAAGGACTTGACTTCATTGGCGACCACGGCGAAGCCCTTGCCGGCGTCACCGGCCCGCGCCGCTTCGATGGTGGCGTTCAAGGCCAGCAAATTGGTCTGGCTGGCGATCTGTTGGATCAATTGCACCACCTCGCCGATCCGCTTGGCCGATTCATCCAGGCTGGCCATGGTGGTATTGGCCGCCTGGGCGCCATGGACGGCGTCGGCGGTGATGTCCACCGTACAGGCGATCTGGCGGGCAATCTCCTGGACCGAGGCGCCCAACTGTTCGGCGGCGGCGGCGACGGTGTCGACATTGGCGGCGGCGCCGGCTGCGGCCTCGGCCACGGCCGAGCCCTGCCGGCTGGTGCGGGCGGCGTTTTCCTGCAAACCATTGGAACTGGAATGGACGTGCTGGACGGTGGTCATCACCGTATCCAACATGTGCTCCATGGCGGCGTTGAAGTTTTCGGTCAGTGATTCGCGGCGGGCGCTGCGTTCGGCGCTGGCTGCGGCTTGCGCCTGTTTTTCCTCTTCCAGCGTCCGGGCGCGGCGCATGCCTTGCTGGAACACCGCCACCGCCCGGGCCATGGCGCCGATCTCGTCCTTGCGTTCCTGGGAATGAACCTCGACCGACATCTGACCATCGGCCAGGCTGTTCATCACCTCGGTGATCTCGACCACCGGGCGTGAAATCATCCGGGTGGCGAGCACGGCCAGGCCACCCCCCACCAGCAGGCAGGCGGCGAAGACGGCGAAATACTGGAAGCTGGCCGCCGACGCCACCTGTTGGGCCTGGTCATAGGATTGATCGGTTCGGGCGGAATTGGCCTTCACCAATTCGGCCACCAGCTTTTGCAGTTTGTCGTATTCGATCTCGGCCGAGGTCATCATGATCAGGCCGGTGACCGGATCCAGCGCCGCCATGTCGGCCACGTCCAGAACCGCCCTGTGGAAGGCTTCCATGGCCGGGACGATGGGGGCGATCAGGGCCTTGTCCTCGGGGTCGTCGACGGTGGCGGCGAAGGCGCGGACGCGATCCACCAGCGCCGCCGAATCGGCGCGGATGGTCTTTTCCAGGGCTTGGACCTTGTGGGTCTCGACGCCGGCCCCGGCCCAGCCCAACAGCCGGTAGGCGTTGGACTGGACACGGGTGCTGCCGGAATCGACGCTGGCGACGAAACGACCGTGGACGGCGGCGGAATAGTGCACGCCGTCGAGCGCCGCCCCTTGCCGGGTCATGGAAACCTGGAAAATACCCGCCAGGATCAGCATGCAGCCGATCAGCAGCAGGGGGGCAATGGTCACCTTGACCACAAGCCGGGTGTCGGCAAGCCGTTGGGCGAGCATGGCGGCGCCTTTGTCGGGGGAGTGGACTGGACGGGGCTGGAGGAGGCTTGGGGCTTAGGGCTTGTAGATGCCGGCACCGATGAAGGTCTCTCCGTCACTCTTTTCCACATAGCTGGATTTGGGCTCGATCTTCTTGGTGCCGGCATTGACCCACTTGTAGTCGACCCAGCCCGTGCCCTTGCTCTTCACCACCTCGACCATCTGGGCGACGAAGGCGGTGCCGTCACTATCCTTGAGGCCGCTCAGGTTCTTGCCGTTCAGGGCCGGATTCTTGCCGTGGCAGATCATGGCACCGTCCAATTGCTGGACGAACACGTAAAGATCCTTGACCTGATAGGCGCCGGCGGCGGCGAAATCGGCGCAGGCCTTATCCTTGCCCGTCGCCTTGTAGTGAGCGATGGCCTTCTTGACCAGGGATTGGGCTTCGGCGGCGGTGCCGACTTCCTGGGCGAAGGCGGTGGCGGACAGGGCCATGGCGGCAGCCAGGCTGATCATGCGCAGAGCGATCTTGGACATGGTTTCCCCTTTTATGATTCTTTGGCCTCAGCCGATAGATATAGCTATACGGTATTATCAAGCGAGGCTTTTGTCTATCCACGCATTCCCGCATGGTCGATTCTGCGCGTATGGCATCCCTCGTCCGAGCATTGTTCCAGCCCGGTTGACGATGGTCAAGGATGTAAACGAACAATTGTTCGTTTGATGGAGGGGGTTAATACTAAAGGAGGCTGTTCGCCCGGGGGTGGTGCGCCATCCTGGGCTGGGGCGCAGTGGCGCCCAAACGCTCCGGTACGGGCGCATCAGGCCGACGGCAGCACCTTGCCGGGATTCATCAATCCGCTCGGGTCCAGGGCCGCCTTCACCGCCCGCATCAGGTCCAATTCCACATCCTGCTTGTAGCGGGCCATTTCGGCGATCTTCAATTGGCCGATACCGTGTTCCGCCGACACCGACCCGTCCATGGCGGCGACGATATCGTGAACGATGCGATTCATCTCGGCCCAGCGATCAAGGAAGCCCGCCTTGTCGGCGCCCACCGGCTGGCTCAGGTTGAAATGGATGTTGCCGTCGCCCATATGGCCGAAGGCGACCACGCGTACCCCCGGCAAGGCCGCTTCCACCGCCCGGGTGCAGGTCTCGATCATTTCCGGCACCCGGCTGACCGGCACGGCGACGTCATGCTTGATCGAGCCGCCCGCTTTCTTTTGCGCTTCCGGCACGCCTTCGCGGATACGCCACAGCCCCTTGCGCTGGTCGCCCGACTGGGCCAGCACCGCGTCCACGGCGTGGCCGTCTTCCAGCGCCTGGGCCAGAATCGCTTCCAGCGCCGCCAGCAGGCCGGTCGGGCGCGACGACGACAATTCCAGCAACAGATACCAGGGATGGGGGGCGTCCAGCGGGTCGCGCAGGCCGGGCACATGGGCCAACCCCAATTCCAGGCCGATGCGTGGCACCAGTTCGCAGGCGGTGACCAGATCGCCGGAAGCCCGCCGCGCCGCGCCCAGGATGGCCAAGCCGGCGGCAGGGTCGGGCAGGGCGATGAAGGCGGTGGCGATTTCGCGCGGCTTGGGGAACAGCTTCAGGCTGGCGGCGGTGATGATCCCCAAGGTGCCCTCGGCGCCGATGAACAGGTGTTTCAGGTCATAGCCGGTATTGTCCTTGCGCAAGGATCGCAGGCCGTTCCACACCCGCCCGTCGGCCAGCACCACTTCCAGCCCCAGGGCAAGGTCGCGGGTATTGCCATAGCGCAGCACGCCGACGCCGCCGGCATTGGTGGACAGATTGCCGCCGATGCGGCACGACCCCTCCGCCCCCAGGGACAAGGGGAACAGGCAGCCGGCCTGATCGGCGGCCTGCTGCACGGCGGCCAGCACGCAGCCGGCCTCGGCCACCAGGGTGAAATTGACCGCATCGACGGCGCGGATGCGGGTCAGTCGTTCGGTGGAAACCACCACTGCGCCGTGGTTCGGCACGCCGCCGCCGCACAGGCCGGTATTACCGCCTTGCGGCACCATGGCGATGCCGGCTTGGGCGCAGGCGGTGACCACCGCCGCCACCTGGGCGGTGTCGGCGGGGCGGGCCACCGCCAGGGCTTGGCCGCGATACAGGCCGCGTTCCTCGGTGACATAGCTTTCCAGGTCGCGGTCTTCGGTCAGCAGGTTGGCGGGGCCGACGATGGCGGCCAACTGGTTGAGCACATCCATGGTTCAGCTCCGGGGGGCGGCGGCGCGGCGCAGGCGGTCGTTGATGGCGGCGCCCAGTCCGTGTTCGGGAATGGGGGCGACGGCCAGGGCGGTGAATTCAGGGCGGTCAAGGGCGCGCATCATGGCGAACAGATGGGCGGCGGCCTCTTCCAGGTCGCCCGTGGGTGACAGGTTCAAGGTGCAGTCCATGGCGCCGAAGCCCAACAACGCCTCGCCGGCGCGGGCTTGGTCAACGTTCAGGCGCACGGCCAGGGCCGGGGCGTAATGGCTTTCCAGCATGCCGGGGCTTTTGGGGGCACTGGCCTCGGCCTGGGCGGATTGCGGCTTTTGTCCCAATACCGCCTCGATCTGCTCGGCGGTGACGCCGCCGGGGCGCAGCACGGTGGGGATGGGCGTCGACAAATCGAGGACGGTGGATTCCACCCCCACCCGGCAGGGACCGCCATCGATGATCAGGCCGGCCCGTTCCCCCAGGCTTTCCGCCACATGGGCGGCGGTGGTCGGGCTGACCGCGCCCGAGCGGTTGGCGCTGGGGGCGGCGATGGGCCGCCCGGCGGCGCGGATGATGGCGCGGGCGACGTCGTGGTCGGGCATGCGGATGGCGATGGTGTCGAGCCCGGCACTGGCCAGCAGCGAGATGGGCGAATGGGCGGCGCGCGGCAGCACCAGGGTCAGCGGGCCGGGCCAGAAGCGGGCCATCAGGGCGCGGGCGCGATCGTCCACCCGGACCAGGGCTTCCACTTGGTCGAAATCGGCGACATGAGCGATCAGCGGGTTGAAGCTGGGACGGCCCTTGGCGGCGAAGATGGCGGCGACCGCCCGGTCATTGGTGGCGTCGCCACCCAGGCCGTAGACGGTTTCGGTGGCGAAGGCGACCAGTTGGCCGGCGCGCAGCAGGACGCCGGCTTCGGCCACGGACAAGGGCGTGGCCGGTTCGATGCGGGCATGGGTCAGGGTTTGGCTCATGCCCGCACCATAGAACAAACCGGGCGGTGGCGGGAAGGGTCAGAACTTGAAGGAAAAGCCGATGGCCAGTTCGTCCTGGTCCATGCGCAGCTTGGTGGTCTGGTTGGCGTTCATCGCCGGGTTGGCGCCACTGATGGAATGGGAAAACGCATGGGCATAGGATCCGGTCAGCGACCATTGCTCGTCGATATGCCAGGTGCCGCCGAAGCCGACATGGGTGGTCGGCGTCGCCGGTGCCAGGATGTTGAACATGGTTTCCTGGCCGTTGGTGAATTCGTTGGCATGGCTGATGCCGGTGCGCAGGACCAGGGCCGGATCGGCCTGCCATTGCACGCCGACGCGGTAGATATCCATGTTGTTCCAACCGAAGCCGCCGCCGTCATCGCTGCCCAGGTTGAGGGCGTTGGAGCCACGGACATGGGAATTGCTGAGCGCGGCGACGTCTTCATAGAAGATGCGCTGATGCTCGATCATCACCGCCCAATCGCGGTGCGGTTTGATGGCGATGCCTTCGTTGATGAAGGAGGGGATGTCGAAATCACCTTGTTCGGCGAACAGGCCGGAATATTTGTCGAATTTGCTCATCCACATGCGCGACTGATAGGCGGCGCCCAGGGACAGCCACGGCAGCGGATCCCAGGTGGCGCCCAGTTTGAAGCCGCCGCCATAGGACCAGTCATAGCCATTGCCGGTCAGGTGGGTCGAATTGGTGGACATCGGTCCGAACATTTCCAGGCCGTAGGCCTTGAAGCGCTGCACGGCCAGGACCGGGGCAATGCCCAGGCTGACATTGTTGTCGAACTTATGGGCCAGATTGAAGGAAAAGAACGCCTGGGCCAGATCGACGCCCAGCGGCGCGGTGCCGCTGCCGAAGCCGGGGACGAAGACGTTGGTGTCGTATTCGGTGTTCATGCCGCCATTGCCGAACATCAGCAGGCCGACCGAGGTGCGGTCGTCGACCATGTAATTGGCACCGCCGCAAACGATCTCGAAAAACTCGTTCTTGCTGTCGTAGGTGCCGTTCTTCAGGCCGCCGGTCCCCTCGTTGGTGATGTCGCGATGGGGCATGAACGAGGTGAAGCACAAGCCGGCGACATTGCCCACCGCAGTGCCCAGGGCGGGGTTCTGGGCCGAGGCCAGCGGTCCTTCGCCCATGGCGACGCCGGCCCCGGCCATGGCCTTGGAAGGAGCGCCGTAGCCGTTGGAAAAATAGCCGTTGGTGGCGAAAGCCGGACTGGCATTCCCCGCCATCAGGATCAGGATCAAGGGTACGATCAAGGATCGCCCGGTCAGGACCGGGGCGGTGGTGCAAGGCATGATGTTTCCTCCCGTTTGCGCGCGGCCTGCTGGCGGGCCACGTTGATCAGAACACCCTGATGTGCAAACGAGAGTAGGAGGCAGTACAATAATACTGCAAATTGACAAATATCAGCTAAATCGTATTTGTCGCACTGCAATAAAGTCTGTGGTTATTTCTTTGGGGCAGGTAGTACTAACCCGTCCGGGTTGGTCAAATCCTGGCGCGGGCGAGAAAGTCCGGATTGAGGAATTTCGGCTTGCCATAGGCCAAGGGCCGTTCGTCCCAGGTCACCACCTCGCCGCCGGCGGCCAGCAGCACGGCGTGGGCGGCGGCGGTGTCCCATTCGCAGGTGGGGCCGAAGCGGGGGTAATAATCCCCCGACCCTTCGGCGATGCGGCAGAACTTCAACGACGATCCGGCGTTTTCAACCACCGCGTCGGGCAGGCCGTCGAGGAAGGTCCGTAAACGGTCGGCGGCGCGGTGCGAGCGCGAATCCAGCACGATGGCGCCATGGGCCGGAGCCGGACGGCAGGCGATGGTCTTGCGGCCCTGGGCATCCTGGCGCCAGGCCCGACCGTCGCCACCTGCCCACAAGATATCCAGCGCCGGGGCATAGACCACGCCCAGGACCGGCACCCCGCCGGCGATCAAGCCGATATTGACGGTGAATTCGCCGTTCTTCTTGACGAATTCCTTGGTTCCGTCCAGCGGATCGACCAGCCAGAAGGTGTCGCCCACGGCGGGGATGCGTCCGGCGGCGGCTTCTTCCTCGGCGACGATGGGAATGTCGGGGGTAAGTGCCCGCAATACCGGCAGGATCACCGCCTCGGCCTTGGCATCGGCGGCGGTGACCGGATCGTTCTCACCCTTGAAATGGACGGCGAAGTCCTGGGCGTAAATGCCCATGATCACCTTGCCGGCGTCACGGGTGGCGGTTTCCAGGTGGGGGAGCAGGGGCTGGTAGGTCATGGCCCGACCATAGCCGTCCGAGATAGCGGCGGCCAAGGCAGAATTTTCAGGGAAGTGGTAGAAATATATTGAACTTCATATGCCCAAGGTTGCATCGTTACGGAGATTATTTCGTTATGGGGGTGTTCCATGGGCGGGGTGAATCCGAACGGGCAGGACACGCTGGTCGATCTCGAGGCGGTCATCGCCGCCGAAATCGAGCATCTGCGGCAGCGACGGGGGGGGCTGGGCGAGTGGTCCGACTTGCGGGGACCCCTGAACGGCGTTGCCGTTGATGCCAATCCGTTGGCCGAACTGTTTTCCGACGCCGCCAACATAGCTTGGACGGGTCGCCCCAGTCTGTTCGGCATCGCCTTGTCGGGCGGCGGCATCCGTTCCGCCACCTTTTCCCTGGGGGTGTTGCAGTCCCTGGCGGCCAAGGGACTGTTCCATCAGTCCCATTATCTGTCGACGGTGTCGGGCGGCGGTTATACGGGCGGCTGCTTCAACGCCATGAACGCCACCCCGCCCGAAGGCCAGAAAAAGGGTATGGCGGCGGTGTTCGCCCACACCGCCTACCAGCAGGAATCCGCCGCCTTTCGCCATTTGCGCGCCTATTCGCGCTTTTTGGCCCCCAGTGGCGCGGCGGATACCTTGCGCATGGTCGCTCAGCCTTTGGTGGGGACGGTGACCAATTTGCTGGTGCTGCTGTCGTTGATGTTGTTCGTTGCGGCGGTGGGCGGGATGCTGTCCTTCATCCGACCAGTGGCCTGGCCGTGGCTGGGGGCCGCAATCGGCCTGACCTGGTTCTCGGCCTTGGGCATCTGGATGCAGTTCCAGCAGTGCGATCCGTTGGACCAACGCGATAAGATAGGCGGTTGGCTGGGATGGTCGCTGGTGTTTTTGGCCGTGATGGTGTTCTGGGATATTCAACCCAAGCTGATCCATTGGTTGTTTTCGCCCGAGACCGATTGGACGCAATGGACGTTTTGGGGCCTCACCCCGACGGCCATCGCCACTTTTCTCGCTAAACGCGTGCAAGGCCAGGGTGCCCGGCTGCGCATGAAACTGCTGTTGGTGGCGGTGGGCACGGTGGTGCCGCTGGCGGTGCTTTACGGCTATCTCTGGCTTGCCAGCCAGATTGTGTTGGAAGTGCCGACGTGGTGGCATTTTACCACCGGCATTGCCGCTTTGGACTGGTGCTTGGCTTACGGCATCGGCGGTTTGATCCTGGGTTTCGCCACCAAACTGGTCAACCTCAACATCACCTCGCCCCATCGTTTCTACCGCGACCGCATCAGCCGGGCCTATATCTTCCGGCAGGCCGATAACGGCAACGACATCCAGTCGCTGGACGAGTTGAAATTGTCCAAGCTGCAACACCCGGATTTCCGTGCTCCTTATCCCATCATCAACGCCACCTTGAACGTATCGACGGCGGGGGGTGGCAAGCATCTGGCGGAAATGGTTCGCCATGCCGAGTGGTTCATGTTCAGCAAGCTTTATATCGGCGCCCCATCCACCGGTTTTCGCCCGACCACGGAGATGGAGGACCGCGACCCCTATGTCAATCTGGCCACCGCCGTGGCCATATCGGGGGCGGCCGCCTCGCCCAATATGGGCCAGATCGATTTGCCGGAACTGCGCATGCTGATGACGTTGCTGAACGTGCGGCTGGGCTATTGGCTGCCCAATCCGGCCAAGACCGGCACGGGGCGGATGGATGCACTGACGTTATTGCGGACCGAAATGGTCGGGGCGGTGTCGTCCAAGGGTGATTTCGTCAATGTCAGCGATGGCGGCCATGTGGAGAATCTGGGGGTTTATGCCCTGATCCAGCGGCAATGCCGGCTGATCATCGCCTCCGACGCCGAGGCTGATGGCGGATATGACTTGCCGGCCCTGACCAATCTGATCCGCATGATCCGCATCGACATGGGGCTGTTCCTGACCTTCGACAAGGATGAAATGGCGGAACTGAAGGCGGGCAAGCGGCACTGGCTGGTGGGGCACATCTATTACAGCGACAACCGCCAGGGGCTGCTTTTGTATCTGAAGGCGTCGATGACCGGAGACGAGGATCCCACGGTTCTGGCTTATCAGAAGGAATACCCGGCCTTCCCGCACGAAAGCACCGCCGACCAATTCTTCAGCGAACAGCAATTCGAGGCCTATCGCTGGCTCGGTTATCACGTCGCCAACAAGGCGGTATCCGGGCTCAACCTTTGATTTCCACCGCCTGGAAGCGGCTGGCCTTGAAGTTTGGTGACCAATGGGCCGGCGCCATGCCGGCCTTTTGCTTGAGATGGGCGAGGAATTGCCCGTTGTCGGGCAATTGTTCCCAGACGCTGGGCAGGAACAGGGCGCGCTTGCCCTGATCCTCGATGATCAGTCCGTCCACGCGCGGGCGCAATTGCGCCAGCAGGTCGGCCTGATCGGTGAAAGTCATGGGGACGGGCGCTGTCAGCACCGATACCGACATCTCCACCAGCGGCCATTCCTGGGCGGATAGGGGGGCGAAGCGCGGGTCGTGGAAGGCGGCCTTGCCCGCGTTGTCGGCCACGTCCTCGGCCAGCGGGCGCCAGGCGGTGGGCGAGCCGATGCAGCCGCGCAAGGCGCCCTTGATCTTCAAGGTGACGAAACAGGCGCCGGGGCGGGCCAACAGGGCGGGCATGTCGGAGCCGGCATGGGCATCCACCGGATGATCGGGGACGAAGCGGGCATTGATGGCGGCGCGGGCGATTTCCAGCAGCAGCGGGCCGATGGCGGCGATGTCCTCGGCCCCCGCCTCGTACAAGGCCCAGGCGCCATAGCCGACCACCCGATCCTTGGGGCCGGCGGTGTCGCCGGAATTGCGGCGGTCGATGGCTTCGATGGTCATGCCGCGCGCCTTGGCCGCCCGCAGCAAGCCGCCGACCGGGATGCGCCCGCAGGCCTGGTCGCGGCCCAGGGCGCTTTCGTCCAGGGCTTCGATGGCGGCGGCGGTGCGGCTGTCCATGTCCCGGCAGGCGGCATAATCCAGGTAATGGGACAGGTCGGTGGAAACGACGATCAGGGTTTCCGGCCCGCCCCACAGGGCATCGAGCAGGGCTGCCACCTGGTCGGGCGCGGCATCGCCCACCACCACCGGCACCAGGGTGAAGTCGCCCAGCATCCGTTGCAGGAAGGGCAGGTGCACCTCGAGGGAATGTTCCTGGGCGTGGGCGGCTTCCAGTTCCCCGGTCAGGGGCACTTTTCTGGCTCGTTCGACGCCGGCATGGTCCAGCCGCACCGATCCCAAGGGCGAGGCCCAGGCATCGGCGGTGCTCACCGCCATGCCGCGAAAGGCGACCCGGTGCGACGGCCCCAGCAGCACCACGCGGGCGATGGTGCCGCGAGCTGCCTTCAGCAGGTCATAGGCGCTGGCCGCCACCGCGCCGGAATAGACATAGCCGGCATGGGGGACGATGATCGCCTTGGGCACGCCCAATTCCGGGTGCGGGCGGGCCTGGGCCCAGCAGGCATCGAGCTGGCGTATCAACTGTGCCGGTTCCGCCGGATAAAACATGCCGGCGACGGCGCTCGGGCGTATGATGGTCATGACGGCCCCCATGCTCTGGTTACGGGGGCATCATAGCACGGGAACGGCCATGAACGCAGAGCTGCAAGGGGCGCATTTCCCCGCCCGCCATTGGCACCTTTTGGACGATGGCCGCATCCAGTGCGACGTCTGTCCGCGTTATTGCAAGCTCAACGACGGCCAGCGCGGCCTGTGTTTCGTCCGCGCCCGCGACGGTGGCCAGATGGTGCTGACCACCTATGGACGGTCGTCGGGGTTTTGCGTCGATCCCATCGAGAAAAAACCGCTCAATCACTTTTTGCCCGGTACCCCGGTTCTGTCCTTCGGCACGGCGGGGTGCAACCTGACCTGCAAGTTCTGCCAGAACTGGGACATCTCGAAAGCGCGCGAGATCGACCGCCTGAACGATGCCGCCAGCCCAGGGGAAATCGCCGCCATGGCGGCAAAGCTCGACTGTCGCTCGGTCGCCTATACCTATAACGACCCGGTGGTGTTCATGGAATACGCCATCGACACCGCCATCGAATGCAAGAAACGCGGCATCAGGAACGTGGCGGTGACGGCGGGCTACATGGCGCCCGAGGCCCGGCGCGAGTTTTATGCCCACATGGATGCCGCCAATGTGGATCTGAAGGCCTTCACCGAGGATTTCTATCACCAGCTTTGCGGCGGCCATCTGGCCGATGTGCTCGATACCCTGGTCTATCTCAAGCACGAAACCGATGTGTGGTTCGAGATCACCACCTTGCTCATTCCGGGCAAGAATGACGGCGACGTCGAGTTGACAGCGCTGTCGGCCTGGGTGATGGAACATCTGGGCCCCGGCGTGCCGCTGCATTTCACCGCTTTTCATCCCGACTGGAAGATGCGCGACATCGGCAATACCCCGGCGGCGAGTCTGGCCCGCGCCCGATCCATCGCCCAGGCCGCCGGGCTGCATTTCGTCTATACCGGCAATGTCCATGACGAAGCCGGCGGCACCACCTTCTGCCCCCATTGCGGCACGGCCCTGATCGGGCGCGACTGGCACCTTTTGACCCGCTGGGGGCTGGATGAACACGGCGCCTGCCGTACCTGCGGCACCGCCTTGCCCGGTGTGTTCGAGGCCCGGCCCGGCACCTGGGGGCGCAAGCGTTTGCCCGTGCGCCTGCGCCGGTGATGTGCTAAACCGGCTGCGATTTTCCTTATCCGGCACGCGGTATTCATGATCAAGCGTCTTTTGCCCTGGCTGCTCAAGGGCGGCATTTCCTTCGGTCTGATCGCCTGGGTGCTGTCCAAGGTGGATTTGTCCAGTGCCTGGGACAAGGCCATGTCCATGGATGGCGCCATGGTGCTGTTGGCCCTGGTGCTGATGCAGGCCCAGATCGCCCTTGGCGCCGTGCGCTGGGGGCTGGTGCTGCGGGCCTTGGACGCGGTGTTCCGCTGGACCACGACGGCGACGGTCTATTACATCGGCGTGTTCTTTTCCATCGTCCTGCCCGGTGCCGTCGGCGGCGATGCCGTGCGCATGTGGTTTTCCCGCCGGGCCGGGCTGAGTTTGGCCACCGCCGTCAATTCGGTGGCGCTGGAGCGGGCCATGACCGTGTTCGCCCTGGTGCTGCTGGTCTGCCTGACCCAGCCCATCCTGATCGCCCGCATTCCCGACATGCCCGGCACCTGGGTGTTTCCGCTGCTGCTGGCGGTATGCGTCATCGGCATCCTGGTGCTGGCGTCCTTGGACAAGTTGCCGCTGTCGCTGCACCGCTGGAAGCTGGTGCGCGGCGTGGCGCAACTGGCCGGCGACACCCGCAAGCTGTTCTTTCATCCGGCCTGGAGCCTGGGCACCCTGGTGGTCGCCCTGATCGGCCACATCAATCTGTCGCTGGCCGTCTATGTGCTGGCGGTGGGGCTGGATCTGGATGTGCACGTGCTCGATACCCTGGTGCTGGTGCCGCCGGTGATCCTGATCATGACCCTGCCCATTTCCATCGCCGGCTGGGGCGTGCGTGAAACCGCCATGGTCACCGCCTTGGGCTTCGTCGGCATCGCCGCCGACAGCGCCATTGTGCTGTCCATCATCTTCGGCATCGTCACCATGGTGACGGCGCTGCCCGGCGGTCTGGTCTTCCTGCTGGCCGGCGGCAAGACCATGGAACAAGAGGAACTGGCCGAGGAAAAGGCCGCCGGCGATCAGGCCACTGGCGTGCATACCCCGCCTTCGCCCTTGCCGTAGACGGCAGGGGCGCTACATTGGGGGAAAGACTTTTCCCACAAAGGACTGCCCCGGATGAAAATCAGCTTCGCCAAGCCCCATTTGCCGACCGACGGCGCCGTCATCGTCGGCGTGCTGGACAACAAGGTGTTCACCCCCACCGCGAGCGCGCTCGACGATCTGGCCGGCGGCGGCCTCAAGCGGGCGATGGATGCCAGCAAGTTCACCGGCAAGAAGGATCAGACCCTGACCGTGCTGGCCCCCGCCGGGACCAAGGTCAACCGCGTGGTCCTGGTCGGCCTGGGCAAGGCCGATGAAGTCGACGCGCTGGCGGCGCAAGCCTTTGGCGGCAACGCTTTGGCCCAGGTGCTGACGTCGGGCGACGCGTCGGTTTTCATCGCCGTCGATGCGGTGCCGGGTCTGAAGATCGCCGAGGCCGATTTCGCCGCCAACGTCGCCTTCGGCGCCCGCTTGCGCTCGTACCGCTTCGACAAGTACTTCACCAAGGAAAAGAAGGAAGACAAGCCGTCGGTTAAGAAGCTGACGGTGCTCTGTGCCGCTCCCGCGGCCAAGACCGCCTTCGCCCCCCTGGACGCCATCGCCGACGGCGTGTTCCTGACCCGCGACGTGGTTTCCGAACCGGCCAATGTCATCTACCCCGAATCGCTGGCGGCGGAATGCCAGAAGCTCGCGGCCCTGGGCGTCGAGGTGGAAACCTTAGGCGAAAAGCAGATGAAGAAGCTGGGCATGGGCTCGCTTTTGGGCGTCGGCCAGGGCTCCGACCGCGAAAGCCAGTTGGTGGTCATGCGCTGGACCGGGGCCAAGGACAAGAGCGCCGCCCCCATCGCCTTCATCGGCAAGGGGGTGTGTTTCGACACCGGCGGCATTTCCATCAAGCCGGCGGCGGGCATGGAGGACATGAAGTGGGACATGGGCGGGGCCGGCGCCGTCATCGGCGCCATGAAGGCCTTGGCCGGGCGCAAGGCGCCGGCCAATGTCATCGGCGTTGTCGGTCTGGTGGAAAACATGCCATCGGGCAACGCCCAGCGTCCGGGTGACGTGGTCACCTCCATGTCGGGCCAGACCATCGAGGTCATCAACACCGACGCCGAGGGTCGGCTGGTGCTGGCCGACGCCCTTTGGTACACCAAGGAAACCTACAAGCCCAAGGCGATGGTCGATCTGGCCACCCTGACCGGGGCCATCATCATCTCGCTGGGCGGTGAATATGCCGGCCTGTTCGCCAACGACGACAAGCTGGCCGATCATCTGACCGAGGCCGGCAAGGCGGTGGGCGAGCCGCTGTGGCGCCTGCCCATGGGCGATGCCTATGACAAGCAGCTGAAATCCGACATCGCCGACATGAAGAACGTGGGCGGGCGCGAGGGCGGTTCGATCACCGCCGCCCAGTTCCTCAAGCGCTTCGTCGGCGACGTCGCCTGGGCCCATCTGGACATCGCCGGCACGGCGTGGTCGAAGAAGGATACCGCCACCTGCGCCAAGGGGGCGACCGCCTTCGGCGTGCGCCTGCTGGACCAGTTGGTGGCCGATCATTACCAGGATTGAGTTCGTCCTGACGGCGGAGCCGGCGGCGACCCGGGTGGTCGCCGCCAAGGCCGGATCAAGGGTGCTGACGGCTCATCAGCCGGTGTTGGTGGAAGTGGCGAAGGGCGATCCGCGTCCGCGCGGGGCGGTCCTGGCCGCTTTGCTGCCCGGCTGCCCCGGCCCGGTGGTGGTGGATCTGGAACTGTCCGCCGACGATGCCGCCCAACTGGCCTATGGCTTGGTCTTGCGCGATTATCGTCCGCTTGGCAAATACCGCCGGCCCGCCGATGACGACCCGCTGCCCATGCCCGACCGGGTGATGGTGCTGACCGACGATCCCGTCGCGGCACAGGCTTTGTTCGACCGCCTGCTGCCGGTGGCGGCGGGGGTGCATCTGGCCCGCGATCTGGTGGCCGAGCCGGGCAACCACCTGGGGCCGGCGGAACTGGCCGCCCAGGCCCGGGCGCTGGAAAGCCTGGGGGTCGGCGTTGAACTGCTCGACCCCGCTGGTCATGGCCTCACCCTGCTGGCGGCGGTGGGGCAGGGCAGTACGCGGCCCCCTGTTCTGGCGGTACTGCGTTGGCAGGGCGGCGCGGCGGCGGAAAAGCCGCTGGTGCTGGTGGGTAAGGGACTGACTTTCGACAGCGGTGGTCTCTCCCTCAAACCCGCCGAGCATATGGAAGAAATGAAGGGCGACATGGGCGGTGCGGCGGCGGTGCTGGGGGCCATGCGGGCCATCGCCGGCAGGAAAGCCAAAGCCAACGTGGTCGGCGTGCTGGCCATCGCCGAGAACATGCCCGGCGGCGGCGCCTTGCGCCCCGGCGACGTCATCCGCTCCTACCAGGGGCTGACGGTGGAGGTGGTGGATACCGATGCTGAGGGTCGGCTGGTGCTGGCCGATGCCCTGGCCTGGGCCTGCGACCATCTGCGCCCGGCGGTGCTGGTCGATGCCGCCACCCTGACCGGGGCGGTGGTGCGGGTGCTGGGCCGTCATCATGCCGGACTTTACGCCAACCGCGATACCTTGGCGGCACGACTGCTGAAACTGGGGCGCGCGCAGGCGGAACCGCTGTGGCGGTTGCCGTTATCGGCGCGCTGCGACGATGATTTCCGCTCGGACGTGGCCGATTGGAAGAATTGCGGCTGGGGACCCGTGCCCGACAACGACGATGCCGCCCGCTTCCTGCAACACTTCGTCGACCCCAAGGTGCCGTGGGCGCATCTGGATATCGCCGGCACCTCGGAAGCCGACGAACACCAGCTTTATGGCCCCAAGGGCGCCACCGGCTTCGGCGTGCGCTTGTTCGATGCCCTGGCCGGGGGCTAAAGTGCGGCCATGACCCAGATCGGTTTCTATCACCTCACGCGCCTGCCCTTGGATCAGGCCTTGCCCAAACTGCTGGAAAAGGCGGTGCAGGCCGGCTTGCGGGTGGTGGTGATGGCCGGCTCAAGCGAACGGGTGGAGCACCTGAACGCCATCTTGTGGACGTTCTCCGAGGAATCCTGGCTGCCCCACGGTTCCGCCCGCGACGGTGAGCCGACCTTGCAACCCATCTGGCTGACCGATCAGGACGAAAACCCCAACAGCGCCACCGTGCTGGTGCTGTGCGATGGCGCCCGCCCGGCCCGCCTGGACGGCTGGGACCGCTGCCTGGATCTGTTCGACGGTAACGACGAAAATGCGGTGCTAGCCGCGCGCGAACGGTGGAAGACCTGGAAGGCCGAAGGGCACCAATTGGTCTATTATCAACAAAATCAAAACGGTGGTTGGGAAGAAAAATCAAGGACTTAGTGCTGATTTCGATCTGATCGGGTCAGGCTGAAATCCGCACCAAGCCCGCTAGCGCAAACGCTTGCGCATCAGGATTTCGTCCTCGCCGACGCTGATCAGGTCGTTCAACTCGGCTTTCTCGACGAAGCCGTTGCGGCCATAGAAATCTCGTCCCCGGGTGTTGAAGGCCGAGACGCAGACCCACAGATTGCCGCCATTCTGCCCTGCCGCCCAGGCCAAGAGCGCGCTGCCGATACCTTGGCCCTGGTGGTCGGGGACCACCGCCAGCAATTCCACATAGGGGCCGCGCAGCCAGGGCGAGCGCAGGCACAGCACGCCTACGGGGCGGCCTTCCTCTTCATAGACCACGCGCAACAGATTGGCGTCGTCGCGGCTCAGATAACCGGCCAGCCCATCATCGGAAAAACCCAAGCGGCGCCACGGGTCCATATGGGCCAAGGCCTCGGCCAGGGCCGGGGCTTCCTGGGGGCGCAACGGGCGGATCATTTCAACACCTCATCCAGACGCACGAATTGAACATTGCGGGCCTTCAGCCCCTTGATGATGGCCGGCAGGGCAGTGGCGGTGGCCGGGGCGCGTTCATTGATATGGAAGATCAGAATATCGCCCGCCCGCGCTTTTGCCAGTACCCAGTTTTTCAGGGCCTCCGGCTTCAGCCCCGGTGTCGGATCACCCGAGGCGAAGCTCCAATGCACCACCTTGTGGCCGGTGGCCTCGACCGTGGCCAAGCTGGCCGCGTCATAATTGCCGGCGGGAAAGCGGAAGAAACGCGGTTGCCGCCCGGTGATGCCGGCGATCACCGCATCGGTGTCGGTCACCTGGGCGCGAACCTGATCGGGGCTCAGGCGCTCCATGTGTTGGGGGTGGTCGAAGGAATGGTTTTCCACCGCGACCAGGGGGGATCGGGCCAGTTCGGTCAATTGCGCCTGATTGCGTCGGGCGAACAGGCCGGTGGCGAAAATGGTATAGGGCAGCTTCTCGGCGGCCAGATAATCCAGGATGGCCTGATCGAAAAAGGCCGGCTTGTTGCGGGCCTCGCAGGCGTCGAAGGTCAGGGCGATGCGGGTTTCCCCCGCCGGCAGATGCTCGATCACCTCGGCCGGTGCGGGCGAAGCGGTCAGCAAAAACACGCAGGCAAGCAGCGCCCTGCCCATCATGATCAGAAATCCAGATCGGCGTAATGTTTGGGCGGCGGCACACCGGGCACATGATCGGCCAGCAGCAGCCGGAAACTGGGGCGCGACTTGACCATGGCGTACCATTCCTTGGCGCCGGGATGGCGGTCCCAGGGCACATCGCCGATATAATCGATGCAGGAAATCTGGGCGGCGGCGGCGGCATCGGCCAGGGTGAAATAGCCCCCGGCCAGCCAGGTGCGCCGCTCCGTCAGCCAGGCGATGTATTCCAAATGCTGATGGATATGGGCGAAACCGGCGCGGATGGCCCGCGAATCCGGTGCCCCCTTGACCGTGGTCAGCCGCTTGGTGACCTTTTCGTCCACCAGATTGCGGGTGACCTCGTCGTGGAACTTGCGGTCGAACCAGCCGACCAGCCGGCGCACCTCGGCCCGCGCCTCCGGCTCCGCCGGCAACAAGGGCGAGTCGCGGTGGGTTTCGTCCAGATATTCGCAGATGGCGGTGGCGTCGCCGAAGATGGTGCCGTTCTGTTCGACCAACACCGGCAGGTCGCCGCCGGGGCTGAGCTCAAGGAACTCGTCGCGACGTTCCCACGCCTTCTCGATCCGCTCATCGAATTCCAGCTTCTTTTCGGCCAGAACGATGCGGACCTTCCGTGAAAACGGGCATAGGGGGTAATGGTAGAGCGTCCTCATGGGCCTTTTCTACCGCGTTTTGCGGTGCAAGAACAGAGGGCTGCGCACAGGAGGGGCGAACAAGGGCGGCCTCAGGCGGCGCGGCTGGTCGGCGATTCGGTCAGCAGGGCATAGAGCGCCTCGGGGCTGTCGGTGCCGCGCAGCTTTTCGCACACGCCCTTGTCGCGCAACAGCCGCGACACCCGGGCCAAGGCCTTGAGATGATCGGCACCGGCGGATTCGGGGGCGAGCAGCAGGAAAATCAGATCGACCGGATGTTCGTCGATGGATTCAAAATTGATGGGGCGCTCGAGGCGGGCGAACAGACCGTGGAGACGGTCCAAGGTGGGCAGCTTGCCGTGGGGAATGGCAATGCCGTTGCCGACGCCGGTGGTGCCCAGACGCTCGCGTTCCAGCAGCACGTCGAAGACGGCGCGCTCATGCAAGCCGGTCAGGTCCGCCGCCTTCTTGGCCAAATCCTGCAAGGCCTGCTTCTTTGAAGTGGCGCGCAGATTGGGGATGACGGCAGCCGGAGTAATCAGGTCGGCGATGTCCATGAAGTATCTAACCCTATGGTTTAAGAGCAGATCCCCGAGGGAAGGCCACGCCTTCCGTATCGAACCAGCGCGGATCGCCATCCGCTGTTATTGGCCTCTTGTGGTCGCGGCATCGTTGGCCGTCGACCAGTTCAGGGAAGCGCCGGACCTTAATTCCGCTACACTTCCAAGTCAAGCTTTCTAGGTGCTTACAGGGCAATCGGGGGAAGGAGGAGGCTCTCCTCATCTCTCGTCACTCCCGCGAAGGCGGGAGTCCAGGAGGTGCACCAGCATCATCCCCGTGACTCCTGGATACCCGCCTTCGCGGGTATGACGACGTAAAAAAAGCAAACGCCCCTTACCCGCCCAACGCCTTTTCCCGCCGCCGCTGGACCGAGGAGGGGATGTTCATGCCCTCCCGGTATTTTGCCACCGTGCGCCGGGCGATGTCGATGCCTTCGCGCTTCAGGATCTCGACGATGCTGTCGTCGGACAGCACCGCCTTGCCCTCGGCCTCGATCAGCGCCTTGATGCGGTGGCGCACCGATTCGGCCGAATGGGCGTCGCCGCCGTCATTGGAGCCGATGGCCTGGGTGAAGAAGTACTTGAGTTCGTAGATGCCCCTGGGCGTCGAGATGTACTTGTTGGAGGTCACCCGGCTGACCGTGCTTTCGTGCATGCCGATGGCCCCGGCGATGTCGCGCAGCACCAGGGGCCGCAGGTGCTGGACGCCCAGGCGGAAGAAGGCGTCCTGCTGGCGCACCAGCTCCGCCGCCACCTTCAAGATGGTGGTGGCGCGCTGGTGCAGGGACTTGACCAGCCAGTTGGCCGATTGGAAGCGCTCCGTCAGATAGGATTTGTCGTCGCGTTTGCGGGTCTGGTCGGCCACCTGGGTGTAATAGCGGGTATTGACCAGCACGCGCGGCAGGGTGTCGGAATTCAGCTCCACCGCCCAGGCCCCGTCGGGGGTGCGGCGCATCAGCACGTCAGGCGTGACCGGCTGTGCCACCACGTGATCGAATCTGAGCGCCGGCTTGGGGTCCAGCGCCTTGATCTCGCCGATCATCTCGGTCAGATCCTCGGCATCGATGGCGCACACCTTCATCAGCCCGACCAGATCGCGCCGGGCCAGCATCTCCAGATTGTTCAACAGCGCCTGCATGGCCGGGTCCAGGCGGTTGCGCTCGGCCAGTTGCAGGGCCAGGCATTCCTTGAGCGAGCGGGCGAAGGCGCCGATGGGGTCGAAACGCTGGACCTTGACCAGCACCGCCTCCACATCAGCGACGGAGCAGCCCAGCTTTTCCGCCAGTTCGTCCAAGCCGCCGATCAGATAGCCCGATTCGTCCAGCATCTCGATCAGATGCAGGCCGATCAGCTTTTCCCTTGGGTCGATGATGTCCATGTTCAACTGGGCGATCAGGTGGTCACGCAGCGAAATCTCACCGGCCACCGTCTGTTCCAGATTGTTCTCGCCATCGTCGAAACCGTGATGGCCGCCCGATTGCCCCCATTGGCCAAAGGCCTCGCCGCCGCCGATGCCGTCGGCGGCGCTGTCGTTGTTGTAGAGGTTGTCGTAATCCACATCCATGCCGTCTTCGGCGGAAGACTGGGTCATGCCGTCCAGCATGGGCGGTTCTTCCACCTGAGCTTGGATTTCCGGTTCGGGCGCGGGTTCGGGTTCGCCCCGCTCGGCATCCTCGCGCTCGAGCAGCGGATTGCGCTCCAATTCCTGCTCGATGAAGGCGGTCAGTTCCATGTTGGACAATTGCAGCAGCTTGATGGCCTGCTGCAATTGCGGCGTCATCACCAGCGACTGGCTTTGACGAAGATCGAGGCGGGGGGTCAGGGCCATGGAATCAGGTCATCACAGGCTGAACCGCTCGCCCAGATAGACGCGGCGGACGCCTTCATGGGCAACGATTTCCGACGGTCGTCCCTCCATCAGCACCCCCCCGTCATGCAGGATATAGGCGCGGTCGATGATATCCAGGGTCTCGCGCACATTGTGGTCGGTGATCAGCACGCCGATGCCGCGGTCCTTCAGATGCGACACCAGATCGCGGATGTCGGACACGGCGATGGGATCGATACCGGCCAAGGGTTCGTCCAGCAGGATGAAATGCGGTTTCGACGCCAGGGCGCGGGCGATTTCGACGCGACGACGCTCACCACCCGACAGCGCCATGGCCGGGGCGCGGCGCAGATGCTCGATGGAAAACTCGGCCAGCAGCGAATCCAGGGTGGTCTCGCGGGTGGCGCGGTCGGGCTCGATGGCTTCCAGCACCGCCATGATGTTGCCTTCCACCGAAAGCCCGCGAAAAATCGAGGCTTCCTGCGGCAGATAGCCGATGCCCAGACGGGCACGCTGATACATGGGCAGGCCGGTGATGTCGTTGCCGTCCAGCATGATGGCGCCGACATCGGGATTGATCAGGCCGGTGATGCAATAGAAACAGGTGGTCTTGCCGGCGCCGTTGGGCCCCAGCAGCCCCACCGCCTCGCCGCGCTGGACTGAAATGGAGACATCGCGCAACACCGCGCGGCGCTTGAAGCGCTTGCCGATATTGTTGGCCACCAGCCCCGCATTGTCGGCCACCAGACGTGGCCCGGTGACAGGGGGGCCATCCATTTCAGCGGACACGGCGCTATCGCTCAGGTCGTCGGGTTCGATCCCGGTCATTGTGGTTTTCGTCCCTTACCGCTTGTCGGCCGACGGACCGGCCCCCTTGAAGATGGCTCGGCGCTGATCCGGATTCTGCTTGTCGGGGGTGAAGGTGCCGCGCACCCGCGTATCCCCCTGTCCGCCCGGCGCCTGGCCGAACAGCTTGCTGATGCCGGTATTCAGATTGACGTGGGCATAGCCGCCGTTCAGTTCGTTGCCGTCGCGGATGATCTTAACCGAACCGGCGACGGTGGCGATACCGGTTTGCAGGTTGTAGTCGGAACGGTCACCGGTCACCACTTCCTTGGGCGTGGTCAACACCACATGGCCGTAGCCGTCGGCGCGTTCCAGTTCCAGGCTGCCCTTGGCGCCTTCCTTGAAATGGGCGGTCAGGATGTCGGACTGGATCTTCTTGTCCTTCTGGATGGCCACCGCGTCGCCGCGCGCCACCGCCATGCGTTCCTTTTCCCAATATTCCAAGGTGTCCTTGGCGGTCACCTGATCGGTGGGAGTGACGATCTTGGCCGGCTGGCCACGCAGCACGAAGATGGCCTTTTCCAGATCATAGGTGGCCTTGGTGCCGGTGCCGGTCTCGGTCGGGGTGGTGATGGTGACGTTGCCGTCGGCGTCCAGACGCCAGATTTCGTTGCCGCCGGCACCGTCACGGTAATAGGCGGTCAGGCTGTCGGCGGTCACCGTCATGGTGCCGCGGGTGGCCTTGGCGTTGCCGCGGGCGATGACGCGGGTGGCGTCGGAAACCCATTCGATGCCGTCATCGGCATAGACCTGGATTTCCTCGTTGTTGCCGCGCCCCAGGTTGAAGCCTTGCGCCCAAGCCTGAACCGGCGCCAGCAGCACCGCCAGCAGAAGAACTACGCCACGCCCGATCATTTCTTCTGCCCCGCCTTTTTCAAAGACATGCCCGACTGGCCGGTGACGACGATCTTGCGGCCCTCGTCGGTGATGCGGAATCCCTTGCCGTCCAGACGCCCCTGCGGCCCCTTGCCGGTCACCGGCTCGTGTCCCTCGGCGGTGGACTCCTTGAGATTGATGCGGGCACGCTGGGTATGCAGCTCGTAGCCCTGATCATGATACAGATTGACGTCGCCTTCCAGGTCCAGCCATTGCTCGTGCTGGTAATAGGTGCCCAGACGCGCCTCGATATAGACGCCGGCGCCGCTTTGGGTGACGAAATCGGCCTTGGGATTGTCCAGCACCACGACGCCGTTCTTGGGGTCTTCCTCGGTGCCCTTGTCGGCGGTGACGGCGAAGGGGTTGTTGCGTTTGTCGATGCCCTGATAGCGGGCATTGACCATGGACAGGTTTTCCACCGCATCCGGCTTCAGAGTGGCGAAACCGACCTGGAAGCGCTCATCGCTGCGCAATTGCGGCCACAGGCCCAGCAGCACCAGCAACACCAGGGCGGTGGCTGGCAGCGCCACCCGCAAGATGCCGACCCGGCGCGAATGGGCCTTGTGCGCCACCGGCTTGACCGGATGCGGATGGGGCCGCTTGTGCGGGGATGGTTTGGGCCGCAGATCGCTGTCGGCGCGCAGGTCCATGGCCGTCATCCCGCCTTCACACCACCCCGGCCCGCAACAGGTCGTGGACATGCAGGACGCCTAAGGGGCGCCCGTCTTCGACCACGAACAGGCTGGTGATTGATTTCTCGTTCATCACCCGCAGCGCCTCGGCCGCCAGCAGGCTGGGCAGAACCGTCTTGGGGTTGCGGGTCATCACCTCGATGGCCGGCTGGCTCATCAGATCGGCGCGCAGATGACGGCGCAAATCGCCATCGGTGATGATGCCGGCCAGCAACCCGTCGTCGCCGACCACGCCGACGCAGCCCAGGCTTTTGGCGGTCATTTCCAGGATCACCTCGGTCATCCCCGCCTGCGGCGACACCAGCGGCAGGCCGTGGCCGCCATGCATGATGTCGGCCACCTTCAACAGCCGCCGCCCCAATTGGCCGCCGGGATGGAAGACGCGGAAATCGGCGGCGGAAAAGCCGCGCCGGTCCAGCAAGGCCACGGCCAGGGCATCGCCCAGGGCCAGCATCATGGTGGTCGAGGTGGTCGGTGCCAGACCGATGGAACAGGCCTCGGGCATGGGCGGCAGCACCAGGGCGACGTCGGATTCCACCGCCAGGGTGCTGGCGGGGCGCGAGGTGATGCCGATCAGCGGAATCTCGAACCGGCGGGTGAAGGCGATGATGTCGGACAATTCCGGTGTCTCGCCCGAATTGGACAGGGCGATCACCGCATCGGTGGTGGTGATCATGCCCAGATCGCCGTGGCTGGCCTCGGCCGGATGGACGAAAAACGACGGCGTGCCGGTGGAGGCCAAGGTGGCGGCGATCTTGCACCCCACATGGCCCGACTTGCCCATGCCCGACACCACCACCCGACCGGCGACGCCGGCCAGGGTGTCGCAAGCGGCGACGAAGGCGTCACCCAGCGAGTCCGACAAGGCGGTCAGCGCCGCCGACTCGGTGGCAAGGACACGGCGAGCCGAAGCAAGATCGGTGGAAGCGGTGGAACCGTCGTGGACGGCAGTGTTCATGGCTTGGCCCTGGCACAGACTTGCAATCCCCGCGCCAAACATGACCGGGGTGCTTAACTATACGAATCGGACGGGCAAGCGGAAGGCAAAAGAACGGTTGACGTCATTAATGCGTGAAAACGTCCTGCTCGTCCCAGCCGGCCAGATCAAGGGCGGCGCGGTCGGGCAGGAAGCGGAAGCAGGCTTCCACCAGGGCGCGGCGGCCTTCGCGGTCGAGCAGATGCTCGAGCTTGGCCTTCAACTGATGCAGATAGAGCACGTCGGAGGCGGCATAGGCCAATTGGTCGTCATTGAGCGCCGCCGCCCCCCAATCCGAGGTCTGCTGCTGCTTGGACAAGTCCACGCCCAGCAATTCGCGGCACAGATCCTTCAAGCCATGGCGGTCGGTGTTGGTGCGCACCAGCTTGGACGCCACCTTGGTGCACCACACCGGTTCGCAGCGGATGCCCAGATATTTGGCGATCATGGCCAGATCGAAGCGGGCGAAGTGGAACAGCTTGACCACCCTGGGGTCGGCCAGCAGCCGCTTGAGATTGGGGGCGTCGTAAGTGCCGTCGGGAAAATGCACCACATGGGCATTGCCATCACCCGCCGATAGCTGGATCACGCAGAGCCGGTCGCGCACCAGGCTCAGCCCCATGGTCTCGCTGTCGATGGCGACGATGGACCCCAGATCCACATGAGCGGGCAGATCACCGACATGATACTGGATAGACATGCGAACGGCTCCTTCAGGATATGCCCGAAGGAGCCGTTGGCAGGTGGCCCCTTGAGGGGCGTTTCCGACGCCGAAGCATCGGAAGCAGTATGGTGCCCAGGAGAAGACTCGAACTTCCACGACCTCACGGCCACACGGACCTGAACCGTGCGCGTCTACCAATTCCGCCACCTGGGCTAGGTGGTGCCTCTCTGGGTTGCCCCGTTGAGCTGGCATCTCGTCGGGTCACCCCGTCGAGGCGCAGAGAAATATGCGACCAGCGCCCCCCTGTCAACCGACAAAAAAAGCGGATTTGAAAAAAAATTCATGCCTGTGGTTTTGCCCCCGGTTCGCCACCCTTGCCGCACCGGGCGGAAACGAATAGCCTTCACGGCAACAGACAAGCCGCCCGGTCGCAAGGCGGCATCAGGGATGCGGAGGTCCATATGAACCGGCAGGTGGTTACGGTTTTCGGCGGTTCCGGTTTCATCGGACGTCAGGTGGTCAAGCGCTTCGCCAAGGCGGGCTGGATCGTCCGCGCCGCCATGCGCGACACCGTCGCCGGCGCCGTGCTCAGGCCCATGGGCGAACCCGGTCAGGTCACCCCCATCCGCGCCGACATCACCGACCCCGCCGCAATCGCCGCCGCCGTCAACGGCGCCCACTGCGTGGTCAATCTGGTCGGCATCCTGTTTGAAAAGGGCAAGCGCCGCTTCGACGCCGTCCACACCCAAGGTGCCGCCAATGTCGCCCGCGCCGCCCGTGCCGCCGGTGTCGGCAGCCTGGTGCACATGTCGGCACTGGGCGCCGACAAGGGATCGGCCTCGGCCTATTCCCGCAGCAAGGCCTTGGGCGAGGAGGCGGTCCTCGCCGCTTTCCCCACCGCTACCATCCTCCGTCCCTCGGTGGTGTTCGGCCCCGATGACGACTTCTTCAACCGCTTCGCTAAACTGGCGCGGCTTTCGCCGGTGCTGCCGGTGTTCACCAATGACGGCTTCAAGCCCACCCGCACCGAAAGCGGCTATGGCCTGGACCTGTTCGGGTCGGGGGGGCCGACCTTCCAGCCGGTCTATGTGGGCGATGTGGCCGACGCCGTCTTCCGTGCCGCCACCGATGGCGCCGCCGCCGGCAAGATCTATGAACTGGGCGGACCGCGGCGCTATACCATGAAGGAAATCATGGAGACGGTGCGCACCGGCACCGGCCTGTGCCGCCTGCTGGTGCCGCTGCCGTTCTTCGTCGCCCGCATTCAGGCCGCTTTCCTGAAATTCCTGCCGACGCCGCCCTTGACCCCGGATCAGGTGATCTTGATGCGCAGCGACAACGTGGTGCGCGGCGGCAAGCCCGGACTGGCCGAGCTTGGCATCAGCGCCACCGCCTGCGAGGCCATCGTGCCCATCTATCTGGCCCGCTTCGCCCCGACCAGTTGAGGTGTCCGTGGAAAAGTACACTAAGCGAAGCGAAGGACTTTTTCAGGGGTGACTGAGGCGGATCAGCTGCCCAGGGTGACGGCGGTGCCGTTGACGCTGACCATCAGCAAGGTCTTGTTGTCACCGCCGATCACTTCGTAATCCAGGTCGACACCGACCACGGCATTGGCGCCCAGCGCCTTGGCCCGCGCCACCATGTCGGCGATGGCCTGATCCTTGCCCTCCTGCAACAGCTTCTCATAGGACGCCGAACGCCCGCCGACGATGTCGCGGATCGAGGCGAACAGATCCTTGAAGATGTTGGTGCCCAGTACGGCATCGCCAGAAACAATGCCCAGATACCCGGTGATCCGGGTGCCCTCGACGGTTTCGGTGGTGGTGATGATCATGAAGGTATCCTTCCCGGGCACCATCGCCCAATCAGAAACAGGCAAATAGCGCGACGGCGGCCTGGTTCAAGTCATCAGAACTCGGCGGCCTGACGCACGTGCTGGAAACAATCGGGATCGAACAGCATGGACACGGCGACGGTCATGGCCCGGGCGCCATTGCGCTCGACCAGACGGACGTGCCGGGGGATATCGGGATAGTCGAAAACGCGTTCGACGATCCACTCGCCTCCATAGGTTCCGGCCTTGCGGAAAATATCGCCGGGAGCAACTTCGTCGCCCCGAGCCCGGCGGCCAAACAGGCTCATGATCCATTACCTCTCATTAAAATGCCCTATCGTATCCCCAAAACCACTCATACCGCGACCAACCAAGACTTGTCGAGAAGAGTTAAGAGCCAAAAAGATCGGGGGGATCAGCGTTATCAGCCGAACACAAGTCGGCCACGCCGACGCCGATCAGGCGAAAGGCCCGCCCATCCGCTTCGCGCTCCAATAAAGACAGCGCCGTGCGCAAGATGATGTCCGCGCGCCCGGTGGGCTCGTTCAGACGATGATTGCGCGTCAGCACCCGAAAATCCGATGTCTTCATCTTCAACACCACCGTATGACCAGCCAGCCCGGCCTTGCCCAGACGACCGGCGACCTTTTCAATCAAGGGCGACAAAGCCGCCCGCAAATCGGCTGGGCTGTGCATATCATGCCGGAAAGTGGTTTCGTTGGATACGCTTTTGGCCGGTCGGTCGGGGGTGATGGGGCGATTGTCCTCACCCCGGGCCATGAAGAAAAGGTGACGCCCGAACTTGCCGAAGCGCGCGATCAGATCGGCTTCGGCCATGGTCTGCAATTGACCGATGGTGGTGATGCCGGCGGCCTCCATACGGGCGGCGGTGGCCGCTCCCACGCCCCAGAGGGCGGCAACCGGCAAGGTGGCCAACTGCCCCACCGCCTCGACCCGACCGATGACGGAAAAGCCGCGCGGCTTGTTGCGATCCGAGGCCATCTTGGCGAGAAACTTGTTGTAGGACAGGCCGACGGAAATGGTGATGCCGACCTGACGCTCGATGGCGCGGGCCAGGCGGGCCAGCAGCACCGCCGCCGGACGATCGCGCAGCCGATGCTCGGGCGACAGGTCGAGATAGGCTTCGTCCAGGGACAAAGGCTCGACCAGGGGGGTGGCCTGCACCAGCAGAGCGCGGATGGCCTGGGACACGGCTTTGTATTTGGCCATGTCCGGGGGCACGACCACGGCATCGGGACACAGTTCCAGCGCCTTATACATGGGCATGGCCGAGCGCGGACCGTATTTGCGGGCGATATAACAGGCGGTGGTGACGACGCCGCGCCCACCGGCATGGCCGACGATCAGAGGACGATCAGCCAAGGCGGGATTGTCGCGCTTTTCCACCGAAGCGTAAAAAGCATCGCAATCCATATGGGCGATGGTGAGATCGAACAATTCCGGATGGGCGATGACCCGGGCCGAGCCGCACCGGGGACAATCGTCCCCGGACTTGAACGGGCGGCAGCAATCACGGCAAAGGGCGGGCATGGCGTATCATAGCCCGGCGATGCCGGGGATGCCTAGCGCCGACCGGCGGCCTTGATGTCGGCTTCCAACTCGTTGATACGTTTGGCCAGCGAAGTCTTGACCGCCTCGGCCGCCCAAGGCTTCAGGGCCGCTTGCTGTTCCTTCAGTTGCACCAGCATGCGCTTCTTTTCATCCAAGGAACGCTTGATCGGCATGCGATCCGAATGCTGGCCGTCATGGCTGCGAAATCCACTCATTGGCCGTCCCTTCCATGACTGACTCGGTTAGCGGGGGCGGGACCATGCCCCAACGGCAGGGGCTAGGCAAGGGACAAAACAAAGACAAGGCAAAGCCACCGGATGATTTGTCGCCGGCTCCGCTATTTGCTATAACCCGGCCATCGTCGACAGCGTCCCGGTAGCTCAGCAGGATAGAGCAACGGTTTCCTAAACCGTAGGTCAGGGGTTCAAAAACATAGCACTAAAGCGCAACATGGGGGCGATACAGGGGCCTCATGGGGGCGCTATGCGGGTGTAATTTTGCACCACCGTACACCATGATTACACCATGGCCGTTGACCCCACCCCCATCGTTTGGTATTTTTCGCTTATCCCAATCGGGGTGGCCGTCAGGTGCTACCCTCGTATGCGGGACGACCGGACCGCTAGAATCCCCGTGATGGCTGCCATAAGCCACCAGGAAACCCCGTGGCGGGGGTAAATCGGGTTGTGATGCGGCCGACTGGCATCCGTCTTATAGCGGCTGCAAAGCCGGGATCGTCACGCCTTTTCCTCAAGATCTGCCACCGTGGGATGGGCAGGTCGCAGGAAAGGCGCGACCATGACCGACACCCCAGCCCCGCTGGATTTCTCCGTCCTTTGGACCTACGCGGAAGCCGCCCGCTATCTCCGCATCGCAGAATCGACGCTTCGTGACCGCGTCAGGCGTGGTGGTGGCCCGCCGAGAGTCAAGGATGGCACATCCCGGCAAGCCCCAGTCCGTTTCCGCCCCGAGGATATTGTCGCCCACGCTGCGGGCCTCGTAATCCACCCCCGCAAGGGAAAACGCCGCGGGCGCCCCAGGAAACTTGAAGGCAACCAAACTGCCGCTGCCGCTCGGTGAGCGCCATGTCTCATGTGCAGGATATGGACGCAGCCCTTGAACGGGACGGCTATCCCAAAAGAACCCGATCCAGAATTGAGCGCCGGCTTATCGAAACCGCTGGAGACATGGGGGAAACCCATCAACCGGACAGTATCGATTACCTGCATGCCGTCTTATGCCAAGTCGGCCTTCCTCGCAGCCGATCTCGAGGGGCGTCATTCGAACGCACAAGCGGGCAGACGTCCTTGCTGGTAGAGGCAGGATCATTGTGGAACGGGCGACGGTGGGAACAACAGCAGCTTCCCTATGGAGCCAAGCCACGTCTGGCGCTGATCTACATCTGCTCGGAGGCCGTTCGAACCCGCTCCCCCGCAGTCGAAATCGGCGATTCGGTCAGAGAATTCCTTCTGCGCTTGGGGCTCGATACCGGCGGTCACGAATACGGGCGTTTCCATCAGCAGATGAAGGCGCTGGCGGCTTGCCGCATGACCATTGGGTTCGGCCTCTCCACTATCGACGCAAAGCCAATCAAGGAATTCCACGCTTGGGTCGCCGTCGATGACGGCCAGAGAGTGCTTTGGCCCGGCAGAATCGAGCTAACAACCGACTTTTTTCAGTCGCTTTGCAAACACGCGGTTCCTCTTGACCCCCGAGCCCTGGGTTCACTGAAGCACAGCGCCCTCGCCCTGGACGTCTACGTTTGGCTCGCACATCGGCTATGTCGGGTCACCAAGCCTGCCGGAGTCAAGCTCTCCTGGGCCAATCTCAGGGAGCAGTTCGGGCAAGAATATCGGGCGGCAAAGGATTTCAAGAAAGCCTTCCGCATCGCGTTGCACACCGCCCGCGCAGCGTACCCCGCAGCAGGCGTAAATGAGGGTGAAATCGGCGGCATCCGCTTATTGCCATCGCCTCCCCCCATCCACCGCAAAGTGATCGCTGTGCAAAAGCCAGGGGGAGACTGAACCTTGTCCACGGGATATCACCCCCCCATGGTTCGGGACATCGCCCCCCGCTCGGCGGGTCAGATTGCGGGACATTACCCCCCCGAAACCCATAGCTCTACCCAATACGAATCCCCCCTTAGTTGGCCCCCTCGATACGGGGATATCCGCCGTTCGAGCTGACCAGCTTCGCCAGGAGCATCTCCCCATGAAAACCATGAAAGAGTTGTCGATTCGCGCTGCGGCCTACGTTGTGTCGCTGATGACGTTGCTGGGGCTTGCCGTGTTCATGATGAGCTTCATCTTTACCACCGCCCTCGCGATCCAGATCGAGCGAGGTGAACTCGAGGCGATCTCTGACCTCCAGGAGGGGATGAAGAGCCCCGCCGGTTTGGCGGTCATCGCCATTCTCGGCGTCATCGTCTTGGTCGCAGCCGATTTCCGGGCTCGGCAAATCGCAACTTGGCTGACGCGCAAGGTTTTCGGTCACCACCCGAAAAAGGAGGGCTGACCGATGCCTCAACAAGACTTCTTCGTCGCAAAGGCCGGGGATTGGGCGATCGAGGCATTCGACGCCCTGTTCAAGTCCGACGGCATCTTGGCGGCAGTACTCGGGCTGTACAACGCCATCTTCATGGCCGTTGGCGGCTCGCTACTGTTATGGCTGTTGACCCGAGCCATTGTTCAAACTGCACAACATGGCAAGGTTGGGGGAAAACACTCTGAGGTATGGTTCCCCATCCGCTTTTTTATCGCCGTCGGCCTCCTTGTTCCATTGCCCCCGGTCGGCCTGAATGCCGGCCAATATGTCGTGATCGGCGTTTCAAAAATGGGAATGGCTGGCGCAGGCGTTTTGTGGGCCAAGGCGATGGAACAGCTTGTCGAGTTGAAGCCGCTGATCGAACCGTCGCCGCCGGAGGTGAAGGACCTGGCACGAGAGCTCTTCAGAATCGAGGCTTGCCGCGCCATCCAAAATATAACGGCAGCCACGTCGAATGGCGCGACCATCAGCGATCCGCTAACCACGTCCCGCGATATCGGTGTTTGGCGGACATTATCGGCAGATGGCGACACAGCCAGCGGCGGCGTCTTCCGGCAATGTGGTGCCATTACGTTCCGGTGCGAACCAGGGCTCAGCGGAGCATCGGCCAAGATCCTGGCTGCACACGAAAAGGCAGCAATGGCTCTGCAAAGACAGTTACGGCCTGCCGCCGAGGCTCTGGCCGTTACCTTGCTTCCGCCATTCACAGACAAGCCAGCCGCCGGACCAAACTTCGATATCACCGCAGCGATGCAAGCATACACCGCCAGCCTGATGGCGGCAGCGCGGACGGAAGTCGTTGCAGGAAACCAGCAGGGCCTCCAATCGCAACGTGAAGCGGCGACCAATGCCGGATGGGCGAAGGCCGGCGCCTGGGCGATGAATCTGATGTGGGCAAATCAAACAGTCTGGGACGCGGTCGGCGATCTGCCGAAGACCACCGCGCCACGCTACGAAGTCTGGGAAGGCCAAGTCTATGCCGCCCAGAAAGCGGCCTTTGTCGCGGCTGATCAATGGTGGACGGAACGCTACGCGCAACGAAAAACCTCGACCGACAAATCGGCTTACGATGCGGCCATCGGACAGGAAGCACAAAGTGGCATGCTGGCGTTCTTCGACTTGTCCCGGAAAAAGGAAATCTATGAATGGCTGCTGCTGGGCGAGTCCGACCGCTCAAATAACCCGATCGCCGAAATGACCAGTCTGGGCCATTCCCTGCTCAACATTTTCTGGGGCGCGGTGATGACCTTTGCCGGCGGAACCGCCGCAGCCGAGGCGGCACAGGCTTGGACCAGCGGCAATCTGGTCGGGTGGCTCAGCAACACCGCGACGATCGGCACGGCGGGAGCGGCGGCGGCCGGCACCAAGGGCTTCCTGTCCGGTATCGCGCCGGTGTTCTTTTTCCTCGCCTTCGCCTTGCTCATGGCTGGGGTCGCACTGGCATACATCCTTCCGATGATGCCGGCGTTGCACTGGCTTTACGGCGTGGCCCGATACTTCATGCGTGTGATCATCGCCGTCCTCGGGGCGCCAATCTGGGCAATCGCGCATCTCGAGCTCGAGGGTGAGGGCATCGGCCCCAGGGCGGCCAAGGGCTACGAAATTCTTTATGACCTGCTGGCTCGTCCGATGATCATGGTGGTCGCGCTGGTGGCCGGATTTGCGGTGATGATCATCTTCGGCAAGCTGTTCGTTTTGACCTTTGCCGAAAGCATCGGCAATGCGCTGGGTGGGCATTTCGGCGGCGTCACCGGCACCATCACCTACCTGATTCTGGGCGCATCAACCATCATCGGTCTGACCGGCATCGCCATGATGGGGGTGGGCAAAGGCGGTGACTTGGTCATGCAAATGATCGGCGCCCATTTCCTTGGTACTGGCGACACCGATCCCGACGTCAATCAGTCGAAGCATCCAGTACAGCAAGGGGCGACGACCGGCCAACAGGCCGCGATGATGGGCAGTGGATTGAAAGGAGGCGGGCATCCGCCGCAACAGCCCGGCACCGATGGCCATGGGGCCGGCGCTTGGGCGCCACGGATGGAAGATTCGATCCCCAGTCCGGACCGGTCCCCGCCAGCAGGCTCGATCGAACGGGGAAGATTTTAATTCAGCGAGAACCGGCTCGGCTGTTGCTCATTTGCAGATTGAGATGCAGCCGCGCCGAATTCTCGGCGTAATCTGCCGGCAATCCCAATTCGGCAGCCCGCTGGCGGAAAGCCGGCAGGTAATGATTGGCGAGGGCCACCGCAAATTCCTGTCGTGCAGATTCCGGCATCGCCGCGATAGCGGCCCGCAATCCCGCGATGTCCGCACGATTTTCCGAGCGATAGTACCGTTCGGCGTGAAGCTCTTGGTGCAATTGCCCAGCCTGCGCCTGGATGCCGCGTGCATATTCGGCCCATTCTTGGCTCTGGGCCGCCGCCTCGTTTCGCCCCACCACGAGGCCGGTGATGAAACTATCGTCCATGGGACACGCCTCCGTCGCGCAACCAAGGGGCGCCGAAGCGCCCCTCGCTGCCACCAATTTAGCACAGCAACATGGAAACCAAATCGGTAAAGCCGCCGACATGACCAAGTTCCTCGGCGACTTGGCGGCGGATGGCGTGGTCCCCGACAGAAACCGGGCCGATCAGGGCGAAGGCTCGCAGAGCCCGCCGCAATTCCCGCGTCTTCTGCCGGGGCCACGCGGATTCGTCCTCAAGCTCATCCAGTCGAGGCCGCAGCGCCAAATACGCCCGTTCCACTTCGGTGGCGGAATATCGGTGCAGGCCCGCCAGATATCCGACCAGATATTCCCGCTCCTCCGCCGGCAGGTCGGCAGGGGCAGCCTGCAACAATGCCTCGTACTCGTCCGGACTGGCGAAGGGGCCGAGGTTGTCCAGGTGGTGGCGCCACGCAGGGGCGTCGATTACAGTCGCAATGGTCATCGGTCCAAACTCCTTACCATGGTTGGTCCTGTGATCAGGGGCCGGTGACGTCGCAACCGCCATCGGCCCCACCTTTATTCAAACCTCAAACAGAACTGAGCGGATGCCGGTCGATCTTCCCGCCGTCAACATGATGGAGGCGATGGACAGAGGCTGCAGGTTCAAGGCTCAGCACATACCGTGTCGCCAGATTAACCGCGTCGGGCTCCGCCCGGTGCCGCTTCGGCGCCACCTTTTCGGCTTCTTCCGAGGACGTGATGCGGGCGATCTCCGGACCGGCGAAGGCCTTCCGAATGTCACCGGTAAGGCCGAAGGCAGCGGGAATACGCGCCATCTCGGCCAGTTCTCGCATCCACAACTCATCCATGGGGCTATCGGCGACAGCCACCATTCCCGCCACTTCCGCATTCAGCCAGGTCATCACCTTGCGCGGCGATTCACCGAAATCGGTGAGGTTCCGACGGGTGATCCGGTGGATTTCCTCGGCACGCCAATCCCAACGGGACGGATCGTCCAACCATTCATCGCAACGGATCAGCTTGGCCCCGGAACGCATACTGCGATCCGCGTTCACCATGCAAAAGCCGACCTCGATCGGATAGCCGCCCATGCCGGCGCTGGCCTCGAAATCCAGAAAGATCATGGGGCGTCCTTTCCGCGTAATGCCGCAACCATGTCCGCCGGCGGGTCTTCGATCGTGACGACTTGACGGTGTTCCCGGTGGCGAAAGGCCTCTGCCAGCCGCATGAAACGGGTGGCGGTATCGACCATGAGTTCATCCACCACGGGATGGGTGCTCGGAGAAAGCCGATCCTGCACGCAAATAGCGGCATCCAACAGCGTGGCTTCCGCCGTGGCGAATTCCATCCCCTCTTGGTCAATTGCCCCGCCGGCAAGCTGATCCAACAACTCCCGGAGCCGGAGTTTGGCAAACTCGTAGTCGGGCCTATCCATGGCTGTCACTCACGCATGCTTTCAATTTTTCGTCTTTCTTGCCGGCAATGGCGAACATGGTCTGCTGCCGCAAGCTCAACAGGTGGTCATAAATTCTGGCCTGGATGTCCTCCGGGCGTCCCTGATAAGAGCGAAGGATCGCCTCAATCGCCAGATTTACCGCCACTTCCGGAGATTTCCCGGACAACCTAACCCAATGACCGGCCTGCCAATGCAACTCGGACTGAAGTCCGCACCAAAAGGCCGGATCAGCAAGTTGCCGCTCCGCCAATTCACCCAGGTCGGGAAGCACGGGCAACGCCCAAGTGACTTTGTATTTCGGCTCCCTCAACGCTGCATCAATCGCCCTCTGAAGCATCGGGGCCGGCATAACACCCTTGGCAAAGCGCAGCACAAACCCGACCAGCGACTCGACGGCCTGAACATCAGCAATACCGGCAGCGCGGGCGGCGTCCAGGTATTGATCCAATATCTCACCGGCCAGGGGCTCCATGTCCATCTCGCACCGCCATTCAAATTGGGCATCGCATTTTAGGATAAACTTTATCCTGTTTTCAAGCTCATCCCTTGCGGAACGGACCAACTTTATCCAAAGTCCGGATCATGAAGCCGATCAGCGACCAACGAACCCAAGAGATTGCGGTCTTCTCCGAGGCCGTTCGCGCCGCCGGCCAGCGCCTCGCCCCCAACGCCAAGGACGCTCTTCGCATCCGCCTGCTCGCCGCCGAACTTGGCGCCGGGGAGCCTGCCGTGAAGAAATGGTGGTATGGCCAGAATGCCCCACGCGGCGGCTCCGCCAAAGCAATTCTCAGAGAACTTGAGCTGATTGGCATTGAATTCGATGCAATGAGAATTGACTAGCGTGAGTAACACACGGTATTTGTGTTGTGTATGAGCTAGTTTCCGCACCACAAACTCGAAACGTCAACAGCATTATTTGCAGAATTGCAAATATAGATCATTGCGCACATCTCCAGTCAATCGCACCATCTTCACAGCAAGGCTCCTCGGCGTGGCCCTCTACCGAGGTCCACCCGATGCCTTCCGAGGGGGCTGCGCCCCCTTCGAACCCCTGGGCGATAGGAGAGAAGGATGAGTGTGCGAGACAACGGAGACACGAAGGAAGTTCTCCACGCGGTCACCGGCCTCGAATGGCGCCGAGAATACGACTATCTTTCAAGAAATATTGCCGAGGAATGGAAGGCGTATCCTCCGGGCGGGGGTGTACTGACGATTTCACGCATTGCGGGGGCAGAAAACGACACCACTGGTAACGACCAGTGGAGATGGGAATCCTGCAGGGCCGAAGATCATCCCGAGGGAAGCCGAAGTGAGCACCACGAAAGACCCTACGTCTACCTTCGCGGCAAAGGCTTGGCCACGACCGTAGAGGCAGCTGCGGCTACCGCCGCCAGCTACGATTTCCCCAGTGTCGAGATCGGTGGTGCCGTTTGGTATCGCGACGACACGCAATTCAACAATGGCGCAGAAAAGCGGTGGATTCGACCAGTCGCCGGCAGCGAGGTCGAATTGGAACCCGCTTTCAACGGGGACGGCTGGCGCTGGCGTCATCCGGTAACCGCTGCCAAGCCTTTGGCGGAATTGCTTGATGGCGCAAATAGCTGGGCTCCATCGATCTGCGGCCAAGCCCCCACGTTTGAAGCAGCGGCCGTAGCGGCACTCGCTGCCCCGGACATTTTTCGCGCGGCCGCATTGCAGTTCCTTGTGTCCGATTCGCCAAGCGGACTGTTGGCGTCGCTGAACAGCAGTGCAAGGCCAGTCGAGCCGATTCCTACCACTACATCCTCTCGGCGCCCCCGGCTGTAAGGGGCTGCACCATGCCCAGCAGCCGCCCCCGTCGCGAACAAGTCATCAGGGTTCGGGTCTTTGATGACCAATATCTTTATCTGAAGGCCAAGGCGAAAGCCGCAGGCGTCACGATGTCGGAACTGCTGCGCGACCACGGCGATCAACTCACCGTGGTCAAAGCGTGCCCGTCTTGTCAGCGTGCCCAACTATATTCTGAAAATCGCCGCCGAAGCCAAACGGGCCGGCGAAGAGAGCAAGAAGCACTTGGCCGAACAGATCGGCGAATGGGCCGAAGCCGCCCTTGCCGCCGGCGAAATCAAATGCCGAGACGATCTGCTGCGGCAGCTCAAGCAGAACGGCATTCAGGTGGCGCGAACCGGCAAGGATTACGTCACCCTCGTCAACGACCACGGGGCTCGCATGCGCCTTCGCGGCAGAATATTCTCCGCCGCCTTCACCTCGCCCGAGGTGCTGCCGATTACCGCCGAAGCACCCCCGCGCCTCGATCTCCAGGAATGCGAAGAACGCCTGACGCAGCACCAGTCCCGACGGGCTCAGTTCCACCAACAGCGCTATGGCGGGCCGGATTGGGCGCCTCCGGACATTCCTGGTCCAACGACCCCACCCCAAGCCGTAACGCTCCTGCCCCAAGCCCCGGTGCAAGCTGCGCCAAAGTCACTTTGCGATCCATCCCCTCGCCGCCGGCACGAGCATCATGGGGATGCCGTCGTCGAACCGGCGCGGGCCGAAGAACGCCAGCGGTTCAAGGCCCGGCTGTTCGTCGTCATCTTCGGCGCCACCCTACCGGATGACCTGCTGTTGCATTTGCGTTGGGTCGATCGGGCCTCCCGAACCGTCCGCCTGACCGACGGCGCCGTCATTGTCGATCATGGGGAACGCATCACCGCCAACGAGTCCACCGGCTTGGCCGTCAAGCTGATGCTGGCCGAAGCACAGGCCAAGGGCTGGACCAGCGTCAAGATTACCGGCTCCGCCGAATTCCAGCGCCTTGCCATCGCCGAGGCCGCCCGGCTGGGGCTGTCGATCTCCAATTCCCCCGCTGCGGAGAATGCGAAAGTGAAGGAGGACAAGGATGAAAGGGCTGACGCCACTGGAACGCCAGTTGATGCAGACCATCGACCGCATGCAGACCGAAGCCGCCGAGCGAGAACAGAGGCTGACGCAGCAGATCAGCAGCTTGACTTGGCGACTGAACGAATTGGGCGACAATCAGCAGAGGCTGATGATCGTCTGCGACAGATTGGCAAAGCTGCTCGCCCCGGCGTGACCCGCATCCGGGCAAACCGGCGCCAGGACATTGACCGCCTCAAGACCGACATTGATCTGTGTGCTGTCGCCGCGACCTTGGGCTTTGTCGAAGACGCGAAGGCCGGCGACCGGAATCACACGGTCATGCGCCATCCTGATGGCAGCAAGCTGATCATCGGCGTCTCGCAATCCGGCCATTGGGTTTTCTCGTCAAATATCGGCGATCGCAAAGGCACCGTTATCGACCTGGTGCAGTGGCGCACCGGAACCTCGGTGACCGAGGCCCTGGCTCGCCTGCGCCAATGGCACCGCACACCCGAAACCAAGCCATCCTGGGATACGTCCGCCTATTCCCCGCGCCCAAAACCCCGCCCGATCAAAGGCAACGGCTTGCAGGCCATCCAGGAATGGGAAAGCGCCAACCGGACCAGTCGCAGCGTCTTCCTGGAAAAATCACGGGGTATCTCACCGGAAACCCTGGACAGCCCCCGATTTGCCGACACCTTCCGGGTCGATGTTCGGCAAAACGCGGTTTTCCCGTATCGGACAAAAGACGGCTTGGTCGGCACCGAGCGCCGCAACCGGCCCTCCCCAGGATCGGATCGGTCGTTCAAGGCCTACACTACCGGCTCAGTGCCAGGGATATGGGCCTCCAACGCCTCGACCGCCGACACCCGATTGGTGATCGTCGAATCACCGATTGATGCGATGTCGCATCAAGAATTGTCGTCACCCGAAGAACGCGCCACCACCCGTTACGTGGCGATCCGGAACGGGTGCGCTGATGATGACCTCGAGGCCGTGATCCGCAGCATGCCCGTTGACGCTGTGATCATCGCGGACTGCGACCGCGATCCGGCTGGGGACGGCTATACCGCCAAAATTCGTGCACTGGCTGAGGGTATGGGGCGAGATTTTTCCGATGCTCGGCCACAAGCTGGCGATTGGAACGATGTTCTGAGGGAGCGGACGGTTCATAATCATACTCAGCCCCCTTCACTTCGGCGGTGATTCGATCACGCTGCACCCGCAACAGCTTGCATAGCCCCGTTCTTTGGTCTCTGACGCGCCCCTTGCGCTCTTGGGAACCGAAATGACTGAATTGCCCTGAAAGCGGACTGGCAGATTTTGGGGAAAAATGTAGAACAGCGGGTGGTCCTTTGATACCTCAGACAGTGATCTATGTGCATGGCCGATGTTCGGCTTCGCGCGAGCTTAAAGAACCGGAGGGGTTGCCGTTTACAGGCGACATCAACCTCGGCCAACGTGTGAGCCAAGGCAAACGCAGTCTCCCCGATCTCTTCGGCTTTGCGAGTGTTTTTGATGGGGCTGTGCTCGGCAGGAAAGAAGATAGAGATTGGCCAGCCACCTTAACTGATCTACCATTACGAGTTCTGCAGCCGTCCCAGTTGCTTCTATCTCTGCGGCGATACGGCACGGTTGCGACGGAGGGGATATGGAAGCAGCGATTGTCAGACAGATCAACCGGTGTGTGCGCGAGCAGGAGACGCCTGCGGTTTCGCTCCAGCTGATAGAACCGGTGACCGAGTCAATCGCGCGATTTCCATCGACCCGTTATTACGGTAGCAAGCGGAAACTGTTGGGCTGGATGTATCGGCATCTTGCCGGATTACGATTTGAAACTGTACTCGATGCCTTTGGCGGCACTGGTTCTGTGTCGTTGCTATTCAAGGCGATGCGCAAGAGAGTAACCTATCATGACGGCATGCGGTTCAACGCCGATGTTGCGCAAACTTTGCTTGCCGATGATCTGGCATTTACCCGCGCAGAGCTCGAAGCATTACTGGAAAGCGTCACTCCATGCACCGCAACAATTGCGCGCAGGTTTGACGGAGTATTCTTCACAGCTGCAGAAAATCGCTGGCTCGACGGTTTTATCAAGGCACTCGCGGAAGCGATGTTGAGCGACAAGCATATCGCGTTAGCGCGCTATTTGCTCTACCAAGCCTGCCTCAAGAAGCGCCCGTTCAATCTGTTTCACCGCGCTAATCTGGGCCTGCGTACAAAAAGCGGCGTGAAACGCAGCTTCGGTAATGCCGTGACCTGGGAACGCAGTTTCGCGCATCACATGGTTCAGGCCTATGACGAACTGCCCAGGTTAGCGTTACCGCGCACACCCAGCGTGACAATTCTACCGGCGAGTGACCCAAATTTGATCTCGCCAGGATATGACCTTGTTTATGTCGATCCGCCATATATCAATCGCGAACAGCGCTATAATCGCGATGATTACTGGCGCCGCTACCATTTTCTTGAGGGGCTGGCATGCTATCCGCACTGGGACGCACAGATTGATCCCGCTTCGGATATCGGGCTATTCCCGGCACCTGACTGGTTCGGCGAATGGAGCCGTATCGGCACGTTCAAGGACCGGTTGTTCGCGTTTATCGATGCACATCGAAATTCGATCGTAGTTCTGTCTTATGTCTCGGGCGCGCATCCGTCTGAGGCAGAACTAAAGACGCATTTCGAAGACCGCTTTGCCGAGGTATCGGTACATTCCGCACCTCATCATCACGCATTGAGTAAATCGCGCAAGCGCGAGCTCCTGTTTATCGGACGACCCAAATGAACTTGGAAACGGGCACAACCCGCATACCGATCTGGATTCTGGTGATCTGTGGGGTGGTTATTGTAACGGCAGGCCTCGGATACTGGTATTACAAGGTGGATCCGGAGGAAGCAAAGTTGGTCGGATTCCTGGGGGGCATCGTCACTGGGTTGGTCGTCTATCTCGCGACGTTCCTCACAGTGTTGGGGCCGTTACGAGAGCTCGACCGGTTCCACCGAATGGGGATCCGGGGATTGCTCGCCAACCGTCATGACCAACCTTATTACCGGCGCCTAGTGAAGAAAAGCCGGCAGCGGGTCGATGTTATGGGCGCCTCATGCAATCGTTTCGTGCGCGATTTCCTCGACCCCGATGCCGATGACAAGGTGCTGGTCGATGCGCTTAGCAAACATAATCAGCTTCGCGTCCGGCTGATGATCCCCGATGACGCGCACATGACCAATGAAGCACGCGATATCGTCAAGCATATGCTGCCGGGCATTAATAAACTGCGCACGATGTTCGGTGATCGTGTCGAGGTACGGAGGTTTAATGATTTCGCACGGCACAGCTTCGTTTTAGTCGATGGCGACCTCATTGCGGGACCTGTATTCGACGGCGATCGCAGCCGCCACGCGCCTGCCGTGCATGTCGCGGTTGAGACGCTGTTCGGACAGAAGTACAGCGCCTATTTTGATGGGCTATGGCATGACTCGCCCACTGCATAGCTTGAGTATCCAAGTTCGCCCGCGTGTTCATATCGGCCTTCTGTCGATGCATGCCGGCGCACCGCGAATGAACGGGGGGATCGGCTTTTCCGTCGAAGCGCCGATGGCCCGGCTTGACATGTGCGCGGCAGAACGGATCGAGATTCGCGACAACCGTTCGATCCCGATGGGCACGGACGAGCAGGCGCAACTCATCAAGGCGATCGCGCAGTTCGCTGACATGCATCGAATCTCGCGAGGAATCCAGATCGAGATCACCGGCGCGATGCGTACGCATGTGGGGATGGGGTCGGCGACCGCGCTGCGCCTAGGATCGATTGAAGGACTAGCGAAACTAAGAGGCCTACAGATTACCCGCGATGCGCTGATTAGAGCCTCGGGACGCGGCGGCACATCTGGCATCGGAATCAACAGCTATTTTGAGGGCGGGATGATCTGCGACCTCGGGCGCGCTGCCGATGGAGCGCGTCACGCGCCTTCCTCGATCACTCTCCCCGCACATCCACCTCTCGCCTTGCCTATGGTTGAGATGCCGCCCTGGCCGACGCTATTATGCGTACCGCGTACGATTGCGCCAAAGAGCCAAGTTGAGGAGATCGCGTTTTTCTCGCGTACTGTGCCGCTGCCCGCGCCAGCGAGCTTTAAAGCTTGTTACATCGCACTGTTCGGCCTGTATGCCGCAGTTCGCGAGCGTGATTATGCTGCATTCTGCGATGGAATAGACGCGATGCAGGATACCGACTGGAAACGTGCCGAACGTACAGAATATGGGGATGTGCTTTCCGGGATATCGACAACATTGCGAGAGCACGGAGCGGATTGTATTGGCATGTCGAGCTTGGGTCCTATGTTATTCTGCTTTGCACCAGCACAGAGGATGCCGAGCCTAATCACGGTTGCGCATGCGCTCGACTGTGACAGCTATTTAACTGTGCCTGCCAATCATGGACGAGAAGTCATTTACGATGATGCGTGAGCTGACCTTCTTCACAAGTAACCAAACCAAGCTCGCGCACGCTAGATACCTAGCCGAAGGCCGACGGATTCGTATCAAAGGGTTTCGACAACGTACTTATCATGCCGGTTATAATGAGCCACGCCTGCATTCGCGGGATGAAATCCTAGAACAAAGTTATGTGAGCGCACTCGCACAAATCGGCAAGGCGCGACTGCCCGCCGCCAGCCACGCATTCATATTAGAAGATACTTCAGTACGCATTGATGCATTGAGTGATGAAACGCACGAGGTGCCGGGCGTCGATATTAAATACTGGATGGAGGAACGCACCTTCGAGAGCGTTGATGCTCTGCTTAAGGCCGCAGGCAACGATCGCAGTGCCAGCGTCCGTTCAGACATATTACTACACATTCCGGGCAATTTTGCGAAGAGCTGGGGAGTTGAGGCAGAATATTTAGTGTTTACCAGCAAGCAGCGTGGAAGCATCATCGACAGAGAACATATATTTGACTCAAACCCGGTCTACCCTTGGCTCGACAATCGTTCATTCAATAAATGGTTCGTGCCGGCGGGTTGCGAAGTGCCGCTCGGCGCGCTGCCGATCACTCATGCCGATCAGGTTGATTTCCGGCGCGGGGCATTTGAGCAGCTGTTCGACTTTCTCGAGGCGCGCCGCTATTTTCCAACGCCCACAATCCAGCTTGCGCTTCAGTTCGACCGCAAACCAAATATCCTGCTGTGTGGTTATACGTGCTCGGGTAAGACCACAGCGAGTCAGTACCTCGCACGACGCTTTGGCTATCTTCATATCGAAGCAAGCGACTTCATGCACCTGAGTTATTATTACCGGCATGGATTTCGCGGGCCGACCCCGATCGGCGACTTCGCCGAACGTGCACTTGCCGAGAAGCCGACGATCGCGGCGGAAAAGGCGATCGAATATATGCTCGCCTATTTGACGGAGCCATTGGTTGTATCTGGCTTCCGAGTGCCGACAGAGGTCACCTTTCTGGATACGACGATGAGTATCCATGGTAGAGAGTTCACCCACTATTTTGTCGAGGCGGACGAAGCGAGCCGATTCGCACGGCTGCGTGCCAGGGCGCGACCTGGCGACAGCCTCGATGCAAGAGAGTTTCATAACCGTGACTTGCAACAACAGCGGATGGGACTTGATGCGATCCGGCAGCTCGAAACAATGCAGCCACTTGGCAACCAAGACGATCTCGCTACATATCTGGCGAAAATCGATTTGCTGGTGGGCGATGCCGACGAGAAGGAGATCGATATCGCGGCGCGCCTCTCCAGCCTCTCCGGCATTGGCGAAATCGGATTACAGGATGCGATCCTAATCGCACTACTGCGTGTGTGGGAGGAAGATGAAACACGGCAATTTTACACCACGACCGAGATTGCGGCGCTGATTGCCGAGGCGTTTCCGGCGATCCATCCAAAGCACAAGGACAATGTCAGCCGTTATTTCAACCAAGACTTCTACGTCTATTACGAGATTTCTGAAGGTGCTGGCGTTGCTGTACGCAGATATCGGCTCTCGAACACCGGTTACGGCATGGCTATTCGCGTTCTGCGGGATCTCATGAGCAATACGTGCTAACGCGGCAACGAGGTGCTTTCCTCGCATGAGAGAATGGCCGCTTTTCGGGGCAAATTTTGACGAGCTAAACGGCGGCGATCGGCGCAAACCAAACATGCACTCGTGCCCAAAGCCTAAAAGCCCAACTCTCCGATCTCTCTTTTCCCTATCGCCCAGGGGTTCGAAGGGGGCATCGGCCCCTCGCAAGGCATCCAGTGGTCCACAGGGCCACATGGAGGAGCCTTGTTCTTACAACCATCGCCTCCAATAAAGCATCTCGCCCGCGAAAATGCGTTTGACGACGTAAAACTCTGTACATACTATAAATGTATAGAATCATTACCTCGTAAAGACGAAGACTGCGATGAACGACGAAGTCATGCTCACGATCCGCCTCCCCAGGTCGCTCCGCGATGAGTTCCAAGCGATGGTAAAGGCGCAGGACATGACCGCCAGCCAGGTCGTCAGGGGCGCAATCCGCCAATATGTCAAAGCCGGCGGGGGAGCCCCTATCGTGAGTTCCCCTGCCGTCCACCCCCATACATTCACCGTCGCCGTCCCGCAGCAACCGCAACCTTCCGCGATAGACAGCCCACCGGGCGAATCCGTCCCCTTCGCCGGAATACGTGGCATGTTGGGCATGGATGACGACGATTGAAGCATGGCAAGGCGACGTTGACTGTTTCCTTCCGGTCGCTCGCAATCCTAGCCCTGCGGCCCCTCTTCTCCGCCAAACTTGTACGACGCGGCGAATCCCCCTATATTCTCCGCACATATTGCGGGGAAAATCCGTGTGGATTTGGCGTGAAGAAAATTGGCCAAACCTGACTTGGGACGCGACACAGTTGCTTTGCCCAATGGTCGAGGCCGCCCGTTGCCAAGGGATTCTGCTCGGCAGAATGGAACGGCTCGGCTTCGACCTACGCAGCGAAGCCGAGCTGAAAACCACCGTCGAAGACGTCATCCAGACCAGTGCCATCGAAGGTGAGAAGGTTGACCATGACAGCGTGCGATCTTCCCTCGCCCGCCACCTGGGATTGCCCGATGGCGGATTGCCGCCGGCTGATCGTAAGGTCGAGGGACTGGTGGAGATCACCCTCGACGCCACCCGCAACTATTCGGTCCCTTTGACCCAGGAAAGACTGTTCGGCTGGCACGCGGCCCTTTTCCCCACCGGCTATTCCGGACTTCGTCCGATCACTATCGCCACCTGGCGCACCGATGCCCATGGTCCGATGCAGGTTGTCTCCGGCCCCATTGGCCGAGAGCGCGTCCATTACCAAGCGCCACCGGCCATACAGGTGCCAACAGAGATGGAACGCTTTCTCGACTGGTTCAATGGTGATGATGGATCGGATTCGGTGATGAAAAGCGGCTTGGCCCATCTATGGTTTGTCACTATCCATCCCTTTGACGATGGCAACGGGCGCATTGCCCGAACCATCGCCGATCTGGCTTTAGCCAAGGCCGAACGCACCGGCCAGCGATTCTACAGCATGTCTAGCCAGATCATGAGGGAACGTGACGCCTATTACCAAATGCTGGAGAAGACGCAGCGTGGTGACACCGACGTTACCCGGTGGTTGTCCTGGTTTATCGGCTGCTACACCAGGGCCATCCAGCGCGCCGAAACGATGATCGCCGATGTACTGGTCAAGGCTGAATTCTGGCAAAGCTTCGCGCACGAGCCGCTTTCTGAGCGCCAGAAAAAGGTTCTCAACCGTTTCCTCGACGGCTTCGAGGGGAGCCTCACGGCGAAGAAGTGGGCCGCCCTGGCCAAGTGCTCCATCGACACGGCGCAACGCGATATCAACGATCTCCTTGAGCGGAAGATGTTGGTCAAGGGGCCGGGAGGCAGCAAGAACACCTGCTATTGGCCGGCGGGATACGCGCACGACAGGCCATCGGGGGAATGATTTAGCCGACTATTGGCCTACCCCAGCTTTTTGGCCAAATCCTCGGCCCTCAGGTGAGTGTAGCGTTTCAGCATGGCCAGCGTCTTGTGCCCGGTCACCGCAGCCGCTTCCATGGGATTCAACCCCTTCTCGAACAGGCGCGAGGTTGCCTCGTGTCGGAGATCGTGGAAACGAAGTCCGCAGATTTCCGCCTTCTTAAGCGCCTTCCGCCAATGATCGTCCAGATGTTCCTGTCGATAGGGAAAGACACGGCCAACCCGATCCAGATCGCCCTTCAGTTCAGCAAAAACCCGAATCATTGCGGATGAAAGCGGCACATCCCGCCGCTCACCGTTTTTCGTGTCCACCAGTCGCGCCACCCGCGTCTCCAGATCGACATTCTCCCACAGCAGCGCCAACAGTTCGCCCTGGCGCATGGCGGTCGCCAACGCAATCCGAACCAGTGGCCCCAACCAGGCGCAGTCTGAAGCGTCGCATGCCTCCAGAAGCCTGACCTCTTCGCTCTTTCCGTTCGCATCCAGCTTCGGGTCAAGCCGCCGGTCTCGCGCCCGTCCTGGGGCCGGCAGCTTGATCTTCTCGACTGGATTGGAGAGCGATTCCAGGCCCCACTCCTTAGTCGCCACGGTGAAGAGGTGGGAGACAAGGGCAAGGTCGTTGCGAATCGTGGTTGGGCTGATGCCTGCCGCCAGCCGCCTATCACGCCAAGCGGCTATGTCGGCACCCCGAATGGAGGCCATGGACCTAAGCGCCAACGGATCGCGCTTCCACGCCCGGATGCGCAACAGTTCCTGCTTGGCCCCCTTCTTTCGAGGAGTTACTTCCCGCTCATAACGATCAAGCGCCTCTGAAAAAGTGGTTTGCTCCGCTTCGGTCCGATCCACGAAAGCGCCTCGGCGCATCTCGGCCTCAATGTCGCCAGCCCAGCGTTCGGCATCCGCCTTGCTGTCGAATGTCCGGGTCAGACGCGGATATCCCTTCCTTGTGATAATTGCGCGCCAATTTCCGGAACGCTTCTGAAAGGCTGCCATGATACCCTGCCGAGGCTGATTCTTGAGGGAATTACACCATGGCTACACCAAAGCCACCAATGTATTTTATGAAATAAGAGAAAACCATTGGTTTTCTGCCATATCCAGGAATACCCGGCGCACCCTAGTTGCGCATTCCTAAACCGTAGGTCAGGGGGTCGAATCCCTTCCGGGACGCCAATCTTCATAGAAAAACTGGCTCTACCGCACTGACGCGGCCTTGGGTATCCCAAGGTTCTGCGCGAGTTTGCATGGTATAGCTGCTGACGCAGGATTCGAGAGAGCCAGACGAATTCTCTCTCCGTATCGCGTTCCTCTCCAGACCTGTTGACACGCCCTTGTGTATCAACAGGTTGGCAACACTCTGAAATTTCATGATAGCCAGGGAATCTCCGTGCCGTGTGGTTTTCGGATTTTCAAGGATGGCAGTATGAATCCTGTGTCGAAATTTTCCGGCATTATGTGCCTGACACACCAAGGTCGCGGATTAGCGGACGCTACCCATATGCTGCTTTGTGAGAAGATCTAGCATCATGCCGCCTGGCACAAGGCTGATCGAAGCGTGGCGATGCGCCAGCGCGATGGGAACGACCGCGCTCTCGTAAAGGTCGAATTCCAGATGCCGGATTAGATCGAAGGCCCTGCCCAGCCAAGCTTCATAAAAGGACACATCGCTTTTCCGCTTGGCAAATGCCGACCGATCCTGCTTGTTCGGGAACGGATAAGGGATCCCAACGGTGAAGATCCTCCCCGACTCGGTTTTCAAGATGAAGTCCTGGCCATAGTAGGTTTCGTGACCGAAGTTGTCCAACTCAGCGGGACCGCCGCTGATATACTGGCCACGGTAGTCGTCATCGATAACCCGATAAGTGCCCGACTTCAGGAACCGATCCAAAGAGCGGGCATGCTCCATGACTTGCCCCTCCTTTTGCAGGCCCATCAGCAATGGCGGCGCATAACCGGCAGCCAAAACCATAGAGGAAACGTTGTGGTAGAACGCCATTAGAGGCAAATGGATTTTTGCTGGCTGACCAAACAGCGCCAGTGGACCATCGACGATGAAGGCCATGCTGGACAGTTGGGTGATATTGCTGTCGACAAGCGTCTTTATCAGTGTAGCCATCAGCAGATGCTCGGCTGCGTTCATGAACCGCGTGATCGCTGCCGTGTTGTCGCCGTAGTCGCTGATCTGCTCATGGATACGCATACAGTCGGTGACGTAGGCAATCTGGCTGCAAATGGGACATTCAATCATCTCGTGCGTAAGATCAAATTCGAATGGTTTGCCTTCACCACCGCATGATGGACATTTTTTTATCGTAATTTTCCCACCATGAATGAATAGCAGCGTGTCCTTTACTGTGATTCCCTCGCGTCCGAATGAAGTGCGGTCATGGGATAGCTGCTCGTAAACGGCGAGACGAAACCCGTCCTTGACGGTCTTGGCGCCTTTGTACCTGATATTGCTTCCGGGCAGCGTGAATGAAACAGCCTGGGCGTCGCGATGGAAGGCAGCCACTTTGAACGGATCGACCAAGGAGCTACCGGCTTCGATCAGCCCATTGAAGTTGTTCATGTCAAATGCAACTAGGCTGACCTTCACGTAGCCGACCTGGGTGCTGGGAAAGCGGTTGCTGATGGGATCCGAGTAAGGACTGGCGTCTGAGGCTACTACGCACGCCGGAAGCTCAGAGCCTTTCGGTGCAGGCAGGAATTGAGAGGCAATTGCCGCTCCCTCGCTGTCGCTGGGTTCCCTCATGTAGACGCAGTCTTTGAGAAAGGCTTCTACATCGGGATTTTTTATCAGGTCCGCATGTCCGCCTTTGGACGCCTTCTGACCCAGGTAGGGCATAACGCCACCTCAATTTTTCGGGCTAGTTCCGGCGGCGATAATGTTCGCCACCTCCTGCTTCAGCGCTGCCGGCGTGAATCTTTCGATCTGTGTGGGCACGACGAAGGGCGAGGATAGTGTCTTGATCCGGGCGAAGCCGACATCCTGGGCCGATTTCAAGGAATCATGGAAGTCAGCAAAATCGTAGAATTTTCCAAGAGCCCTCAGTTCATCCTCATTGTTCAGGTGTGTCACGAACCAATTTTCGGTGTTCGCGAGGACATTTGGGTGAATGGATGATGGCTCTTGGGTGGCATAAACGAAGGCGATCCGCGCCTTGGCTCCCTCCTTCGCGATACGTGGCCACGTCGATGTCAACGCATCCTTCTTGCCGATCAGGTTGTGGGCTTCCTCTACATAGATCACCATATTCTGCGGTTTCTTTCCGGCATTCAGATCGGCGAAGGAGTGATTGAATATCTGCCGGGCGATCCTTTCAGAAAGGACGGACCGCACTTCGTCGGGACCGGCAGAAAGATCTAGGATGACGATCTTCCCAGCCACAAGATGGTTGATGATCTCTTGAATAACGTCGGCTTGCCTCTGCGGAGAGTGATAGCCAATGTAAGGAGCGATGGCGCGGAACCCGCGGACAGAGGTTCCGGTGTGATTTTCCCTGGCCAGCACGTTCAGATATGATTCCAGCATTGGATCGACCCAAGGGTTGCCGGACGACGAGGTGAAGCCGGTTACCGCTTGGCTGTTGTCTTTTTGCCGTCGGCGAAGGTCATAATTCTCTTTTCTCGCCGCAGTGAACCACGCACCGGCGGCGGCAATTGGTAAAGATACATAGCCCTTCCCAGCCTGCGCCGGGGTTGGGGTGCCATTTACCGCCGCAACGGCCGTTAGGATGTTCTGATTAACGGGAAAGCGGACGCTTTGATTGGCCGGCGCTTTGTATCCCGCTGCGTAAAGAATGCATTGGAATACTGCTCGACGGACCTCCCACCGCTTGTGCGCCGATGTGTCCGAGATGTCCGGCTCCTCCAGCCCGCTATCAAGGAATTGCTGAAGGTCCGTCTGGCCCCGGAACGGGTCATCCTTCATCAATTTGGCCAGGAGGTTCAGGGCGTCTGCACATTCCCGATAGAAGTTGGTGCGCAAATCTTGAAAGCCCGGCGTCTCGATAGCCCGGTAGCGAACGCAGTCCTGGGCGAACACCTCAGCAATCGAACTTCCATCGTCCTGGTGATTGGCATTCGCATATTCGCCGTTCAGATCGAAGATGATCTGCCCGACTTTCACTCCGTCCCGCATCGCAGCTAAGTGGACTGATGCCACAGCGGTCTTGACCGTGTTGGACTTGCCGGTTCTGGTCATGCCCAAAACAGCTGTCCTGCGACCCAGAAAATCCGACGGCTGGATCATGACCGTGACCAACTGCTCGGATGGGGCGCGGTGCAGTCTGGCAGTCGAGGTATAGCGGACGGTGCCAATTCGGATGGGAGATGGCGGTTTGGTGAAGCCGGCGGCCGTCGCCTCTGTGATCGACTTGCGGCGAACGTCGGGATTGATGTGATTGACGATCATTTCAAGCGCACCGCCTCTGGGCTTGAAGACCCGAAGCCGGCTTGAGCAGAAGTAGTTTTCCAGGTCGCTGCCGAGGCGCAGTTCTTTGTCATCAATATAGAACGTGCCCAGAATCCGGCACTTCAGTGCGCCAAATTGGAGTTCGGCATGGGTTAGCGGGTCCATGCCGTCGAGCTTATCTTTGGAAAACTGCTCGCCTTCAACGCGCCGCTGGTTGTGTTCGATCCGCGTCTTCAAGAGGTCTGCATCAGAAGGCAGTGACGCTGGCCCAAGCACCCGCAGGAGGACGACTTCGCGGTCAAATTCTGACAAATTCGACATATTGCGGGGGTCGAAAGCTGCTGCGACCAGGAAGCTGTTGTGGGGGATACCGGCGACTCGCTCCTTCCACTTGTCGTTGGTGAGAACGCATGCCTCGTTGAAGCTCATCGAGTAGACATATCCCACATGATCGGCGGCCGAACCACCGATCAGGCCGAGAAGCGGACCGCCTGCAACCTTGGCGTTGAGCGTCGTTGACATCAGTTCCCCCTATTTCGCTAAGCAGCCGAGGCCGTGGCTAGGCTGATTGCGGTGGTCGAAATTGGAATACGCAGCGGGTTCTTTTCGGCCGGTTCCACTTCCACTGAGCGGACGCTGAGCCCGATATGGACGCGATCCGATGTGTCAGGCGGAGGAAGCCGCTTCAAGTTTGTGTACATGAGTTCCCGGCCAATGAATGATGCACCGCCCAATGGATGGGTTGAGTATGTGTTATCGATTACTCTGGCATTGGCAGACAGGTCGGCGTATAGGGCGCGAACATCCGTGGAGTCGTCGTAGGATAGGAGCCACGGATCACGAAGGTCTTTGAGGTAGTCGCAAAGCGCTTGGTGCTCGCCAGTCGTGAAGACAAACCCATAAAGCTGCTCAGCCTTATAGTAATAAGGCGGGTCAGCGTAAAAAAATACGCCTTCCGTGCCCGATTGTGATGCAAAGCATTCCCGCCAGTCCTTGTTTAGAACGGTGACCTGCTCACTTCTCTCGCCAAGAGAAATAATTTTCCCAGCGAGCCGATCACGATTGAAACGGACCCCCAACGTATTTGTCTCTTGACCCCACCCGCCAATAGGACCCGCCTTGTGAATGATTCCGTTGAATGAGGTCCTGTTGAGGTAAAGGCACTTTAACGCGGCATCTCGCATCGTTTTGGGCACTAGCGCCTTCTGCCTCCTCCATTCGTCCACGGTCAACGGAATCGATTGAACCTGGTCCGCCAACCACGCAGCCCCCTCCTTGGAAAAGACGGTGAACCAAAGCGAGGCAATCAGCGGATCCACATCATTAAGCACCACGCGATCAACGACGCCATCTTCAAGCAAAGCAATAGAAACGCTAGCGCCCCCACAAAATGCTTCAACGAAAGTACGCGGGCGGCCGACGTTGAGATTCATCGCGCTTTCGATGAAATCGCGAAAGCGAGCCTTGCTGCCAGGATACCGAAGGATACTTCTTGTATTTGTGGACATCTTCAGCCACCACCGTCTAGAAAATGATCAGTTATTATAACGCATGACCTATTAAAGGTGAATCAAAATATCGACCATTGAATAATAAAACACCAATCTTGAGTAAGCATAGATTTTAGAAAGTGCGACACACACCCTTTGTGAATTGTAATTTGTCGCATGCCTCTGGCTATTGTTGCTGTCTCGCTCCCGCCAGTACCACTTGCGCAGCAAAGTTCGCTTGGAACCGTTTTCGAGCTGCGGGCGAGCTTGCCAAGTTGATCCTATTTTGTCAGCGGTCGCCACACAAGCGCAACGCAGCCCTTATAGTTTTGTCACGACACCAAGATGACAACTGAATGGCGGTAGTCACGGATCAAACCTCAGTATGCGGGTGCCGAGGGCTTCCATGCATTGAAGCAGAAACGCCGCCGTGAAGGTGCCGCGCGACACCTTGTTACGCAGGTTGGGCGGGTTGTCGGTGACGCCGATAGCAGCCAGCCGGTTGGCCAAGTCCTCATAGGTCGCGCCCTGGCGGACCATTTCAGTTCGCACGAGGCGCTTGGCCTTTTCCACCCACGGGGCATCTTCACTCTGCATCGGAGTCTCCCTGTTCACGCAGGCATCATCATATAGCACGCGAATGCCATTGACAACGCGACTCCTGTGCATCATATTTGATTACAAGAACACCTCAAACGATGACGAGGTCGCCCATGCCCCGCAAGAATTCTCCCGGCCAACACTTCCTCCTCAGCGCCAAGGCCCGCAGCCTGTCGCTGCTGGAGGTGTCGCGCATGACCGACGATGAGGCGATGGAGGTGTTCCGCAAGGTCCGCTGGGCTTCCACCAACGGCGAGCCGGTCTGCCCGCACTGCGGCTGCGTCGCCTGCTATCGCTATGCCTCGCGCCCCATCTTCAAGTGCAAGGGCTGTGATAAGCAATTCTCGATGACCAGCGGCACCGTCTTCGCCGACCGCAAGCGCCCGATCCGTGACTACCTTGCCGGTAATTGGGGCAAAACCCCGGGCGGTCAGCGGGCGTAGCGAGCGGCGACCATTCCCGCG
>VBWB01000045.1 GCA_006218045.1 Stygiobacter sp.
TCGCCGCCCAGGAAGGTGTCGCCGTTGGTGGACTTGACCTCGAACACGCCGTCGCCGATTTCCAGCACCGACACGTCGAAGGTGCCGCCGCCCAGATCATAGACGGCGACGATGCCCGAACCCTTCTTCTCCATGCCGTAAGCCAGCGCGGCGGCGGTGGGTTCGTTGATGATGCGCAGCACTTCCAGGCCGGCGATGCGGCCGGCGTCCTTGGTCGCCTGACGCTGGGCGTCGTTGAAATAGGCCGGCACGGTGATGACCGCCTGGGTGACCTTTTCGCCCAAATACGATTCGGCGGTTTCCTTCATCTTCATCAGGATGTAGGCGGACACCTGGCTGGGGCTGTGCTTCTTGTCGCCGCACTCGACCCAGGCGTCGCCGTTTTCGCCGTTGACGATGTGATAGGGCACCAAGTTCATGTCCTTCTTGGTGATCGGATCGTCGAAACGGCGCCCGATCAGGCGCTTGATGGCGAACAGGGTGTTGGTCGGGTTGGTCACCGCCTGACGCTTGGCCGGCTGACCGACCAGGCGTTCGCCGGAATCGGTGAAGGCGACCATGGAGGGGGTGGTGCGCACGCCCTCGGCGTTTTCGATGACGCGGGCGTTTTTGCCGTCCATCACCGCGACGCAGGAATTGGTGGTGCCCAGATCGATACCGATGACTTTGCTCATGTCGTCCTCATTCAATTTGGCCGGTCCCGGTGGTCCCTTGACAGGGCGGCAACCGCCGGAACCCCCTTGGATAATCCGAGTGGCGCGCATACGCCGTCTGCGGGTTATATAGGGAGGGCTTGGCAGGCTGCAACACGACAATCATGATCATCTCGGCGAGTTACCGCACCGATATTCCTGCTTTTTACGCGACATGGTTTGAAAACCGCTTCAAGGCCGGTTTCGCCAAGGTGGCAAACCCCTATGGCGGGCCGGCTTCCACCGTTTCCTTGCGGGCTGATGTCGACGGTTTCGTCTTCTGGACCAGGAACGCCGGTCCGTTCATCGACGCGTTGCGGCTGGTGCGCCGGGCCGGCATCCCCTTTATCGTCAGCCAGACGGTGACCGGCTATCCACGCGCCCTGGACATCTCGGTCATCGACCCGGCCCGCGCCATCGCCCACATGCATCAACTGGCGGCGGAATTCGGGCCGCGCGCCGTGGTCTGGCGCTATGACCCCATCGTTTTTTCCAGCCTGACCCCAGCCGATTTCCATCTGAATAATTTCTCCGCCCTGGCCGGCGCCCTTACCGGGGCGGTGGATGAATGCGTCATCTCCTTCGCCACCCTCTACAAGAAGACGGCGCGTAATCTGGACGCGGCGGCGCGGGCCGAGAGCTTTGCCTGGGACGATCCCGACTGGCCGGAAAAGCGGGCGCTGGCCGACCGCTTGGCGCAGGTGGCGGCAATCCACGGTATGCGGCTGACCGTGTGTTCGCAACAGGTGGGGCAGCCCCTGGCCGCCTGCATCGATGCCCGCCGGCTGGAAGAGGTGGCCGCCGGCTGGGGGCTGGCGCGGGCGATCCGCGCCAAGGTCAAGGGCAACCGCCCGCACTGCCGATGCCATGAAAGCCGCGATATCGGCGCCTATGACACCTGCCCGCATGGCTGCGCCTATTGCTACGCGGTGGGCTCGCGCACATTGGCCAAGCGCCGCTTCGGCCAGCACGATTCCGATGGCGAATACCTGTTCCCGCCCATCATCCGCGACGAGACCGAAAGCCTGCTGGTATAAGCGGGGGGAGACGACAAAGGTGCTTGCCATGATGACCCCCGCCCAGGCCGATGAATTCTATGCCCGGCTGGCCGCCGATCGCCCCAATCCCAAAAGCGATCTGGAATACGTGAACGCCTATACCCTGCTGGTGGCGGTGGTGCTGTCGGCCCAGGCCACCGATATCGGCGTCAACAAGGCCACCCGCCCGTTATTCCTAGAGGTGCGCGACCCGGCTTCCATGGTCGCGCTGGGGGTGGAAAAGCTGGAACAGGCCATCCGCACCATCGGCCTTTACAAGACCAAGGCCAGGAACGTCATCGCCCTGTCGCATATCCTGCTGGCCCAACACGCAGGTCAGGTGCCGGAAGACCGGGCGGCGCTGGAGGCTTTGCCCGGCGTCGGCCGCAAGACCGCCAACGTGGTGCTGAACGTGGCTTTCGGCCATCCGACCATCGCCGTCGATACCCATTGCTTCCGTCTCGGCAACCGCACCGGTCTGGCCCCGGGTAAAAATGTGCAGGCGGTGGAAGAGGGTTTGCTGAAGATCACCCCTGCCCGCTGGGGCCGCGACGCCCATCATTATCTGATCCTGCACGGGCGCTATGTGTGCAAGGCCAGGAAGCCGGAATGCGGGCGCTGTGTCGTTGCCGATCTGTGTTGTTACGACGCCAAGGAAATGTGAAACAAAAACCCCCGCCGGGTTGCCCCGGCGGGGGTGTTGGTTTCGGGGGCTGTCTTATTCGTCGTTGCGCACGCCCATGAACTGCAACAGGAACTGGAACAGCATGATGAAGTCCATGTACAGGCACAGGGCGCCGAACACGGCCTTCTTGCTGGCGGTTTCGCCGTCATCCAGCTCGAAGTACATTTCCTTGATCTTCTGGGTGTCATAGGCGGTGAGGCCGGCGAAAATCAGCACGCCGGCGGCCGAGATGACGAATTGCAGCATGGAGCTGGCCAGGAAGATGTTGACCACCGAGGCGATCAGCAGACCGATGGTGCCCATGAACAAGAAGGTGCCCATGCCCGACAGGCTGCGCTTGGTGGTGTAGCCCCACAGCGACAGGCCGGCGAAGGCGGCGGCGGTGACGAAGAAGGTCCGGGCGATGGAGGCGCCGGTGAAGACGATGAACACCGAAGCCAGCGACGCCCCCATCAGCGCGGCGTACAGCCAGAACACGCCCTGGGCGGTGGACGCCTTCATGGCATGGATGCGCATGGACAGGAAGAAGGCCAGGCCGACGGGGGCCAGCATCACCACCCATTTGAGCGGCGTGCCGAAAATCACCTGAAGGGCGGCGGGGCTGGAGGCGACCAGCAGGGCGACGATGCCGGTCAAAGCCAGACCCAGCGCCATCATGTTGTAAACCCGCAGCATGTACTGACGCAGGCCGACATCGATCTGAGCGGCGTCGGCTTGCGCAGGCGTCATATATTTACGATCGGATCCGAAGGCCATTGTGTACCTCGTGGCTCGGGAGTTGACGTTGCGACCGATATGGCGCGGTTGAAGGCCGAATCAAGCGCGATGAAGCAAGAATATCAATCGGGCGGCACCGTAGATACGCTGGTCATGGGTTTCAAAGCCGGGCGGCGGCTGAAACTCCTCCTTCGCCGCCACTTCCACCACCGCCAGGGCGCCGTCGACCAACCAACCAAGGCTGACCAAGGCGCTCAGGCAGGGCGCCGACAGGCCGGAATGGTAGGGCGCATCCAGCAAGGCCAGATCGCAGGGCGCCTTGGCCGGCGGCAGCTTGGCCGCGTCGGCGCGGATGACGTCGGCGCTTTCCTTCAACGCCGCCAGATTGGCGCGGATGGCGGCAAGGGAGTCCGGGTGATTTTCGATGAAGCTGACATGGGCGGCACCGCGCGACAGGGCTTCCAGCCCCAGGGAGCCGGAGCCGGCGAAGCAATCCACCACCCGCGCACCGTCAAGCGCGACCAAGTCGGAATGGGCCAGGATATTGAACAAGGCTTGGCGCGCCCGGTCGGCGGTGGGCCGCGCCACCCGTCCGTCCGGGGCGATCAGCACCCTGCCCTTGTGTTTACCGCCGACGATTCTCATGCGACGCCTTGCCCGCATGGGGTTTCTTGTGGTTGGACGGCGGACGCGGGCGATCCTCGGTATCGGCCTTGGCCCAATTGCCGCCGCCTTGGCCCAATTGTTCCTTGATGATTTTGCCCGGCACTTCCTCGACCGCGCCTTCTTCCAGGCTGCCCAGTTGGAACGGGCCGTAGGAGACCCGGATCAGCCGGCTGACCGGCCAGCCCAGATGCTCCATCACCCGGCGGATTTCGCGGTTCTTGCCTTCCTTCAGGCTGATGGTCAGCCAGGCGTTGGAGCCCTTCTGACGGTCGAGAATGGCCTTGATCGGGCCGTATTTGACGCCGTCGATGGTCAGGCCTTTTTCCAGCGGTACCAGACTTTCCGGCTCGATGGTGCCATGGACGCGGACGCGATAGCGGCGCACCCAGCCGGCGGCGGGCAGTTCCAGCGAGCGGGCCAGCTCGCCGTCATTGGTGAGCAGCAGCAGCCCTTCCGAACTGAGATCCAGCCGGCCGACGGAGATCACGCGGGGCATGGTGGCCGGCAGTTTCTCGAACACGGTGGCGCGGCCCTGGGGGTCGCGGTGGGTGGTGACCAGCCCCGCCGGCTTGTGATAGCGCCACACCCGAGCCTTTTCCGCCTCGGGCACCAACTGGCCGTCGACGACGATGCGGTCGCCGGGGCCGACGAGAAAGGCCGGGCTTTCCAACACCACGCCGTTGACCGCCACCTTGCGCGAGGTGATCAGCTTTTCGGCGTCGCGGCGCGAGCAGATACCGGCGCGGGCCAGCCGCTTGGCGATACGCTCTTTCTCCTCAGGGGCTTTTTCCTCGGGAGCCTTGTCATCGGCGGCGGCAATGGGGTCTTCGCTCATGCGTGGCAGGCCTTTATGAAGGCGCGGTACAAACGGGCATCCGCGTCGGAAATGGTGAATTCGGGGTGCCATTGCACACCGATGCAGAATTTGCGGCCCGGGTGCTCGATGCCCTCGATCACCCCGTCCTCGGCTCGGGCGTTGACGACGCAGTCGGGCGCCACCTCCTTGACCGCCTGATGATGGGCGCTGTTGACGGCGATGCGCAAGCTTTGGGCGATGGCGGCAAGCCGGGTGCCGGGCACCAGCACGGCGTCGTGGCCGGCCTGGTCACGTGGATTGGGCTGTTCATGCGCCAGACAATCGGCCACCTCATCGGGGATGTGCTGGATCAGGGTGCCGCCCAGGGCGACGTTCAGCAATTGCTGGCCGCCGCAAATGCCCAGGATCGGCATGTCGCGGTCCAGCGCCCCTTGGATCATGGCCAGCTCGAATTGGGTGCGGGCCTGTTTCAGCACCACACTCTCATGACGGGTGGCGGCACCGAACAAAGCGGGGTCGACGTCGAAGGCACCGCCGGTGACGATCAGTCCGTGGAGGCGGTCCAGGTAATCGGCGGCCAGGGCCGGCTCGTGCGGCAGGGGCAGCGGCAGGCCGCCCGCCACCACCACGGCAGAGCAGTAATTCCGGCGCAACGCATACCAGGGGAATTTGGAATAGCCCCCCGGCTGCTCGCTGTCCAAGGTGATGCCGATGACGGGTAGGTCGCGCATGGAATGCCTTTGGCCTGTGATGGTCTTCGTATAGTGCCCTGCGCCGATGGCGGCAATGTGTTAGATGTGGGGGCATGGACGACTACATGCAGATGGCCATGGATCAGGCCGCCGCCGCCGCCCGCCGCGGCGAGGTGCCGGTGGGCGCCGTGCTGGTGCGGGCCGGTCAGGTCATCGCCGCCGATGGCAACCGGGTCGAGGCATTGCGCGATCCCACCGCCCATGCCGAAATGCAGGTCATCCGCGCCGGTGCGGCCCGATTGGGCCGAACTCGGCTGGCGGAATGCGACCTCTACGTCACCTTGGAGCCCTGCCCCATGTGCGCGGCGGCCATCGCCCACGCCCGGCTGCGGCGGCTGTATTACGGCGCCTATGACCCCAAGGGCGGCGGCGTCGAGCACGGGGCGCGGGTGTTCGAGCGCTCCACCTGTCATCACCGCCCGGAAATCATCGGCGGCCTGCGCGAGGCGGAAAACGCTGGCCTGCTCCAGGATTTCTTCCGGCAAAGACGCTAGATATCCAACTCCACCAGCACCGGCACGTGGTCGGAAGGCTGGGTCCACGACCGGCATTCGCGCAACACCTCGACCGAACGCAAGGCACTGCCCAGGGCTGGGGTGACCCACACATGGTCGAGACGGCGGCCACGATCGTTTTTTTCCCAATCGGGGGAACGATAGCTCCACCACGTATAGAGCCGTTCCGATGGCGGAATGAAATGGCGCAGGGCATCGACCCAGCCCAGGCTGGCCTGCATGCGGTCCAGCAGATCCACCTCGATGGGGGTGTGACTGACCACCTTCAGCAATTGCTTGTGCGACCACACATCGGTTTCCAGGGGCGCGATGTTCAGATCGCCGGTCAGGATCACCCGGTCGCCGGGCTTGTAGCGGTCTGCATACCAATCGGTGACCTGGCGCAGGAAGTCCAGCTTGTGAGCGAATTTGTCGTTTTGCCCAGGGTCAGGAATGTCGCCGCCGGCGGGCACGTACAGGCAGTGGATTTCCGCCTCGTCCAGCTTGGCCACCAGATGACGGCGGTCATCGCGTCCGCACCATGACGGCGTCATGGTTTCACGGATGGGCCGCTTGGACAGGATGGCGACGCCGTTATAGCCCTTCATGCCGTGGAAGGCGATGTGGGGGAAGCCCAAGGCCCGGCAGTCATCGGCGGGAAACAGCTCGTCCACCACCTTGATTTCCTGTAGGCAGACCACGTCGGGGGCCAGGCGTTCCACCACCTGGCGCAGCAGATCGAAACGCAGACGGATGGAATTGATGTTCCAGGTGACCACACGCACGGGACGTTCCCCTCAGGCTGATGAAGCGTTGCTTTTACACCAGATTTGAAGAAGTCCAAAAACACGGACACCCGGCCAGGGGGGAAGGCCGGGCGTCCGGTAACCGCTCCGTGTGCGGAGCGACCGTGTGGGGCAAGCAGGGGAAACCGGCCCCACCGAGCAGGACCGTTGCGGTCCGTGCTGCTCTCTCCGTGAGATGGGTGTGCGGCGGGGTGGCCAGTATGGATTATGGTACATGCCAGCCATGCGCAAAACGCATGAACAGGGATCAGCCGTCGTTCAGCTTGGGCTTGATGAATTTGGGATTGCTGAACTGGAACAGCTTGCGGTCCAGGGTCATGCCGCTTTGCGTTTCGTACAAGGACACGGTGGTGATGCTGCCTTGCGCATCCAACACCCGCCATTGCCGCAGGGCGAAGGGTTGTTCGGTGAACACCAAGGTGATCTCGCCCTGGGCCGGATCATCACTTTCCACCACCGAAATGTTCAGGACGCCGGGGGCCCGCGTCACCCGCGACACCGCCAGATCCTTGCCGTTCAACTGCACGTTCTCGCGCACCAGCACCCCTGCCGGGGTCGAGCCCAACGGGATATAACTGGGCTCGCCCAGTTCCTGGTCATGGACGATGAGAAAATCGCCATCGGCCACCACCAGGATCGGCGACGGCGGATCGTACTGCAAACGCATGCGCCCCGGACGCCAGAAATAGGCGGTGCCTTCCGCCACATTGCCATTGGGCGCGAATTGCTGGAACCGCGCCTTCAAGGTGGTGATGCCGTTCATATAGGTTTCGGCCCGGGCGATATCGGTCTTGTCCTGATCGGTCAACGGCTTGCGCGGGCTGGCGGCCTGGGCCGACAGGGTCAGGGGCAGCAGCGCCAGCAGGGTCAGCAGAAAACGGCGATTGAACAACACGGGGAGCTACTCCTTGACCGGACGCGACCGGTCTAAACCATGATCATGGCGAATTTTAGGAATCATCACGGGTCTGGCGCACCAGGATTTCACGCTTGCCCACGTGATTGGGCTTGCCGACCACGCCTTCGGTCTCCATCCGCTCGATCAGACGAGCGGCGCGGTTATAGCCGATTTGCAGATGCCGCTGAACGAACGAGGTCGAGGCCTTGCCCTCACGCGCCACCAGGGCCACCGCCTGATCATACAGGTCGTCGCCGGAACCGCCGCCGGAACCGCCCGCGCCGCCGCCCATTTCCCCGTCCTCGTCCTCGGTCACCGCCTCGATATAGGCCGGCTCGCCCTGGGCCCGCAGATAATCGACCACCTGTTCCACTTCCTGATCCGACACGAAGGGACCATGGACGCGGGTGATGCGCCCGCCGGCGGCCATGTACAGCATATCGCCCTGACCCAGCAATTGTTCCGCCCCCTGCTCGCCCAGAATGGTGCGCGAATCGATCTTGCTGGTGACCTGGAACGAAATTCGGGTGGGGAAATTGGCCTTGATGGTGCCGGTGATGACGTCCACCGACGGGCGTTGCGTCGCCATGATCAGATGGATGCCGGCGGCGCGGGCCATCTGGGCCAGACGCTGCACCGCCGCCTCGATGTCCTTGCCGGCCACCAGCATGAGGTCGGCCATTTCGTCGACGATGACGACGATGAAGGGCAGCGCCCTGAGCTCGAGCAATTGTTCCTCATAGATGGGCTTGCCGCTCTCGGGGTCGAAACCGGTCTGTACCGTGCGGGTCAATTGCTCGCCGCGATCGCGCGCCTCGGCCAGGCGCTGGTTATAGCCGGCGATATTGCGCACGCCCAATTGGCTCATGGCGCGATAGCGGTCTTCCATCTCGCGCACTGCCCATTTCAGCGCCATCACCGCCTTGCCCGGTTCGGTCACCACCGGGGCCAGCAGATGGGGGATGCCGTCATAGACCGACAATTCCAGCATCTTGGGGTCGATCATGATCAGCCGGCATTCCTCCGGCGTCAGCCGGTACAAAAGCGACAGGATCATGGTATTGACCGCCACCGACTTGCCCGAGCCGGTGGTGCCGGCGATCAGAAGATGCGGCATGCGGGCGAGGTCGACCATGACCGGAGCGCCGGCGATATCCTTGCCCAGGACCAAGGTCAGCTTGGCCGCGGCCTTCTCGAATTGCTGGGCGGCCAGCAATTCGCGCAAGTAGACCACCTCGCGCCGCGAATTAGGCAGTTCGATGCCGATGACCGAACGACCGGGAATGGTGGCGATGCGCACGGAAAGCGCGCTCATGGAGCGGGCGATATCGTCGGCCAGACCGATGACCCGGCTGGTCTTGGTGCCCGGCGCCGGTTCCAGCTCGTACAGCGTCACCACCGGACCGGGCCGGACCTTGACCACCTTGCCGTTGACGCCGAAATCCTCGAGCACGCTTTCCAGCATCTTGGCATTCTGGGCCAGGGAATCCTGCGACAGATGGGTGCGGTTTTGTTCCGGTGTCGGGGCCAGCAGGGTCAAGGGCGGCAATTCATACCCCGACCGCACCGGAGCCCCCAGATCCAGCATGCCCTGGCGCGCCGCCTTTTCCCGCTTGCCCGCCGGCGGCGGCGGGCGCTTGGGCTCGACCAGGGCGCCATGCCGGGGCACGCGCTCCAGCCCGTCATCCTGGTCGTCGCCCGTGGGGACGGGGATGAAGGCGTCGCCGTCCTCATCATCGTCTTCGTCATCCTCGATCGCCGACCGCCGGGCCAAGGGCGAGCGGCTGGTCACCATCACCGCCGGTTGGCGCCGGGCCGAATCCGGATTGGGGCGCAACGAAGCCGCCGCCCGCAACGACTTCCGACCGGCCAGACCCAGCCCGGCCCAATCGGCGGGCGACAGGCCCAAGGCGAAGATACTGGCGAAAAAGGCCACGCCCAGACAGGCGCTGCCCACCGCCCACAGCATATGCGGCGGAACTTGGGGGGCGACGAAGGCGGTAACGATCACCTTGCCCAAGGCGCCGCCCGGCCCGACGGCGACACCGGACAGATGCGGCAACGGCAGGGCGGCCAGGGCCACCGCCCACACCACCACCACCAGCGGCAACAGGGCGATGCGCAGTCCCCACAGGCGCGGCGGCTGGGCCCTGACCAGCACCCGCATGCCCCAGGCGGCGGGAATCAGCACCGCCAGCCAGCCGCCCAGGCCGAACACCTGATCCAGCAGATCGGCCAAGGTGGCGCCCAGCGGCCCCAGGGCATTATTGATGGGACCGTCGACGGCGGTGTTGAAGGATGGATCGCGTGGATCGGCGGTCACCAGGGCGGTGCCGGCCAGAATGGCCAGCACGGTCAGCGCCAAACCCCCCAGGCGGGCCACCAGCCGGCGCATGGCCGGCACGGTACCCTTGGGCAGAAAGCTGCTTTTCGGCGCCCTTTTTTTGGCCGCGGCCATTGCTCCCCCTAAAGCGTCTGCGCCATCAGCGTCAGTGCCCGTTCCGTCGTTGCCAGATCATGGACCAAAGCCACGCGGATGAAACGATCCCCCACGTCCCCACGCGACAGATACTTGCCGGGCAGCACCCGGATTCTCGCCTGTTGCCACAATTTCAGCGCCGCCTGTTCGCCGTCGCCCACATCCAGCCACAGGAAGAAGCCGCCCGCCGGACGGACGAAACCGAAACGCCCGGCGAAGATGCGCTCGGCCATGTCCAGCTTGGCCCGGTAGAGATCGCGGTTTTCGCGCACATGGTCCTCGTCGCGCCACAATGCCGCCGCCGCCGCCAGGATGGGCAGGGGCGTCGCCGCCCCGCCATAGGAGCGCAACCGGGCGAAGGCGGCCATCAGCCGGGTGTCACCGGCGACGAAGCCCGACCGCAGACCGGGCACGCTGGAGCGTTTGGACAGGGAATGGAACACCATGACATTGTCCATGGCCCCGCCCAGTCGGGCGCAGGCGGTCAACGCCCCCGCCGGTTCTTCCGCGTCCCAGATTTCCGAATAGCATTCGTCCACGGCCAGGATGAAATTCCAGCGCCGGGCCAGTTCGATATGACGCTTCAGCAGCTCCAGGCTGGCGACCGCGCCTTGCGGATTGGCCGGACTGCACAGATAGGCCAGCCTGACCCGGGCCAGCACCTCATCGGGCAAGGCCGTATAATCGGGCTGCGACGCCGGACCATGGGCGCCGGCGACGAAATAGGGTTCCGCCCCGGCCATCAAGGCCGCGCCCACATAGACCTGATAGAACGGATTGGGCAACAGCACCAAGGGCCGATCCTGCCCAGGGGTGATCACCGTCTGCGCGATCAGATAAAGCGCCTCACGCGTGCCGGCCACCGGCAGGATGGCGCGGTCGACATCAACCATCTCGGCGGGCAGTTGGAAGCGCGCGGTCAGCCAATGGCCGACGGCACGGCGAAAATCCGGGCTGCCATTGGCCGGCGGATATTTGCCCCACCCCGCCGCCTGTTCGGCCAGCACCCGCGCCACCAGGGCCGGCGGCGGATGTTGCGGTTCGCCGATGGACATGACCAGTGAATCGGGCGTGGCGGCACCGCCCAGCAGATCGGTCAGCCGCTGGAACGGATAATCGGTGAGTTGGTCGAGCCGTGCATTGAACATGGGCTTTGTTCTAACCGATTCCGGCGCCCGCGCCCATGGGGAAATAGCCACGGATAAACAGAAGGGGCGCGGCTTGCGCCGCGCCCCCCTGACCGCGAACATGATCCGGCTTTAGTGGATCGATTCGCCGTGCAGC
>VBWB01000062.1:0-586 GCA_006218045.1 Stygiobacter sp.
GGCGACCGGCGGGCTCGGGGATGATCTGGCCCTGTTCCTGCACACGCACGACATCACGGGCAGCATCGCCAATCCGCTGCGGATCAAGGCGTTCGGTCAAAGCGAGATGGTCCGGACCAAGACTGACAAGGCCGATGCGGGCGTAATCGCGCGTTTCTGCCGCAGCCAATCACCCGATCCTTGGCAGCCTCCGTCGCCTCGGATACGGGAGCTTCGGGCCTTGGTGCGGCGCTGTGCCGCCTTGAAGGAAATGCGGGCCCAGGAACTCCAGCGCCGTGCCCAGGGTGCGGCCTCGCCGTTGGTCGCCACGTCGCTGGACAGAACCATCGAATGGCTGAGTGCCGAGATGAAGTCTGTCAGCGAAGCGGTCGCCACGCTGGTCGACGATGACGACGCCTTGCGCCAAAACCATGATTTGTTGACGTCTATCCCCGGACTGGGGACCCAGTCTGCGGCCGTCCTGCTGGCCGAAATCCCCGACTTCCGGGCTTTCAGCCATAACAAGCAGATCACTGCCTTCGTCGGCCTGAACCCGCAAGAACACCAGTCCGGCAGTTCGGTGCGGGGACGCGCCCACATCAGCAAG
>VBWB01000062.1:603-1479 GCA_006218045.1 Stygiobacter sp.
GGTCATCAAATCTCAGCGCGAGTACCAACCAGCTTGACGGTCAACACGGTATCTCAGACATGGGGGACGGACCTGATGAACGATATTATTTTCGTGGGGTTGGATGTCCATAAGGCGACGGTGTCGGTCGCCGTGGCCGAGGGGACGCGTGGTGGTGGGGTGCGCCAACTGGGGGCGATCCCGAACCGCGCCGACCACATCGCCAAGCTGGTGGAGAAGCTCGGCAAGGGCGGGCGACGGCTGAACTTCTGCTACGAGGCCGGCCCTTGTGGCTACGGCTTGCACCGGCAACTGACCGCCCTGGGCCACGACTGCATGGTGGTGGCGCCCTCGCGATTCCGATGAAAGCCGGCGCCCGGGTCAAGACCGATCGGCGAGACGCGGTGATGCTGGCCAAACTGCACGGGGCCGGCGAATTGACCGCAGTGTGGGTGGCGGACGCCGCCCATGAGGCGATGCGTGATACCGGTCGGCGTTTCATTTGACTCGCCGAAGGCGCATCGACCGACCGGTAAGCCCGGAGTCGCAGACGTGTGCTCCGCACACAGCGGCGTGGCCCAACGGGTCAGTTCATTGGCCGGGCGGTATGACTTGATCCGGGCGCGGGCCACGGCGGTGCGGGTGCTCGGCAAGACGCGCCAGCATCTGCACGGTTTCCTGCTGCGGCATGGCCGGGTTTACGCCGGCAAGCGGGGATGGACCTTGGCCTACCGGCGCTGGCTGAGCACGGTACGCTTCGACCACCCGGCCCAGCAGGTGGTGCTGCGGGATTACATCCACGCCGTCACCGATTCCGAGGCGCGGGTCGTCCGCTTGACCGTGATGTCGTGCGTGTGCAGGAACAGGGCCAGATCATCCCCGAGCCCGCCGGTCGCC
>VBWB01000046.1 GCA_006218045.1 Stygiobacter sp.
TCCATAGATGTAGAACGTCGCGCTGCTCATTTGGTGCTCGCGGCATAGGTCGAGCACCGCCATGCCGCCCTCCGCCTGGCGCAGGATCGCCATGATCTGGCCTTCCGTGAAACGACTCTTCTTCATTCGAATCTCCTCGTTTGATGAACCGAGAAAATTCTACGTTCCAGGCCCCTTACTTCCAGGGGGCCACGCCCCGATCTTCCAGCAGCTTCAGGGTTTCGCGCGATTTGGAGCAGCGCGGATTGTGATAGATGGTGACGTCAGCCATACGTTTTGAATCCTTGAAAACCAAAAAACCTGCACCCATTGTGAGCCCACCCCTTTGACCCGGCAAGATGGGACCGATGATGATTGCCTTGCTGCGCCTGTTCTGCCTGATCGCCTTTACCGCCACCGTTTTCGCCATCGCCCAACCGGCGCGGGCGCAAAACGCCGCCGAAGTTGAAAGGCTGGTCGCCACCCTCGAGGATGATGCCGCGCGGGCCAAACTGGTGGGTCAGTTGAAGCTGCTGCTGAAGGCGCAGAACGCCACGGCGGTCGATGGCGCGCCGCCGCAGGGCAGTGACGGCGCGGCCCTCTTGAACGTCATTCCCGACAAGATCGAGCGCTCGCTGTGGTCGCTGCTGGGGCAATGGGGCGGCGGGGCGGCCAAATGGCTGTCCCAAGGCTTCGGCCCCCGCCTGATCGGCGGCATCATTTCCATCCTGTCGGCGCTGGTCATCGCCTATGCCCTGTGGCGTCTGGTCGCCGGGGCCATCCACCGCTATCTCGAGCGCACCGACAGGGATGGTAACGCCATCGAGCGGTCGCGCCGGGTGCGTACGCTGTTGCCGCTGTTGCGGCTGGTGGTGCGGGTGGTGCTGACGGTGATGGTGGCGCTGATCATCTTGTCGGAATTGGGCGTCAACATCGCCCCGCTGCTGGCCGGTGCCGGTGTCGTCGGCATCGCCGTCGGTTTCGGCGCGCAGAAACTGGTCCAGGACATCATCACCGGCATCTTCATCCTGATCGAGGACACCGTTTCCATCGGCGACGTGGTGCGCATCGATGCCGTCCATGCCGGCACGGTGGAAAGCATGTCCATTCGTGCCCTGAAACTGCGCGATATCAACGGCAGCCTGCATTCCATTCCGTTCTCATCGGTCGGTGCGGTGGTCAATATGAGCAAGGATTTCGCCTTTGCCGTCTTCGACCTGAGCATCGGCTATGACGAGGATGTGGACCGGGTCAGCACCGTGCTGACCCGTTTGGGCGAGGAAATGCAGGGCGAGCCGGAATGGGCCGGCAAAATACTCGGGCCGCTGGAAGTGCTGGGACTGGAACGGTTCGATGCCTCGGCGGTGATCGTTCGCGCCCGCTTCCGCACCAAAACGTTGCAGCAATGGGCGGTGGCGCGCGAGTTCAACCGCCGCATCAAACAGCGTTTCGATGCCGAGGGGATACACTTTCCCACACCATCGACCACCTTGCTGATGGCCGCCGACGGCAAGGGGAAGCCGGCCTAAGACGCCAGCATTTCTTCCAGCGCTTCGATGCTGCAGGCATCGATGACCCTTCGCACGGTGTCGAAATCGAAGCCTGATCGGGCCAGGGCCGCCATGTCCTTGGCCCGCGTCTCCGCCCGATTTTCCGGCGGACGAAAGGGGCCGAGGCGGCGTTTGCGCGCCAGTTTGACCGCCGCCGCCAGATCGGGCTCGGCATGTTCGGCGGTCAGGGTGTCCATGGCCTGTTCGGCCAGGTCGCTGGTCACCCCCTTGGCCGCCAGGGTGGCGCGGATGGCCCGGCTGCCCTTGCCCTGGCGGTGCAGGGAGCGGGTCTTCATTTCGGCGAAGGCTTGGTCGTTCAGATAACCCAAACCGGTGAGCTTGACGATGACCGCGTCCACCGCCGCCAGATGGTCGGCGCGCTCGCCGCCCCAATGGGCGACCGAACGGTCGACCTTGCGCAGCAGCACCCGGCGCAAACCGGCACTGGACGCGGCGAAGCGTTCCAGATAATGCAGGGCGGCATTTTCCAGATAGGACGGGGTGATGCGCGGCGGGGGGCGGTTGGGGGTGGTCATGGCCGGATTTTAGCGTGAAGCTCCCGGCGCTACCATGGTCAAGGTTATGGGCAGGTTCTCGTGGGTACGTTCGTCCCCAGGGGCAGGCGGGCGCCCCCGACTACCACGTCGGGGATCAAGGCGGTTTCCAGATTGACCTGACCTTGCAGCAGGGCCGTCTTTTGCTCTGGGCACAGCCACGAGAAACTGCCCACGGATTGCCATTTTCCGCCTTGATCGCCCCGCACCAGCCACGCGAACGGTCGCGACTTCCCGGATATGACCATGACCAGTTCGGCGCCGCTCCGGTCACGGCCCAACAACACCACGTCACATGATTTGTCGGCGGTGGTGAAGCACTCCATGCTCAGTTGGTCGGGTTTGGTCAGGCCGGCGGGGAGCGGCTTACCCTGGGGGTGGACGGTCAGGTTGGCCTCCACCTGCTGGGGGGTAATGGGCGTCTTCGGCGTCTGCCCGGCCAGATAGCGGTTGGCGGCCTTTTGCACGGCGATGGCCTTGGCGGCGATCTCGGAATTGGTGCCCGCCGCCAGACGGTGCAAGGCTTCGTGGCCATAGCGGACGCCGTCGAAGCGCAGAGATACGAAATCGAATTTATCGGCCCCCACCAACCCGCTGCGCAGGCGCTGCATCTGGTTATCGACGGCGATGCGGGCGGGGTCGGCGACCGGGCTCAGCAGTGCCGCCATGATGGCGACGACGACGACGGAGGTGGCGACATTGGTGGCTTCCCAGCGCCGGCACGGGGCGGTTCCCCACAATCCGGCGCTACTGTAGCCCACGGCGTACAAGGCGCCGATGACGACCAGGGCGGCCAGGATGACCCGGTCGGCGGTCCAGCCGTATTGATCGACGCGCAGATGGGTGGCATAGGCGGCCAGCCCGATCAGCACCAGCAGCAGGGGGCCGATGGCGGCACCGGCCCAGGCCAGGGTCTTGGCGGGAATGTGGCCGTCCTCGCCATCGCGCGGCGGTCCCTGCTGATAGGCGGCGTTGGCGAGGACGATCAAGGTGGCGGCGGCGATCAGCACGGTGGCGGCGCCGCGTCGGGTCTGCCACAGCAGATCAAGCGAGGTGGCCGCCAAGGTGGCGAGGAAGCCGATGGCGATCAGCACCATCAGCGGCAGAAGCCACGACAACAGCATCAGGGCCAACTTGCGGATGCCGGCGATGATGCCGGGGGCCACGTCGGTCAGATGGATGGCGGTGCTGACGGCCATGCAGCTGATGGACCAATAGAACAAGGGATTGGTGATGGTTTCCTCGAAGAACTTCATCTTCAGCATGTTGAACAGGGCCGCCCCCAGGAACAGCACCAGCCACAGCGCGGCGGTGAAGGCGGCGGCGAAGGACAATTGCACCGCCTGCTTCCAGGCCGCGTCGAAATAACGGCTGTAGCGGGCGATGATCCGGCCATCCTGGTGAGCCGCGCTCATCAGGGCATGGGCGATGAAGACCATCAGCGCGCAGGACAGGATCAGGATCGCCGACGGGCCGTTATCGCCATCCCAGCGTCTCGGGGTCGGGTTGGGATCGATGGTGCCGATACGGCGCTGAATGTCGTGCACGGCCAAAGCGCCCAGGACCAGGGCCAGGATTCCAAGCCACGTCAGCAGCTTGCGGGTGGGCATGTTGCCCAGACTCAGCATGGCGACGGGGGGCACATAAAGGGCGATCAGGAACAGACCGGACAGGAAAAAGGCGGAAGACGGCGAGAACGGTGTCTCGCGCATGATGCTGACAGCGGCATAAAGTGCGACCCCTTGGGCCAGCCCGATCAGCAGGCGAAGCGTTCTGGTGGTGTCTAATCTTACGGTCATCGTTCCTCCGCCCGCATGCCCGTATCAGGCGATTGATGCTAGCGGCAAAGTATTGCCGGCGCCAGAGGGCAGATCCGATGCTGGACGCCATGCCCCGATCACGCTAATGCAATGCCTTTCCGGTCGTGTCCTGTCACCACCAGCGGAGCCTACGCGCCATGAAAGACCCTATCATCACCCTGCCGCCGCCGCCTCGCAGCTATGGCATGGTCAACTGGCTGGGCTTCTATACCCTGCTGGGCAAGGAAGTGCGCCGCTTCCTCAAGGTCTATTTCCAGACCATCCTGGCCCCGGTGGTGACGACGCTGCTGTTTCTGGCGGTGTTCGCCCTGGCGCTGGGGCGGGTGGCGGCGGAGGTGCACGGCGTGCCCTTCGTCGAGTTCCTGGCCCCGGGCCTGATCATGATGGCCATGGTGCAGAACGCCTTCGCCAACACCTCGTCGTCGCTGATCATCGCCAAGGTCCAGGGCAATATCGTCGACATGCTGATGCCGCCCTTGTCGGCGACCGAACAGACCCTGGCGGTGGCCCTGGGCGGGGTGATCCGCGGTGTTGTCGTCGGTCTGGTGGTCGGGCTGGTGATGGCGGTATTCGTCAATGTCCATGTGCACGACGCCTTCTTCATCCTCTTTCACGCGGTGATGGGATCGTTGCTGCTGTCGCTGTTGGGCATGGTCGGCGGCATCTGGGCCGACAAGTTCGACCACATGGCGGCGGTGACCAATTTCATCGTCACGCCGTTGTCGTTCCTGTCCGGCACCTTCTACACCATCGACCGCCTGCCCGAAGGCTTCCACGCCATCGCCTTGGCCAATCCATTCTTTTACATGATCGACGGTTTCCGCTATGGCTTCATCGGTCATGCCGACGGATCACTGGCGGTGGGACTGATGGTGGTGGGATTGGCCGACTTGGCGCTGCTGGCGCTGACTTGGCGCATGCTGTCCACCGGCTACAAGCTGAAGGCGTAGGGAGGGACGAGTGGTGGTTTCCGATGATGATGTGATCCGCTGCCCGGTTGCCCTGCGCAATCCCTTTCACGTCAAGCATCTGCCGTTTCTCAGCCTGGTGCATCGGGCGGCGTTTTCCAAGCGCCGCCGGCTGTCCAAGCGTTTCGTCGGCAAGCCGGCCAAGCGCCTGTTCAAGCTGTTGACCAAGCACGGCGTGTCGGGCGAGGGCATCGTCAGCCTGGATGTGAACGGTCAGCACCGACAGGTGCGCTTCAATGCCGGCAACACCCAGTTTGGCGCCTTGTACCTGCCGCAAAGCCAACCGGTATACGAGCCGGAAACCTCGGCCCTGTTGGATCGCTTGGTGGCCGATGGCGACGTGTTCCATGATGTCGGCGCCAATTGGGGTTGGTATTCGCTGTTGTTGGCCAGTCGCCCCGGCTTTTCCGGCCAAATCCATGCCTTCGAGCCGTTTCCAACCACTTTCGTCGATCTGCGCTCGGTGGTGGATCAGGCCGGGCTGGGGGCGGTCATCCATTGCCATGATGTCGCCCTGGCCGACAAGGCCGGGGAAATCAGCATGGGCTTTTCCGACGGTATCCAAAGCGGTTTGGCCCGCTTGGGTGAAGGCGGCGGCATTACTGTCCGCATGACCCGGCTGGACGATCTGGACCTGCCGCTCCCCGATGTGGTCAAGATCGACGCCGAGGATCACGAATTGGAGGTGCTGCAAGGCGCCGACAAGACCATCGCCGCCGCCCGTCCCACCATCGTGTTCGAGAACTGGCTGCATCGCGACAAGACCGAACTGACCTTGGCGCCCATCCGGTTTCTGGCCGAGCGCGGGTATCGTTTCTTTTATCCCGGCTGGGTGTCCAAGGATGCGGATTGTGTGGTCCAGGATTTGACCCTGCCGCCGGTGCTGGCCCTGGTGCCCATGCTGGTGGTGCAACGTTTCCAATTGCCCAGCCAATTGAATGTCGTTGCCGTACCGACGGAGCGCATGGCTGAATTCAAAGCCCGCTTCGCCTAACCGTCGACCGTCTTCAGCAACGCCAGCAGGCCGGCGATGATGTTGATGGGAGTGGGCGGACAGCCGGGGATGGTCATGTCCACCGGCACGATGGCCGCCGCGCCGCCGGCCACGGCGTAAGAACCGGCGAAGCAGCCGCCGTCGATGGCGCAATCGCCCATGGCCACCACCCAGCGCGGTTCCGGCGTCGCCTCCACCGTGCGGCGCAGGGCCTCCGCCATGTTCCAGCTGACCGGGCCGGTGACCAGCAGCACGTCGGCATGGCGCGGGCTGGCGACGAATTTGATGCCGAAGCGTTCCAGGTCGTAGACCGGGTGGGTGACGGCGTGGATTTCCAACTCGCAGCCATTGCACGATCCGGCATCCACCGCGCGGATGGCCAAGGACCGGCCCAGCTTGGCCTGGGCGGCCAAGCCCAGGCTGTCGGCCAGTTCGCGCAAGGCGGCTTCCGCCGGACTGAACTTGTCCTTGCTGGTATGGGACCGCAACAAATGGCGGGCCAGCATTTTGGTGATGGGCGGGATCATAGGTCGTGGCCCGAATAGGAACAGTTGAACGACTTGTTGCACAGCGGGAAGTCGGCGACGATGTTGCCTTCGATGGCCGCTTCCAGCAACGGCCACTGGAACCACGACGGGTCGTGCGGATGGGCGCGCACCACCTTGCCGGTTTCCGACAATCGGACCCAGAACGCCACCTCGCCGCGGAAGGATTCCACCAGCGCCACCCCCTCGCCGGCGCGCATGGGCAGCGCCGTCAGGAAGGCGCCGTCGGGCAGGCCGGTCAAAATCTGCTCGATCAGCGCCAGCGACGCCCGCACCTCCTCCATGCGGATCTGCACGCGGGCGTGGACGTCGCCTTCGGCCAGAACCGGAATGGCGAAATCCAGATCGTCATAGGGCGGATAGCCGGGCATGCGCCGGGCATCGACACTGCGCGACGAGGCACGACCGACAAAGCCGGACACGCCGAAGCGATGGGCCAAGGTGCCATGGATCATGCCGGTGCCGGTAGTGCGGTCCAACAGCGACGGCGTCTGATCGTAAAGCGCCACCGCCCGCTTGAAGCCATGGCGCAGACGGGGCAGCAGCGCCGCCAGTCTTTGCCGACCGGCTTCGTCCAGATCCATGCTGACGCCGCCGGGAACGACACGGTCCATCAGCAGGCGATGACCGAAAATGGCGTGATTGGCGGCCAGTATCTTTTCCCGCAAGGCCCCCATATGCGACAGCATGATGGCGAAGGCGGCATCGTTGCAGATGGCGCCGATGTCGAACAGGTGGTTGGCGATCCGTTCCAGTTCCGCCATCAGGGCGCGCAGCCAATGGGCGCGCGGCGGGATGTCCAGACCCAGGGCGGCCTCGACCGCGCGGGCGAAGGCGATGGCGTAGGCCACCGTGGCATCGCCCGACACCCTGCCGGCGATGCGCGCCGCGTCCAAGATGGGCTTGCCGGCCAGCAGGCCTTCGATGCCCTTATGCACATAGCCCAGGCGTTCTTCCAGCCGCACCACCGTCTCACCCTGGCAGTGAAAGCGGAAATGCCCCGGCTCGATCACCCCGGCATGGACCGGGCCGACGGGGATCTGGTGCAGGCCGTCGCCCTCGGCGGTGAGGAACTTATAGAGGTGACGCCCGCCATCATACTGGCGCGGGCGGCCCAGCGGGTGGGTGACGCGCCAATGACCGTGATCCAGCCACGGGCGCTGGTCTTCCAGCCCCTCGGGGATCAGCCCCCACAGATCGCGGATGGCCCGTTCCAGCCGGATGGCCGCCGGGCGCACCTGGCCCAAGGCGAAGAAGGCGCCGTCGGGGCAGGGATGCGAGGCGACGGCGATGGCGCCCGAATCCTCGCCGCGCAACAGCACGTGCACTTCCGCCGGTTCGCCCCATTCGGCCAGGATTTCCCAATTGGACACGGTCATCTGTTCGACCAGTTGGCGCCAGCCCTTGGCGTCCAACTGATAGCGCGGCCACGGGCGGTGGTTGGCGACCTCGCGGCCCATGGACAGAAATTCCAGCAGGGTGACGTTTCCCATCATGGCCGCATCATCCCAACAGTTTCGCCACGTGCTCGAACCACTTGACCAGCGGTTCGGGCAGATACAGGCCGGCCACCACCACCAGCCCCACATGCAGCAGCAACGGCGTATAGGCCAGCACCGTGCCCAGGGCCGATTGCCGGCCATGGGGCTGGTGCGGCGCCGGCGGCGGCGCACCGAAGATCATCGCCTGCAAGCGCATGATCAGGGCGGCGAAGGCCACCAGCAGGGCGATGATCAGCGGAACGGCCAGCAGGGGTTGGCGGGCGAAGGTGGAACTGACCACCAGGAACTCGCTCATGAACACGCCCATGGGCGGCAGGCCGGCGATGGCCAGCACGGCGATGGCGAAGGTCCAGCCCAGCACCGGATGGCTGACGGTCAGGCCGCGAATTTCGATCAGCCGCTTGGTCCCGGCATTTTGGGTGATGGCGCCGACGGCGAAGAAAATGCCCGATTTGGTCAGCGAATGCATGGTCATGTGCAGCAGCCCGGCGAAATTGGCCAAGGGCCCGCCCATGCCGAAGGCGAAGGTGATCAACCCCATGTGTTCGATGGAGGAATAGGCGAATAGGCGTTTGATGTCGCCGCGCCGGTACAGCATGAAGCCGGACAGGAACAGGCTGGACAACCCCATCAGGATCATCAGCGGCCCCGGCGCCAAGGTGTCGGGATTGGCGGAGATCAGCATCTTGAAGCGCAGCAGGGCATAAAGCGCCACGTTCAACAGCAATCCCGACAGCACCGCCGAAATGGGCGTCGGCCCCTCGGCATGGGCGTCGGGCAGCCAGGCATGCAACGGCGCCAGCCCGACCTTGGTGCCATAGCCGACCAGCAGGAAGACGAAGGCCAGATTGAGCAGATCGGGGTGGAAGCGCGCCGCCTGGGTGATCAACAGCGTCCAGGCCATGGCGTCGGCGCCGTCGCCCATCACCGGCTGCGCCGCCAGATAGAGGATGAAGTATTTCCATGCCGCCTCGATGGCTTCACGGGTGCGATAGAGGCTGACCATCAGCACGGTGGTCAGCGTCGCCGCCTCGACCGCCACCCACATCACCCCGGTGTTGTTGGCGGTGAGCGCCAGCAGCATGGTGAACAAAAAGGCCTGATACATGGAATGGTAGAAGCGCAGGTGCAGATCGGACAGACGGGCGGAATCCGCCTCGCGCGCGATATAGCCGGCGGAAAAGATGGCGGTGGTGAAGCCGACGAAGGTGGTCAGCGCCACCAGATAGATGTTGAAGTCGTCGATGAACAGCAGCCGGGTGTCGGGCGGGCGGTGGACGAACAGCGACAGGCTGGCGGCGAAGGTGGCGCCCGAGACGGCGATGTTGAGCCACGACGCCAGCCGCCAGCCGGGCAGCACCGCCAAAAACCCGGCCGATGCCAGCGGAATGGCCAGGATCAGCAGCAGCGGGTTGTCGGACAAGGCAATGATCAGGGCATCCAGGCTCATGACCGATCCCCGCGATAGCTTTCCAGGTAGGCCACGTCCAGCGAATCGAAGCGCTCGCGGATACGGAAGAAGAAGATGCCGAACAAGGTCATGGCCACCAGCACCGAGAAGGCGATGGAGATTTCCACCACCAAGGGCATGCCCTTGGCCGAGACGGCGGCCAGGATCAGGCCGTTTTCCAGGGCCATGAAGCCGACCACCTGGGTCACCGCGTTCCGGCGCGTGATCATCATCAGCATGCCCAACAGCACCACGCTCATGGCCAGGGCCAGGGATTCGCGGGTCAGCGCCGCGGCGGCCGCGGTCACCGGCAGCACCAGCATGATCGACAGGGCCACCAGGGCGACGCCGACGATCATGGTCCAGCCGATGGACAGCGCCGTTTCCACCGCCCGGTGGATGCCCAGACGCTCCACCAGCCAGTGCAGCGCGAAGGGCACGGCGATGGCCTTGAACAACAGCGCGATGGCGGCGGTGAAATAAAGATGCGGCGCGTCTTGGACATGCGCCTGCCAGGCGGCGGCGGCGGCCAGGGCCAGGGCCTGGAAGGCGAAGCTGTTGAGCACGGCGAACAGCCGGCGCTGATAAAGCAGGCTGAACCCGGCCATCAGCACGGTGGCGCCGATCAGATGGGCGATGTCGTAGCTGAATTGCTGGTTCATCACACCGCCTCGGAAACGTAAAGGAAGATGGTGGCCAGCAACCCCAGCAGCAGGGCGCCGCCCAGGAAATCGGCATAGCGGAACACCCGCATCTTGGCGATGGAGGTCTCGAACACCGCCAAGGTGCTGGCCAGCAGGAAGGTCTTGGCCAGGAACGCGCCCATGCCCACCAGCACCCCCAGCGCTCCGGCGCCCGGTTGGGCGATGCCCCAGGGCGCGAACAAGGTGGCGATGAGGGCGATGAACAAGGTCAGCCGTACCATGCCGGCCGCCTCGATCATGGCCAGATGGCGGCCGGAATATTCCAGCACCATGGCTTCATGCACCATGGTCAGTTCCAGATGGGTGGCCGGGTTGTCGATGGGGATGCGCCCGTTCTCGGCGATGGCGACCATGACCAGGGCGGCCAGGGCCAGACCCAGGCTGACCTCGACACCCACATTGCCGGCGAGGACGAAGGAGACGATCTGCGCCGGCGCCGTGGTCCCCGAGATCAGCGACAGCGAGAAAGTGACCATCAGCATGGCCGGCTCGGCCAAGGAGGCGATCAGCATCTCGCGGCTGGCGCCCAAACCGCCGAAGGCGGTGCCCACATCCATGCCGGCCAACGCGGTCCAGAACCGGCCCACCGCCAGCAACGCCACCAGGGCGATCAGATCGGCGGCGGGGGCCAGCACCATGTTGGTGGTGAAGGTCGGCACGATGCAGGCCGCCAGCCAGACGCTGGCGAAGGTGACATAAGGGGCGGCGCGGAAGATCCAACTGGCCGAATGGGCGACGATGGCTTCCTTTTGCAACAATCGGTACAGGTCGCGATAGGGCTGGATCGGCACCGGCCCGCGCCGTCCGTTCAGCCGGGCCTTGACCCATCGCACATAGCCGGTGACCAGGGGGGCCAGCGCCACCACCAGGATGATTTGCAGGATTTGCCAGAGCATCGCGTTCATAGCTGTTGCCTCACCGCCACCACCAGCAGCATGAACACCAAGGTCAGGAACATCATCAGCAGATAGCCGCGCACGGTCAGGTATTGCAGCCGGTTGACGTGGTCGGCGATCCAGCCGATGACCCGGCCCAAGGGGGCGTACAGGCCCGACCAGATGGGATCGAACATGGTGACCTTGTGGGTGGCCGGGGCGTCGTCGCCCGGTTCGGGCATGACCACCGTTTCGCGCGCCTTGAAGATGGTGTGGCCGAAGGCCCGGCGCAGCGGCTGGGCAAAGGACTGGCTGGTATATTGGGTCTGGGGGATGTCCTCGGGATGGCCGCAATCCCACGGATCGGCGCGGCGGATGGCCTGGGTGCCCAGGCGATGCACGGCGAAGATGGTGATGGCGAACAGGGCCAGGCCGAACATCACCAGGATGGTGCCGGAATAGGCGCCGCGGGTGGCCGAGACCGGCGACAGCCACGGCCAGCCCAGATCGGCGGAAACGGCGAATTGGGTGCCGGTCAAAGGCTGCACCGCGTGCGACAGGGCGTCGGTGACGGTGACCGGGATGACGCCGAGCACCACGCACAGCACCGCCAGCACCACCATGGAGAGCCGCATGCCGAAGCTGACCTCGGTCGCCTGGGCGGCATCGGTGGAACGGGGACGGCCCAGGAAGGCGATGCCATAGGCGCGGACGAAGCAGGTGGCGGCGAGGGCGGCGGCGAGGGCGAGGAAGGCGGCGACCACGGGGACGCCGAATTTCATCGCCCAATGCGGCATGGCCGGTCCCTTGAACAGCGATTGCAGGATCAGCCACTCAGAGACGAAGCCGTTTAGCGGCGGCAAGGCGGAAATGGCCGCCGCGCCGACCAGAAAGGTGGTGCCGGTCCACGGCATGCGCTTGAGCAATCCGCCCAGCACGGTCAGCGACCGGTGGCCGGTGGCGCTGATGACGGCGCCGGCGCCCAAAAACAGCAGGGTCTTGAACACCGAGTGATTGGCCATGTGATAGAGGCTGGCGACCAGGGCGAGGGCGGCCAGCTCGGTCTGGCCGTCGCCCTTGAAGGCGATGGCCAAGCCCAGGCCGATGACGGCGACACCGATATTTTCAACGGTGGAATAAGCCAGCAGGGTTTTCAGATCATCCTGCAACACCGCGTACAGCACGCCCATGACGGCGGTGATGCCGCCCACCAGCATCAGGCCAGCGCCCCAATGCCAGGATAGGGTGCCGTGCAGGTCGAGCAGGATGCGGATCATGCCGTAAAGCGCCACCTTGGTCATCACCCCGCTCATCAGGGCCGAGACATGGCTGGGGGCGGCGGGATGGGCCAAGGGCAGCCAGGCGTGCAGCGGCACCAGCCCGGCCTTGGAACCGGCGCCCAAAATGGCCAGCAGCGCCACCAGGAAACCGCCCATCAGCCCCAGATCCTTGATGCGCATGGCGTCGAAGGTGAAGTCGCCGCCGGGGCCGGCCATCAGGCCGAAGGCCGGCAGCAGACAGAAGGTGCCGAAGGCGGCCATGATCAGATAGACGTTGCCGGCCCTGCGGTTTTCTTCTTCCGTGTGGTCGGACACCACCATCAGCCACGACGCCAGCGACATGAATTCCCACGACACCAGGAAGGTGAAGGCGTCATCGGCCATCAGCACCAGATTCATGGCCAGCAGGAACAGCGGATAGAACGGGGTGACGCGGCGGCGTTGCGGCAAATGCCGGCTGTAGCCGACGGCGAAGGCGGAGGCGGCGGCGGCGCCCAGATTGATCATCAGCATGAACAGCGCCGACAGATTGTCGATGCGGAAATGCGCCTTCAGCCACGGCAGACCCAAGGGCAGCACCAGCCGGGGCGAGGCATCGTGTCCGCCCAGATAGGTCAGTCCGCCGGCCAGCAAGGCGATGGCGGCGACGAAGCAACCGGCATAGGTGATGGAGTGGCCGCTATGACGCCCGCCGGCCAGAACCGCGAACAGGGCCAGCAACGGCAACGACAGCAAAGCGCCGGCGATCAGCATGGCAAAAGGCGTCCCGGCCGCAAGCGGCCCAGGCGAATCGATGCACGCACGAAAAACCTCCAACCCCGGACGGGGCGTTCTCCCGGATGCCGGCCTGTGGCGGCGTGGCGATTTGTTCTTATTTCAGGCGGGCAAAGTCTAAACCAGCGGCTGCCACTAGGACAAGGGGCTAACCGGTATCGCAAGGCTGATTAAGCAATGGTCAGAAGCTGCGCCGGGCCCGCAGTGCCGCGCCGATGGTGCCGTCATCCAGGTAATCCAACTCGCCGCCCACCGGCACGCCGTGGGCCAGACCCGACACGGTGATGCCGCAATCGGCGAGGAAATCGGCGATGTAATGGGCGGTGGTCTGGCCCTCGACCGTGGCCGGGGTGGCCACCACCACTTCGCGGATGGAACCGTCCAGCCGGGCCCGCAATCGGCCCAGGCCCAGATCATCGGGGCCGATGCCGTCCAGCGCCGACAAGAGGCCGCCCAACACGTGATAGCGACCGCTGAAAACATTGGCCCGCTCCATCGCCCACAGGCTGCCGACGCCTTCGACCACGCACAGGATGGTCTGGTCGCGGCGCGGATCGGTGCAGATGGAACAGGGATCGACGCTGTCGAAATTGCCGCAGACCGAACAGGTCTTGACGCTGTCGCCCACCGCACTCAACGCCTTGGCCAGCGGCAACAACAGGGTTTCGCGCTTTTCCACCAGATGCAGCGCCACCCGGCGGGCGGAACGCGGCCCCAAGCCGGGCAACCGCGACAGCAGTTGCATCAGGCGCTCGATCTCGGGGCCGACCATGATTTTATTCCGTCATCAAAACGGCAGCTTCATGCCGGCGGGCAGATTGAGGCCGCCGGTCAGCTTGGCCATCTCGTCCTGCATGGCCGCCTCGGCCTTGACCTTGGCGTCGTTGAAGGCGGCGACGATCAGGTCTTCCAGCACTTCCACGTCTTCGGGGTCGACCAGCGCCTTGTCGATCTTGATTTTCTTCAGCTCGAACTTGCCGTTCAAGGTCACCTGCAACATGCCGCCGCCGGCGGCGCCCGAGACTTCCATCTCCGCCATCTTGGCCTGCATTTCGCCCATCTTGGCCTGCATCTGCTGGGCCTGCTTCATCAGGTTGCCGAGATTCTTCATAATTCCTCTTCTCCTGGGGTCAAATCGGCATCAAAGGCCAGATCGCTTTCTTCCGGCTCCGCGTCCACCAGATCACGGACGATTTCGATGGCGGAGTCAGGAAATGCCGCCATCACGGCGCGGACCAGCGGATGGTTGGCCGCATCCTCGCGCCGTTTGTGTTCGGCCAAGGCTTCTTGCTCGGTCAAAGTCGGCTGTGCCGGATCGGTCAGGTTGACGGTTACGGTCCAGCGCCGCCCGGTCCATTCCGACAACAGGCGCGAGACGCGCGGCGCCAGATCGTGGGGCGCGCTGTTATGGGGGCGGAACTCGATGCGGCCGGGCTCGAAACGGACCAGATGGACTTTGCGGCGCAGATCGGTTGCCAGCATGCCCTCGCGCTTTTCCGAGAACAACGTCACCATTTCGGCGAAGTTGGCGGGCATGGCCGGCAATTGTACCGGCTGGACGGCCTGGGCCGGTTCCATCTTCAATGCCGCGCTCGGCCCGCCCATGGAGCCGGGGGCCAAAGCTTGTGTCGATAAGGCAACGGTTCCGCCACCGCCACCGCCACCACCACCGCCACCACTGGGGCCGCGCGGCGGCGGCGGATTGTCGCGCAATTGCTGGATCAGATCGGCGGGGCTGGGCAGATCGGCGGCATAGGCCAAGCGCACCAGCGACATTTCCGCCGCCTGCAACGGGTTGGGGGCCGAGCGCACCTCGGACAGCCCCTTCAGCAGCATCTGCCAGGTGCGGGTCAGTTGGGCCATGGACAGGTCCCGGGCCATCTGCGCGCCCCTGACCCTTTCCGTTTCCGAGGCGGCGGACGAATCGGCGGCATCGGGGGTGATCTTCAGCCGGGTCAGCCAATGGGCCAGTTCCAGCATGTCCTGCACCACCACCGCCGGGTCGGCGCCCAGGGCATATTGTTCCGCCAGCAAATCGAGCGACGGGGCCATCTGCCCCTTCATCACCAATTCAAACAGATCGAAGATACGGGCGCGGTCGGCCAGACCCAGCATGTCGCGCACCTGGGCTTCCGACACCAGCCCGGCGCCGTGGGAAATGGCCTGATCCAACAGCGACAGCCCGTCGCGCACCGAGCCGTCGGCGGCGCGCGCGATCAGGCGCAGGGCGGCCGGCTCGATCTCGGCCCCTTCCTTGTCGGCGATGACAGCGAAATGCTTGGCCAGAACCTCCATTTCCACCCGGCGCAGGTCGAAACGCTGGCAGCGCGACAGCACGGTGACCGGAATCTTGCGGATCTCGGTGGTGGCGAAGATGAATTTCACATGTTCCGGCGGCTCCTCCAGCGTCTTCAGCAGGGCGTTGAAGGCGGCGGTGGACAGCATGTGCACTTCGTCGATGATATAGACCTTGAACCGGGCCGAGGTCGGTCGGTAGCGCACGCTTTCGATGATCTCGCGGATATCGCCGACGCCGGTGCGGCTGGCGGCGTCCATTTCCAGGATATCGACGTGGCGATCCTCGGCGATGGCGCGGCAATGTTCGCACTGGCCGCAGGGATCGATGGTCGGGCCGCCCTGACCGTCGGGGCCGATGCAATTAAGCGCGCGGGCGATGATGCGCGCCGTCGTCGTCTTGCCCACACCGCGCACGCCGGTCAGCACGAAGGCATGGGCCAGCCGGCCCGAGGCGATGGCGTTGGTCAGCGTCCGCACCATGGCGTCCTGACCGATCAGGGTGGCGAAATCGGTCGGACGGTACTTGCGGGCAAGAACGCGGTAAGGCGTGGGCTGAGCGGTATCGGTCATGGCCCAACCATATATCGGCGCATCCGATTTCCCAAGGGGGGAACAGCGATTCCGACAAAGTCGGAATCGCTTAAGCCCGCGTGGCGTTTGAACGGGCCCGGAACGGGCCGCGCTTCGCGCAAACCCTTAAGCCCGCGTGGCGCTTGAACGGGCCCGGAACGGGCCGCGCTTCGCGCAAACCCTTAAGCCCGCGTGGCGTTTGAACGGGCCCGGAACGGGCCGCGCTTCGCGCAAACTACCTTACCAATCCGGCGTCGAAATAAAAGGCCGAGGCGCCGCCATGGACCTGGATGCCCATCTTTTCGATGGTCTGGGCGTCGAGTTGGATTTTCGCCCCGTGCGGACTGTTCTGGGTCAAAAGCTTTTGCGTGCTGGGGTGCCAAAGTGCCCGTGTCACCCCATAGATCAGCTTTTCGTCCTGCTCGGCCCCGGTGACCAGGGCGACGCCGACGCCCAGCGACTTCACCGTGTCGGCCATGCCGTCATAGGTGCCGCCGTCGATCTGGGATGGCAGCAGGAAGGGAAAGCGTTCCAGCATCTTGGTCGCTTCCGGCCCGTCCAGCGGCACCAGAGCGATTTCGGTCTTGCGGGCGAGGTCGGCGATCACCGGCACCGGAAAGGCGTCGACCATCAAGAACGCGTCCAACTCGCCGGCGGCCAGGGCATCGGCGGCGGGGCCGGGCTTGAGGAATGACAGCTTCACCTGCTTTTCAGTGAGGCCATAGCCTTCCAGCAGCAACCGGCCATGGACCAACGAGCCGGAATCCTTGTCGCCGAACGACACCTTCTTGCCGCGCAAATCCTTGACCGAGGCGATCTTGGCGCCCTTGCGCGCCACCAGATGCAGGGTTTCCGGATAGAGCATGGCGATGCCACGCAGATTGGACACCGCCCCCTTGCCCTTGTAGATGCCGGTGCCGTGATAGGCCCAATAGGCGATGTCGGCATGAACCAGGGCGGCATCCAGGCGCTTTTGCCCGATGGCTTCCACATTGGCGATGGAGCCGCCGGTGGATTTGGCCACCGCCACCAGACCCGGCACGCCGCACGAGCCGCCCTTTTCGCATTCGCGCGAGCCGGGCGGATTGGACAGGGCGTTGGCGATCAGGCCGCCGACGGGAAAGCGGGTTTCGCCGGTCGGACCGGTCCCCAATTGGAAAAATCGCAATTCCTGGGCCGCGGCCTGGCCCGGCAAGGCCATGAAAGCCGCCGCCACGGCAGCCGCCCGGGCGAAGCGGCGCATCAGCTGCATCGTCTGCACGTGTTCATCCTCCCCAACCTCTTTGGCACCGGTGCTTTTGTTATACCGGCTTTTGTTACGGGGGAGTATAAACGCATACTTTAATTTTTCCTCATATAATATCGGCTTCATCGCACGATCTTCATGGACCTATTTGCTTTTTCGCGGTTTCGCGCGACAGCGTTTCACGGCAATATGGTCGGACTTTCATCGGGGACGTTTTGCCAGCCCATGGACGACGAACTTAAACCCATCGCCGACAGCGACATGGATTCCATGTTTGTGCTGCCGTTGTCGATCATCCCGCTGGAAACGCCGGCCCTGCAAAGTGCCAAGCTGATCAAGAACGTGCGCCTGCAAAGCGTCATCGAAATCTTCTCGGATGAACAGACCGGATCGGGGCAGATCGATATCGAAAGCCTGCCGCGCATGTTCAACTGGCCCTTGGACGAGTTGCACCCCGACCACGCCATCTTGCGCCGTCTGGCGCTGCTGCCCAGCTACGACGTCTACAGCTTGCGCATCTCCTTGCGCGAGCACGGCATTCCGGTGAACGATTACTCGGCCCTGAAGCTGTCGCCCGACAAGGCCAACGAGCTGACCAAGTACATGCTGATGTTCACCCGCCCGCTGATGAAGCTGATCTATGCGGACGAGGCGGTGAACGTGGAATCCTATGACGACCTGCTGCATCTGTTCCGCGACCCCGACGTGAAGAAGGCGCGCCAGCGGCTGGAGCAGATGGCCAACAGCCTGAACATCGACATCTGGGATGTGCCGCGCTTCCTTGAGGATTACGGCGACACCTTTTTGTCGCTGTCCTATTTCAGGCACTGCCTGGACCGGCTGGAGCCCTATTTCTCGGCTTGCGTCGACGCCATGAAGCCCATCCGCAGCCATTTCCAGCTCAAGCAGGATCAGGGGTTGATGAAAACCTGCGACAACATCGAGGACACCATCAACAACATGTCGGCGGCCATCACTGGTCGGCTGGAGGTGTTCGAGAAACGCACGCGCGAAATGTGGGGCAACCTGAACCAGGAGGAATTCCGCCAGGTCAAGACCCTGATCGAGCGCTATCACATCACCATCGGCGCGGTTTTGTGCGGCCTGACGGTGAAGATGAACTCCTTCGCCAAGATGTTCCCCCGCCCCAATAGCGGCGGCCCGGTCAAGCGCGCCGATTTCATGGCCTCGGAGATGATCCAGGGCATCGGCCAGATCCGCCAGGCGGAAAAGACCTTTTCCATATGACGGTGCGGCTGGCCTTGCTCGTGGCCGTCCTGCTGGCGAGCACGCCGGCCCTGGCGGCCGATGATGACGCCGCCATGCTGGAATTGGCCGATAAAAGCCGCTGCACCGCCTGTCACGACGTGCGCGACAAGGTCACCGGCCCGGCCTGGATCGAGGTCGCCAACCGCTATCGCAATGATGCGGGCGCGTTTGAGCGCCTGGTGGTCAAGGTGCGCGAGGGCGGCTCGGGCGTCTGGGGGACGGTTGCCATGTCGCCCAACAAACGGGTGTCGGAGGAAAACATCCGCAAACTGGTGCGCTGGATTCTGACGCTGAAATAGAGCGCGGTCGGCGGGTCATTCCAGCCGGAAGCGTACCGGCACCTCGACCCGACCGGGCACCGGACGATTATTTTCGCTGGCCGGCCGCAGGCGCCAGCGGCCCAAGGTGGCCATGGCCGCCTCGTCCAGGGCGCTGTCGCCGCTGCTTTCCAGCAACACCACCCGGTCGACCCGGCCATCGATCCCCACATCCAGTTGCACCAGCACCAAACCCTGACGGCGGCGCTTGCGGGCGGCAAAGGGGTATGTCGGGGCCGGTGTCTCCACCGCGCCCAAGTGATAGCCGGGCGCGGTGGCGGCAATGGCGGTCGGCGCGGGCGACTGCAACGGCGGCGCCGCCGTCTCGATCATGTCGTCGCTGGCCCCCGTCGCCGCGTCGCTGGCCGGGCTGGTGGCGGCAACGGTCAGCCGGCGCGGCGCT
>VBWB01000054.1 GCA_006218045.1 Stygiobacter sp.
GCCCAGGAAGTGCCGGAAATCTATGACGGCATCATCGAGATCAAGGCGGTGGCCCGCGACCCCGGTTCGCGCGCCAAGATCGCCGTGATCAGCCACGATTCGTCCATCGATCCGGTCGGCGCCTGCGTCGGCATGCGCGGCTCGCGCGTGCAGGCGGTGGTGGCCGAGTTGCAGGGCGAAAAGATCGACATCATTCCGTGGTCGGGCGAATACGCCACCTTCGTCGTCAACGCCCTGGCCCCGGCGGAAGTGTCCAAGGTGGTGCTGGACGACGAAACCCACACCATGGAAGTGGTGGTCCCCGACGACCAGTTGAGCCTGGCCATCGGTCGTCGCGGCCAGAACGTGCGCCTGGCCAGCCAGCTCACCGGCTGGTCCATCGACATCATGACCGAGGCCGAGGAATCGGAGCGCCGCAACGAAGAGTTCCGTTCGCGCTCCAAGCTGTTCATCGACGCCCTCGACGTCGACGACGTCATCGCCCATCTGCTGGTGACCGAAGGCTTCACCTCGGTCGAGGAAGTGGCTTATGTGCCGCTCGAGGATCTGAGCGGCATCGAAGGCTTCGACGAGGACGTCGCCGCCGAGTTGCAGCAGCGCGGTCGCACCTTCCTGGCCGAACAGGACGAACGCTACGACGCCATGCGCAAGGATCTGGGCGTCACCGACGAAATGGCGGCGTTGGAGGGCTTGAGCCCGGCCATGCTGGTCAAGCTCGGCCACCGTGAGATCAAGACCCTGGACGATCTGGGCGATCTGGCCTCGGATGAGCTGATCGACATCGTCGGCAAGGATGAAATGAACGAGGAACAGGCCAATTCCGTCATCATGGCGGCGCGCGCCCACTGGTTCGATGGAGAGTGAGGCCCTGAACCAGGCCGAGGACGACGAATTGCGCCAGGGACCGAACCGGCGATGCATCGTCACCGGGACGGTCACGGCGAAAGAGAACTTGCTCCGCTTCGTCGTCGGGCCTGATAATGAAGTGGTTCCCGATGTGGAGGGCCGCCTGCCTGGACGGGGAATATGGTTGAGCCCTCGCCGGGATGTGGTAAATACTGCGGTATCCAAGCGTCTTTTCGCCAAAGCGGCCCGGCGCGCGGTTTCCGTGCCCGAGGATTTGGCGGATCGGATCGAAAGGCTGCTGACCCGCCGCTGCCTGGACGCCCTGGCTTTGGCCCGGCGCGCGGCGCAGGCGGTTTGTGGTTTTGAGAAGGTCAAAGCCGAGCTCAAGTCCGGCAGGGTCATGGTGCTGGTGCAAGCCGGCGATGCCGCCCAAGACGGGCGGGATAAGTTGAAGGCGCTGGTCCCTGGCGTCGTCGTCGTCGATTTGTTCGACGCGGCAGAATTGGGGGCGGTGTTCGGCCGCGATCACGCGGTTCATGTCTGTGTCGCGCCGGGCGGGTTAGCCCGCCGGCTGACGTCGGAGGCGGCCTTTTTGGCCGGCTTCCGGCAGGACAGAACGCCATGAGATAAGCATGTTCCCAGGGCGGGCCGCCGGTCCGTCCGTTCCGCGAAAGAGATGAAGTCTACTACATGAGCGATTCCAAGGATCAAGAGCGCAAAGCCCCGCTGAAGCTGTCCTCCCCGGGCAAGCTTGAGCTGAAGAAGACCGTCGAGACCGGCCAGGTCCGGCAAAGCTTCTCGCATGGACGCTCGAAAGTGGTGACCGTGGAAGTGCGGAAGAAGCGCACCTTCGCCCCCGGTGCCGGTGGCGCCATGCACGAAGTGCGCGACGAAGCCCATGGCGTGGCCGAGGCTGAGCTGGCCAAGGCGGTGGCCATTGTCGAGGCCGCCCAGCAGGCCGCCAATGCCCACGACCTGACCAGCAATGAAAAGGTGGCCCGGGCCAAGGCGCTGGAAGCGGCGCTGAGGGCCGAGGCCGAGGCCCGCGCCCGCGCCGAGGAAGAAGCCGTCATCCGCGCCGAGGAAGAGGCGGTCGCCCGCGCCGAGGCTGAAGCCAGCGCTGCAGAGGCCGCCGCCCAGGCGCCGGAAATCGAAGCGGACGTCGAAGCCGAGAGCGAAGCCGAGCCGGTCGCCGCACCGGTCGTCGTCGCCGTTGCCGTGGCCGAGACCCCCGCCGCGGCTCCGGTCGCTGCCGCCCCGGTCGTCGCTCCGGCGGCTCCGGCGGAAGCCCGCCAGGGTCCGCGCAT
>VBWB01000014.1 GCA_006218045.1 Stygiobacter sp.
CGCCGGGCCGGTCACCGACAGGAACGCACCGATCTTCACCGGATCGGCGGCCTGGGCGGAAGCAGCGAAACCAAACGCGGCAACAGCCGCAACACCCCATTTCATGAGGTTGCGCATGGGTAATCTCCTCCCGTTTTTGCACGGCTTATGTTTGCCGCCCGTGGATTTAAAAGGCTAAAGCGACGAAGAGCAATGACTTACCCAGCTTCCGTGGAATCGAACCAAGGAGTCCGGGCGGGCTGGAGCGGCGATAGTTCAGCAAATGCAGAAGATTGGCCGGCAATTTTAGAATCAACAAAATATGTATCCCTGGCCTTCGTATGGTGGCAAAACCCTATGTGACACTTTAGCGTACACTCAACCGTACATTTACATTTAGGGGGGATCGGGGTGGTCAAGGTCACGCAAAGCCTGAAGGGCAAGATCATCGCCAGCACGTTGGCCATCCTGGTGTTCAGCGCCGCCGCCATCATCGCCTCGACCCTGTGGCTCAGCCGCAAGACCGCCTATGACGGCGCCATCGCCCTGACCAGCGAAATCGCCAACCGTCACGGCGCCGCCATCGCCGCCAACATCACCGCCGCCATGGAAAGCGCGCGTGGCAGCGCCGCCCTGGTCCGCGCCCAGCAACAGGCGCAAAACCTGGACCGCCGGGCGCTCAACCGCTATCTGGCCCAGGTGGTCGGCCATAACCCGCTTTATTCCGCCGCCTGGATCGACATGGCCGACAATGCCTTCGACGGCCTCGATTCCCAATACGCCAATGCCAGCGCCGCCGAACGCCTGGGCCTGCCGGCAACCGGTCGCCTCAGCCTGCTGTGGGTCAAGGGCGAAAAAGGCATCGAACCCGATATGAGCGAGGGCGAGAGCTTCGAATCCGTCGCCCGGGAGGATTATTACCGCGTCGCCGCCGAAGCGAAAAAGGAAGCGGTGGTCGAGCCTTATCTGGACAAATACACCAACAAGAGCATGACCACCGCCGCCTTCCCCATCGTCAAGGACGGCAAGGTCATCGGCGTCGCCGGCATCGACCTGACGCTGGACCGGCTGTCGGAACTGGTCAGCAGCATCAAGCCCTATGGCGACGGACTGGCCGCCATCCTGTCACCCCAGGGCCATTACATCGCCCATCCCGATCAGACCAGGACGTCGCAAGCCGCCACCGACCTGCCGGCGGATGCCCGCGCCGCCATGGCCGCCGGCAAGCCGTTCAGCGGCATGGCCCAGGTGGCTGGAACCCGCCATTATCTGCACATCGTTCCCATCCGCTTCGCCGGCGCCGACCAAAGCTGGTCGTTCCTGGTATCGGTGCCCGAATCCAGCATCCTGGCCGAGGTCAACCACCTGACCCGCTGGACCGTCGGCATCGGAATCCTGTGCCTGATCATCGGCGGCATCGTCGCCTGGCGCCTGGGCCACGGCATTTCCCAACCCGCCCGCAGCCTGACCGAGGCCATGGCCTCGCTGGCCCGCGGGTTGTGGCAGACCCCGGTTCCCCACACCGACAATGCCGATGAAATCGGCCACATGGCCCGTGCCGTGGTGGTGTTCCGTGAAAACGGTCAGGCCAATGCCCAATTGCAGGCCGACCAGGAACGCACCGCCGCCGAGCGGGCGCGCCGCCAGGAAATCGTCGAATCCCTGGTCGCCGGCCTGGACCAGCAGGTCATCAACATCCTGGAACGCCTGAGCCAGGCCGCCATCACCCTGCGCGGCACCGCCGAGAGCATGATGCGCATTTCGCGCCAGACCTCGGAACAGGTGACCACCGCCGCCACCGCCACCGAGGCTTCGACCCGCGGCGTGCAAGAGGCCGCCCAGGCGGGTGAGGAATTGTCCTCGTCCATTTCCGCCATCCGCGAGCGCACCGGCCAGACCAGCCTGATCACCGAGGAAGCGGTGCGGGTGGTCGGCAACACCGACACCCAGGTCCAGGGCTTGGTCACCGCCGCCGACCAGATCGGCGACATCGTCAAGATGATCAGCGCCATCGCCGGTCAAACCAACCTGTTGGCGCTGAACGCCACCATCGAGGCGGCCCGCGCCGGCGAGGCCGGAAAAGGTTTTGCCGTGGTCGCCAACGAGGTGAAGATGCTGGCCACCCAGACCGCCAAGGCCACCGACGAGATCATCCGCCAGATCGGCGCCATCCAGCAGGCCACCCAGGATTCGGTGCGCTCGCTGCATCAGGTGGGCGAGATCGTCCATCAGGTCGAGGAAATCAGTCTGGCGGTCAGCGCCGCCATGACCCAGCAGGATGCCGCCACCCGCCGCATCGCCGGCAATCTGCAGGAAGCCGCCGCCGGCAGCGCCGCGGTGGTCGACAACGTGGACCGCGTGGCCGAGGCCGCGACTGAAACCGACCATGCCGCCTCGCAGGTGTTAGGCGCGGTCGAGGATCTGTCGGCCCAGGCCGATCAACTGCGACGCGAATTCACCAATTTCATGGATCGTATCCGCGCCGCCTGAATTTTATACAAATTATGACAAATCGAGTGCGCACCGGCTGCGCACTCCTTGCGCACAGATTAATATTCCTTTAAATTTCAGCCTTAGGTGGGGTGGGACTACCTAATCTGGGGTTGGGAGGGGTGAGATGGGCGTCGATTCGTCGCTCGTCGACAAACTGAAGGCGCAGCGGGATCGCTTCATCGCCTTTGCGTTTGCTGGCGCGGATTTGCTGCTGGAAATAGACAGTGACGGCATCATCGGCTTTTCCACCGGTGCCGGCGAGGCCATGTACGGCCTTTCCGACAACGACATGATGGGCCGGGCGCTGTCGGACTTCATCCTGCCCCGTGACCGCAAGCGTTTCGACGATTGCCTGTTGCGTCTGAAGAACACCTCGCGCCTGGACCACACGCCGTTCACCCTGATGGGGTCGGGCGGTACCGTCACCCGCATGCGGCTGGCCGGCATCCGCCTGCCGCATCTGCGCAACACCTTCCATCTGGTGCTGTCGCGCGTTCCGCCCATGGCCTCGGTCGAGGCCGAGCGCATCACCGGCGAGATCGACCACAAGAGCCTGTTCATCGACATGGTGCGCGGACGCCTGAACGAGGCCAACCGCATCGGCACCGATTACACCCTGACCCTGTTCGACCTGTCGGGCAGCAATCTGCGGGCGCTCGATCCCAAGGTGGCGCAAAGCTTCCTGTCGACCATGAACAACACCATCGAGGAATGCTCGGTCCGCGGCACCTCGTCCGGCTCGCTCAGTTCCACCTCGTTCGGGCTGGTGCATGACGACAAGATGCCGGCGGCGGAGATCCACAAGCGCGTCACCCTGGTCGCCGACCGCTTCATCGACAAGAACAAGGGCGCCAGCGTCAAGATGCGCTCGGCCACCTTGGAGATGGAGGATTCCACCCTGTCCGACGAGGATATCGCCAAGGCGCTTGGCTATATCATCAACACTTTCGTCAAGGACAGCGCCACCTTCACCATGAAATCCCTGGCGGAAGGGGCGCAACTGGCGGTCAGCGACACCCTGACCCGGGTGCGCAATTTCCGCAAGATGATCAAGGGCGACGACAAGCTGGTCTTCCTGTTCCAGCCCATCGTCAACGTCCGCACCGGCGCCGTGCTGAAATACGAAGCCTTCAGCCGCATCACCTATAACGGCACCATGTTCTCGCCGCCGCAGATCATCCCCTTCGCCACCGATGTCGGCCTGATCGGCGAGTTCGACCTGATCACCGTGGCCAAGGCGCTGAAACTGATGAAGGAAACCGGCACGGTTTCCACCTTGGCCCATCTTTCCATCAACATTTCCGGCCATTCTCTCGGCAATCCCGGCTTCTACCAGGCCTTGCTGAAAATGCTGGAGGAAAACCATTCTGTGCTGGGCCGCCTGGTGCTGGAAATCACCGATGCGGCGCAAATCTACAATCTGCATGAAGCCAAGCGCCTGCTGGCCCGCATCCGCAAGCTGGGCGCACGCATCTCGCTCGACGATTTCGGCTCGGGTGGGACAGCGTTTGAATTGCTGCGCATCCTGCCGGTGGATTTCGCCAAATTCGACCGCGACTACATCTTGGACGCCGCCGACCCCAAGGGGCGATCGGTGCTGAAGGCGATGACCGGCCTGTGCCACGATCTGGGCATCGTCACCGTCGGCGAATGCGTGGAAGACGCCGCCACCTTGGCCAATCTGTGTTCCGTCGGCATCGATTATGCCCAGGGCTATTATTTCGGCCAGCCGGCTGTCGATGCGGCCAAGCGCATCAAGTACTTCACCGAGCATATCAAGCAGGCCGGCACCGCTGAACCCGGGTTGATGAATGCGGTCTGACGGCGCTATAACCCTGGCCCATGACCATGGAAATCGCCGCCTTGACCCCGTTTGAAGCCCGCATCGAGGCCAGTGCCCTGCGGGAAAAGCTGACCCGCTGGGATCTGGCCTATCACCAAGCCGATGCCCCCGAGGTGGACGACGCCACCTATGACACGGCCAAGCTGCGCCTGCTGGCCATCGAGACGCGCTTCCCCGAACTGGCGGCGGGCAGCCCCACCGCCAAGATCGGCGCCCCGTCCGCCGACGGTTTCGGCAAGGTCCGCCACGGCGTACCCATGCTGTCGCTGGACAACGCTTTTTCCGAAGACGACGTGCGCGAGTTCGAGGGCCGCATCCGCCGCTTCCTCGCCCTGCCCCCCGATTTGCCCATCGCCTTTGTCGCCGAACCCAAGATCGACGGCCTGTCCATCAGTCTGCGCTATGAAAACGGGGTGTTCGTCCGCGCCGCCACCCGCGGCGACGGCAGCGAGGGCGAGGACGTCACCGCCAATATCCGCACCCTGATCCATAAGGGCAAAATCCCCGAACGCTTCGCCGACGCCCCCGCCCTCATCGAGGTGCGCGGCGAGATCTATATGACCAAGGCCGATTTCCTGGAACTGAACCTGCGGCAGGAAGCGGCGGGCGACAAGCCCTTCGCCAATCCCCGCAACGCCGCCGCCGGTTCGCTCCGCCAACTCGACCCCACCATCACCGCCTCAAGGCCGCTGTCGTTGTTCGCCTATGCCGTGGGCGAGGTGCTGGGCGAGGTGGGCGACAGCCATTCCGCCTTCCTCGACCGTCTGCGCGCCTGGGGCTTTCCCGTCAACGACCGCATCCGGAGCTGCCTGGGGGCCGAGGATTTGCTGGCCCGTTACACCGCCATCGGCGCTGACCGCGCGGACCTCGATTACGATATCGACGGTGTGGTCTACAAGGTCGATCGCTTCGACTGGCAGCAACGCCTGGGCTTCGTCAGCCGCTCGCCCCGCTGGGCCATCGCCCACAAATTCCCGGCGGAACAGGCCACCACTTTGCTGGAACGCATCGAAATCCAGGTGGGCCGCACCGGGGCCTTGACCCCGGTGGCGCATCTGAAACCGGTCAATGTGGGCGGCGTGGTGGTCAGCCGTGCCAGTCTTCACAATGAAGACGAGATCATCCGCAAGGGTGTGCGCGAGGGCGACACCGTCATCATCCAGCGCGCCGGCGACGTCATCCCGCAAGTGGTCGGCGTGGTCTTGGACAAGCCGCGCGGCGCCGCTGACTTCGTCTTCCCCGACACCTGCCCGGTGTGCGGCAGCCATGCGCTCAGGACCGGCGACGAGGTCATCCGCCGCTGTTCCGGCGGCTTGGCCTGCAAGGCCCAGGTGAAGGAGCGGCTGCGCCATTTCGTTTCCCGCAATGCCTTCGACATCGAGGGCCTGGGCGACGAGAACATCGACTTTTTGTGCGAGGGCGAGTGGATCAACAAACCCGCCGACATCTTCCGCCTGGAAGCCGCCAATGCCGGGCGACTGCAACGGCTGCAAAACTTCAAAGGCTGGGGCGAGAAGAAGGTCACCAAGCTGTTTGCCGCCATCAATGCCCGGCGCACCATCGCGCTGGAACGGCTGATCTATGCGCTCGGCATCCGTCAGGTCGGCGAGGCCACGGCCAAGCGGCTGGCCCGGCATTACGGCAGCTTCAGCGCCTGGCGCGAAGCCATGCTGGCGGCGGTGCCGCGCGAGAACGACAGCTATCACGACCTGATCTCCATTGAAGACATCGGCCCGGCGGTGGCGGGCGACATCCTGGCCTTTTTCGCCGAGGATCATAATGTGGCGGCGCTCGACGATCTGGCTGCGCAATTGACCATCAACGACGCCCACAAGATCGAGGCCGGCACTTCCCCGGTTTCCGGCAAGTCGGTGGTGTTCACCGGCGAATTGGTGGCCATGACCCGGGCCGAGGCCAAGGCCAAGGCCGAAATGCTGGGGGCCAAGGTGGTGGGCAGCGTGTCGAAGAAGACCGATTACGTCGTCGCCGGACCCGGCGCCGGGTCGAAACTGGCCGAGGCGGAAAAGCTGGGCCTAAACGTGCTGAGCGAGCAGCAATGGCTGGAATTAATTCAATAAGTGCGTCATTCCCGTGTGGATGCATGAGCACTGCGTTAAAAATTGGACATAACCACAGAGGCACAGAGACACAGAGAGAACGTCGCCGTGATGACCGCTTCACTTCATTTCTGGCAGGCCTCTCCGTGTCTCTGCGCCTCTGTGGTTAATTGCTTGCTGTCGCCCCGGCAGGCTCACCCTGTAAGCACTGATGCGCCTGCGTGGGGAGCCGATTGCTTTATCTTCACCGCTTGGTAACCACAAACGGGCAGTCTGACGAATTGGACTTCGATAGCCTGAACCCGCCCCGATGAGCATGCCCGAGGACCCCCGCGCCAGATTCACCAAGCCGCTGACCCGGCCTGGGACCGGCGCGCCCACGCGCAACCTGCCGGCGCGCATCGAACCACAGCCGCAAGCCCAGCCCGAGCCGCCATCGTCCGAGGACCTCCCTGGCGGCAGCGGCGGTCTGGCCCGCCTGCTCGACGCGGTGGCCAAGATGCTGCACCCCAAGGTTCCGGCCAAGGAAAACCCCGATCAGACACCGGCAGCGCGGGCCGAGCCTTCAGTGTTCACAATCATCGTCGCCGCCATGAACGGCGACAATCCCGACGGCGCCGCCTCGCAGCAGATTTACAAGGCCCTGGATTTGCGCCAGGCGCTCAAGGTCAAGCCGCTGCCGCGTCCGTTCCTGCTGGAAAATGCCCAAGACCCGACCCAGGTCAACGCCCTTTTGATCAATGCCCGCCATGCCCTGGTCGATGAAGGCGCCGATCTGCTGGTCTGGGGCGACGTCTCCAAGGACGGCTATGTGCTGCGCTTCGCCGGCACCGCGCTGCCGGACGAGGAAAAGCCAGCGGTGTTCGGCCCGCAATTCCGTCTGGAACTGCCGCTCAATCTGGGCGAGCCGCAAATCCATATGCTCTATGCCGCCACCCTGGCCGCCGCCGATCCGGCCAACGAAATGCAGCGCGCCGCCATCCGCCGCCTGTTGCCGCCGGCAATCCAGCCGCTGGAAGCCCTGGCGGTCAAGCCGCCGGTATCCTTGTCCATGGGCCAACAGCGCAGCATCCTGCTGACCCACGCCCATGTCTGCACCGCCACCGCCCTGGCGGTGCCGCCGTCGCAGGCGGATGAATGGTTTGAAAAAGCCATGAACGCCTATCTGGCGGCGGAAAAACGCCAGGGCCGCAACGACCCGGCGTGGGAAAGCGGCCTGCTGCACAAATATCTGGCCGCCTCGCTGACCGCGCGGGCCGAGCGCATCAAGGACAAGGCGCTGACCTATCTGGAACTGGCGGTCAAGCATTGGCGCATGGCCGCGGAAAACCTGCCCCGGGCCACCTTGCCGCAGGAATGGGCGGCGGCGCAGACCCGGCTGGGGGTGGCGCTGCACCGCCTGGATCTGCTGACCGGTGACAGCGACTTGCTGCGCGAGGCCCTGGGCTGTCTGCAAGCGGCGCTTCAGGTCCATAGCCGGGCCGAGGCGCCGACCCGCTGGGCCGACATCATGAATTCCATCGCCCAGGTGCTGGAAGTCTATGGCGAGCAATTGAAGAATCCCGAGGTGCTGCAACGGGCCATCGATGCCTGCCATCTGGTGCTGGAAGTGCGCACCCGCGACCGCACCCCGCTGGCCTGGGCCTCGACCCTGAACACCCTGGGCTCGGCCCTGTTCCTGATGGATCGCCACGGCGGCGGCATCGCCCATCTGGACGAGGCGGCCAAGGCCTTCGAGGACGCATACGCGGTGTTCAAGGCCCATGGCTCCAAAGGCCCGGCCCAGGTGGCGGCGCGCAATCTGGTCCATGTGCAGAAACTGCTGGAAGAACGCAAGGGCCGCGCCGTCATCGACCCCGACTGGCGCTGATGCCGACGCCGGCAAAAGCATGTATTGCAATGCAGCGACTGATCCTGTTATAAGCAGGCAGCCTTTTTTGCGCCTGTGCGCTGGCGCCGGACATGTTTCCGGGCGCCATTTCCGCAAAAACGGCCCCCCTCCCGCTGGTCGCGCACCCTTCGGGCGCCCAAACTCCCGCCGCCGGATCGACCGGTGGCGCGCGATCCATTGTGAAAGAGCCTTATGACTTCGTTCAAAGACCTCGGCCTGGCCGAAGAATTGACTTTCGCCCTCGACGCCGAGGGTTACACCACGCCGACTCCGATCCAGGAACAGGCCATCCCGCATCTGCTGGCCGGCCACGACATGCTGGGCATCGCCCAGACCGGTACCGGCAAGACCGCCGCCTTCGCCCTGCCCATCCTGCACCGCATCGCCAGCGACAAGCGCCGCGCCGCCCCCCGGACCGTGCGCAACCTGATTTTGACGCCGACCCGCGAACTGGCCGTGCAGATCAATGACGGCTTCGCCACCTATGGCCGCAACATCCGTTTCCGCCGCGCCTGCGTGTTCGGCGGCGTCGGCCAGGGCCCGCAGGTCCGCGCCCTCAATGGCGGCGTCGACGTGCTGGTCGCCACGCCCGGTCGCCTGCTCGATCTGATGGATCAGGGCTACGTCAATCTTTCGGGCCTCCAGACCCTGGTGCTGGACGAAGCCGACCGCATGCTCGACATGGGCTTCATCCAGCCGGTGCGCAAGATCGCCGCCCTGCTGCCCAGCGGCCGCCAGACCCTGCTGTTCTCGGCCACCATGCCCAAGGCGGTGGCCGATCTGGCCAGCTTCCTGCTGCGCGATCCGGTTCGCGTCGAGGTCACCCCGGTGTCGTCGACCGCCGAGCGCATCGAACAGAAGGTGCTGTTCGTCACCCGCGAGAACAAGCGCAACCTGCTGTTGGACCTGCTGCGCAGCAAGGGCGTGGGCCGGGCCATCGTCTTCACCCGCACCAAGCACGGCGCCAACCGCGTCGCCGAGCAGCTGATGAAGGACGGGGTCACCGCCGACGCCATCCACGGCAACAAGAGCCAGAATGCCCGTCAGCGGGCGCTGGACGCCTTCCGTTCGGGTGAAGTGCAGGCCCTGGTCGCCACCGACATCGCCGCCCGCGGCATCGATATCGACAACGTCACCCACGTCATCAATTTCGAGCTGCCGAACGAGCCGGAAAGCTATGTCCACCGCATCGGTCGCACCGCGCGCGCCGGGGCCGAAGGCATCGCCGTGTCGTTCTGTGACGCCGAGGAAGTGGCTTACTTGCGCCAGATCGAAAAGATCATCCAGCAGCCGGTGCCGGTGGATATCGAACACGAATACCACGCCGAGCCGGTGGCCCGGCTGTTCGCCAGCGGCAAGGGCAGCCCGCCCAAGCGTGGCGGCGGCGGCGGCGGTTCCCGTCCGTTCGTCGGCGGCAACCGGCCCAAGGGTCCGGCTTCCGGCCGTCCGGGTGGCGGTGGCGCTCCCGGCGGCGGCAACGGCCAGCGCCGTCATGGTGCCGGCCCCGGCGGCCACGGCCACGGCAAGCGCGGCTAGAGCAGACTGCGTTTAATCGAACGCAGCCTGCGACCAGCGGCCATTGTGCGCTCCGCGCACGTCTCCGACTCGAGGCCGCGGCCAAGCAATCCGGAGGATTGCGCCCGGCGTGGGGCTTATGAAACCTAGCCCATTGTATCGTTTGGTGGTTCCGGTGTTCGCCTTTTGACGCGAACGCAGGAATCACCAAACTTTTATTCCCCCGCCCCCGACGGCAGACGCACGGTCACCGTGGTGCCCTGGCCGGGGGCGGAATCCAGTTCCACCGTTCCGCCGTGCAATTCGACGAAACGGCGCACCAGGGCCAGACCCAACCCGGCCCCGTCCTGGCCGTCATGGATGGTGCGGACAAAGCTTTTGAACACCCGATCCATGTCCTCGGGCGGGATGCCGGGGCCGGTATCGGCGACGATGAGCGCCACTTCCCCTTCGCGGCGTTCCGCCGTGACGGTGATGGCGCCGCCATTGGGGGTGTATTTCACCGCATTGCCGATCAGGTTGAACATCACCTGACGCAGACGGCGCTGGTCGGCGACGATCCAGCCGATGTCCAGCGGGCAATCGAAATCAAGCTGAAGCTTCTTTTCCCGCACCCGTTCGCGCACCAGCCCCAGCACCGAGGACAGCATGGGGTGGATATCCACCGTATCCAGTTCCAAGGTCAGGTGGCCGGCCTCGATGGCGGCCAGATCCAGGATGTCGGCGATCAGGGATTTCAGCGCGTTGCCGGCTTCGACGATGCCTTTCATGTAATCGTGCTGACGCTTGCTCAGCCTGCCGAAATATTCGGAATCCAACATCTCGGCGAAGCCGATGATGGTGGTCAGCGGTTTGGCCACCTCGGCCGAGACATTGGACATGAACTCGCTTTTCAAGGTGTCGGCGGCGGCCAGGGCTTCGTTGCGCTCGATCAGCGCACGCTCCACCCGCGCCGTGTCGGTGACGTCGAGGAAGGCCAGCAGGCTGGCACCGTCGGGCAACGGCACCGAGGCGCAATCCAGGATCATGCCGTCCTGGCGTTCCAGCCGCCATTCACCGCCCTGGCGCGCGCCCACCAGGGCCAGCAGCCGCTCCCGCGCCGGTGCCCAGGTCGAGGCGCGGTCGGGCCGCCCCTCGAAATAGGGCCGCAATCGTTCCACCAATTCGTTCAGATGCGGCTCGCCGGCCAGATCATCCGCCGACAGCCCCCACATGCGGGCGAAGGCCGGGTTGGACAGTTTCAGCCGGCGGTCGTCGCCGAACACCGCCAGACCTTCGTGCAGATGGTCCAGCGTCGCCCTCTGCACCGCCATGGCGGTGTTGAACGAGCGCTCCATGGCCAAGGTGTCGGTGAAATCCTCGTAGGTGAAGATCAGCCCGCCATAGGGATGCGGGCTGACCACCCGGCGCAGGGTGCGGCCATCGGGCAGGTGCATCAACGTCTCGATGGGGTCGATCAGCGAGATGAAGCGGCGCAGTTCCTCTTCCTTCAGCGCCCGGTAATCGGCGGCCTCCGGCAACAGCCGGCGGTCGCGCAGCGCATCCATCACCGCACCGTAGGTGGGCTGGCTTTCCAGCCAGTCGCGTTCCAGCCGCCACAGCCGCGAAAAGGCGGTGTTGAAGAAGGCCAGCCTCGTGTCGGTGGTGAAGATGGCGATGGCGGTGGACAGCCGCTCCAGCACCTCGACCTGGGCGCTGACATGGTGGGACAACTGCCCCTGCAATTCCTCGACGCGGGTGTGATCCTCGATGAAGCCGGCGGTCAGCAGGGTGTCGCCCACTTCCAGCGGCATTTCGGTGATATGGGCCAGCCGCCTTTCCCCGGCCAGCACCAGATGGAAACTGGCCGAGCGCGGTTCGCCGGCGGCGCGGGCGCGGGCGGCCAGGGCGCGGGCTTCGCGCACATGGTCATCGGCGGCCAGTTCCACCTGGGCCTGCACGGCGGCTTCGGCACTGGCCGCCTCGACCGCCGCCGCATAGGCCTTGTTGACCATCAGCACCGACAAATCCTCGTCGCGCAGCCAGACCGGCATGGGCAGGGTGTCGATCAGGGCTTTCAGATAGGTGGCGTCGGCGGCCAAGGCCTGGAGCGAGCGGGCGAGGTCGTCAACGGCGACGGCGCTGTCGCTGACATCGCGAAACCACACCAGATCGGCCAGCATGTCGCCGGCGGGCGAGGCGGCACGGACCCCCATGGCGCGGATGCGCCGACCACCGTCGGTCAAGGTCAAATCCGCTTCAAAGGCTTGGCCGTCATCGCGCAACAGGCCGATGGCAGTCTCCAACCGCAGTCCATCATGGGGAGTGAAGCAGGCGAGCACCTCCTCCAGTGACGAATCCAGGCCGCGCGGCAGGGTCAGCAGCACCGCCAACCGGCGCGAACAACCGAATTCGTCCTCGATCCAGCACAGATAGCCGTCGGGACTGGCGCCCAGGCATTCACGCAGCGATTCGATGCGGGTTTCGGCCAGGGAGACGGCCTGAAGCGCCCGGTTAAGCCGCAGGCGCAGCCAAGCGATGGCCGGCAGCAGCACCGAGGCCAGAACCCCGGCCCCCAGGGCCATGGCCACCGGATCGGCCCAGGCGGCCATGGCTTGGGCGGCGTTCATCTCTTGCGCCCAGGCACTTGCCGCCGTCATCAAGACGGCGAGCGACACCGAAGCCGGAACCTTGCGCATATATCCCCCTTGTCCACGTCCTGGCAGAGTGCCGCCGAAACCGCGGCAAGACAAGGGCTTGGGCAAAGCCGTCGGTCATGCTAAACCCCAGGGCACCGCGAAACCGGAGCCGCTGGCATGCTGCAAAAGACTTATGACTGGATGATGGATAAGGCGGCGCATCGCCATGCCATCTGGTGGATGGCGCTGATTTCGTTCATCGAAAGCTCGTTCTTTCCCATCCCGCCCGATCTGATGCTGATCCCGCTGGTGCTGGCGGCGCCGTCGCGCTGGTGGCGCATCGCCCTGGTCTGCACCATCGCCTCGGTCGCCGGTGGCTATCTGGGCTATGCCATCGGCTATTTCTTCATGGACACCATCGGCGTGGCCATCCTGAACCTGTTCCACCTGAATGAGAAGTTCGAGGCCTTCCGCCCGCTGGTCGACCAGTACGGCGCCTGGGTGATCATCGTCAAGGGCGCCACCCCCATCCCCTATAAGCTGATCACCATCGCCGCCGGCGCCTTCCACTTCGATCTGACCCAATTCACCTTCGCCAGCATCGTCGCCCGCGCCATGCGCTTTTTCCTGGTCGCCGCCCTGTTGTGGAAATTCGGCCCGCCCATCCGCGATTTCGTCGAAAAGCGCCTGACCCTGGTGATGACGGTCACCGTGGTGGTGATCGTCGCCGGTTTCCTGGCGGTGAAGCTGCTCTAAGGCTTGCGGGCCGTTCCGGCGCCGCGCGGGCTTGGTGCGGATTTCAGCCTGACCCGGTCAGATCGAAATCCGCTCTAATAAACCGCCTGGATCACCGTCACATAGATGGCGGCCAGGATGGCGGTGGTGATGACACCACTGATATTGGCGCCCAAGGCGTGGGGCATGACCACCACGCCGGGATTGGCCGCCGTCACTTCCTTTTGCGCCACCTTGGCGGTGGTCGGCACGCAGGAGACGGCGGCGATACCGATGACCGGGTTGAACTTGCGGCCGCTGGCGAAATAAAGCACATAGCCGCCCAGGATGCCGCCGATGCCGGAAATCAGCAGCGCCAGCATGCCCAGCAGCAAAAGTACCAGAACCTGCGGGTCGAGGATCAGCCGCGCCTCGCACAACACCCCCAACAGCAGGCCCAGGAAGAAGGTGCCGCCGTACAGGAACACCCCGCCCAGCAGATCCATGTAGGGCACCAGATTGCTTTCGCGGATGATGACGCCCAGGAACAGGCACAGGATCAACGGCGACGCCACCGGGAACAACAGCGACAGCAAGATGCACAAGGTCACCGAGAAGGCGATCTTCTGCCCCGAGGTGATGGGCTTGCGTGGCTTTTCCGCCGGCATGGGCAAGGCGCGCAGCCGCGCCGGGATCAGCAGGCGGATCAGATAGGGATAGCCGCCATAGGTCAGCCCCAGATACAGATAGGCGACCACGGTGATGGGCACGAACAATTCCCGCGCCAGGGACAGCGAGGTGAACAGCACCATGGGGCCGTCGGCGCCGCCGATGATGGCCACCGAGGCCGCCTGACCCGGTGTCAGGCCCAGGGCGATGGCGATGGGATAGACGGCGATGGTGCCCAATTCGCCGAACAAGGCCAGGATCATGCTTTGAAACGGCCGCGCCATCACATAGCCCACGTCCAGCAGCACGCCGATGCCCAGAAACACCACGCAGGCGATCAGGCCATTGCTGAAGGTGAAGGTGTAGATGGGCTGCAACCAGTTGATCTGCAAAATGTTCATCAACGCCGTGGTCTGCGCCGCGTTGTCGGCGGCAGCCAGGGCATCGACGAAAATCTGGTTGGGGCCGGCGCGCAGCCAGCCGCCTTCGGGCACGAACAGGACGGCGGCGTTGATGGTGGCCATGCCTAAGCCCATGGGGATCATCAGCAGGGCTTCCAGCACGCCTTTCTTGCCCAGATAGATCAAAAGGACGCCCAGGGCGATCAGCACCAGCCGCATGACCAGGATGCTGGGTTCCGCCGCCGCCAGGGTGGCAAGGCCTTGGAACAGGTCCAGGACGTTCAGGCGATCCATGGGATTATCCTTGAGCGATGGTCATCAGGACGTGACCGGCCTCGACCGCCTGACCGGCGGTGACGGTGATGTTGGTGACGGTGCCGGAATACCGGGCCATGATCGGCGTCTTCATCTTCATCGCCTCGATAACGGCGATCTTGTCGCCCTCGGCCACCTTTTGCCCGACGCTGACCGCCAGACTTTCGACCATGCCGGCCAGTGGGCAGACTTCGTCGCCGGCCCCGGCGGCGACGGATACCGGGGCCGCCGGCGGCGGCGCGGCCATGGGGGCGGCGGCGACGAAGGACGGCACCCCGGTGCCGGCGATGGACGGATAGGCGGACATGGCGTGGCCGTTCTCGGACAGATCCTCGACCAGCACGTCATAGACCTTGCCTTCGACGGTGATGCGCAACTTCTTTTGCATGGTGTTTCAGACCCTAGTGATGAGTGGCCGGATGATGCGAGCCGTGATGAGCGAAACGGCCTTCCGCCGACCAACCGGCGGTGCCGGCGGCAGCGCCGATATGGACGATGCGATTGGCGCCGACCATGGCATGGGCGGCAGCGGCGATGACCACCAGATGATGGGGCGGAATACCCGCCGATGACGGTGCCGCCGGAACGACGGCGGGCACGGCCTTGCGCTCGCCCCAGGCCAGGGCGACGACGATGAATTTGATGAGCACGGCCGCCGCCAGGGCGATGACCACGCCCAGACCATAGACCAGCAGCGACAATTGCACCGCTTCGTTCATGTCATATCCCCTTAAAGCGGAATGTTGCCGTGTTTCTTCGGCGGCCTGATCTCGCGCTTGGCCAGCGATTTCCTGAGCGCCAGGGCGATGATGCCGCGGGTCTCCGACGGCATGATGACATCGGTGATATAGCCCTGGCCCGCCGACAGATAGGGCGAGGCGAATTCGTCGCGGTATTGGGCCGCCAGTTCCTTGGCCTTGGCCTTGCGGTCGGGGGCCTCGGCCAGTTCCTTGCGGTAGAGGATGTTGATGGCCCCTTCCGCCCCCATCACCGCGATTTCGGCGCTGGGCCAGGCCAGCACCCAATCGGCGCCCATTTCCTGGCTGCACATGGCCAGATACGAGCCGCCATAGGCCTTGCGCAGGATGATGGTGATCTTGGGCACGGTGGCCGAGCCATAGGCGAACAACAGCTTGGCGCCATGGCGGATGATGCCGCCCCGCTCCTGCTCGATGCCGGGCAGGAAGCCGGGGACATCGACCAGGGTGACGACGGGGATATTGAAGACATTGCAGAAACGGACGAACCGCGCCCCCTTGTCGGAAGCGTTGATATCCAGGGCGCCGGCCATTTCCATGGGCTGGTTGGCGACGATGCCGGTGACCATGCCGCCGATGCGGGCCAGGCCGACGATCAGATTGCGGGCCCAGCCGGCATGCACTTCAAGGAAGCTGCCGTCGTCGACGATGCGGGCGATGACCTGACGCACATCCATGGGTTCCGACGGATCGTCGGGGACCAGGGCGTCCAGCACCGGATCGGCGCCCACCGGGATATCCGCCCACGGCTGGTGCGGTGGGTCCTCGGTGTTGTTGGCGGGCAGATAGGACAGCAGCGCCTTGGCGATCTCCACCGCATGGGCGTCATTCTCGGCGACGAAATGGGCGTTGCCGCTGATTGTCGCATGCATCTCGGCGCTGCCCACCTGATCCATGCTATAGGCCTGACCGGTGACCGCCTTGATCACCTCGGGGCCGGTGATGAACATGTGGGCGTTGTGCCGGGTCATGATGACGAAATCCATCAGGGCCGGCGAATAGGCGGCACCGCCGGCGCACGGCCCCAGCACCAGGGCGATCTGCGGCACCACGCCGGACAGCAGGACGTTCTGATAGAACACCTGACCATAGCCGGACAGGGCGTCGACGCCTTCCTGGATGCGGGCACCGCCGGAATCCTTGCAGGCCACCAAGGGTACACCCATCTTCAGCGCGTATTGCATGGCGGTGACCAGCTTTTGCGCATGCATCTTGCCCAGCGTGCCGGCGGCGACGGTGAAATCCTGGCTGAACGCCGACACCTGCCGCCCCGCCACGAAGCCGTTGCCGACGATCACGCCGTCGGCGGGCATGTCCTTGCCGGCCAGACCGAAGCCATTGGCGTGGTGATGCACATGCAGGCCGGTTTCCTGGAACGTGCCGGGATCGAACAACACCCCCAGCCGTTCGCGTGCGGTCAGTTGGCCTTTGTCGTGGCGTTCCTGCGCCTTGGCGGCACCGCCGCCGGCCATGGCCTTGGCCCGCAATTGTTCCAGTTTGTCGGCCAAACGATCAGCAAGCGGCATGGATCTTTCCCCCATTGGCACCAGGGGGATGGTAGAACCAATTCCCGCACTGCACAAACGAAGATGTGGCAACACCCCTTTGCCCGATATTTAAGCAAGGTCATGCCTAAAAATCGTCATCTCCGTCACCGCACCCACGCCGAATCCTGGCTTTGCCACTGGCATGGGCCTTGCTTATAGATCGGACATAACGCGTCTAGGGTTCCGACCGCTCGCGGTGTCTGGTCCAAGAGATGCACTCCCGCCCGCCAGCGATGGTGGACGGAGCCACGGCGGGATAAAAGCCCGGGAGAGCTGTGCCGCGAGAGCCTTCGGATTCTCAGGGACGGTCTCTGCCCACCCGGTCAAGGCCCCCCTGAAATCCGATCATCCCCCGCGGTGCCTTGTGCAGCTTCTTACGCAACCGAGGGGGTTTTTCATGCGTTCTTCCCTGAAACGAGTTCTCGGTCTGGCCGCTGGCGTCGCCGCCATGGTCGCCGCCACCTGTTCGCCCGGCCTCGCCGCCGAGAAAAAGGATTTCAAGGTCGCCTGGTCCATCTATGCCGGCTGGATGCCGTGGGGCTATGCCGCCGAGTCCGGCCTGATGAAGAAATGGGCCGACAAATACGGTATCAAGGTCGAGATCGTGCAGATCAACGACTATGTGGAATCCATCAACCAATACACCGCCGGCGGCTTCGACGGCTGCGTCATGACCAATATGGACGCACTCACCATCCCGGCGGCGGGCGGAATAGATTCGACCGCGCTGATCTCCGGCGATTTTTCCAACGGCAATGACGGCATCGTCGTGAAAAAGGGCAAGAGCGTCGCCGATCTCAAGGGCCAGAAGATCAATCTGGTCGAGCTTTCGGTGTCGCATTACCTGCTGGCCCGGGCGCTGGACAGCGTCAAGCTGAAGGAGAAAGACATAAGCGTCGTCAACACCTCGGACGCCGACATCGTTTCCGTCTTCACCTCGTCCAAGGATTCCACCGCCGTGGTCACCTGGAACCCGCAACTGGCCGAAGTGGCTGCGGTCAAGGGCGCCACCAAGGTGTTCGACAGTGCCAAGATTCCGGGCGAGATCATCGACCTGATGGTGGTCAACTCGGCCACGCTCAAGGACAACCCGGCTTTGGGCAAAGCGCTCACCGGCGTCTGGTACGAGATGATGGCCAAGATGGAAGCCGGCGACACCGCCATGCTGGAACACATGGCCAAGGCCTCGGGCACCGATCTGGCCGGCTACAAGGCCCAGCTCGCCACCACCAAGATGTTCTACAAGCCCGCCGACGCGGTGGCCTTCGCCACCTCGCCGCAATTGCCCAAGACCATGGACATGGTCCGCACCTTCTCGTTCGAGCACGGATTGTTGGGCGACGGCGCCAAGACCAAGGACGCGGTGGGCATCGCCTTCCCCGGTGGCAAGACCATCGGCGACGCCAAGAACGTGAAGTTGCGCTTCGACGCCGAATTCATGAAGCTGGCCACCGACGGGAAGCTGTAGGCATGGGCCGCCGGATCATCAACCGGCGCCCCGGCAAAGGGAGCGCCCTGTTCTGGGGGGCGCTCCCCTTCCTGGCGGTGTTGGTACTTTATGTCGTCTTCTCGGCCCTGCGTCTGGCCGAGAATCCCGGCGACAAGCTGTTGCCGGCGTTTTCCACCATCGCCGACACCGTTCACCGTCTGGCCTTCACCGCCGATGCCCGCAGCGGCAACGTATTGCTGTGGACCGACACCGCCGCCAGCCTGACCCGGCTGGGCCTGGGGCTGTTGCTGTCCACCGCCCTGGGGCTGATCTTGGGCATCGGCACCGGCCTGATCCCCTATGTCAGGGCCGGACTGTCGCCCTTTATCGCCGTGCTGTCGCTGATCCCGCCCATGGCCATCCTGCCCATCTTGTTCATCGTCTTCGGCCTGGACGAATTGTCCAAGGTCGTCTTGATCGTCATCGGCATCGCCCCCTTCCTGGTCCGCGATCTGGCGCTCAGGGTCGAGGCCATCCCGGCGGAACTGGTGATCAAGGCCCAGACCCTGGGGGCCGGCACCTGGCAGATCATCACCCGGCTGGTGCTGCCCACTGTGTGGCCCAAGCTGCTGGATGCGGTGCGGCTGTCCCTGGGGCCGGCCTGGCTGTTCCTGATTTCCGCCGAGGCCATCGCCGCCCAGGACGGCTTGGGCTATCGCATCTTCCTGGTGCGGCGCTATCTGGCCATGGACGTCATCCTGCCCTATGTGACCTGGATCACCCTGCTGGCCTTTTGCATGGATTGGGCTTTGCGCGCCATGAACCGCCGTCTGTGCCCGTGGCTGGCAAGGGGGGCGTCATGAGCCGGGTCAGCATCGACAATCTGTGGATGGAATACGGCGATCAGGTGGTGCTGGAACGCATCTGCCTGGATATCCCGTCGGGCGAGTTCTGCGCCATGGTCGGGCCGTCGGGCTGCGGCAAGACCACGCTGTTGCGCCTGTTGCTGTCCATGGAACAACCGACCCGGGGCGGCATCCGTATCGACGGCCAGCCCTTGGCCGCCGAACCGAGGCCCGATCGCGGCGTGGTGTTCCAGCGTTATTCCGCCTATCCCCATCTGACCGTGCAGGAAAACGTGGTGTTGGGGCTGGAATTCGCCCGCGCGCCCCTGTTGGGCAAGCTGTGGGGGGCGAAAAAGCGCCAGGCGTTGGACGAGGTGCGCCATGTCATCGACGCCGTCGGCCTGGATCAGGCCCGCGACAAATATCCGGCTGAATTGTCGGGCGGCATGCAGCAACGCCTGTCCATCGCCCAGGCGCTGGTGCGAAAGCCGCGGATCCTGCTGATGGACGAGCCGTTCGGCGCGCTCGACCCCGGCACCAAGGCGCAGATGCACGATCTGGTCCGCGCCCTGTGGCGAGCCGAGCGGATGACGGTGTTCATGGTCACCCACGACATCAAGGAGGGCTTCGACCTGTCCACCCGGGTGCTGGCCTTCGACAAGGTGCGCCACGACCCCGACGCCCCCCAGGCCTATGGCGCCACCATCACCTTGAACCTGCCCCTGGACGACAAGCCCGAACGGGCCGAGATTCTGAACCAGGCCCAGGCTCCACCCGGATCGGAGCGAGGCGCAGCCGAGGGACTGGGCCATTGAGGCCCCGCGAGCTTATGCGAGCGTGAGCCAAGGACGCCGGAGGCGTCCGCCCGGCGCCTGAGGGCGCAAGAAAGAACCACACCACCGGGGACGGCCCCGGTTGGTTCGCATCAGCGCCGGGACGGCCCGGCACGACGGAGAAATCCGCATGAGCGAGCTTGTGTACCAAGACACCCCGCTGTACCAAGACACCCTGGCCGGCGGCAAACACTGGTCCTTCACCGCCAAGCGCGGCACCGGCCTGCGCCTGATCGACGTGGAAGGCGGTGCCAATCTGGGCATGCTGTTCTACAACCCGGCCAATCCGCTGGAGCGCTACAACGCCCCCGACACGCTGAAATGCCAGCACACCTTCAAGCTGACCCGGGGCCATTGCCTGTATTCGGACATGGGCCGCATCTTCGCCTCCATCACCGAGGACAGCGTCGGCTGGCACGACACCATCGGCGGCAACACCACCAAGGACATGGTGGCCAAACGCTGGGGGATGAAGACCTATCAGGCCTGTCGCAACGACTGGTTCCTGAACGGTCATGACAGCTTTTTGGTGGAAGGCGGCAAATACGGCCTGGGCCGGCGCGATCTGGCCGCCAATCTCAACCTGTTTTCCAAGGTGGCGGTGACCGAGGACGGCACCATGGTGTTCGCCCCCACCCATTCCCCTGCCGGCTCGGTGGTCACGCTGCGTTTCGAGATGGACACGCTGGTGCTGCTGCACACCTGCCCGCACCCCATGAACCCGGCCCCCGATTATCCGAAAAAGCCGGTGACCTATCAGGTGCTGAAGACGCCCCCGATCACCGAGGACGATTACTGCCGGAACCATTCGCCGGCCAACCGCCGCGGGTTCGAGAACAATCGTCTTTACACCCTGATCGGCTAGGAGAGCGTTCATGCTGAAGGAAAGCAATCTGGCCGCCGCGTCGGCCCTTTACCGCGCCACCGTGCCCGCCGGTGATTACTGGCTGCATGAGGTGAAGAAGGGCCAGACCCTGCGCATCGTCGATGTCGACGGCAACCAGGCCGCCGATACCTTGTTCTATAATGCCCGCGATCCGCATGAACGCTATTGCGCCACCAGCACCATCCGCGACCAGGGCAAGGTCTATCTGGGGGTGGGCTCGCGCCTGATCAGCCAGGACGGCAACGTCATGGCGGTGATCACCGCCGACCTTGTCGGTCGTCACGACACCCTGGGCGGCGCCTGCGCCACGGAAAGCAACACCGTGCGCTATGCCCTGGAAAAAAAGACCATGCACGCCTGCCGCGATTCCTATGTCCTCGCCCTGGCCGAGCATGATCACTGGGGCCTGTCCAAGCGCGACATCGGCCACAACATCAACTTCTTCATGAACGTGCCGATCACCCCGGAGGGCGGCCTGAGCTTCGCCGACGGCGTGTCGGGGCCGGGCAAGTATGTGGAGATGGTGGCCCAAATGGATCTGCTGGTGCTGATCTCCAACTGCCCGCAGCTCAACAACCCGTGCAACGCCTACAACCCGACCCCCATCGACGTGCTGATCTGGGAGGCCCCGTGATGTTCACCAAGGTCCTGATCGCCAATCGCGGCGCCATCGCCTGCCGCATCATCCGCACGCTGAACAGGATGGGCATTGCCAGCGTCGCCGTCTATTCCGAGGCCGACCGCCACTCGCTGCACGTTTCCATGGCCGACGAGGCCTATTGCATCGGCCCGGCCCCGGCAGCGCAAAGCTATCTGCGTGCCGATTCCATCTTGGACGTCGCCCGCCGATCGGGCGCCCAGGCCATCCATCCCGGCTACGGCTTCTTGTCGGAAAACCCCGATTTCGCCGAGGAATGCGCCCGTGCCGGCATCGTCTTCATCGGCCCGTGGCCCGAGCACATGCGTGCCTTCGGCTTGAAGCACACCGCCCGCGATCTGGCGAAAAAGGCCAAGGTGCCGCTGGCCCCCGGATCGGGGTTGCTGAACGACGTCGCCCACGCCAAGACCGAGGCCAAGCGCATCGGCTATCCGGTGATGCTGAAAAGCACCGCCGGCGGCGGCGGTATCGGCCTGTCGCTGTGCCGCGGCGAAGCCGAACTGGAGCCGTTGTTCGAGCGGGTGCAGCGGCTGGCGCGCAACAATTTCAAGGATCCCGGCCTGTTCCTGGAAAAATACGTGGAACGCGGTCGCCACATCGAGGTGCAGATTTTCGGCGACGGCAAGGGCAACGTCGTCGCCTTGGGCGAACGCGACTGTTCGGCCCAGCGCCGCAATCAGAAGGTGGTCGAGGAAACCCCGGCCCCGGGCATCAGCCCGCATTTGCGTCACCAATTGTGTGAAACCGCGGTCAAACTGGGGCAGGCTGTCGGCTATGCCAATGCCGGCACGGTGGAGTTTCTCTACGACACCGATGCGGACGAATTCCACTTCCTCGAGGTCAACACCCGCCTGCAGGTGGAACACGGGGTGACCGAGCAGGTCACCGGCATCGATCTGGTGGAATGGATGGTGCGCCAAGCGGCGGGTGAACCCCTGCCCCTGGCCGATCACGCCGAGCGGGCGCGCGGCGCCGCGATCCAGGTGCGGCTTTACGCCGAAGACCCGGCGCGCGATTTCCGTCCCTCTTCCGGCCTGCTGACCCAGGTGCGTTGGTCCGCTGACGCCCGCGTCGAAACCTGGGTGGAGGCCGGGCTTGAAATCTCGCCCTATTACGATCCGATGATCGCCAAGATCATCGTCACCGGCACCGACCGCGCCGACGCCCTGGCCAAGATGCAAACGGTGCTGGCCCAAACCCGCATCAACGGCATCGAGACCAATCTGGATTATCTGCGCGCCCTGGTGGCCAGCCCGGCTTTCGTCGAGGGCAGGGTGACCACCCGCACGCTGGAAAGCTTCGTCCATCATGCCCGCTCGGTCGAGGTGCTGGCGGTGGGCACCCAGGCGAGCATCCAGGATTATCCCGGCCGCACCGGCTATTGGGATGTGGGGGTGCCGCCCTCGGGGCCGATGGACCACCTGTCCATGCGCCTGGCCAATCACGCCCTGGGCAATGCCGCCGGCACCGCCGCGCTGGAACTGACCATGTCGGGACCGACGCTCAAATTCAACACCGACACCAAAATCTGCCTGATGGGGGCGGAAATGGCCGCCTCCTTGGATGGCCAGCCGATTGTCTACGGCACCCCCGTCACCGTCGCCGCCGGTCAGGTGCTGCGCCTGGGCACGGTCAGCGGCCCCGGCTGCCGCGCCTATCTGGCGGTGCAAGGCGGCTTCGACGTGCCCGATTATCTGGGCAGCAAATCCACCTTCACCCTGGGCAAGTTCGGCGGCCATGGCGGCCGCGCCCTGATGACGGGCGACGTGCTGCATCTGGGCCAGCCGCACGCCGCCGCCCAGCCCCGCGCCGTCCCCGACGCATTGATGCCGGTGCTGGGACATGAGTGGGAAATCGGCGTGCTGTATGGCCCGCACGGGGCGCCGGATTTCTTCACCGACGACGATATCGAGCAGTTTTTCGCCGCCCCCTGGGAAGTGCATTACAATTCCAACCGCACCGGCGTGCGCCTGATCGGCCCCAAGCCCAAATGGGCACGCACGGATGGCGGCGAGGCCGGCCTGCATCCCAGCAACATCCACGACAACGCCTATGCCATCGGCGCCATCGACTTCACCGGCGACATGCCGGTGATTCTGGGCCCCGACGGCCCGTCCTTGGGCGGTTTCGTCTGCCCGGCCACCATCGTAAGTGCCGAATTGTGGAAGCTGGGCCAAGTGCGCCCCGGCGATCGCGTGCGCTTCCTCCGCCTGAGCCAGGCCCAGGCCGAAGCGCTTGAACAGGCGCAGGAACAGGCCATCGCCTTCGGCGACGGAGTTTCCCTGGCCGTCATGCCCGGGCTTGACCCGGGCATCGACGACAGCCCCATCGTCGGCGACATCCCGGCCCGGGACGAACGCCCGCGCGTGGTCTATCGCCGCGCCGGCGACAAATACCTGTTGGTGGAATATGGTCCGCTGGTGCTGGACCTGGAACTTCGGTTCCGCGTCCATGCGCTGATGGCGACGTTGCGCGCCTTGGCCCCCGCCGGCATCATCGACATGACGCCCGGCATCCGTTCGCTGCAACTGCATTACGACAGCCGGGTGCTGTGCCTGCACGAGCTGCTGACCGTGCTGATGAAGGCCGAAGACGGCCTGCCCAACAACGACGCCATGGAGGTGCCGACCCGCATCGTCCATCTGCCGTTGTCGTGGGACGACGAAGCCACCCAATTGGCCATCCGCAAATACATGCAATCGGTGCGGGCCGACGCGCCGTGGTGCCCCAGCAATATCGAGTTCATCCGCCGCATCAACGGCTTGGACAGCATCGACGAGGTCAAGCGCATCGTCTTCGCCGCCTCCTATCTGGTGTTGGGCCTGGGCGACGTTTATCTGGGGGCGCCGGTCGCCACCCCCATGGACCCGCGCCATCGGCTGGTCACCACCAAATATAATCCGGCCCGGACCTGGACGCCGGAAAACGCGGTCGGTATCGGCGGCGCCTATATGTGCGTCTATGGCATGGAGGGGCCGGGCGGCTATCAGTTCGTCGGGCGCACCTGCCAAGTGTGGAACACTCACAAGGAAACGGCGGAATTCCAGCCGGGCAAGCCGTGGTTGTTGCGTTTCTTCGATCAGATCCGCTTCGTCGAGGTCTCGGCCGAGGATTTGCTGGAGTTCCGCGATGCCTTCCCGCGCGGCAAGGCCCGTCTGAAGATCGAGGAAACCACCTTCAAACTGGCCGATTATCGCAAATTCCTTGCCGATAACGACGCCTCGATCAAATCCTTCAAAACCCGCCAGCAACAGGCCTTCGACGAGGAACGCGCCCGGTGGGAGGCCTCGGGCCAGATCGGCTATGGCGCCGATATGCCGGAAGCCTTCGACGATGACGGCGATCAGGCGGTGCCGGCGGGCAGCGTCGCCGCCTGCGCCCCGGTGCCGGGCAGCGTGTGGAAAATCGCCGTCCAAACCGGCCAACGGGTCGAGGCCGGCGACACCTTGATCGTGGTGGAAAGCATGAAGATGGAAATCCCCCTGCTCGCCCCCGCTGCCGGCATCGTGGCGGAACTGCGCTGCGCCGAGGGCCGCGCCGTCGCCCTGGGTCAGATCCTGGCCGTCATCACCGAGGAGGCCGCCTGATGTTCTCGCTCGACATCAACCACCTGAAAAACGCCTATGCCGACGGCAGCCTGACCCCAACTCAGGTGCTGGATCAGGTCTATGGCCGCATCGCGTCCATGGGCGAGCGCCCGGTGTGGATCAGCCTGATCCCCAAGGATCAGGCCCTGGCGCAGTTGCAACGCGCCCCCAAGGGCCAATTGTGGGGCATCCCCTTCGCCGTCAAGGACAACATCGACGTGGCGGGCATGCCCACCACCGCCGGCTGCCCCGATTTCGCCTATACTCCCAGCCGCTCGGCCTTCGTCGTCGAGCGCTTGCAGGCCGAGGGCGCCATCCTGGTCGGCAAGACCAACCTGGACCAGTTCGCCACCGGGCTGGTCGGCACCCGCTCGCCTTACGGCATCTGCTCGTCGGTGTTTTCGCCCGATCACGTGTCGGGGGGCTCGTCGTCGGGGTCGGCGGTGGCTGTCGCCGCCGGGCTGGTGTCGTTCGCGCTCGGTACCGACACCGCCGGCTCGGGCCGGGTGCCGGCGGCCTTCAACAACATCATCGGGCTGAAACCCAGCAAAGGCTTGATCAGCACGCGCGGGCTGGTGCCGGCCTGCCGCAGCCTGGATTGCATTTCCATCTTCGCGGGAACCTGCGCCGATGCCCTGGCGGTACTCGACGTCGCCGGCGCCTATGACGCGGAAGACGCCTTCTCACACACCGCTCCCCAGACCGGCCCCTGGCCCGACGCCTTCCGCTTCGGCGTCCCCATGGGCGGGCTGGATTTCTTCGGCGATACCCAGGCGGAAGCCCTGTTCGCGCAGGCGGTGGAGCGGCTGCACGCCTTGGGCGGGCAGAAGGTGGAGATCGACTTCACACCCTTTTCCCAATGTGCCCAATTACTGTATTCCGGCCCGTGGGTGGCGGAACGTCTGGCCGCCATCGACGATTTCGCCACCACCAAGCCCGAGTCCCTGCACGAGGTGGTGCGCGGCATCATCCTGGGGGCGAAAGGCATCTCCGCCGCCGACGGCTTCAAGGGCTTCTACCGGCTGGCCGAGCTGATCCGCCAAGCGGAAGCCCAATGGGCCAGGATGGACGTCATGCTGTTGCCCACCACCGGCACCACCTATCGCATCGACGAGGTGCTGGCCGATCCGATCCGGCTGAACAGCAACCTGGGCGCCTATACCAATTTCGTCAATCTGATGGATTTGTCGGCCATCGCCATCCCCGCCGGCTTCCGCCCCAACGGCCTGCCCTTCGGCATCACCGTGATGGGCCGGGCGTTTCAGGATGACGCCATCGCCGCCCTGGCCGATCGCCTGCACCGCGCCCTTCCCGGTGCCAGCCTGGGCGGCACCGGCATCGCCCTGGACAGCACCCCGCCGGTTGCCCCCACCCTCGACGGCAAGATCGCTGTGGCGGTGGTCGGCGCCCATCTGGCCGGCGAGCCCTTGCATCACCAACTGGTCGAACGCCAAGCCCGTCTGCGGGAGCTCACCCGCACCGCTCCCGGTTACAGCCTTTATGCCCTGGCCGGAACCCAGCCGGCCAAGCCCGGTCTGGTGTTCGACGGCCAAGGGGCCGGCGCTATCGAGGTGGAAATCTATGAGATGGGGGCCGAAGCCTTCGGCAGCTTCGTCGCCCAAATCCCCGCCCCCTTGGGCATCGGCACCCTGACCCTGGCCGATGGGAGCTTGGTCAAGGGCTTCCTCTGCGAAGGCCACGCCACCAAGGGCGCCACCGACATCACCGCGTTTGGTGGTTGGCGGGCGTGGCTGGCGCGTTAGGTTTTTCGCACAACCGGCACACCTGACCGGCCTGGGCGACAAGGGCGGCGGCGGCATCGCCGCCGCCCAGATCGCGGGCGATGCGCCCGGCTTCCGAGGCGATGCCGCGCAGACCGCTGCCGTCACCTCGGGCCAAGGCCAATTGAGCGGCGTAAAGCAGCGCCTCGATTTGCGATTGCGCCCGCGCCAGCCTAGAGGTTTCCACATCGCGGACCAGCAACCGGGCCAGATCGTCCAATTCCGCCGCCGCTTCGACGGCGACGGCACGCGGTTGCGGGTCGGGACCGGCGGCGGGCGGCACCGACGGGGCCGGGCCGATACGGGTGTCATTCATGAAAGCGGCCTGGACCGGGGTGATTGCCGGTTACACGCACCGCCCGTCGATTTCCGTGCGCAGGAAACCACCGCCCGCGCCGTGTAAGGGAAGAATGTCCTTATTAACCGCCGAGCCGATCATGCCCCATGTCGCCGATTCCCTGCATGCCCCGCTGCTGGTCCGGGCCGTCCATCTGGCCGACCGCATGGGCATGCATTGGGCCGATTACCTGTATCTGCTGGAAACCGTGCAGCGCTATCTGAGCGGCCAGGATAAAGGCGCGCCCAGGTCGTGACTTTTTGCGCAGGGCCGGGGGCGGTTGGTCCGTGTAATCGGCACATGGATGAAACGACCGCCCCGCCCTCGGACCAGGATTTGTTGCAGGCTGCGGCCCGGGGCGACCGCTGGGCCTTTGCCGCCCTGATGGAGCGCCACACCCCGTTCGCCCTGGCCCTGGCCATGCGCATGCTGAGTAACGCCGATGATGCCGAGGAGGTGACGCAGGAGGCCTTTTTGCGGGTGTGGCGCAAGGCCCCCGACTGGGATGGCGATGGCGGCGCCCGCTTCACCACCTGGCTTTATCGGGTGGTGATCAATCTGTGCACCGACCACAGGCGGCGCAAGCCGATGCTGCCCATGGACGATGTGGAAGAACCACCCGATCCAGGCCCCGACGGCCTGGACCGGCTGGCCCGGGGACAGATGCAAAAGCTGGTGTCCCAGGCCCTGAACCACCTGCCCGAGCGCCAGCGCGCGGCCATCGCCCTGTGCCACCTGGGCGAAACCGGCAATGCCCAGGCGGCCGAAGCCCTGGGAATCAGCGTTTCGGCTCTGGAATCGCTGCTGGTGCGCGGGCGTCGCGGCCTTCGGGATTATCTGTCGCGGCAAGGATTCGCCGCATCGGGAGATTTGCTATGACCACCGACCGTTTCCACGACGATCTGGACGCCTTGCTGAAACGCCACGACCCGGCCCGGCTCATCGACCGGCACAGCGTCGCCCGCATCAGCCGCGCCGTGCTGGCCCGCATGGCCGCCGAGCCGCCGCCACCCTGGTGGCACCGCCTGCTGCCGGTCGGTTCCCGGCGGGCCTTGCCGGGCTATGCCGGGTCGCTGGCCCTGGGCCTGGCCCTGGGGCTGGCGGTGGGGCTGTCCGGCCTGGGCCAAGCCCAGGCGGTCGCCACCCCCCTGGACCTTTACGCCTATGCCCAGCCCTTGTCGCCGGTGGGATTGCGATGATGGATTTTCGTCGCCTCCGCCCGTGGGTCCTGACCGCGTCGCTGCTGGCCAACGGCTTTTTGGCCGGCGTGCTGGTGGTCGACCGCCCGCCGCCGCCCGGCCCGCCCAAGCCCGGCGACATCGTCGAACGAATGGCCGCCGCCTTGTCCGCCGACGACGCCCGCATGCTGCGCCAAGCCGCCGCCGACCAGGGTTTGCACGATGTCGACCGCGACCAGTCAGAGCAGCACCAGCGCATCGGCACGCTGATGCGAGCCGAGCCTTTCGACGCCGAGGCCTTCCGTCAGGCGGTCACCGAGTTGGCCAGCCGCCGCGAACAGGCCGGCGACCGCATCGGCAAGGCCCTGATTCAGGCCATTCCGCAAATGTCCGCCGCCGGTCGCCAAGCCTTGTCGCGCCTGGGGCCGCCGCCGCCCAAACGCTCGGACTAGGCAATTATTGCCGCCCACCCGGCAGAACTTGCCGACTAACCATTTGAATTATCTTGCTTTTTCTTCGCCTGGATTAGCATAGGACCGCGTGTAACTCAGTATCGATGCCCCTTTTCCATGCCGGGATTCAGACCATGATGATCCAGCGCCTGACCACTTCCAGCAGTTCCGCCGCCGCCTTGGCCGGCCTGGATGACGAAACCCTGCTGGCGCGGATGAAGGATGACGACGCCGCCGCCTATCGGCTGCTGGTGGAACGCCATGTGGACCGCGCCTATGCCATCGCGCTTAGGGTCTTAGGCAATGTGGCCGATGCCGAGGACGTGGCGCAGGAATGTCTGGTCAAGGTGTGGACCCACCGCCAGTCCTGGCAGGACGGCAAGGCCAGGTTTTCCACTTGGCTCTATCGGGTGGTGGTCAACCGCTGCATCGATCTGCGCCGCCGCCCGGCGACCGAGTGCCTGGACGACGTCCCCGAACCCATGGACGACGAGGCCGATTCGGTCACCCGCATCCACCGCACCCAGGTGTTCGGACGGCTGGAACAGGCCATGGGCAAGCTGCCCGACCAACAGCGTCTGGCGTTGACGCTGTCTTATTTCGACGACCTGGGCAACGCCGAGATCGCCGAGATCATGAGCACCACCATCAGCGCGGTGGAAAGCCTGCTGAAGCGGGGCCGCCAGACCCTGCGCGACCGCCTGCGCCGGTCCGAACACGACTGCCTCCAGGCCCTGGCGGAATAAAGATTCTCCGCCTGACCGGCACCGCTGATCCGTTCCAGTTATGAACCGCCCGGAAAAGCCGGGACACATACGGGATCAGAAGGAGACACCACCATGCCGGTCATCGCCACCAACACCGCCGCCAACTCGGCCCTGCGTTACCTGAACCTGAATTCCGAGACCCAGTCCTCCAGCCTGTCCAAGCTGGCCTCGGGCTCGCGCATCACCAAGGCCTCCGACGACGCCGCCGGCTTGGCCATCGGCACCCGCATCCAGTCCGACGTCACCGTGTTGAGCCAGGCGGCCACCAATGCCAGCCAAGCCACCGCCATCCTGCAAACCGCCGATGGCGGCCTCGCCCGCATTTCCGACATTCTCCAGCGCATGAAGTCGCTGGCCACCCAATCGGATTCCGGCTCGGTCACCGACAGCGAACGCACCTATATCGACGCCGAATATCAGGAATTGCTGGACGAAATCGACGGTATCGCCGAATCGACCCGCTATAACGGCGTGTCGCTGTTGGACGGCACCGGTCAGTACGCCTCGACCTCGGCCAATGCCACCGTCTCGTCCAACTGGATGACCGATTCCCAGTACGCCGACATCACCACCATCGCCGATGCCGATGCCTTCACCATCACCACCTCGGACGGCAACACCGTCAGCTACGCCATCTCGGACGCCTATGACGGCACCGCCGGTTCGGTGTCGCTGGAAGACGTCGCCGCCTCGATCAATGCCGGCGACACCACCACGCCGGAAGCCGCCAACGTCACCGCCACCGTCGAAACCGACAGCGACGGTCGCAAGCGTCTGGTGCTGACCGGTGTCGACGGCGCCACCGTCACCGCCATGGACGACACGGGCACCGGCACCGCCCTGCAAAGCCTGGGCATGCTGGCCGCCGATGGCACCACCATCGTCGGCGGTTCCAAGTCGGGCGTCGATTTCATGGTCGGCACCGCCTCCACCGATACCATCAACCTGTCCATCGACGATGTCGATGCCACTGCCCTGGGCCTGTCCACCAGCTCGGTCAGCACCCAGACCAACGCCCAAAGCGCCCTGACCGCGCTGGATAGCGCCATCACCGCGGTGATCCAGGCCCGCGCCGAAGTGGGTGCGACCATGTCGCGCTTCGAGTTCCGTTCGGAAACCATCGACACCACCTCGGAAAACCTGCAATCGGCGCAATCGGCGATCATGGACGCCGACGTGGCGGCGGAAAAGTCGACCCTGTCTTCGGCCGACGTCAAGACCCAGGCGGCCATCGCCGCTTTGTCGCAGGCCAACCAGATGCCGCAGAACCTGCTGAGCCTGCTGAAAAGCTAAACCGGCTTCCCATGCCCCCTAGCCGGTTTGGGCCGGAGGGGCGGGATTTTCACCGATCCCGCCCCTTCTTTTCACCAAGCCCGAGCGGCGTTTGAGCCGCCCGTCCCGGGCCACTTTCATAGCGAGTCCCGCCATGACCGACGCCGTCAGTTCGAGCACCACTACCACCACGTCCTCGGTCAGCTATTCGCAGAACCGCAACGAATTCGACACCGATGCGCTGGTCGAAGCCGCCGTCTCGGCCAAGCTGGCCCGCGCCGACAGCCTGGAAACCAAGGTCACCGCCAACGAGACCAAGATCGCCGCCTATGAGGAAATGCAGACCCTGCTGCTGGCCATGCAAGACAGCCTACAGGCGTTGCGCGCCGATCCATCATCGTCGGGCCAGGAAGACGATGTCTTCCTCAACCGCACCGGTTATCTCAGCTCCGGCACCAGCACCTCCGCCGACACCCTGTTGTCGGTGACGGTCGAGGACGGCACCGAACTGGGTAGCCACGAAATCGAAATCATCCAGGTGGCCAAGGCCGAGCGCCTGGGCGGAACCAGCCAAAGCAGCCGCAGCGACGCCGCCGACATGGCGGGCGACTTCACCCTCGGCGGCACCGCCTTCACCGTCACCGCCGACATGTCGCTGGACGACATCGTCGATACCATCAACACCGAGTCCACCAATACCGGGGTCAAGGCCTCGGTCATCAAGGTGTCCGACACCGAATACATGATGGTGCTGACCGCCACCGGGACCAATGCCGAGATCACCCTGGCCGATACCAGCGGCACGGTGTTGCAGGATCTGGGGCTGATCGACGGAAACGGCGACAAGGTGGACATCCTGCAAGCCGCCCAACCGGCCCAGGTCAAGATCGACGGCGTCACCATCGAGCGTGACGACAACGAAATCGACGACGCCATCGACGGCATCACCCTGACCCTCTACAAGGCGGAAAGCGGCAACACCCTGACGCTCGAGGTGGACAATTCGCTGTCCGACATCAAGGAACAGGTGGAAAGCCTGGTCGAGACCTATAACGCGCTCAGGGATTTCGTCCTGCTCAACCAGACCACCGCCAGCGACGGCAGCGCCGACGAAAGCGCGGTGTTGTTCGGCGATTCCATCCTGCGCACCGTTTCCACCCAATTGCAGGAGGCGCTGACCGCGTCCATCGACGAGGCCTCGCTGGCCAGTCTGGGCCTGTCCTTCGATGAACAGAACTATCTGGAAATCGATGAAGACGCCCTGGACGACGCCCTGCTCAACGACCTCGACGCCATCCAAGGCCTGTTCAGCTTCCAGGCCGAGACCTCCAGCGGCAATCTTTCCCTGCTGCGCCATGGCGACGGGCCGGAAAGTGCCGATTTCACCTTGGACATCACCGTCACCGACGGCGCAATCAGCGCGGTTTCGGTGGGCGGCGACACCACGGCGTTCACCGTGGAGGGGTCGCGCATCATCGGCGCCGAAGGCAGCATCTACGACGGCTTGACCTTCGTCTTCACCGGCAGCGCCAGCCAATCCATCGACGTCTCCGTCAGCCAGGGCATCGCCGATCGCATGTGGCAGGCGGTGGAGGAGGTCGCCGACGAATATGACGGCCAGTTGGCCGAGCAGATCACCACGCTGGAAGACAGCAACAGCGATCTGGAAGACCGCATCACCACCATCGAAGCCAACGCCGAGACCTATCGCAGCTATCTGTTGGACAAGTACGCCCGTATCGAGGCCAAGCTGGCCGAGGCGCAATCGGTCCTGGATCTGCTGGAGGCCATGACCAACAGCGAGGATAACTGACATGACCCTTTCCAAGCACGCCATCGCCGCCTATCAGACCGCCGTCATGACCACGCCGCCCCTGCAAGCGGTGGTGCTGCTGTACGACGGCATCCTGGTGCGCATCCACAACGCGGGCGTCGCCGCGGCCCAGGGCGACTACACCCGGCAATATCAGGAAGTCAGCCGCGCCATCGAAATCCTGCGCGGCTTGCTGGCCGCCCTGGACCTGCACGCCGGCGGCAAGGTCGCCGCCAATCTGGCGGAAACCTATCGCGCCAACATGCGCGCCTTGCTGGCCACCGTCGGCCGCAAGGAGGGTGAAGCCGCCTGCCGCCGCATCGGCGAAGGCCTCAGAACCCTGCGCAACGCCTGGGCCGAGATCGCCGGCATGCCGGTCTAGACCTTGTTGTCGGCGGTCTGAATCGTATAAGCTTGTGGGGCTGTCCAAAGGACGGCATTTCCGTAACGCCATCGAAGAAACCGAGGCGACATGAGCAAGATCAGCCTTTCCGTCGGCGTATTCGCCGATCTGCTTGACCAATGGGGCCCCGATTTGGCCCGCTGGCCGCAACAAGAACGCGCCGACGTCGAAGCCCTGCTGGGCACCTCCCCCGAAGCCGCCACCCTGCTGGCCGAAGCCCTGGCCCTGAATGACGCCCTGCGCGACAGCCAGCCCAAGGCCCCCGCCGGCCTGGCCGACCGCATCCTGGCCGCGTCTGGGGCGGGCAAGCCCAAGGGCTAGGATAGAAAAACCACAGAGACACAGAGGCACAGAGATGACTTTCCCGAGGTAAGGCCGGTGCGCCCGATCCGGGGAAATTTCTCTGTGTCTCCGTGTCTCTGTGGCTTTAAAATTTGTCCGCCTGAAATGAACTCTCCCCGCGTATAAGCAGTGATGCAGTTCTTATCCCAATCACACATCCATCCATAAAAATAAAATCGCCTGAACCATCCGGGCGCATTCGTAGAAGAAGGCAAGAGCGGCCCATACGCCGCACATGAATTCTTCAGGAGTGCGCCCGGATGGTCACCTCTATTACTTCAGCCAGCACGACGACGACAAGTTCGTCCACCAGCACATCGACGCTTTCCGCCGATTACGACATGTTCATCCAGTTGCTGTGCGCGCAGTTGGAGAATCAGGATCCGCTGGATCCCACCGACGCCACCGAGTTCACCAATCAGTTGGTCCAGTATGCCAACCTGGAACAGCAGATGGCCACCAACGACAAGTTGGATGAGGTGCTGTCGTCCATCGACCTGATGTCCATGAGCTCGGGCGTCGGCTATATGGGCCACACCGTCGAGGCCGAGGGCGACACCATCAGCGTCCAGGACGACGGCACCGTCGATGCCGCCTGGGTCTACAGCCTGGATTCCGCCGCCACCGACGTCACCCTGACCGTCACCGACGAAGACGGCAACGTGGTGTGGGAAGGCAGCGGCGACGCCGCCAAGGGCCGCAACGACTTCACCTGGGACGGCAAGGACAGCGACGGCAACACCGTCGAGGGCGGCGCCTACACCCTGAGCGTGGAAGCCACCGATGCCGACGGCGCCGCCATCGGCAGCACCACCTATGTCAGCGGCAAGGTGACCGGGGTCACCTCTTCCGATGGCACCACCATCCTGGAACTGGGCGAGATGGGCATCACCCTTGATGCCATTACCCGCCTGGCCTCCTGACGGGGAGAACGATCATGAGCCTGATGGGAGCCATGAATTCCGCCGTCACCGCGCTCAAGGCGCAAAGCACGGCATTGTCGATCATCTCGGACAATCTGTCCAATTCCTCCACCACCGGCTACAAGGCCAACACCACCAGCTTCAAGACCCTGGTCACCCAATCCTACAGCTCGACCTCCTATGCCTCGGGCGGCGTCACCGCCTCGGTGCGGCAGAACGTGGCGGCCCAGGGCGTGATCAGCGGCACCTCCAATACCACCGATCTGGCCCTGGATGGCGACGGCTTCTTCGTCGTCAGCTACGGCGCCACCGGCGAGGAAACCTTCTTCACCCGCGATGGCGAGTTCGAGATCGATTCCGCCGGTTTCATGTGCCTGGGCAATTACTATCTGCAAGGCTGGGAAACCGATTCCGCCGGCAACGTCATCGCCGGCTCGACCAATTCGTCGTCGACGCTGTCGGCCATCAACGTCAATCGCTTCACCGGCACCGCCGAGGCCACCTCGGCCGAGACCATCCAGGCCAATTTGCCCGCCGACGCGGCAGTCGGCGATGAAGTCAACGCCACCATGGAAGTGTTCGATTCGCTCGGCGTGTCGCACACGGTGACCATGACCTACACCAAGACCGCCGCCAATGAATGGGAACTGGCTTTCGACGATCCGGTGCTCAGTTCCGACACCGCCACCACCTCGGGCACCATCACCGGCGGGCCGTTCACCCTGAGCTTCACCGACGGCGTGCTGGACGGCATCACCGATTCCACCGGCACCGCCACCGACCTGGAAGTGGGCATCACCGGCTTCACCACCGGCGCCTCGGACATCGCTGAAATCACCATCGATATCGGCCAGGACAGCACCGGCACCGGGTCGCTGACCCAGTATTCGTCCAACAGCGACGACCCCGACATTTCCATCACCTCGATCACTGGCAACGGTGTCGAATACGGCGCCCTGTCCTCGGTCGAAGTCGATAAGAAAGGGGTGATCTGGGCCCATTTCGACAACGGCCAGGACATCGCCATCTACAAGGTCGCGGTGGCCGATTTCACCAATGCCAACGGCCTGGAGAACCAGGGTTACGGCGTCTATCAGCAGACTTCGGCCTCGGGCGATTTCACCCTGCACGAAGCCGGCGAGGACGGTGTCGCCACCATCACCCCCAGCGCCCTGGAAAGCTCGACCGTCGACACCTCGGACGAATTCACCCGCATGATCGTGGCACAGCAGGCCTATTCCGCCGCGTCGCAGGTGATCAGCACCGCCTCCGACATGTTCGACGACCTGATGGCCGCCGTCCGCTGACCGCATCAAGGGGAAAGACCATGCATAGCAAGATCACCGAAACCTCGCAGGCGGAAGCCGCCGCCAGCCGCACCATCGGCCAGATCCGCCAAGACCTGGATTTGGGCGACGTCGGCGATGCCGCCGCCTTGTCCGAACGACTGGCGGCGCGGCTGGCCGGCCTGCCCGCCGATGACCGCCGCCTGTTGCGCCGTGACATGGCCGTGGCCGCCCATGACCTGGAGGCCCTGGTCGAGGCCCTGGAAAGCGAACTGGGCCTGCTGGCCGCAGACTTGAAGGCGCTCAACCACCGCACCGGCGCCGCCCGCGCCTATGGCCAGGCCGCCACCATCCTGCCGCTTCGCCGCGCCTGACCCAAAGGAGAACCGTCATGCTGCCCTTCGCCCACCAGCCCCTGCCCCTGGATGACGCTCCCGCCCGCCAACTGGCCCAGACCCTGTTGGAAACCGTGACCGAACTGGCGGAAATCATCGTCAGCGAAAACATTGCCCTGGCCCAGGGCTATCCCGCCGGGCTGGCCGCCAGCAGCGAGCGCAAGACCGAGCTGGCCGCCGAATATGCCGAATTGTGGGAAGACCTCGGTCCCGGCGGGGCCGCCGCCCTGGCCGCCGACCCGGAATTCGGCCATGCCCTGATGGAGGCGGTGCGCCAGTTGCGCCACGGCGCCCAGGAAAACATCACCCGGCTGGAAGCGGCGATGACCGCCTCGCGCCGACGGGTCGAGGCGGTGCTGGAAGCCCTGCGCCAGGATGCCCGCACCAGCGGCACCTATGGCGCCAAGGGCAACATCCCGCTGGAACTGCGCCTGCCGCCGGTGGGCGCCAACTTCCACGCCTGACGGAAAATAGCAGGAGGCCGCCATGTCCCTGACCCTTGCCCTCGGCTCCGCCACCTCGTCGCTGCGCACCATCCAAAGCGAACTGGCCCTGGCCGCCAACAACATCGCCAATGCCGACACCGAAGGCTATAGCGTCAAATCGGCGACCAAGGTCAATACCACCACCGGCGGCAGCGGCATCGGCACCGGGGTGGACATCATCGGCATCTCCTCCAAGGTCGATGCCAACCTGCTGAAATCCATCATCACCGCCACCTCGGCCAATGCCGAGGCCGCCACCGATGCCGATTACCTGGAGCGACTGGCGGAAATCCTGGGGCAACTGACCTCCAGCGACAGCGGCGGCGGCACCTTGTCGGCCTCGCTGACCGAATTGTCGGCCACCTTGGAGGAACTGGCGGCGACGCCGGAAAGCGACACCCTGAAAACCCAGGCGGTGCTGCAACTGACCGACGCGGCGGCCAGCTTGCGCGACACCTCGGCCCAGGTGCAGGATCTGCGGGCCGAGGCCGACGACAATATCGAAAGCGCCGTCGCCTCCGTCAACGAATCGCTGCACGCCATCGATTCCCTCAACGAGTCCATCGTGCTGGCGCGGTCGCGTGGCGATTCCACCGCCGATCTGGAAGACCAGCGCATGGTGCTGGTGGCCGAATTATCGACCCAGATGGACATCAGTTATTACACCGGCGAAGACGGCGCCATGACCATCTATACCGGTGGCCAGCCCCTGCTGAATTCGTCGGTGCATGAACTGTCCTATCAGGCCAGCAACACGGTGACGTCGGAAACCGTCTATCCCGCCGGTTTCGACGCCATCACCCTGAACGGCCAGGACATCACCACTTCCATCAAATCCGGCACCATCGCCGCCTTGGTCGAATTGCGCGACGACACCCTGCCCGCCGTCCAGGATCAGTTGGATGCCATCGCCACCGATCTGCGCGATCAGATGAACACCCTGTCCAACCAGGGCAGCGCCAGCCCGGCACCGCAAAGCCTGACCGGAACGGTGGCGGGACTGGCCGGCACCGACGCCATCGCCGGCACCGGCACCTTGCGGGTGGGTCTGGTCAACAGCGACGGCAGCGCCCAAACCCTCACCGACATCGACATGACCACCATCACCAGCGTCGATGATCTGCTCAGTGCCCTGAACGCCATTACCGGCGTGTCCGCCTCGCTCGATGCCGACGGGCAATTGGTGGTGACCAGCACCGATGCCTCGCTGGGCATCGCCCTGTCCGGCGGCGATGTCGGCGGCAAGAGCGTATCGGGGTATTTCGGCTTGAACGACATGTTGACCGGCGACGGCGCCGAGGATCTGTTCGTCAACGCTGGCTTGGCCGCCGACCCATCCCTACTGGCGGTGGGAACCTTGGGTGACAACGGCATCGGCCTGGACGGCGGCGCCCTGGCGCAAAGCATGGCCGACGCCATCGATACCAGTACCGCCACCGATCTGGTCGCCGATATCGGCGCCAAATCCAAGGCCGCCGACAGCGTCGCCACCTCGCGCGAAACCACGCTGACGGCGCTGACCGATTCGTTCTCGTCGCGCTACGGCGTCAATATCGACGAGGAATCCGCCCACATCTCGGAACTGGAAAACGCCTATTCCGCCTCGGCCCAGGTGCTGACGGCGATCCAGGAGATGTTCGACTCCCTTCTCGACGCGGTGAGCTGATCATGGAACGTGTATCAAGCGCAGGATTGGGTCAGGCGCTGTTGCGCTCGGCCATGACGGTTCAAGCCAAGCTGGCGGAAAAGCAAAGCGCCAACGCCTCGGGGCTGAAAAGCGAAACCTATGCCGGCCTGGGCGCCGATTCCGCCCGGCTGATGACCATGGAAAACGCCCTGGCCAGCCTGGAAGCGCGCTCCAGCACCACCCAGACGGCGCTGGATCGCACCGAGACCATGCATCAGGCGGTGGGCGACATGACCGACCTGCTCAGCAGCATGCGCACCACGCTGTCGCAACTGAGCAGCCAATCCACCGATCAGGTGGATTACAACCAGATCGGCGCCGACATGCTGACCGATCTGGCGGCGTTGATGAACACTCAGGCCGATGGGCGCTATCTGTTCGCCGGCGGTGCCACCACCACTCAACCCGTGGATACCGCGCTGTTGACCACCCCGACCAATCCCTCGGTGGCCGATGACGGCTATTACCTGGGCGACGACGTCACCCAATCGGTCAAGGTGTCGGACCAAAGCAACATCGAATACGGCGTCACCGCCGGCGAAACCGGCTTCGAGAAGGCGCTGCGCGCCGCCAACATCCTGGCCAATCTCGACCCCGCCACCCCGGACGAGGACGCCATCAGCGAGGCCTATGATCTGGCCACCGAGGCCATGGACCAGTTGCTGGCGGTGCAAGGCCGGTTGTCGGTCAATGCCGGACGACTGGAAAGCGCACTGACCCAGCAAGAGACCGGCATCGCGCTGCTGTCGGAACGGATCAGTGATGCCAAGGGCGTCGATGCCGCCCAAGTCACGGTGGAAATATCGCAGTACCAGACCACCTTGGAGGCGTCTTACGCGGCGCTGGGCAAGCTGAACAGCCTGAAACTGACCGATTACCTGTAGCCGCGCGCATGACCTTTTACTCATAAGGGTTATTTTTTTCTTGATTTGAGAACGACTCTTATTATCATCGTGGCGTTCGTCGTTCCCACAGATCAGAAATGCCGTGAAAGAGATGCCGCCGCCCCTCGACCATCCCCGCCGCCCCGCCCCCCCGGATGGGCGCCCGCGCATCGCCCTGTCGTCCCTGATGCGCACCGGCGGCGAACTGGTCATCGAACATGACGGCCAGGACTATCTGTTGCGCCTGACCAGCAACGGCAAGCTGATCCTGACCAAATAGCCCAAGCTTTCCCAGGTCCCAGCCAGCCACCCACGGCGCGTCCCTCGCCCCAGGCAGCCAGCCAAGACCATCTCCATCCCCATGATGAAGGTGACTTGATGTCTGCCAATCGTTTGTTGATTCCCTCGGCCCTGGCGCTGACCACCGCCCTGGCCGGCACCGCTGTCCAGGCCCAAGCCCTGGACCCCACCCGCCTGCAAGGGGTGTCGGTCACCACCACCCGCACGGACAAGCCGGTGGAGGAAACCGCCGCCGCCGTCACCGTCATCGATGCCGAGGACTTGGAGCGACTGGCGCCGCAGGATTTGCGCGATATCCTGCGCGACGTGCCGGGCGTCAGTTTTTCCGGCGGTCCGCGTGCCGGGGTGATGTCGCCGACCATCCGCGGCCTGGGGGATGAACGGGTGGTGGTCCGCATCGACAACGCCCGCCAGAACTATCAGGTCGGCCACAAGGCCCGGCTGTTCCTGGAGCCCGATTTGCTGAAGCAGGTCGAGGTGCTGCGCGGCCCCGGCTCGACCATGTTCGGCTCGGGCGCCATCGGCGGCGTCATCAACATGACCACCAAGGACGCCGCCGATTTGCTCAAGCCGGGGCAGAAAATGGGGGCGCAGACCCGCTATTCCTACGCCACCAATCCCAACGAGCACCACGTCACCGGCACCGCCTATGCCCGCCCCATCGAGGCGGTCGACCTGCTGGCCAGCATCAGCCACCGCAATTTCGGCAATATGGAGGACGGCAACGAGACCAAGCTGGTCAGTTCCGGCGACAACATCGTCTCGGGCCTGCTGAAGCTTGCCGTCAGCCCCGCCGAACACCACAAGGTGACGGCGCAGGTGGAACGCTTCGTCAGCAACACGCAAATCCCGCTGACCTCGGACAGCAGTTCCAACGGTTCAGCCGCCAATACCGCCGACCGCGACGCCGTGCGCGACACCTACGCCCTGCACTATCTCTACGACGATCCCACCGACAAGATATTCAACCTGCGGGCCAGCCTGTACCAGAACGACACCCGCCTCGACGATTATCGCCTGTCGGACCGTCGCCGGGATGAGCGCTATCAGACCACCCAGGGTCTGGATATCGCCAATACCAGCCGCTTCGCCGTGTTGGGCGGCACCCACGCCCTGACCTATGGCGTCGAGCGCTATGAGGATCGGCAGGAAGGCAGGCGCAACGGTGTTTCCACCCCCGGCTGGTATCCCGACGCCACCATGGGTGTCATGGGTGGCTTCCTCCAGGATGAAATCGGCTTCGGTCCGCTGACGGTGACGCCGGGCATCCGCTACGATTCCTTCGATCTTTCGGCAACCGGGCAATCCGAACGCTCGGACGGTGCCCTGTCGCCCAAACTGGCCTTGGCCTATCAGCTCACCCCATGGGCCCAGCCCTATGCGTCCTATGCCCAGGCGTTCCGTGCCCCCAGCCTGGCCACCATGTTCAATTCCGGCCAGCACTATCCCGGCAACGACTTCGTCGCCAATCCCGACCTCAAGCCGGAAAAGGCCCAGAACTACGAGCTGGGCGCCAACCTGAAATGGCGCGACGTCATCGCCAAGGACAAGCTGACCGGCAAGCTCGCCGCCTATCAGAACAACGTCGAGGACTTCATCGAACAGAGCATCGGCACGACGACGACGACGACCAGCAACGTGCCCAAGGTCCGCATTCGCGGGGCGGAAGCGGAACTGGGCTATGAATCCCTGTCCTGGTTCGGCTCGATCGGCGCCTCGATGATCCGCGGCAAGAACCAGACCCAGAGCAGCCCGGTCAATTCCATCCCCGCCGATCAGATCAGCCTGACCATCGGCCACCGCTTCACCGAATGGGGGGTGGAGGCCGGCTGGCGCACCGCCCTGGTCGACAGCCAGAACCGGGTCTACACCAGCGGCAACACCACCGGCCAGGCCAGCGGCGGCTATGCCCTGCATGACCTCTTCGCCTCGTGGACGCCGCCGCAACTGGGCGAGGCGGTCCGCGTCGATTTCGCCATCGATAATCTGTTCGACAAATATTACCGCCCCCATGACAGCGCCATCTGGGAAGCCGGACGCAACGTCAAGGCGGGCATGACCGTCAAGTTCTGAGCCAACGGAAGGACGCGGCCATGGGCAAGACACCAACCCGCCTGAGCACGGCATTATTGCTGTCCTTGCTGTGCCACGGCGGCGCCCTGGCCGCCTTGGCGGCGCTGGCGACACCGCCCATGGCGGTGACGCAAAGCTATGCCGTCACCTTCGTTCACCCCGCCATTCCGGCGACGAAGCCGGCCACGGCGGCAGTGGCCGAAGCGGCGCCGGCAGCGGTGAAGGCGGCGGCGGAACCGCCGTCACGACCGCAACCGGTCAAGACGGAGCGAGCGCCTTCACCGGTCGCCCCCCGGCCCGCCGCCATCAGCCCGGCGCCGCCGACACCACCCGCGCCCGTGGCGGATGCCGCCGAGATCATACCGGTCGCGGCCAGCCTGCCCGTGCTGCCCGCCACGGCCACGGCCCGGATGCCGCCGGCCTTGCCGCTGGTGGTGCTGCGGGCCGATTTCCTGACGCCACCGGCCCCGCCCGCCTATCCCGCCGCCGCCCGCCGCCTGGGCATCGAGGGCACGGTGATCATCCGTGCCCTGGTCGAACATCCGGGCGAACCCAGTCAGGTCACCCTCTGGCAATCGTCGGGGGAAAGCCTGCTGGACCGCTCGGCCCTGGAAGCGGTGCGGCGCTGGCGCTTTCGTCCCATGACCCAAGGCGGTACCACCATCGCCGCCTGGGTCGAGGTTCCCATCACCTTCTCCATCACCAACATTTGAGGAAACCCCACCCATGAATCCGTCCCTCAGCCAAATCTGGAACGAAATCACCTCCGGTACCGCCAAGGGCTATGCCCGCGATCTGGCCGCCCGGGCCGGTGTCTCCGAAGCCGAACTGGTCGCCGCCGGCTGCGGCGACGGCGTCACCCGTCTGGCGGTGGATTGGGTCCAAACCCTGCCGCAGCTGGAACACCTGGGCGAGGTCAAGGTCATCACCCGCAACGACAGCATCGTGCACGAGAAAGTCGGCAGCTTCGGCAAGGTGCAGATCACCGGCACCACCGGGCTGGTGCTGAACGGCGAGGTGGATTTGCGCCTGTTCCTCGGCCATTGGAGCCATTCCTTCCACGTCCGCCTGCAAAGCCGCCACGGCGAGCGTCAGGCCATCCAGGTGTTCGACCTGCATGGCGAGGCGGTGCACAAGATCTATCGCACCGACAACACCGATGCCGCCGCCTGGGAGGCCCTGGTGGACTCGCTGAAAGCCGCCGACCAGTCCCCCGGCCTGTCGGTACTGGCGCCGCGTCGCCTGCTGCCCCCGCGTGAGGATGCCATGATCGATGTCGACGGCCTGCGCGCCTCGTGGGCGGCGCTCAAGGACGTGCATCATTTCCACGGCATGTTGCAGGAATTCGGCGTTGACCGTCATCAGGCCCTGCGGCTGGCCGGCGACTCGCTGGCGCGCGAGGTCGATTCCGGCGCCCTGGCCCAGGTGCTGCACGGCGTCCGTGACCAGCGGATGCCGCTCATGATCTTCGTCGGCAATGCCGGCTGCATCCAGATCCACACCGGCCCGGTGCAGCGGGTGATGGAAAAGGACGGCTGGGTCAACATCATGGACCCGCACTTCAACCTGCATGCCCGCTCCGACCTGATCGCCTCGGCCTGGGTGGTGGTCAAGCCGCAGCGCGAGGGCGCCATCACCACCTTGGAACTGTACGACGCCCATAACCGCAACGTCGCCATCCTGTGCGGCGAACGCCAGCCCGGCACGCCCGAGCGGGCGGAATGGCGCGCCTTGCTGACCAACCTCGCCGGCATCAGCGCCAGCAAGGCGGCCTAGGGCATGACCGCCGTGCTGCCCCGCCGCGCTCTGCTGACCGCGACCGCCGCCCTGATGCTGCCCCGGTCGCTGCGGGCGGCGGGGACGGCGCGGCTCATCACCATCGGCGCCCCCACCACCGAGATCGTCTATGCCCTGGGCGGCGGTGATCAGGTGGTGGCCACCGACACCACCAGCCGCTTTCCCCAGGCCGCCGCCGCCCTGCCCAAGGTCGGCTATATGCGGACCTTGTCGGCGGAAGGCTTGATGTCGCTGGCCCCCAGCCGGGTCATCGCCCAGGAAGGCTCCGGCCCACCCGAGGTGCTGGCCCGCCTGCGCGATGCCGGCATCCCCGTCGACGAGGTTCCCGACCGCCCCGACGTGGCGACGCTGGAAGCCAAGGTCACCCTGATCGCCGCGCGTCTGGGCCGGGTGACCGAGGGAGTGAAGCTGGCCGCCGAGCTGCGCCGGGGGCTGGACCGCCCCCTCAGAACCGACGGCCCGTCGGTGCTGTGCCTGATCCATCCCGGCGGCGGCGGCTGGATGGCCGCCGGCGGCGACACCGTGCCCGATCTGCTGATCCGTCTGGCCGGCGGTCGCAACGCCATGGATTTCACCGGCATCAAGGCACTGTCGCTGGAAGCGGCGATCGCCGCCGGCCCGCAGGTGCTGGTGGTCAGCGCCAACGCCCTGGCCCAGGCCGGCGGCATGGACGGCCTGCTGGCCCTGCCGCATCTGTCCGCCACCCCCGCCGCCGCCGCCCGCCGGGTGGTGGTGGTGGAGGCGCAGATGCTGTTGGGTCTCGGCCCGCGCTCGCCCGAGGCGGTGGACCGTCTGGCCGCCGGACTGGCCCCGGCATGATCCGTCCCGCCTTCGTCCTTCTTGCCCTGGCCCTGGCGGCCACCGCTTTGGCCGCCCTGGCCCTGGGCAGCGCCGCCATTCCGCTGGCTTCGGTGGCGCAATGGCCGTTCTCGCCCGAAACCCTGAGCCCGCGCGACCGCCTGATCCTGGAAAACATCCGCCTGCCCCGGCTGGTGCTGGGGCTGGCGGTGGGCGCCATGCTGGCCGCCGCCGGAGCGGCGTTGCAGGGCATCTTCCGCAATCCGCTGGCCGACCCCGGCCTGATCGGCGTCTCGGGCGGGGCCGCCCTGGGGGCGGCGGCCATGATCGTGCTGGGCGGCGACCATCTGGTCGGGCCGCTGGCCCTGCCGCTGGCCGCCTTTGCCGGGGCGGTGACGGCCACCTTGGCCGTCTATGGCCTGGGCCGCCGCCACGGCATGGTCTCGCCGCCGTCCATGCTGCTGGCCGGCATCGCCATCAACGCCCTGGCCGGGGCCGGCATCGGCGTGTTCTCCTATGTGGGCGACGACGTGCAATTGCGGCAATTGACCTTTTGGACCATGGGCAGCCTGGGGGCGGCGGGGTGGAATACCCTGGCCCCATCCCTGCCGCTGATGCTGATCGCCATGACCGGTCTGGCCCTGCTGGCCACCCGGCTGGACGTGTTTTCCTTAGGCGAGCGCGAGGCCTTCCATCTGGGCCTCGATCCGCGGATGATGGTCCGCCTGACCGTCGGCCTGACCTGTCTGGGGGTGGGGGCGGCGGTGGCCGCCGCCGGCCCGGTCGGCTTCATCGGTCTGGTGGTGCCGCATCTGATCCGCCTGTCGCTGGGGGCCGGTCATGCCGTGCTGCTGCCGGCGGCCATGCTGGCCGGGGCCATCTTGCTGGTGGGCGCCGACACCGCCGCCCGTCTGGTCGCCGCCCCCGCCGAACTGCCGGTGGGATTGCTGTGCAGTCTGGTGGGGGCGCCGTTCTTCCTGTGGCTGCTGCGCCGATGATCGACGCCCGCGCCCTCACCTTGACGCTGGGCGGTACCGTGGTGGTCGATGCCGTCGACGCCCGCCTGTCGCCCGGTCGCATCACCGCCATCCTCGGCCCCAACGGTGCCGGCAAATCGTCGCTGCTGGGGCTGCTGGCCGGCGAATTCCGGCCCCAATCCGGCACCGTCAGCCTGGACGGTGTCTGTCTGAGCCGCTGGAACGCCCGCGATCTGGCCTGCCGCCGCGCGGTGGTGCCGCAATCGGCGCAACTGGCCTTTCCTTTCACCGTCGAGGAGGTGGTGCGCATGGGCTTCGCCCTCAGGCCGCCGCCGCCCGACCGGCGCGCCGCCATCGTCGCCCGGGCCATGGAGGCCGCCGATATCGGCCATCTGGCCCAACGCTCCATGCCCACCTTGTCGGGCGGCGAGCGTCAACGCACCCATTTCGCCCGCGCCCTGGCACAATTGGCCGCCAATGCCGGCCCACGCCCGGCCTGTCTGCTGCTGGACGAGCCCACCGCCAGCCTCGACCCCGCCCATCAGCACGGTCTGTTGGCGGCGGTGCGCGCCTGGGTCAGGGACAAGGGCGGCATGGCCGCCATTGTCCTGCACGATCTGGCCCTGGCCGCCCATTACGCCGACGACATGCTGCTGCTGGACCGCGGTCGGGTGGCGGCCCTGGGCGCCATGCAAAGCCTGGATGCCCAGGTGCTGGAGCAGGTTTATGGCATCGGCTTCGATCGGTTGACCGATGAGTGCGGGCGGGTGCGCTTCCTGGCCCGTGGCCTATAGGCCGGCCAGTTCCTCCGCCGCCATCACCCGCCATTGGCCTTCCGGCAGATCGCCGAGGGCGAGCGGCCCCAGGCCGGCGCGGTGCAGACTGACCACGTGGTTGCCCAAGGCGGCGAACATGCGCTTGACCTGATGATAGCGGCCCTCGTGCAGGGTCAGCCGCGCCCGGGTCGGCCCCAGCACCTGCAATTGCGCCGGGGCCAGCGGCGTCTTTTCCGAGCGCAGCATCAGCGTACCGCTGGCGAAGATCTCGGCCTCGGTCCCCTCCAGCGGACGATCCAGGGTGACGTCATAGGTCTTGGGCACGTGATGACGCGGCGCCGTCAGCCGATGCAGCAACTTGCCGTCATCGGTCAGCAGCAACAGGCCGGTGGTGTCGCGATCCAGCCGCCCCACCGGGGCCAGCACCGGATTGCGGTGCAAAAAGCGCGGCGGCAGCAATTCATAGACGATGCGGCCCGGATCGCTGGTGGAACAGGTATAGCCGGCGGGCTTGTTGAGCATGATCACCAGCCCGGCGGGCGGGTCCAGCGGTTCGCCGTCGACGCGGATATCGTCATGCTCGACCTTGTCGCTTTCCACCAGTTCGCGCCCATCGACATGGCGGATACGGCCATCGCGCAACAGAAAGCGGATGTCCCTTTGGCTGCCATAGCCCAGATTGGCGATCAGACGGACCAGACGCATGATGGTTCCTTGAGTAGTGACGCCCTGTCTTCGTCATACCCGCGCAGGCGGGTATCCAGGAGTCGCGGAAAAGATGGTGGTGCACCCTCTGGACTCCCGCCTGCGCGGGAGTGACGGCAAAAGGGAGCCGATAAATTCACAGATTCCGACGCCGGCGTAACGGGCATGTGGGTGAAAATTAGCGGTCGTGACGGTTGGTGGACAGATAGATTTTGAAGCCGTCGGCGACGGCGACCAGTTCCACCTCGCGGAAGCGGCGGCGCAATTCCGCTTCGTAGGGCAAATGCTGGTTGGCCACCAGCAGGAACTTGCCGCGCCGGCGGATGGCCTTCCAGGCGGTGGTGATGAAGGCCTGGCCGATGGCCGGGTCCGCCTTGGCCCCTTCATGGAAGGGCGGATTGCTGACGATCCAGTCATAGGGCGCGACCTCGGGCAGGCCAGCGCAGACATCGGTCCAGTGATAACTGGCCCGCTCACCGAAGGCGGCCAGATTGGTACGGGCATCGTCCAGCGCCATGGCTTCGGCCTCGTACAGATCCACCCCGGTGACGGCGTCGAAGCGCGACAGGATTTCCGCGCTCAAATAGCCCCAGCCGGCGCCCAGATCAGCCACCCGGCCACTCAAACCCGCCGGCAGATGCGCCGCCAGCAGCCGCGATCCCCGGTCCACGTGGTCGGGGCTGAAACAGCCGGGGCGGGCCACCAGTGCCGTCTCCGCCACCGGACGCGGCGCCCCCTCGGCCAGCCAGTCGGCGGCCGAGGCTTTTTCCAGCCAGAACACCCGGCACTGATGCTTGGACAGCGTCCCCAGCAGGCCGAAGCGCTTGGCCGCTTCCTTTTCCAGGCTGGCGGCACCGCTGGCATTGGCGCCGCAGCACAGCAGCACACCGCCCGGGGCCAGTTGATTCAGACCTTGGGCGATCAAGGCCCGGCTTTCGCCCTTGTGCTTGGACAGCAGGCACAGGCCCAAGGCGTAACCGCCGCCCAACCGCTCGGTTGCCGTGAAGCCCGCCGCCCGTAAACGGTCGAAGGCCGGGCGGAAGCCTTGCTGGCACTCCAGTTGCCCGCTCCAGCCAATGAAATGAGGGGAGGCCTCGGCCCGCAGCCAGAAGGCCCGCGCCGGCATCTCCAGGAATCCCTTGTCGAAAGGCAGCGCCAAGGCGCGCAATTGGTCGTCGATCTTATCCATGGCCGATGCATTAGCACGCCGGCGCGCAAGAATCGACGTTCTCGCCACTTGTCTAGACAATTACACCAATTTCACCATCCGGTCACACAAAGCCGCCGCCAGCGGCTTTATCACGGGCACGACCATGATGGAGACGACGATGAGCCTGAGCGAAAATCCGTGGATCGACCCAAAAGCCGAGGTGAGCGACTGCACCTTGGGCGCCTATACCGCCGTGCACGCCCGCACCCAGATGCGTGACACCAGTTTCGGCGATTACAGCTACATGATGGAGGATTGTGACTGTATTTACGCTGAGATCGGCAAGTTCGTCTCCATCGCCCGCATGGTCCGCATCAATCCGGGCAATCATCCGCTGGACCGGGCCTCGATCCACCACTTCACCTATCGCGCCAGTTCCTACGGCCTGGGCGACGACGACCAGGATTTCTTCGACTGGCGCCGCGACCACCAAGTGACCATCGGCCACGACGTGTGGATCGGCCACGGCGCCATCCTCATGGCCGGCATCACCATCGGCACCGGCGCGGTGGTGGGGGCCGGATCGGTGGTCACCCACGACGTCGCCCCCTACACCATCGTCGCCGGCGTAGCTGCCAAACCCATCCGCCGGCGTGTTACTGCGAAAACCGAAGCGCAATTGTTGGGTTTGTCTTGGTGGGACTGGCCCCATGACAAATTGAAGCAGGCTCTTCCCGACTTCCGCACACTGAATGCCGAGCAATTCATTGACAAGTATCAGCCTGGATGACCGGGCGATGTTGTCTAAGACCAACACTATACATATCCGCAATTGGTAACGACTTTATTTTCATAAAACGGAAACCAAGTCTCAATAAAACTGACGCGGTTGGTCGTTATGCTCCGTCGGAACGTATTCAATCCGAGGTGAGGGTATGACCAAAGCCGCCAAGGTGATGGTTCCGGCGATCAAGGTGACCAGACTCCACAAGACCTTTAGTTGTTGCAAGGCCTTGGATGGCGTCAGCCTGGATATCAATCCGGGCGAGATGGTCGCCCTGATCGGCGCGTCGGGGTCGGGCAAATCGACCTTGCTGCGCCATGTGGCCGGACTGGCGGTCAGCGATGCCGGCCCCCAGGGCGGCAGCATCGAGGCGCTGGGCCGCCCGGTCCAGGCCTGTGGCCGTCTGGCCGCCGATATCCGCACCACCCGCGCCCGTATCGGCTTCGTCTTCCAGCAATTCAATCTGGTCGGGCGCCTGCCGGTGATGACCAACGTGCTGACCGGCTCGCTCGGTCGGCTGCCGTTGTGGCGGTCGCTGTCGGGCCTGTTCCCGCTGGAAGACCGCGAGCGCGCCTTCGACGCCCTGACCCGCGTCGGCATCCCGGAAACGGCGTGGCAGCGGGCCTCGACCCTGTCGGGCGGCCAGCAGCAGCGCGCCGCCATCGCCCGCACCTTGGTGCAGCGGGCACAGATCATCCTGGCCGACGAACCCATCGCCAGCCTGGACCCGGAATCGTCGCGCCGGGTGATGGAAACCCTGGCCACCATCAACGCCGAGGACAAGACCACCGTGGTGGTCTGCCTGCATCAGGTGGATTTCGCCATCCGTTATTGCCCGCGCACCATCGCCCTGAAAAAGGGGGCGGTGATCTATGACGGCCCCTCGGCGGCGTTGACGCCGTCCATGCTGCGCGACCTTTACGGCGCCGAGGCCGATGAATTGGGCGCCGGCATCCAGGGCTCGGCCAGTTTCGTCACCGGCGAAACCGCCGCCCTGGCCGCCGCCGCCGGCTGATTTTCACCCTTTCCCGCAGACCCGCAACCGAAGGAACCGACCCATGAAGATTTCCGCGACCATCTTGGCCGCCGCCACCCTGGGCAGCCTGCTCACCGCCCCGGCCATGGCCCAGGAAACCTTGAATTTCGGCATCATCTCGACCGAGTCGAGCCAGAACCTGAAGCAGGAATGGGTTCCCTTCCTGACCGAGATGGAGAAGCAGACCGGCTTCAAGATCAAGGCGTTCTTCGCCCCCGATTATGCCGGCATCATCGAAGGCATGCGCTTCAACAAGGTGCAGGTGGCCTGGTTCGGCAACAAGTCGGCCATGGAAGCGGTGGACCGCGCCGAAGGCGAAATCTTCGTCCAGTCGGTGGATAATGAAGGCAATCCCGGTTACTGGTCGCATCTGCTGGTGCACAAGGACAGCAACCTGAACAGCGTCCAGGACGTGCTGAAGAACGCGGCCGAACTGACCTTCAGCAACGGCGACCCCAATTCCACCTCGGGCTTCCTGGTGCCGGGCTATTACGTCTTCGCCCAGAACGGTGTCGACGATCCCAAGAAGATCTTCAAGCGCGTGATCAACGCCAACCACGAAACCAACGCCATGGCGGTGGCCAACAAGCAGGTGGACGTGTCCACCAACAACTCGGAAAACCTGCGCCTGATCCAGGACCGCCAGCCGGAAAAGTTCGCCAATATCAAGGTGATCTGGACCTCGCCCCTGATCCCCGCCGACCCCATCGTCTGGCGCAAGGATCTGGCCAAGGAGTCCCGCGACAAGATCAAGACCTTCTTCCTGACCTACGGCGTCGCCGCCCCGGGCAAGAGCCAGGACCAGGTGAAGAAGGAAATCGAGGTGCTGGCCGGCCTCAAATGGGCGCCGTTCAAGCCGTCGTCCAACGACCAGTTGCTGCCCATCCGTCAGCTTGAGCTGTTCAAGAACCGCAACAAGGTCGCCGGCGACGCCAACATGGCCGAAGCCGACAAGAAGGCCAAGCTGGCCGAAATCGACGCCAAGCTGGCCGATCTGACCAAGCGCATGGCCGCCTTGAAGTAAAAACCCTGCCTTACCGGGCGGCCCCCTTGCCGGGGCCGCCCGTTTCCATGTCCATCTGTCAGGAATACCCCCATGTCCACCGCCCTTGATACCGCCCGCCTTTCGCCGCCGCCGCGCCAGTCCCTGGCCAAGCTGCTGGTGTGGGGGCTGATTTTCACCGTGCTGGCGGCGTCATGGTCGGGGGCGGAGATCCGGCCCTGGGCCCTGATCACCGACGGTGCCAACATGGGCACCTTCATGGCCGATTTCTTCCCGCCCAATTTTTCCGACTGGCGCTATTACCTGGAAGAAATGCTGATCACCTTGCAGATCGCCATCTGGGGCACCGCCCTGGCGGTGGTCTGCGCCGTGCCCTTCGGCCTCTTATGCGCCGAGAACGTGGCCCCGGCCTGGATCAACCAGCCGGTACGCCGGCTGATGGATTCCTTTCGCGCCATCAACGAAATGGTCTTCGCCATGCTGTTCGTGGTCGCCGTCGGCCTGGGGCCGTTCGCCGGCGTGCTGGCCCTGTTCGTCCATACCACCGGCATCCTGGCCAAGCTGTTTTCCGAAGCGGTGGAAGCCATCGACCCCCGCCCGGTGGAAGGCATCCGCGCCACCGGCGCCAATGCCCTGGAGGAAGTCGTCTTCGGCATCATTCCCCAGGTCATGCCCCTGTGGATCAGCTATTCGCTCTATCGCTTCGAATCCAATGTCCGCTCGGCCACCGTGGTCGGCATGGTCGGCGCCGGCGGCATCGGCGTGGTGTTGTGGGAAATCATCCGCGGTTTCTATTTCGCCGAGACCTGCGCCGTCATGTTGATCATCATCGTCACCGTGTCGCTGATCGACATCGCCTCGTCGCGCCTGCGCAAATTGTTCATCTGAGACATCCGGGACAATCTGCGGAGACGCGGGAACAACCGCCATCCGCACCGATTTTGTAGACTCCCCCGACGCAGAACGCGTCAATGGATGGGGGAGTCAGGCAGAATGGCCACCGATCACTTCACCGCCGAACCCGCCCCCGCCGAACTGGGGGTGGTCCAGGCGACCCTGGATGGCATGGATGCCATCGAGAACCTGCTGTGCCGCATGCGCAGTCTGGCCCTGATCGCGCAAGCCACCCCGCAGCCGGGCGAACGGCGCGCCCTGGCTCGCGGTTTCGACCAGTTGCGCCGTGACCTCGACCTGATCGCCGCCGGCACCTTGGATATCGACAAGGCCTGCGGCGAAGGCCAGATTTCTCCGGCCGAATATCAGCAATCCTCACACGCGGTCATCGCCGTCTGCGAAGCCGACGGCAACAATGCCTGGCTGCGCCTGTCGGGACTGCCGCCCCGGTGCCGCTTTCCCGCCGGTGACCGCCGGTTCGTCGACGCCGATGCCGATGGCAATCTGGAGCTGACCCGCTTGGACGGTCCCGCCTGCAAGAATGCCGTCTTCGACAACATCTATGATCTGTTGCATGGCGACACGGTGGTGGTGCGCTCGTCCATCGACATGGCCATCGCCGTCAACGGCACCAGCCACCCCGATCTGTGCCTGCACATCCACCGCATCGATCACGGCTGGGGCAGCATGTTCGGCCATGCCCAGGCCATCGAAAGGTCACTGGCCCAAACCGGCACGGCACTGGACGGCTTGCATTGCATCGCCAACAGCTTCGGCGCCTATGTCTACCGGCTCTATCAACGCTACGGCTTTGGTGACAGCCCGGCCAACGATATGTGATACCGGTCGACGTTTCATTTGACTCGCCGAAGGCGCATCGACCGACCGGCAAGCCTGAGCGGCGCTTGAGCCCCGCCGTCTCGGCATGAAATGACCCAACGGGTCATTTCATTGGCAAGCGCCGCGCGGGATAGGGCATGATCCATTACCGCAAGGCGGCGCGGGCGGTCAGCGACTTGGCCCAGTGCCACATGCGTTCGGCATCCTCGACGGCGCCACCACCACTGGGCATGTCCAAATCCAGACCATCCCCCTGCCGCGGTACCCCCATGTCACGGGCCTCGCTCGGGCTCATGCCGAAATGATTGCGGAACAGATGGCTGAAATGACTGGGCGAGATGAAGCCATAATCCAAGGCAATATCGAAAATGCCGCGATGGGTGTGCCTTACCCCGGTGATGGCCCTGAAACAGGCCATCAGCCGGCGGCGCTGAATGTGTTCGCGCACGCCGCCATGGGGCTTGAACAGGCGGTAAAGGGTGGCACGCGAACAGCGGAACGTGGCGCAGATGGACTCCACCCCGAGGTCCGGATCGTTCAGGTGAGCGTCCATATGGCGACAGATCGAGGCGAACATGGCCGTCTGCACCTGGGCGGCGCCGGTATCGCCATGGCCCATCAAGGCGTCGAGCAGCCCCAGTAGCGACTGGGTCAAAGCGGGAATGCTGTCCATGCCGGCTGAGGGCAACAGGCGCCTGAGCGACAGCATATGGTCGCGCAGCAGGTGATTGCACACCGAATTATCGGCGAAGACCTGCCCGCGCAAATCGGCCAGATGCGGCACTTCGTCCAGCACCAGCTGGCGCGGCAACACCATCACCACCGCGTCGGAATCGTCGGCCACCGCCTCGACCGGATAGGCCAGATTGACGCCGTAGACCTTGCCAGGAACGATGGTGTAGTCGATTCCGCCATTGGCAACCTGGTTGCGACCATCGACGAAGAGTTGCAGGCTCAGATGGTCGGCGTCGTCGTGTCGAGCCATCAAGCCACGGTCACGGCGGAAGGTCCGGCGGCTGAAGATGGTGTCGATATAGAGGAAACGGCCCAGATGATATTGATGAATCTCGGGCGCGGTGCCCGTCTGATCCGGTTCGCGGCGCGAACGCGATTCCAGCATGGGGGCGATGCTTTGGCACCACAGATCCTCCTGCTGCTCGGCAGGCAGGCTTCCGCTCACCAATGACGCCCTGGGTATGAGCGTGCTCATGCTTGGTCCCCTTCACCGGACTTCTTCCGGTCGCCTGACACCACATGCCCCCGCTTTGCAGGCGGCACCCCTGAACTATGGGCGGACACCCATAATAAAAAGTTAAAGATAAACTTTAAGTAATATCAAATAAAATACGAGCGGTTCCGACCTAAGGTCTTTGCCTGATAAAGCGCCTGGTCGGCACGATCAAACACCGACACCATATCGTCATCGTCCTCGGCCAATGTGGTTATGCCGATGCTGATGGTGATGGTGATGGGTTGACCGTCCTCGCTGCGGATGACCAGGTCGCTCAAACAGCGGCGCAGCCTTGCCGCCGTCATTTGGGCCGCCGCCTTGTCCTGGCCGGGCGATAGCGGCCAGGAGGAAGGGGCAATGCTGCAACAGCGCCGCCACCACCACCGGGGCACCCCAGGCGTGATTGATCAGCAGCGACGAGCAGAAAATTGAAAAGACGCATGGCGCAAAACCACTTTCCCGACCGCGGCGATTCAACCCCTTTCGCCGCAGCCGGGAAAAATGATTTATGACACGCGTATGCCTTGGCGCCACACGGCACGGACCACCGGCATGTCGCCGGTATCGGCGACGCGGACCAGATCGGCGCGCTTGCCCACATCGATGCTGCCGCGATCGGCAAGGCCGGCCACATCCGCCGGGTTCTTGGCCACCAGGGCCAGGGCAGCGGGCAAATCCCAGCCCAGTTGCCCATGATGCAGCATGAAGGCGGCGTGGATCAGGCTGGACGGCACGTAATCCGACGACAGCACGTCCAGGCACTCTTTTTGCGCCAGTTCCAGGGCCGAGACATTGCCGGAATGCGAACCGCCACGCACCAGATTGGGGGCGCCCATCAGCACCTTCATGCCGCGCTGGTGCGATTCCTTCGCCGCTTCCACCGTGGTGGGGAATTCGGAGAAGTGGATGCCCAGGGACGCCGCTTCCTCCACATGGTCGATGGTCGCGTCGTCATGGGTGGCCAGGATCAGGTCGCGGCCCCGGCAGGCGGTGGCGATGGCACGGCGATGCGGGTCGGAATATTGGGCACTGGCCGCCTGCTGCTTGGCGGTGAAGGCTTCCATCTGCTCGGCATTGAAGCCGTATTTGCCCATGTAATATTCGCGGTACTTGTCCTCGTGCACGAACTGACGCTGGCCCGGGGTATGGTCCATCAGCGAGACGATGCCGACCCGCTTGTCGGTGACGAAGCCGCTGAACGAGCCGAGGATGTTCTGCGACGACACCTCGCAGCGCAAATGCAGGCGGTGTTCGGCCCGGAACCAGCCCTCATCGGCCACCTCGCCCAGGGTGTGGATCATGGCCTCCAGATTGGCCTGGCGGGCCGAGCCCTCGATCATGTCGCCCAACGACACCGCGTCGTAGACGGTGGTGATGCCGGCGGCGGCCATCTGGGCGTCGTGCGACAGGCAGGCCGAGCGGGAATGCCAGCGCACGCCGGGGCGCGGGGTGAAGTGCTTTTCCAGATTGTCGGTGTGCAGTTCGACCAGACCGGGGATGACGTAATCACCGGCGCAATCCACCGCGCCCGGGGCGGTACAGGCCCCCTTGGCCAGGGAAATGATGCGTCCGCCCATCACCTGCAACGAGCCGGAGAACACCTCGGACTCGGTGACGATGCGGGCATTGGTCAGGATCAGTTCTTCGTTCATGCCGAAACCTCGGGCTGCATGGTGACGATACGCGAAGACACCGCCTCGCGCACCTCGTCGTCGTGGAAAACACCGACCAGGGCGACGCCCCTGGCCTTGGCCTCTTCAATCAATTGCACCACCACGGCGCGGTTGGCGGCGTCCAGCGACGCGGTGGGCTCGTCCAGCAACAAGATGGGGTGGTCGCTGGCGAAACCCCGCGCGATGTTGACGCGTTGCTGCTCGCCGCCGGAAAAGGTCGCCGGGGCCAGATGCCACAGCCGTTCGGGAATGCGCAGCCGGGCCAGCAAATCCGCTGCCCTGGCGCGGGCCGGTTCCATCGCCGTGCCGGTGGCGCGCAACGGCTCGGCCACCACGTCCAGGGCGCTGACGCGGGGAATGGCGCGCAGGAACTGGCTGACATAGCCCATGCTTCGCCGGCGCACGTCGATGATGGCGCGCGGCTGGGCGGTCGCCACATCGACGTAGGCCGCGCCGTGACGAACCATGATGGCCCCGGCATCGGCCTTGCAATTGCCGTACAGGCAGCGCAGCAAGGTGGATTTGCCCGACCCCGAAGGCCCGTGCAAGGTGACGCATTCGCCCGCTTGCACCGACAATTGGGCGCCCATGAACACCGGAATGCTGATGCCGCCCTGGGTATGCAGGACATAGGTCTTGGACAGGTCGCGGACGTGGATCATGGCTGCAACACCGAAGAGACGAGAAGCTGGGTATAGGGGTGGTGCGGATCGTCCAGCACCTGATCGGTCAGGCCGTGCTCGACCACTTGGCCGTCCTTCATCACCATCAGCCGATGGGCCAGCAGGCGGGCCACCGCCAGATCATGGGTGACGACGATGGCCGACAGCCCCAGATCGGTGACCAGACGGCGCAGCAGGTCGAGCAAGCGGGCCTGTACCGACACGTCCAGGCCGCCGGTGGGTTCATCCATGAACACCAGACGCGGATGGGTGACCAGATTGCGGGCGATCTGCAAGCGTTGCAGCATGCCGCCGGAAAACGTCGCCGGCTGATCGTCCATGCGGGTCGGGTCGATTTCCACCTTGTCCAGCCAAGTGCCGGCCTGTTCACGGATCCGGCCGTAATGGCGGGCGCCCACCGCCATCAGCCGTTCGCCCACATTGGCCCCCGCCGACACCCCCATGCGCAGGCCGTCGCGCGGGTTCTGGTGGACGATGCCCCAGTCGGTGCGCATCAGCATGCGCTGGCGCGGCTCGGACAGACCATAGACATCGACCAGCCCCTGGTCGGTGGTGTCGTATTCCACCACACCCGCCGTCGGGCGCTGACGGGTGGACAGGCAGGACAGCAAGGTGGACTTGCCCGATCCCGATTCGCCGACGATGCCGATGACCTCGCCCGGCCACAATTCAAAGGAAACATCGCGGCAGCCGACACGGGCGCCGTACATGTGGGTCAGGCCGTTGACCCGCAGCAGGGGGTGATCGTTCATTGTCCCTGCTCCTGTCGCCGTTCACCGCAATAATCACTGTCGGAACACACATACATGCGCCCGCCCTGATCGTCGGTGACCACCTCGTCCAGAAACGATTCGGTCGACCCACATAGGGCGCAGGCCTGGTCCCAGCGCTGCACCTCGAAGGGATGATCCTCGAAATCCAGGCTTTTGACCGAGGTATAGGGCGGCACCGCGTAGATGCGCTTTTCCCGCCCGGCGCCGAACAATTGGAGCGCCGGCGAATTGTCCATCTTGGGATTGTCGAATTTGGGAATGGGCGAGGGCCGCATCAGGTAGCGGCCGCCCACCAGCACCGGATAATCATAGGTGGTGGCGATGTGGCCGAAGCGGGCGATGTCCTCGTAAAGCTTCACATGCATGGCGCCGTAATCGGCCAGGGCATGCATCTTGCGGGTTTCCGTCTCGCGCGGCTCCAGCCAGCGCAGCGGTTCCGGGATCGGCACCTGATAGACCATGATCTGGCCCTCGGACAGCGGTGTTTCCGGGATGCGGTGGCGGGTCTGGATCACCGTCGCCTCGCGGGTTTTCTCGGTGGTGGCCACACCAGCGGTACGGGCGAAGAAGCGGCGGATGGAGACGGCGTTGGTGGTGTCGTCGGCGCCCTGATCGATGACCTTCAGCCGGTCATCGGCGCCGATCACCGCCGCCGTCACCTGGATGCCGCCGGTGCCCCAGCCATAGGGCAAGGGCATTTCACGGCTGCCGAACGGCACCTGATAGCCGGGGATGGCCACCGCCTTCAGGATGGCCCGGCGCAGCATGCGCTTGGTCTGCTCGTCCAAGTAAGCGAAGTTGTAGCCGGTGCTCATTGGGCGGCCTCCGCGTTTTCGCGCCGCAAACGCCGGATCATTTCCAGTTCCGACTGGAAATCGACGTAATGGGGCAGTTTCAGATGCTGGACGAAACCCGAGGCTTCCACATTGTCCGAGTGGTAGAGGACGAATTCCTGGTCCTGGGCCGGGTTGGTCGCCTGTTCGCCCAAATCCTCCGCCCGCAGCGACCGATCAACCAGGGCCATGGCCATGGCCTTGCGCTCGCCCTGGCCGAAGGTTAGGCCGTAGCCGCGGGTGAATTGCGGCGGGATATCCTTTGACCCTTTGAACTGGTTGATCATCTGGCATTCGGTCACCGTGATGGTGCCGATATCGATGGCGAAGCCCAGTTCTTCCGGCACCAGTTCCACCGCCACCTCGCCCATGCGGATCTCGCCGGCGAAAGGATGGGTGTTGCCGTAGCCGCGCTGGCTGGAATAGGCCAGGGCCAGAAGAAAGCCTTCGTCGCCACGCGCCAGATTCTGCAAACGCAGATCACGCCCGGCAGGAAAGTTGAGGGGTTGCCGGGTCAGATCGCCGGGGAGGTCGGCGCCATTTCCCGACGGCTCGATCAGCCCTTGGTGATGCAGCACGTCGGTGACCCGGGGCGCTGGCTCCAGCCCGGCTTCGGCGCTTTCCACCGAGGCGCGCGGCGCGCCTTCGGCGGCCAAGGCGAAATCCAGCAGGCGATGGGTGTAATCATAGGTCGGCCCCAGCACCTGCCCGCCGGGCAGATCCTTGAAGGCGGCGGAAATGCGCCGCCTTATCGCCATCGCCCCGGTGTCCACCGGTTGGCTGGCGCCGAAGCGCGGCAAGGTGGTGCGATAGGCGCGCAGCAGAAAAATGGCCTCGACCGCATCGCCCTGGGCCTGCTTCAAGGCCAAAGCTGCCAATTCGCGGTCATAGACCGAGCCCTCGGTCATCACCCGATCCACCGCCAGACCCAATTGCTGGTCGATCTGGGTAAGCGTCAGTTCGGGGATGGTTTCGTCGCCGCGCCGATCCTCGGCCAGCAGGGCATGGGCATTGTCGATGGCCTTCTCGCCACCTTTCACCGCCACATACATGGCCTAGCCCTCCAACAGGGTCGAACGCGGCAGACCGGCCAACTGGCCGGGTGCGGCGAACAACAGATCGACACCGCGCGGGAACAGGGCATGGTTGTCCTGGACCCAGGCCTTGAACGCCGACGGCAATTGACCGGCGGCCAGAATGGCCTGATCGCGGATGCCCGGCCCTTTCAGCCGCCAAGCCTCGCCGCCATCCAGATGCGGTACCTGGACGATCACCGTGGTCGAGCGGTCGGGATACTCATCGCTGCCCAGATGAAAAGCGGACAGCGGCGGCATGGACTTGGCGTCGGTGACCAGGGCGAAGCCGGCCTGATCGGGCGCCTCCACCAGCGGACAGCCGCAATGAAAACGCACATAGTCGATCGCGGCGGGCTGGCGGGCGGCGGGGTCCAGCCACAGCGGCGTCTCGTAATCGGCCAGGGCCAGGATCAGGGCGGCGGCCACCGGATTGAGCGGCTGCGGCGCCACCGGCAATACCGGCGCGGTAACGATGGTGCCGGGGCGCGACATGGCCTCCAGCACGGCGCGGAACATCTTTTGCGAATCGGCGACCGGATCATTGAAGCCGGGCAGCAGGCCGGTCTGGGGGGCTAGTGCGTTCACGGGCTCAATCCTCTCCGCGGACCATGGTGAAGAAATCGACGCGGGTGGCGGCGGCCTTGCGCTCGGCACGGCCCCGATCGTCGGCAAGCTTGGACTGCAACGGCGCCAGCAGCTTTTCGCCGACCCTCGCCCGCCAGTCCCCGTCCTGCATCAGGGCGTCGGCGATGGCCGCCATCTCGGCATGGCGGGCCGAACGCCCGGCTACCCAGGCATGACCGACCACACCGTTTTGCAGACGGACCGAGCAGCGGGTCACGGTCATCTCGCCCAAATTGAACGGACCGCCATCGCCGCCCATGCGCCCGCGCACCATCACCAGCCCCACTTCCGGGCGGCGCAAATACTCCCAGGCGGGCAGATCGGACAGACCGGCCCAGAGTTGGACGACATGGCTTTCATCCGACTTGGCCAACACCCCCATCCATTGGCGGCGGGCGTCTGTATCTTTGGTTTGCTGCTGCATGGACAAATCCGAAAAAGGTCTAGACATCTATATGTTCTGACGGCACAATGCCCTTATCGACCCTGACTTTTCAAGCGCAACAAGGTGAAACTTCCATGACGACGTCCGACCTGTCCCGCGGTGCCGGCACCGCGCTTTGGCGGCAAATCGCCGAAACCCTGGAACGCGATATCCTTGCCGGCAAGGTGGCGCCCGGCCACAAGCTGCCGACCGAGCACGAATTGGCCGGCCAGTTCGACGTCAACCGCCATACCGTGCGCCGGGCCATCGCCGCCCTGGGGGAAAAGGGTTTGGTGCGCATCGAACAGGGCCGCGGCACCTTCGTGCAGGAAAGCGTGCTGGAATATCAGGTGCGCCGCCGCACCCGATTCTCCGAAAACATCGCCGCCAACAAGCGCGAGGCTTCGGGCCGGATCGTCCGGGTGGTGGAACTGCCGGCGGAAGGGGCGGTGGCGAAGGCGCTGGAAATCCGCAAGGGTAGCCCGGTGGTGATGATCGAACGCCTGGCCGAGGCCGATGGCCGCCCCATGTCGGTCTCCGCCCATTATTTCCCCAAGGGCCGCTTCCCCGACATCGCCGCCATCTATCAGCAATCGGGCTCGTTCACCCAGGCCCTGGTGCATTACGGCATCGCCGACCCCACCCGCCGCACCACCCGGGTCACCGCCCGCACGGCGCGGGCCGGCGATTCGCAGCTGCTGCAACAACCGCCCAACAAGCCGATCCTGATGAGCGAGGGCATCAACATCGATGCCAGCGGTCGACCGGTGGAATACACCGTGGCGCGCTGGGCGTCGGACCGTGTGCAACTGGTGTTCGAGCCGGGCAGCTGATCGCTGGACCAATACGGCATAGGTCTAGTCATCCGGATATGTGTCACACAACGTTCACCCCACGATCCGCACAAGGGCACGTATGAGGACGCCGCCTGCCGATGCGAAAGACCGAAGCGCCATGTCCGTACGTTACGCCCTTTACTTCATCCCCGAGGACGGCACCGCCCTGGCCCGCCTGGGCGACGACTGGCTGACCGCCCTGCCCGCTGATCTGACCGATGCGGCGCGGGTATATGGCTTTCACGCCACCTTGAAGGCGCCGTTCCGCCTGGCCCCCGGCAAGACCGAGGCGCAGTTGCGCGACGAATGCGCTGCCCTGGCCCGCCAATCCGCCGCCATCGTCGAAGTGCCCCCGGTGCTCGCCCGCCTGCACGGCTTCTACGCCCTGCGCCCCGGCCGGGCCGCGCCAGCCCTTCAGGATCTGGCGGCAACCTGCGTCCGCCGCCTTGACCCCTTTCGCGCCCCCTTGAACGAGCGCGAATTGGCCAAGCGGCTGGCGGCGCCCCTTTCTGATCGGCAACGCAATCTGCTGGGCCAGTGGGGCTACCCCTACGTCTTCGATGAATACCGCTTCCACCTGACCCTGACCCGCCGTGTGGGCCAGGCCGAAGTGCCCACGGTCGAGGCGCTGTTGCGGCCGCTGGTGGCCGGGGCCGAGGCCGAGCCGCTCGGGATCGCCTCCATCTGCCTGATGCGCCAGAGCGATGGCGACGTCTTCACCTTGTTGCAGCGTTTCACCCTGGAGGGATCATGCGCGTCGTCAGTCTGAACACTTGGAAGGGCGACGGCGCCTATGCCGCCCGTCTGGCCGCCATGACCGAGGCCCTGGCCGAATTGCGCCCCGACGTGGTGCTGTTGCAGGAAGTCCTCGACGCCCCGGCCCTGGGCCTGCATACCGGCAATACCATCGCCGCCCATCTGGGCTGTCACGTGGCCAATCTGGCCTTGCGGGAAAAGCCGCGCACCATCGAAGGCCTCCGCGCCGACAGCCGGTCGGGACTGGCGGTGCTGTCGCGCTTTCCCATTCGCTCGACCTTGTCCATCCCCCTGCCCGACCATGCCGACGACGGCGAACGCGCTGCCCTGGTGGTGGAAATCGACGCCCCCGCCGGGCCGCTGACGGTGACCAACCTGCATTTGACCCATCTGCCGCAAAATGACCTGCGCCAACGGCAACTGGCCGCCGCCCAGCAGGTGACCAAGCGTCCGGGCACCGCCCTGATCGGCGGCGATTTCAATGCGCCCATCGAAAGCTTTGCCTTGAACACCACCGGCTGGCGCGATTGCCGCAGCGAATTGGGCGAGCCCGCGCGATCGACCCTGACCGGCCAGCCCGACGGCCCGTGCATCGACCATCTGTTGTGGGCGGGCCGTGGACGCCCGCCCAAATCCTGGCGCGTCGATCTCGACCGGCTGACCCCGGATGGCCAGCCGATGATCAGCGATCATTGCGCCGTAGTGGTCGATCTCGCCGATTAGCAAGCCGCGAGAAAACACCTATTTTTCTTTCGTCATTCCCGCGCAGGCGGGAATCCATGCTTCAGCACACCATATCTTGTGGATAAATCGCGATATTGCCCCAGCATGGACCCCCGCCTGCGCGGGGGTGACGACTCAGAGAGTGGCAAACTTCCGCACCCTGTTAGCCCTTGGGCAATCGCCCCATCAGATAGAATTCCTCGTTGGTGCGGATCGAGCCCATGTTGACCAGCCGGTTGGACAGACCGAAAAAGGCGGAAATCGAGCCGATGTCCCAGATGTCGTCGTCGCTGAAGCCATGCGTGCGCAAGCTGGCGAAGTCGTCGTCGCTGACCTCCCAGGCGCTTTGCGACACCTTCAAGGCGTAAGCCAGCATGGCCTTTTGCCGGGACGTGATGTCGGCCTTGCGCCAATTGGCCGCCACCTGATCGGCCAAGAGCGGGTTCTTGGCCCGGATGCGCAGGATGGCGCCATGGGCGATGACGCAATATTGGCACTGATTGGCGGCCGAGGTGGCGACCACGATCATCTCCCGCTCGGCCTTGGACAGCCCGCTTTCCCGTTCCATCAACGCGTCGTGATAGGCGAAGAAGGCGCGGAACTCGTCGGGACGATGGGCCAGGGCCAAAAAGATATTGGGGACGAAACCGGCCTTTTCCTGCACCGCCTCGATGGCGGAGCGGATATCGGCGGGCAGATCGGCCAGCCTGGGCACGGCGAAGCGGCTGATGGGTTTACTGTCGGTCACGGAACTTCCCCCCTTTACGAATTGACATCGACGACGACACGGCCCCGCACCTGACCGGCCAGCAATTGGCCGGCGGTTTCGACAACCTGTTCCAGGCCGATGGTCGTGGTGATGGAGTCCAGCTTGGATACGTCGAGGTCGTGGGCCAGACGCTGCCACGCCTGGATGCGTTGGTCGCGCGGGCGATAGACGCTGTCCACCCCGGCCAGGGTCACGCCGCGCAGGATGAAGGGGGCGACGGTGGCGGGAAAATCCATGCCCTGGGCCAGACCGCAGGCGGCGACCACGCCGCCATAGCGCATATGGGCGCAGATATTGGCCAAGGTGTGGCTGCCGACGCTGTCCACCGCCGCCGCCCAGCGTTCCTTGGCCAAGGGCTTACCCGGTGCCGACAGGGTGTTGCGGTCGATCACCTCCGCCGCCCCCAGGGATTTCAGATACTCCGCCTCTTGCGGACGCCCGGTCGAGGCGGCGACGCAATAGCCCAATTTGGCCAGTACCGCCACCGCCACCGAGCCGACACCGCCGGCGGCGCCGGTGACCAGCACCTCGCCCTTTTCCGGGGTGATACCGTTCTTTTCCAGGGCCAGAACGCACAGCATGGCGGTATAACCGGCGGTGCCGATGGCCATGGCCTGGAAAGGCGTGAACGGTGCCTGCAACGGCACCAGCCAATCGCCCTTCAGCCGAGCCTTTTGCCCCAGCCCGCCCCAATGGGTTTCACCCACGCCCCAGCCGTTCAACACCACCTGGTCGCCGGGCTGGTAACCGGCATGGGACGAAGCCTCGACCGTGCCGGCCAGATCGATGCCCGGCACCATGGGGAAGGCGCGCACCACCGGCCCCTTGCCGGTGATGGCCAGCCCGTCCTTGTAATTGAGGGTCGAGTATTCCACCCGCACGGTGACGTCACCTTCGGGCAGGCTTTCATCGGTCAGCTCGGTCACGCCGGCGCGATACCCGGCATCGTCCTTTTCGATCAGGATGGCTTTGAACATGGGGCTACTCCGTCAGAAGCGTGAAAAAGGTTTCGGCGAACACATCCATGGGCCGCAGCGAGCGGGTCAGCTTGGCCCGCAGGATGGCGCCTTCCCAGCCGGTCCAGAAGAACTCGGCCATGCGCTCGCAATCGGTATCGGGCTTGATCTGGCCGGCGGCACGGGCCTGACGCAGGCAGGCGGCGACCCGCCCTTGCCAGTCCATCATGATGGAGTCGAGGCGGCAGCGGAATTCATCGTGGCTCCCGCCCAGTTCCTGGCCCAGATTGCCGACCAGACAGCCACGGCGGAACTGGAAGCGGGTCATGCCGGCCTTGGCGTCGGCGACGAAATCGGCCAGAGCGTGCAGCGGCAGGCGCGCCGGATTGGCCAGCCAGCGATCGAGCTTGGCGGCGAAATAGCCGCCATAGGCGTCGATGACGGCAAAGCCGAAATCATCCTTGCTGGCGAAGTAGTGATAGAACGAGCCCTTGGGCACCCCCACCTTCTTCAGCACCTGATCGATGCCGGTGGAGACGAAGCCCTGCTCGGTCAGCAATTCAACCCCGGCGCGAACCAAGGCTGTGCGTGTATCCGTATTGGCGGGCGCAACCTTGGGGGGGCGACCGCGACGGCGAGGGATAGTGCTGTTCATACGTTTTAAAATAGACCGGTCGTATATTAATTGTCAAGGCGAGAGAAAGCCATATCGCCCCTAGAGTAAAGCCCCTATTTCTGGAAAAAAATCCCCTCCCTTTTCGTTATTTATCAGCACGTCCCTTTGACAACGCTGCCCGGCCTGTGGCCTTGTGTATACGCACAAAGCCGAGTGTGCAGGCGCACAAAGGGACCAGAATGGGTTTTGACCGAGTGGCTGCCAGGTTGAAACGCCTGAGCCGCAGCATCATCTTCAAATTGCTGGCCCTGGCTCTGCTCATGGTCGCCTTGGGCTTCGTCGGTCGCTTCATCTTGCTGCGCACCATCCTGACCGAGGACGTGGGAGCGTTGTCGGCGGCCCATCAATTGTCCATCGCCGAATACGCCGCCCGCGACGTCGAAGACAAGGTCCGGCTGCGGCTGGAACTGTTGACCAATCTGGCCGCCAGCCTGCCGATCCAGGCCTTGGCCGGGCCGCATCGGCTGAGCGCTTGGCTGAGCGAACGTCATGCCGCCCTGCCGTTCTTTTCGCACGGCCTGCATCTCGTCCAAGTCTCGGATGGTGCCGTGCTGGCGACCTCGCGCCCCGACCGACCACCGCTTCCGGTGGCCGGCAGCGACTGGTTCAAGGCGGTCCCCGTCACCGGTGCCGCCCATATCGGCAAACCCTATCGCCAGGACGATGACGGCAAGGTGGTCCTGACCATGGCGGTGCCGGTACGCGATCAGGCCGGTGTGATCACTGCCATCCTGACCGGCACCAGCGCCATCAATTCCCCCAACTTCCTTTATCAACTGGCGGAAAAGAAGGTGGGGGAAACCGGCGGCTTTCTGCTGATCGATCCGCGCGACGGCGTATTCATCGCCGCCACCGATCCCGAGCGGGTGCTGAAGCCGCTGCCGCCACCGGGCCTGAACCCGCTGCACGACCGGGCCATGGCCGGCTTTCGCGGTAGCGGCATCACCACCAACGTCAAGGGCGTCGAGGAAATGTCGGCCATCGCCTCGGTGCCGACGCCGGGCTGGTTCCTGGTTGCCCGCGTCCCCACCGCCGAGGCCTTCAAGCCGGTGGACCACATCATGAGCCTAGTGATTCGCGGCGGTGTCGTGGTGTCGGTCAGCGTCATCACCATCTTGCTGATCATGCTGCCGCACCTGTTCCGCCCGCTGACCCAGGCGGCGCGGCAATTGCACCACATGGCCCGCGGCGAGCAGGAAATCAGCCCCCTGCCCGTCCACAGCGAGGACGAGGTGGGTGAAGTGGCCAAAGGCTTCAACTTCCTGCTCGGCGTCTTGCGGGAAAAAGAGGAAGCCTTGCGGCAAAGCGAAGCCCGCATGACCCATCAGGCCTATCACGATATGCTGACCGGCCTGCCCAATCGCACCATGTTCGAGGACCGCCTGGATCAGGCGCTGATGCGGGCGCAACGCCAGGGCCAGGGCTTTGCCCTGCTATATATCGATCTGGACGGCTTCAAGCCCATCAACGACAGCAACGGTCATCAGGCCGGCGATGCCATGCTGCGCCATGTGGCCGACTGCCTGACCGGCCAGCTACGCCAGACCGATACGGTGGCCCGTATCGGCGGTGACGAATTCACCGTCCTGCTGACCGACCTGGATGATCCGGCCCCCACCGCCGCCCGCATCGCCCAACAATGCCGCACCATCGCCAGCCAGCCGCTGATCGTGGATGGAACCGAATTAAGCGTCGATCTGTCCATCGGCATCGCCTGTTACCCCCAGGATGGTCGCAGCGCCGGCGAATTGCTGCGCCATGCCGACCACGCCATGTATCAGGTCAAGGGCCAGCATAAATCCATCGCCTGACATGTCGCCCTGGTCCGTATCAGATGCAGACAGCGACGGAGAAAGACGATGGCCCGCCACGATGACGTGGAATGCATGTCCCGCCAATTGGCGGCGATCATCCTGCGCAATCCGCGCTGGAACCACGGCCTGGATGATCTGTGCCATTCCTTGCGCGTCGACGCGGAGCGGGCCAAGCCCCGCCACACCATGATGGCGGTGGCCGCGCGGGCGGAAGCGATCCTGCGCCACATCGCCCAGGGCGATCACGTCAGTATCGGACGACTGTATTTCGATGTGCTGCCGGCCCTGCCCCACCCGCTGACCCAGGCGGTGATCACTGCCTTGGAACAGCCCGAGGGCGCCTTGCGGCTGCTGCGGGAGTCGGGCTTCGCGCCGGCGTTGCGTAAGGATGATACCGGCGCCAGCTTCATCGAGATCGAGATTCCCGATGCGGCCAAAACCATCTGTCCGGCCACCCGCGACGCCATCGTCGCCGCCATGGGCGACATGGGCGAAGCCCCCATGGGGGAGCTTCGCACCATTCACTGACGCGGCCTGTTCGACCACCTGTTTTTTCAGGGCACTCGGGTGGAGGGAAACGTTCCCGCCAAGAAGGCCGTCACTCCCGCGCTGGCGGGAGTCATCTGATCGTACGATCACTTGCGCTCTGGCGCGGCCAACGCCCAATTATCTTGGTCTGGCGCGGCCAACGCCGCGACGCCTGACATCATTCATCAGCGTCTGTTCCACATGGCGGCCCTGGAACAAGGTGATGCCGACAGAATGACCGTATTCGATGGCCGACGGCGTGTCGCAGCGGGCCAGGATGATGCGGGTAACGCCGATTCGGCGCAACGCGTCGGTCTTCTGGTCCTTTTCGTCGGTCAGCGACGGATCCCAGATCAGCTTGATCAGGTCGGCGCCCAACCGCTCGCGATCGACGAAGGGCAGCATGGAATAGGCCAGGCCGTCGACGCAAATGCGATAGCCGCGGTCGTGGGCGAAGTCGCGGGCGAACAGATAGGCGCCCAGATCGGCGAAGATGTCGACCTTTTGCAGTTCCAGCACGATGGTGCCGCGCATGCCGGCCTTGACGTTGTCGTCGAACACCATGAATTCCGGCGACAGGATGGTCGACACGTTCAGATTGATGCTGATGTCGCCTTCCAAGGTGCGGTCGTCGTGCTTGTTGAGCAAGGACAACACCCGGCGATCCAGGGTTTCCGTCAATTGCTGGAACAGCCAGGGACTGGAATTCATGTTGACGTTGGGCATCAACGTCTGGCGCAGATCGGCGATGGAGATGAACAATTCGTGGAAGACCGGCTGCGGCGGCGACTGCCCGACGATGGCGCACACCGCTTGGCGGCGCATCAGGTTGGACAGGTCGGCCTGTCCCAACCCGGCCTCGACCCGGGCCAGCAATTCCGGTGTGAACGGCGCGCCCTTGGGCTTGGCCTGGGCGCGCATTTCCAGCCCCGCCTGTTCCTGCTCGGCCCGGCGCCGCGCCTGTTCCTCGGCCAGCATGCGCTGGGCCAGGGCGACCAGGACGTCGTACTCCTTTTCCAGGTCGTACCAGGTGCACAACGTGCCCTTTTGCGCGTCGTCGATGATCAACTGGTCGTCGGAAAACAAAAAGCGCAGCTTGACGATGGACGATTCCACCTCGTCCTGGGCCTGGGCCTTGTAGACCACCATCAAATCGGCATTGCCCAAGGTGAAGGCCTGGGCTTGCAGCATCTTGACCAGATTGTCGAAGGTGGCGGCGGCGATGCGCAGATGCTGTTCACGCAGGTTGTGCTTGGACAGTCCCGACAGATGGATGTGCACGGCACGGCGATCCGACCGGTGGCGCTCCAACCGGTTCAGGTAATCCAGCAGCAGATGTTCCTGGCTGGCGACACGGGCTTTGGCGGTGGGCAGGTTTCCAAGCATGGGCGACCTACCTCAGGGCCTTGAGCGACGGGAAGCTGTCCAACATGTCGTTATTGCCGCAATCGACCCGCAATCGACCGGAAATCACCCCGTGGCGCTGGTTGCATTGGGCCAAGGTGCAGGCGCTGGCCTTGTCGCATTGGGCCATGGTCACGGCGGCGACCATGGAATCGAGGAAGCGGCCCTGGAAATAATGGATGCCCTGGTTCAGCCCCCAGGTGATCGACGTTTCGGTGTCGCAGCGGGCCAGGATGACGCGGTGGAAGCCCAGCGGACCAAGGGCGTGGTGCAATTCGGCGGTGACCACGTCGTCGGCCATGTCCTGGCTCCAGTTGATCTTGACGTAGTCGCAGTCGTAACGCTCGGCGTCCATGAACTGCAAGGTGATCGGGCTCATGCCGTCCAGCACGGTTTTGTGTCCGCGCGCCCGCAGATAGTCGCGGGCGCGGAAGAAGCCGTCCAGGTTATTGAAGATGTCCACCAACTGGAATTCCACCACCAGCCCGGCCTTGCCGCGAATGGCGGCCTCGAACTGGCGGAACATCTGGGTTTCGACGGTGGCCATGTTGAGGTTGACGGAAAACGCGGTGGGCGTCTTGCGGAACCCGGCATCTTGCAGCACCGACAAGACCCGCAGGTCCAGCACCTGCGACAAATGTTGGAACAGCCAGCGATTGGCCAGGATATTGACGTCGGGGGCCAGGATCTTTTGCAGATCCATGATCGACATGTAGAATTCCTGGAACGCCACTTCCGCCGTCTGCTTTTCGGAAAAACGCACGCAGGGTTGGCGGCGGACCACCCCGGCGATGTCGGTGACGCCGATGCGCTCGAGCACCTTGGTCAGGTTGCGGGCATCCAGGGGTTGCACCGGCGCCGCGTTGCGGGCCTGGACCACGCGCTTCTTCGCCTCGTTCAGCAATTGGGCGCAGACGGCGAAGAAGGAATCGTACTCGCTTTCCAGGTCGTAGAAGGTGGCGAAGCGGTCTTCGCCATCCACCTCGGCATAGGTCAGCGGGTCTTTCGAGAACAAGGCGCGCAGCTTGTAGACGATGGCGTCCAGATCGGCCAGCCGGGCATCCTTGCAGATCAGCATGATGTCGTTGTTGGTCAACAGGAACATCTGGCCGCGAAACATGTCGACCATGGTCTCGAACATGCGGAAGGCGATGCGGATCTTCGCCTCTTCGCGGTTGGGCGGCAGCAGCCGCGACAGATGCAGGTGCAGCGCCTGGCGCCCTTCACGGATGCGGCCCACGCGTTCGGCGGCGTCGTAGAGAAGATTCTCCGACGTGACGATTTCCTGCGGTTTGTCCCCGAACGCGGTCGCGTTCATCTGTTCCCCATTCTGGCGAAACCACCGGGACCGATCCGGCGGCGTTGTCCTTGCGCGTATAAACGGGCAAAGTTTATCCAGGTCCAAAATACAACGGCCCGGCGGGAGCGCCTAGAACGAAATGAACAGTCCCGAAGCTCAGGTCGATCCTTTCAGAAATCCTTGCGTTCCTGTGGGGGGCTGCGTTTACGCCATTGGCGATATTCATGGCCGCGCCGATCTGTTGCGGGGGCTGTTGGACCTGATCGCCGCCGATGTCGAACACCGCGCGCCGGCGCGTTCGACAGTGATTTTTCTGGGCGATTTCATCGATCGCGGCCCGCATTCACGTCAGGTGGTGGAGTGCCTGATGGCCGGCCCACCGCCGGGACCGCTGGCGACGGCGCGCTGGATTTGCCTGAAGGGCAACCATGAAGAAGTGATGCTGGATTTCCTCGATGACGTGGCGGCGGGTAAGGGCTGGTGCGCCTATGGCGGTCTGGATACCGTGCGCTCCTACGCCGATTCCGTGCCGGCGCCGGGGTGGGACCGCGATCTCAAGGCGGTGCGGGCCATGCTGGCGCGCAGCTTGCCCAAGGCGCACCGCGACTTCATCGCCGGCCTGCCGGTCTGCCATCAGGAAGGGGATTATCTGTTCGTCCATGCCGGCATCCGCCCCGGCATCGCGCTCGAGCAGCAGGATCCGGCGGATCTCATGTGGATACGCCATGAGTTTCTCGATGATCAGCGCTGGCATGGCAAGGTGGTGGTGCATGGTCACACCCCGACGCCCGAGCCCCAGGTGCGGCACAACCGCATCGGCATCGATACCCGCGCCTATGACAGCAACCGCCTGACCGCCCTGGTGCTGCACGGCGCCGAACGCGCCTTCCTCAGCACCTGAAGGCATTTTTCTTGCAACCCTGCCGTCCTTGGGTTAGCTGACCGGCAGGACATCACGCGGGATCAATCCATGACCGAACTTTCTGTGCTGGCCGATCGGGTCGCCGGTTTGAAGGACAAGCCAGTGTTGTGCGTCGGCGACGCCATGCTGGATCGCTTCATCTATGGCGCGGTGGAGCGCATTTCACCCGAGGCGCCCATCCCGGTGCTGCGCATCGAGCGTGAGGTGGCCATGCTGGGCGGTGCCGGCAATGTGGTGCGCAATCTGGTGGCCTTGGGGGCAGTGCCCACGTTCGTCGCCGTGGTCGGCGACGACGATGCCGGGCGTGAGGTCGGGCGGCTGCTGGGCGACCATGCCGGCATCGACCCCTGTCTGGTGGTGGAAAGCCAGCGCCAGACCACCATCAAGACCCGCTTCTTCGCTTCCGCCCAGCAATTGCTGCGCGCCGACCGCGAAACCAGTCAGCACCTGGCGCCCACCAGCGTGCGTCAGGTGCTGGAGCGGGCCGGCGCCTTGATCGGGCGTTCGGGCGCGGTGGTGCTGTCCGATTACGGCAAGGGCGTGCTGTCGCCACCGGTGCCGGCGGACTTGATCAAGACGGCCAGGGAATGCGGCACGCCGGTGGTGGTCGACCCCAAGGGCAATGATTACAGCCGCTATCGCGGCGCCACCGTGCTGACCCCCAACCGCAAGGAATTGTTCGAGGCCACCGGCATGAGCGTCGCGGACGACGCGGCCATCGTCGCCGCCTGTCGTCACCTGATCACCTCTTGCGGGGTCGGCGCGGTGCTGGCCACCCGGTCGCAGGACGGCATGACCCTGGTGAGCGATGACGGTCAGGTCCATCACCTGCCGGCGCAGGCGCGCGAGGTGTTCGACGTCTCGGGCGCCGGCGACACCGTGGTCGCCACCTTGGCCGCCGTGCTCGCCGCCGGCGGTTCACTGCTGGAGGGGGCGCGGCTGGCCAATGTGGCCGCCGGCATCGTCGTCGCCAAGGTCGGCACCGCCGTCGCCTATGCCGATGAAGTCATCGCCGCCCTGCATCACGACGATCTGTGCCTGGGCGAGACCAAGGTTCTGGGCTGGGACGGCGCCCGCGATCAGGCGGAAATCTGGCACCGCAAGGGCGAAAGCGTCGGCTTCACCAATGGTTGTTTCGATCTTTTGCATCCCGGCCATATCTCTTTGCTGAGCCAGGCCCGCGCCGCGTGTGACCGGCTGGTGGTCGGGCTGAATTCCGACGCCTCGGTCGCCCGCCTCAAAGGCCCGACCCGTCCGGTGCAGTCGGAAGCGGCCCGCGCCACCGTGCTGGCGTCGCTGGCCATGGTCGACATGGTGGTGATTTTCGGTGAGGACACGCCTTTGGAGCTGATCCGCCATTTGCGCCCCGATGTCCTGGTCAAGGGCGCCGATTACACCGTCGAGACCGTGGTGGGGGCCGAGGACGTCATCGGCTGGGGCGGACGGGTGGTTCTGGCCAATCTGGTGGAAGGCCAAAGCACCACCAACACCATCAGGAAGATGAACGGGAAATAGATATGGCCGATTATCCCCATCTGACCCAATTGGGTCAGTCCGCCGCCCTGCCCGACGATCCCGAAACGGCTCGGCTGGAAGTGGTGCCCAACCCCCATCCCGGCGATGTCTACAGCGTGCGCTTCACCGCCCCCGAATTCACCTCTTTGTGTCCGATCACCGGCCAGCCCGATTTCGCCCATCTGGTCATCGATTACGTTCCCGAAGACCATCTGGTGGAATCCAAGTCGTTGAAGCTGTTCCTGGGCAGTTTCCGCAATCACGGCGCCTTCCACGAGGCCTGCACGGTGATGATCGGCAAGCGGGTGGCTGAGGCGACCAAGCCGAAATGGCTGCGCATCGGCGGCTATTGGTATCCGCGCGGCGGCATCCCCATCGACGTGTTCTGGCAGACCGGGGCACCGCCGGTCGGGCTGTGGCTGCCCGACCAGGGCGTCCCCTCCTATCGCGGCCGTGGCTGACGACACCCAAGCCCGAGCGGCGACTGAGCCGCCCGTTCCGGGCGCGCGGGCAAAACACCTCATCCGCGCCAAAGCCCTGGAATTGGGCTTCGACGCGGTTGGCTTCGCCCCCGCTGTCGCCGATCCGGCCTGGCGGGCGGCGCTTGACCAGTATGTGGCCGAGGGCCGCCATGGCGGCATGGGCTGGATGGCCGAGCGCATGGATCAGCGGGCCAGTCCGCAAGGATTGTGGGCCGAAGTCCGTTCGGTGGTGACCTTGGGCTGCAATTACGCCCCGGCGGGCGATGCCCTGGCGCTGCTGGCCCAGCGTGATCGCGGCAATATCAGCGTCTATGCCCGCGGCAAGGACTACCACGACGTGGTGAAAAAGCGCCTGAAGGCGCTGGCCCGCTGGATGGTCGAGAGCTTGGGCGGCGATCTCAAGGTGTTCGTCGATACCGCCCCGGTGATGGAAAAGCCCATTGCCGCCCGTTCGGGCCTGGGCTGGCAGGGGCGGCACACCAATGTGGTGTCGCGCCGCTTCGGCTCGTGGCTGTTCCTGGGGGAAATCTACACTACGCTGGAAGTGCCGCCCGATCCGGCGGAGGCCGATCATTGCGGCTCGTGCCGAGCCTGTGTCGATGCCTGCCCGACCGCGGCCTTGGACGGGCTGGGGCGGATCGAGCCGCGGCGCTGCATTTCCTATCTGACCATCGAGCACCAGGGCGCCATCGACCCCGACTTGCGGCCAAATCTGGGCAACCGCATCTATGGCTGCGACGATTGCATGGCCGCTTGTCCTTGGAACAAATTCGCCCCCGCCACCACCGATCCCGATTATTTGCCGCGCATGGAAATGCTGGCTCCGCGCCTGGCCGATCTGGCGTCACTGGATGATGCCGGCTTCCGTCAGGTATTCGCCGCATCGCCGGTCAAGCGCATCGGCCTGGAGCGGCTGCTGCGCAACGTCCTGGTGGCCATGGGCAACAGTGGTGATCGGCGGCTGTTGTCATCGGCGCGGACCTTGACGACGCACCCCGATCCATCGGTGGCGGAATGCGCCACCTGGGCCGTCGAAAAGTTGTCGACGCCGTAACGACGAAGGGCGACCCCCGGGCCGCCCTTCGTCTGCATCATCAGACCGGATGGATCAATCTGCGGTAGCGGCCAGGGCGCGGGCCATCTGTGACAGGGCCTCCTGATGCTTTTCGTTCTGGATGCTGGAAAAATTGCGGGCCAGTTCCAGGCACATGCGCTGGCGGGCGGTCAGATCGGTGGCCCGTTGGTTGTCCAGACCCTCAAAGAAATAGCTGACCGGAACGCCCAGAACCTGGGCGATTTCATACAGACGTCCGGCGGAAATGCGGTTGATGCCGCGTTCGTATTTGTGTGCCTGTTGATAGGTCACACCGATCAGATCGGCCATCTGCTGCTGGGACAGACCCAGCATGATACGGCGTTCGCGGATACGGGTGCCCACATGGCGATCCGTATCATTGGCGCGGTTGACCGGACGGGAAATGGGGGGGGCTTTTTCTTCGGTCATGGGGCGATTCTGGTTTCGTTGCTGTGGCTGAGTGAAAGTCAAGTTCGCTGTAACTTTGGTCTTTGACTGTGCAGTCCATAGTCTGAAAAATGATAAGAGGCAATACTGGATATCCTGATTATGACATCATCGATATGGAGTCTGGAATTAATATAGAATCGTCTGTTATATATTTTGTTTATTTGTTCGTTCGATCAAAACAACCTAGAGGTGACGCGCCGGAGGGGGTGGGGCGCTTCTGGACTTGCCTCACCCGAGTGGGGAGGGAGCGTCCAGGTTGGTGCCGTTATCGGTATATGCGCCTTCAGGTGCGGTGATACCACTGTGGATATCCGAAATTTTTCGCGGTCACGGCAGGGTTTCGCCCCATTCAACGCGATGGTGAGGCCCCCAGCCGCCCCAGATTGCCGTCGGGTGGGGTGAAGCACAAAAGACCATTGCGCCAGGATGTTTGCGGTGTGACCCAGGGGGTTCGGGTGTCGGTGACGGCGGTGTGTGACGGACGAAAGGGTTTGCCGAAATACCAGCCTTGACCGTATTTTACTTTAAGTAACTTCAACAGATTTGCCGTTTCCGGGTCTTCAACGCATTCGGCGGTGGTGCCGATGCCCAGCTCAGCGCACAGGCCGACGATGGCCTTGATGAACGAGACGCTTTCGCCGCTCCTGAGGGCGTTCTTGATGTAAAGCCCGTCGATCTTGACGTGATCCACCTTCAACTCACGCAGGTAGTGAAAGGCGGCGGCGCCGGCGCCGAAATCATCCAGGCAGACCGGAAAGCCCTTGCCCCGGATTTCCTGCAACAGGGCGTTGACGGCGGCCAGTTCACCCATGGCCGCCGATTCGGTGATCTCGAACGATACCCGTCCGCGCAGATCGGCGGCCCCATCCAGCAGCAGCCGCAACCGGCTGGTGCTGTCGGGCGAGGTCAGCGTGCGGCCCGACAGATTGATGGCGAATTTCAGCGATGGATCCGAGGCCGGCCCCTGACGCATCATGGCGAATATGCGCTCGCACACCGCCAGATCGAGTTGACCGGCAAGGCCCATGTTTTCGGCGAAGGTGACGGTGTCGAACGGGGTGGTTTCGCTGTCGCCCAACCGCACCAGGCATTCCAGGTGCTGGATGGTGTTGGTCCACAAATCGACGATGGGCTGGAACACCATGTGAAAGTCGCCGCGCTCGATCAGCCGGCGCAAGGCGCGCATGCGGGTCATGGCGTCGGACATGCGCGGTTGCAGGCCGGCGGACAGGGTGGCCAAGGTGCCGCCGCCGCCATCGTTGATAAAACCGGTGACCGCGTGGGTCAGGGCGGCGGCGGCTTCCTCGGGCGACGCATCGGCCACGTCCAGGGTGATGGAATGGGTTTTGGCCAGCACGGGCGGGGCATCGGGCACCGTCTGGCGGGCGATATGGCTGATGGCGGCGGAAATGTCGTCCCGCACCAGATTGGAATCATGCACCAGACCATAGGTGGTGTCGTTGAACTGACCGGCGGTATCGCCGCCGACGGAATGATCGCGCAAATAGGCACCGATGGCGGCGACCATGCTTTCCGTCTGCTCGGTGCCGGCCTGCTGGCGCAGCCGGGGGATTTCCGGCAGGTCGATCATGGTCAGCACATAGGGGGCGTCACTGCTGTCCTGGTCCAGCAGATGGCGGGTGCGGGCCTGAAAGCTGTCCTGATCCAAGAGGCCGCTTTGCGCCAGCCTCCGTTCCAACGGCGCGCAACTGCAAGCAGAATGCCCCAAAACCACCAGCAGGCGCGCGGGATCGTCGGGGCTGCGATAGCCCGACAGCAGACCCGGCGATACGCTGCCGTCCTGTTTACGCAGGGAAACCGACGAGTTGCGCACACGCTCGCCCCGCGCCATGGTCGAAAGCGCGGCGGTGGCACGGCCATGGTCGGCGGGGGCGATCAAATCGTCGAGGCGCATGCCCGCCAGCACCCGCGCCGGCCAGCCCAGCAAGGCGCGGGCGGCGCCGACGGCGAAGACCACTTGGCCGTTCTTGTCGATTTCCAGCAGCACATCGGCGGCGGCGAAGGCGAAGGCGACATAAATATCCAGCCGCCGGGCATGGGCCGGGCGGCTCATGGATGGCCTCGGTGACTGGACACTGCGATGCTGGCCATCTTGTGCATTGCTTGCTCTCCCCCACACCCTGCGGTTGCCGCTTCTTGCGTCATCCGCACAGGCTGATAGGACGGGGATAGATGTAAAGCAAGGGAATAATTGCAAGTATTTATCATCAAATTGATGGCAATTTTATCTAATTTTTAGGCAATGGACCATGTTTGAACAGTAAGTTCAAATATTTAATGGATATTAAACAATCTTTATCTGGCGTGTGATCGCAACGCTTCGGGCACACATTTTCGCCCCTCGGCCTATGCCGATGGTCATGCTTATGTCTGGCGTATGGCTTTTTCTGGGAGGAAGGTCAGGCCATCAAATCCAGCACCCGACCGGAGGCCAGGCGGGGGAGGCCGGGATTTTGCACATTGTCCATGGCCTGGGCGGTCACGGACGGCTGCTGGGCATTGGCGCGGCCATAGGCGCCGATGCCATTCAGCCGAACCGAGGCGGCGCTGTCGGCGGCACCGTCGGCCTGAGTGAATATCTTGGCGAGGAAATTGGTGAAGGCCCCCAGCAGGCCCGGCCCGCCGCGAGCGCTTTTCTGCCGGATAGTCTGGGCGCCCAGGCCGCCGGTTTCATCGGCGTCGACACCGAGCTGGCCGGCCTGATCCTCGACCGCCCCGGCATCCTGGTTGGCGACTTTGTTGTCGCCGACCTGAAAGCGTTCCCGGGTCGGATCGGTGGGACGCAAGGCAGCACTTGCCGTCGGCCTTATCTGCAAGGCGGCAGTGCGCGGATCAAGCGGAGATGTGGTCAAATCGCCCAAAGGCGACCTCCTGCCACCGAACCAAAAGCCAAAATCCAGCATAAGCCCGCAGGCTCACGCTGGGCAATGGGATCAAATTCAGGCGGAAGGGGTTATTTCTTTTTGGTCAGCGAGATGATCTGCTGCTGCAAGGCGACCATCTGCGCCTGCAATTCCTCAAGCCCCGGCGCGGCGGGCATCTTGGGCAAGCCGTCCTCGCCCAGTTGGAAGAAATTGGGGGTGAACATCTTCATGGCCGATTCAAAGAAGGCCATGTTCTGCTTGCCCATTTCCTCGATCTGGTTGAAAGGGAACAGGCCGTCCAGGGCCTTTTCCATCACGGCGCGCATCTGCTGTTCGTTGGTGGCGAAGGACTGCATGGAATGTTCCAGGTAGCGCGGCACCAGCCCGCCCAAGGAATCGCCGTAAAAGCCGATCAGTTGACGCAGGAAGCCGATGGGCAGCAGGTTTTGGCCACCTTTGGATTCTTCCTCGACGATGATCTGGGTCAGCACGGAGCGGGTGATGTCCTCGCCCGACTTGGCATCGTAGACGACGAAGTCGGTCCCTTCCTTGACCATCTGCGCCAAGTGGTCCAGCGTGACATAGCTGGACGTCGCCGTGTTGTACAGGCGCCGGTTGGCGTATTTCTTGATGGTGATAGGCGCTTGGGCCGTGCTTTTCGTCTCGGACATCGTCGCTTCACTTCCGCTGTTGGATTTTCATTCTATGCTATCAGAGTTTTCGCAATCGCGACGAATGGCAAGAGATTTTTCATGGCGCTGCAACAAGATGGGGTGTCGCGGCTCTGGTCAAAAACCCCCGCCGGGAGTATGGTGCAGTCATGTCTGAAGCGCCGCCGGATTTCAATTCGCTCGCGCGCCGTTACCTTGATCTGTGGCAGGAACAGGTGACGGCCATGGCCAATGAACCGGCGCTGGCCGAGGCGCTCGCCCGTGGCATCGCCGCCATGACCGAAGGGGCGAATGCCTTTGTCCATGCGGCGAATGCCGGTGCTTCCCCCGCCAACGAGGTCACGGTTCCGGATGCCCCATCGGCACGCGCGCCAAGCCCAAACGCTTCCCCCGGATCATCCACGCCAGGGGCCGCGCCCGTTGCCGCTGCACCTGCTGGCCCATGCGACGACCCTGATGGGCTCGCGCGCCGCCTTGCCGCTTTGGAAGAGCGGGTCGCTGCCCTGGAATCCCAAGCTGGCGGCGAAGGCGGCGGAGTTGAAGGCAAGCCTCGACGCCGCCGGACCCGACGGGTGGAAATGTTTTGAAGACGCCATCGCCGCCGAAAGCCTGAGACGCCATGAAGCGGTGCTGGATGGTGTCGCGCTTTACCGCCGTCACCGCCATCATCGCGACATGCCGGACGTGCCGGTGTCGTGGCATCAGGGCAGCACCCGGCTGCTGGATTATCGCTCACCCGACGGCGCCGGCCCGCCGGTGCTGGTGGTGCCGTCGCTGATCAACCGCTGTTACATCCTCGACCTCAGCCGCCGGCGCTCGCTGGTTCGCGCCCTGGCGGCGCGCGGCCTGTCGCCGTTCCTGGTGGATTGGGACGCGCCGGGGGAAACGGAACGCGATTTCACCCTGACCGATTATATCGCCGGTCGGCTTGAGCAGATGCTCGACCATGTCATCGCCGTCACCGGGCAAAAGCCCGCCCTGGCCGGCTATTGCATGGGCGGCGATCTGGCTTTGGCCCTGGCGCTGCGCCGCCGTGACGACGTCAAGGGGCTGGCCCTCTTGGCGACGCCGTGGAACTTTCATGCCGGGCGCGAGGCCCACGGCAAGCTGTTGCGCGCCCTGGGGCCGGGGCTGGATGGTCTGATCAAGGTTACCGGCACCTTGCCGCTGGATGTCCTGCAAGCCTTGTTCGCCTCGCTCGATCCGGGACTGACCGCACGCAAATTCGCCGCCTTCGCCCGGCTCAAGCGCCGCTCGGCCCGGGCGCGGGATTTCGTCGCCCTGGAGGACTGGGCCAATGACGGTGTCGATCTGGCCGGGCCGGTGGCGCGCGAATGCCTGTCGGGCTGGTACGGCGCCAACGACACCATGCTGGGGCGCTGGCGGGTGGGTGGCCACGTGGTCGATCCGGGTCAACTCACTCTGCCGCTGTTGGCCCTGATCCCTGAACGTGACCGTATTGTTCCGCCCGAATCCGCTCTACCATTGGCAATGGCGGTCAGGGGTGCGAAAACCATGATGGTCAAGGGTGGCCATGTGGGTATGCTGCTGTCGGCCCGCGCCGGCAGCGAGGTCTACACACCCTTGGCCAATTGGCTGAAACGTTCTCTGTTGCAATGAATCGGTTGCGCGATGGTGCGCAGCCGTACTATGAAACTTACAGATTATTTTAAAAACAGTCCTGACAACGACCAATTATGTCCATCTGAAGGAGCAGCCTGTCATGACCGATATCGTTATCGTTTCCGCCGCCCGTACCCCGGTTGGGTCGTTCAGCGGTTCCCTTTCCGGCTATCAGGCTGCGCAGCTGGGCGAGATCGTCATCCGCGAAGTCCTGTCCCGCGCCAATGTCGCCGCCGAGGACGTGTCGGAAGTGCTGATGGGGCACATCCTGTCCGCCGGCAACGGCATGAACACCGCCCGTCAGGCGGCGTTGAAGGCCGGTCTGCCCATCGGTTCCACCGCCATGACCATCAATCAGGTCTGCGGCTCCGGCCTGCGCGCCGTCGCCTTGGGCATGCAGGCCATCCTGGCCGGTGATTCCAAGGTGGTGGTGGCCGGCGGCCATGAAAGCATGAGCAACTCGCAGCACGCCGGATACTTGCGCGGCGGCATCAAGATGGGGCCGATGGGCTTCGTCGACACCATGATCAATGACGGCCTGACCGACGTGTTCAACGCCTATCACATGGGCGTCACCGCCGAGAACGTGGCCAAGGAATACGGCATCACCCGCGAGGAACAGGACGAATTCGCCGTCGCCTCGCAGAACAAGGCCGAAGCCGCCGTCAAGTCGGGCCGTTTCAAGGACGAAATCGTCCCGGTCAAGATCGTGGTGAAGAAGGAAGAAAAGCTGTTCGACACCGACGAATACATCCGTTCGGGCGCCACCGTCGAAGCCATGGCCAAGCTGAAGCCCGCCTTCGACAAGGCCGGCACCGTCACCGCCGGCAATGCCTCGGGCATCAATGACGGCGCGGCGGCCGTCGTTCTGATGAGCGCGGAGGAAGCCGCCAAGCGCGGTCTCAAGCCCTTGGCCACGATCAAGAGCTGGGCCACCGCCGGCGTCGACCCCAAGGTCATGGGCATCGGCCCGGTGCCGGCCTCCAAGCTGGCCCTGGAAAAGGCCGGCTGGACCCATGAACAGCTCGACCTGATCGAAGCCAACGAAGCCTTCGCCTCCCAGGCCATCGCCGTCAACAAGAGCATGGGCTGGGACACCAGCAAGGTCAACGTCAATGGCGGCGCCATCGCCATCGGTCACCCCATCGGCGCCTCGGGCTGCCGCGTCCTGGTGTCGTTGATCCACGAAATGGTCAAGCGCGACGCCAAGAAGGGTCTGGCCACCTTGTGCATCGGCGGCGGCATGGGCATCGCCATGTGCATCGAGCGTTGATTTGTCTGTGACTGCCCGTGCCGGGCGCGCCGCGTGCGAAGCACGCATGGGAGCATCCCGGGCGCCGCGCGGCTGAAGGCAGAAAATCGGGGAGCCGCGAGACCCGCCCGGCGGCTCCCCCTTCGTATACCGGGTGGAAACGAAAAAGCCGGACAAAAAACAGCCGGCCAAAGCAGAAAGACAGGAGATAACCATGGGGCGTGTTGCACTTGTTACCGGTGGTACCCGCGGTATTGGCCGTTGCATCTCTGAAACCCTGAAGGCCAATGGCTATCGTGTCGCCGCCAATTATTGCGGCAACGTCGAAGCGGCGCAGAAATTCACCGAGGAAACCGGCATCACCAGCTATCGCTGGGACGTGTCCAATTATGCCGAATGTGAGGCCGCCGTCGCCAAGATCACCCAGGATATGGGGCCGATCGAAATCCTGGTGAACAATGCCGGCATCACCCGCGACGCCACCCTTCACCGCATGACCTACCAGATGTGGGAAGACGTGATTCACACCAACCTGACCAGCTGCTTCAACCTGGCCCGGCTGATGATCGAATCCATGCGCGAACGCGGTTTCGGCCGTATCGTCAATATCGGCTCCATCAACGGTCAGGCCGGCCAGTACGGTCAGGTCAACTATGCCGCCGCCAAGTCGGGCATCCATGGCTTCACCAAGGCCCTGGCCCAGGAAGGCGCGGCCAAGAACATCACCGTCAACGCCATCGCCCCGGGCTATGTCGACACCGACATGGTCCGCTCGGTGCCGCCGGCGGTGCTGGAAAAGATCATCGCCAAGATCCCGGTGGGCCGCCTGGGCCGCGCCGACGATATCGCCCGCGGTGTGATGTTCCTGATCGCCGACAATGCCGATTTCGTTACCGGTTCGACCATTTCCATCAATGGCGGCCAGCACATGTACTAAGCCTGCCTTTATCGTCATTCCCGCGCAGGCGGGAATCCAGGGGGTGCACGACCACCTTTCCCGCGACTCCTGGACCCCCGCCTTCGCGGGGGTGACGAAATAGAAGGCGGAGACGTCACAAGCCCGACGGGGGCGTGACGGGAAGAGATAAAATGAACCCCCGCCCGGGTGACCGGGCGGGGGTTTTGTTTTGGTTATTGCTTCCAGCGCAAGGCCGCTTCGGCCACCCGGCGGCCCAGATGGGCGGCGGTGTCGCGGTCGGATTGCGGCGGCGTCGCTTCGGCCCCCTCGTCGGCGTTGGCCTGGGCCATGGCGCCCAGGAAGCTGCCCAAGCGGTTCAGATCGTTGACGCTGCCCTTGGAATTGTTGTTGCCCGGCATCAGGTTCAGGCTGACCCAGACCATGCCGTGCTGGGCGGCGAAAACCGACAATTGCTGCAAGGTCGCCAGTTTGTCGCCGCTTTGGCTGGCCGAAACGGTGAAACCGGCGGCCAGCTTGTCCTGCCAGCCGCGCCCGTACCAGATCTTGGCGGTGGCATCCATGAAGGTTTTGAACGGGCCCGACACCGCCCCCATATAGGTGGGCGAGCCGAAGATGATGGCATCGGCGGCGTCGATCTGCGGCTGATGCGCCTCGAATTCCTCGATGGGAATCAGATGCACCTGGGTGCCGGCCACCTGGGCGGCGCCCTCAGCCACCGCCTTGGCGACCACGGCGGTGTGACCATAACCGGAATGATAGAGAATGGTGATACTGCTCATGACGGGCTCCATGTAATGGTAGTAATTACAGTTACATTAAAGGACAAAAATTAACCGCCGGATTTGATGGCGGCGATCACTTCCGCCAGCAAGGTGGTGGATAAAACCGCTTCCCGCGCCGCTTCGGCCCGGTCGATGACTTGGCGCAACACCGGCTGGATGCCGCGCCCGACCGGACATTTCTGGTTGGGCGGTTGGTTGTGCAAGGCCGGCTCGGTGTCGTCGTCCACCGCCTGCTGAATGTCCAGCAAAGTGATGGCCTGGGGTAATCGCGCCAGCACCGAACCGCCATTGCTGCCCCTGATCGATGTCACCAATCCGGCCTTGGCCAGGACCGACAACAGGCGACGGATGACCACCGGATTGGTATTGACGCTGCCGGCGATCCAATCCGAGGTCAAAGGCTGCCCGTCACTCATGCCCAGAAGCGTGCAGGTGTGAACGGCAACGGCGAAACGGCAATTCTTGCTCATGCGAAATTTGTAACTGTAGTTGTTTCTTATGTCAAGGGCGTTTGCGCCAGACCACGCTCAGATTGTTGGCGGGCATGGCGATGGTCTCCAGGTGATCAAGGCCGGCTTCGCTGGCCAGGGCGCCAACGGCTTCCAGGTCGCGCACGCCCCAGTGCGGGTTGCGGGCGCGCAGATCGGCGTCGAAGTCAGCGTTGGACGGGGCAGTGTGGCGACCGTTCAGCATGAACGGGCCATAGAGCACCAGCACGCCTTGGGGCGGCAGCACCTTGCCGGCCCCGATCATCAGGCCTTGGGTCGCGGCCCAGGGCGAGATATGGACCATGTTGGCGCAGAAGATGGCATCGGCGTGCAGAGCTGGCCATGGCGCGGTCACGTCCAGATGCAGAGGGGGCCGGATACGGGCGTTTAAACCCTGGTCCTGGCGCCAGGCCTCGATGGAGGGCAGACAATCGGCATCGCCGTCGCTGGGTTGCCAGATTAAATTCGGCAGTTGCGAGGTGAACCAGCAGGCATGCTCGCCACTACCCGAGGCGACTTCCAATACCACCCCTTCGGGTGGCAGGAATTGGCGCAGCACCTCCAGGATTGGCCCACGGTTTCGGCTGGTTGCAGGGTAATGACGCTTCATAAGAAATTTTTCCACTTTTCTATAAGGCTATTCCAAAGGGTAGGTAATTGTGGCTATAGTGCCGCCAGCCGCCGTCCCGAGACGGCGGCGGGAGATCGAACGAAGAGCGTATCTCCTCCTCTAGACTTCCGGGCGGGCCTTCAGGCTCGCCCTTTTTTTGCGCAAAAAAAGACCCCATCCGTCGGGATGGGGTCCGTATGGTCGATCCGGGAGCCGGCCTTACAGGCTGGACTGCACCCATTCCACCAGCTTGCTTTTCGGCAGGGCCCCGATCTTGGTGGCGGCGACCTGACCACCCTTGAAGATCATCAGGGTGGGGATGCCGCGCACGCCGTATTTGCCCGGGGTGCCGGGGTTTTCGTCGATATTGATCTTGGCGACGGTCAGTTTGCCTTCCAGATCCTTGGCCAGGTCTTCCAGGGCCGGGGCGATCTGGCGGCAGGGGCCGCACCATTCGGCCCAGAAATCCACCAGGACCGGGCCATCGGCCTTCAGGACCTCGGCCTCGAACGTCTGGTCAGTCACATTCTTCATAACCGTCTTCCTTGCGTTCTGTTTGTCGAATCGGGGCCGTGGGGCCGCCATGGGGTGTTGCGATCACTGTAGAAACGTGCAAGCGAGGCGTCAAGCGGCGCACCCGCGTCGGGTCTTCAGTCCTTCCCCCAGATGGGGTGGGTTCGCTCATCCGTCCAGGTGATTCCGCCCCGGGGATCGGACGAATTTTTCGCCTGCGCTTTCGCGCTCAACTGTTTCCGCGGCGTCTGAGCATGACCGTCTCGGCATGAACTGGCCCAACGGGTCAGTTCATTGGCCGGGCGGTATCAAACGTTCTCCCATCCTTCGTGGCAATAATCCACCAGCACCGCCAAGTCGGCGATGGCCACATTCTGCCCGTCCACCACCACGCCGTGTCCCTTCAACTGGGCGAAGGCCCGTGACAGGGTTTCCGGGCGCACCCCCACGCGGGCGGCGATCAGGCCTTTGTTGTGGGGCAGGCGCACGATCACTGTGCCACGCCGCCTTGGCGTCAGCCCCAGCAGATAAAGCGCCAGCCGCTGGCTGGCCGATTTCAGCTTCAAGTCCTTGACTTCACGCACCAGCAGCCGGAAATGCCGGGCCAGGGATCCGAGCATGGCCAAGGCCAGATCGGGGCTGGCGCGCAGATCGTCCAGCAGCGCCTGACGCGGCAGTTCCAGTACCCGGGCCGGGGTCAGCGCGGTGGCGCCGATCAGATAGGGCTTGCCGGTCAACACGGCGGCGGCGACGAAGGCTTCGCCCGCATCCAAGATCTCGACCACGGTATCGTCGCCCAGATCCTCGACCTTGCCCGACAGGCCGACCTGACCTTCCAGCAGCACGTAAAGCGCCTTGGCGTCGTCACCTTGGGAAAACAGCACGGTGCCCCGGGGAACCCGGACCACCCGCGCCACCTGGGCCATGCGGGCCAGAGTGGGGGCGTCGATACCGGCGAACATGGGTACCCGGGCCAGGATGTCCACATCCTCGCCCCGCACCTCCTCGGCCACCTGGATCATCGTCGTCATCATGGCCCCCAATCGGCGATTTCCTGGCCACTGCACCTGAACGGGGGCAAAAATGGTTTGATCCCGGTCAAGAAAAAATAAGACCGGGTCCGAAATGAGGGGGGAGTTCGGACCCGGTCTACCCGGCGCGTTCGGCATGAGCGTCATTGGGTGTGTGGCATCATCTGCATTTCGTCATTATTGCTCTTTGACTTCCGTCAACAGAACTGTAGAAATATCCACCGTCCTGTTATTGACATTAGTCAAATCAGGCACTTGACCACAGTCAATCCCATGGCGCTCATAAACCAAGCAGCATGAGGCCATCATCAGCGGGACAGCACGCCATGACCAATGTGGACGCGGAAGGCTATCTGATCGATCCCGGCCAATGGGACGAGGCATTTGCCCAGCAGGCGGCCGAAGCCGAAGGCATCGCCCTGACCGACGACCATTGGCTGGTTTTCCGCTTCATGCGCCAATGGCTGGAGCAACATCAGGTTGCCCCCGACGCCCGCCACGTGATGAAACACCTGACGCAGGCTACCGGGGCCGGGCGCAACCGGCTGTTCGAGCTGTTTCCTTATGGCTATGTGCAGCAGGCCTGCAAGATCGCCGGCATGAAGCGCCCGCGGGCATGGAGCACCGGCTAGCTGAGCATTTAGAGTATCCGTGTTGTTCAGGCGGTTTGCGATGGACGGATCGGACAAAAATTACTCCGCCGCCGGCTTTTCAGGCTTATAGATTTCCCCGCCTTCGCTGCGGAACTTCTCGCTCATCTGCTCCATGCCCTGCTCCGCCGTCTCGGCGGAAAGCTGCTCCGCCGTCTCGGCGGAAAGCTGCTCCGCAGCCATGTCCCTTACCTCCTGACTGATCTTGTAGGCGCAGAATTTCGGTCCGCACATGGAACAGAAATGCGCGACCTTGGCCCCTTCCGCCGGCAGGGTCTGGTCGTGGAATTCCAACGCCTTGTCCGGGTCCAGCGACAGGTTGAACTGGTCGCGCCAGCGGAACTGGAAGCGGGCGCGGGAGAGCGCGTCGTCACGCTGGCGCGCCGCCGGCACCCCCTTGGCCAGATCGGCGGCGTGGGCCGCCAGCTTGTAGGTGACCACCCCCTCGCGCACGTCCTGGCGGTCGGGCAAGCCCAGATGCTCCTTCGGCGTCACATAGCACAGCATGGCGGTGCCGAACCAACCGATCATCGCCGCGCCGATGGCACTGGTGATGTGGTCGTAGCCGGGCGCGATATCGGTGACCAACGGCCCCAAGGTATAGAACGGCGCCTCGCCGCACAGCTTCAGCTGCTTTTCCACGTTGACCTTGATCTTGTGCATGGGCACGTGGCCCGGCCCTTCGATCATCACCTGGCAATCGTGCTTCCAGGCGATCTTGGTCAATTCGCCCAGGGTCTCCAACTCGGCGAACTGGGCGGCATCGTTGGCATCGGCGATGGAGCCGGGACGCAGGCCGTCGCCTAAGGAAAACGCCACGTCATAGGCCTTGAGGATTTCGCAGATATCCTCGAAATGGGTGTAAAGGAAGTTTTCCTTGTGATGGGCTAGGCACCACTTGGCCATGATCGAGCCGCCCCGGCTGACGATGCCGGTGACCCGTTTTGCGGTCAGTGGGATATAGGCCAGACGCAGACCGGCATGGATGGTGAAATAATCGACGCCCTGCTCGCATTGTTCGATCAAGGTGTCGCGGAACACTTCCCACGTCAGGTCCTCGGCCCTGCCGTCGACCTTTTCCAACGCCTGATAGATGGGCACGGTGCCGATGGGCACCGGCGCATTGCGCAAGATCCATTCCCGCGTCGCGTGGATATGGCGGCCCGTGGACAGATCCATCACCGTGTCGCCGCCCCAGCGGATGGACCACACCATCTTTTCCACTTCTTCCGACACGCTCGACGCCACGGCGGAATTGCCGATATTGGCGTTGATCTTGGTCAGGAAGTTGCGGCCGATGATCATCGGCTCGGTTTCCGGGTGGTTGATATTGGCGGGGATGATGGCGCGGCCGCGGGCGATTTCATCGCGGACGAATTCAGGCGTCACCTGATCGGGGATGTCGGCGCCGAAATCCTCGCCGTCGCGCTCAGCCGCTTCGCGCGCTTCGGCGATGCGCAGGTTTTCGCGGATGGCCACATATTCCATCTCGGCGGTGACGATGCCGCGCCGGGCATAGGCCATCTGCGTCACCACCTGCCCGGCCTTGGCCCGAAGCGGACGTAGGCCCTGGCGGTCGAACACCGGCACGCCGATGACCTCGCCCGGCTTCAGGCCGTCGTCTTCCGGCTTGTGGGCGCGGCCTTCATATTCCTCGACGTCACCGCGGGCCAGCACCCACGGACGGCGGATCTGCGGCAAGCCCCGGGTGATGTCCACCGGCGCCGCCGGATCGGTATAAGGCCCAGAGGTGTCATAGATGCGCACCGGCGGTTCCCCCGCCGACGGCTCCAGGTCTACCTCGCGCATGGCCACGCGGATATCGGCGCGCGAGCCTTCCACATGGATCTTACGCGACCCGGGCAGGGCGCCGGTGGTGACCTTAAGGGACTCGGGATTGTCGAGCATGGTTGTTCCGCCTTCAAAATGGACGGGCCTGCTGGACGAATGGCGGAGTTGTGGTCCGATCCCTTCGCCGGCATGACCCGGATCAGGTTCAAAGGGTCGCCGGCACTTGCCCCGGCCTCTCAGCCTCGCCTGTCGAGACCCCCCTTCGGTACATGACGCTGACCATGCGACCAAGCGTCCTCGGAAGTCAACCCCACGTGCTCTGCGGCTTTGTCACATTGTGTTGTTTGCTTTGGGTTGGCTTATCGCTCATTATTATTCCTTGCGACTTTAGGAGGGGATGGGGCCATCCAAGTCGGAGGAAGCAGAGGTGCTTCCAGAGGTGTGCGTTGAGCGAGATAGACCACAACAATGCGGTCAAACGCATCACCGAGGCCCTGAAGGGCCCGGTAGCTGATGTCTATCGCGACCTGATTCCCGCTTTCCGTGAGCTTAAGGGCGATGCTTTCTATGATGCGGTGCTGGCCAGCCCCGACATGCTGCACGGCTGCCTGCTGATCTTCCGCAAACGGCGCGAGGCCTTCGACCACCTGCTGGTGGACGACAAGGGACGCCTGGTTAATGACGATTTCGTCCGCCTGCGCTGCGGTCGGTCGGTGCACGACATCATCGCCATGATCGTGCGCACCCACGCCAAACGCCAGTTCCGCCAGAGCCTGGGCGGCGATCCCAACGATGCGGCCAGCAAGGCCGGTCGGCTCTATGCCGCCATGAATGAATATCTGATCCATGAATGGCAGGTGCCGCTGGTCGCCCATTATGCCCCCATGCCGGCGGCCAAGATGCGCGAACTGGGGCCGGCGCTGCTGGATTTGAAGACCGCCGCCGAGGTGGACGCGGCGGTGGCCGCCGCCGGCGGTACCCCCATCACCAACGGCCAGGGCGTGACCAAGACGATCATGCCCCCCGCCCCCGAACCGATCCTGGTGGAGAACAATACGCGCGAACATGATTTCTGGTGGGAAACCCTCAACGATCCGCAGGTGCGTAATGCTCTGGGCCCATTGTCCGACAACGACAAGCGCGAACTGACCGCCGCCTTTTGCAGCATATCGGAGGCCACCCGCACCACCTTGCTGGGCGGCTTCAGCCTGTCCCTGTTCCAAGGGGCCGTGCTGATGACCAAGTGCTATCAAGGGCTGGGCCGGGCCAGCTTCGCCCAGGTGTTCGGCAAACCGGGCAGCCCCGACACCGTCAAGGCCTTCGCCGCGCGGCTGAAAACCCGTAACGTCACCTCCCGCATGGACCTCAACACCCTGGCCCGTACGGTCGAGGCCAATGTCAGCGCCATGGACCGCCCCAACCCCCGCACCGCCGCCAACGCCAACGCCGCCCGTATCGCCGCGCAATAGCGCATCATGCCGCCGACAACAAAAAAGGCGCCGTTCGCACGGCGCCTTTTTCATGAAGTCGGCGGGATTTATTCCTCGGATTCGGCGTTCTTGTCGGCGGTCGGGCCGGAATCGGTGCCCTTGGCCGACGGATCGCGGTCGACCAGCTCGATCACCGCCATGGGAGCGCAGTCGCCGTAACGAAAACCGGCCTTGAGCACGCGGGTGTAGCCACCGTTGCGGGCCTTGTAGCGCGGGCCGATGACGGCGAACAGCTTGGCGACCACGGCGTCGTCGCGCAGGATGGCGAAGGCGCGGCGACGGTCGTGCAAGGTGCCCGACTTGCCCAGGGAGATGATCTTTTCGGCGATCGGACGCAGATCCTTGGCCTTGGGCAGGGTGGTCTTGATCTGCTCGTGCTTCAGCAGCGCGGTAACCATGTTGGAAAACATGGCCTTGCGATGCGAGCTGGTGCGATTCAGCTTACGACCGGACATTCCGTGACGCATGACATTCTCCTTGAGCTTGGCCTCGCCGGGCGAGAACCGATGGCATTCCCAGGCCGCCCTGTTGTTTCAGGTACGGTCGGGTCGGACCGGATTGGTCCTTTGAAAAACCTTACACCGCGACGCGGGGCTGGCGGGGCAGCCGCGTCGCGGTGGTAACAAAGTCACCCTTAGTAGGGCTCTTCCAGCTTCTTGGCCAGGTCCTCGATGTTCTCCGGCGGCCAATTGGGGATTTCCATACCCAAATGCAGGCCCATATGCGAGAGCACTTCCTTGATCTCGTTCAGGGACTTGCGGCCGAAGTTCGGGGTCCGCAGCATCTCGGCTTCGGTCTTTTGCACCAGATCGCCGATATAGATGATGTTGTCGTTCTTCAGGCAATTGGCCGAACGAACCGACAATTCCAGCTCGTCCACCTTGCGCAGCAGGTTCTTGTTGAAGGGCAGTTCGTCCTTCTTCTCTTCCTCGACCACATGGGTCGGTTCGTCGAAGTTGATGAACAGCTGCAACTGGTCCTGCAGGATGCGGGCGGCCAGGGCCACCGCGTCATCGGGGGTGACGGCGCCGTTGGTCTCGAGCACCATGGACAGCTTGTCGTAATCGGTGACCTGGCCGACGCGGGTGTTTTCCACCTTGTAGGCGACCTTCTTCACCGGCGAGAAGATGGCATCGATGGGGATCAGGCCGATGGGCGAATCCTCGGTGCGGTTCTGCGACGCCGGCACATAGCCCTTGCCGGTTTCCACCGTGAATTCGATGTTCAGCTTGGCGCCCTGATCCAAGGTGCACAGCACCAGATCGGGATCCATGATCTCGATGTCATGACCCGCTTCGATCATGCCGGCCTTGACTTCACCGGGGCCGGAGGCCCGCAGCTGCATACGCTTCGGCCCTTCGCCATGCATGCGCAGGCCCAAATTCTTGATGTTGAGGATGATGTCGGTGACATCTTCCCGCACACCCGGAACGGACGAAAACTCATGCAGCACGCCCTCGATCTGGATGGCGGTAACCGCGGCACCCTGAAGCGAGGACAGCAAAATGCGACGCAAGCTGTTGCCCAAAGTCATGCCGAAGCCGCGTTCGAGGGGTTCGGCAATCACGGTGGCGACGCGGGCGGCGTCGGCACCGGGCTCGACCTGGAGCTTGGAGGGCTTGATCAATTCCTGCCAGTTCTTCTGAATCACGAGCGTGACCTCATGCTAGGACCAATGGGTCCGGAACGGCGCAACCGCCATCTCCGCCCGCATCGCGGGGGAAGATGACGGCAACACTGAAACAAATACCCGATCAGACGCGACGACGCTTGCGCGGACGGCAACCGTTGTGCGGGATCGGCGTGACGTCGCGGATCGAGGTGATGGAAAAGCCCACCGCCTGCAACGCGCGCAGAGCGCTCTCACGACCGGCGCCCGGACCCTTGACTTCCACTTCCAAGGTGCGCATGCCGTGTTCCATGGCCTTGCGGCCAGCGTCTTCGGCAGCCACCTGGGCGGCGTACGGGGTCGACTTGCGCGAGCCCTTGAAGCCCTGCATGCCCGAGGACGACCACGAGATGGTGTTGCCCTGGGCGTCGGTGATGGTGATCATGGTGTTGTTGAACGTGGAATTCACGTGAGCAACACCGGAGGTGATGTTCTTGCGCTCGCGACGACGCGGACGAGCGGCAGCAGGCTTTGCCATGTGAGGTGATCCTTAGCTTACGTCGGTCTAAATTACCGGGTGGCTTTCTTCTTGCCGGCGATCGGCTTGGCCGGACCCTTGCGGGTGCGCGCATTGGTATGGGTGCGCTGACCACGGACCGGCAGGCCACGACGATGACGCAGACCGCGATAGCAGCCCAGATCCATCAAACGCTTGATGTTCATGGCAACTTCACGACGCAGATCACCTTCGACGGTGTAATCGCTATCGATCATCTCGCGGATCTTCAGGACTTCGTCGTCGCTCAGCTGATTGACCCGGCGCTCGGCAGGGATGCTCAGCTTGGCGCAGATCTCGGAAGCCTTGGTCCGGCCGATGCCAGTGATGTAGGTCAGCGCGATGACAACGCGCTTATTGGTCGGGATATTGACGCCAGCGATACGGGCCAAAGCTGGATACTCCTTCACACAGGTGATCTGGGAAGCGGCCAAACGCCCACTGCCCACGCCAAGTCGTTAAACGAACCGCGGCGGAAATCCGCCACGGCGACACATAAAACCAATCCAGGCCTCGCCCGGATGGGGGAAACCGAAGGTGGGCGATTATAGGGTGAATCGACGAAGAGTCAACGGGACTCTCCGCCCATTCATCCGCAAACTCACCCGGCCTTTCCGAGGATGACTTCCAGGTCCGTGGTGACCACGGCGATGTCCTGGGTGCCATCCACCAGATGATAATTCCCCTTGGCCTGATAATAGGGCAGCAGGGGGGCCGTCTGATCGTGATAGGCGGCAAGGCGCTTGTTCACGGTCTCGGCATTGTCGTCGGCTCGCCGAGTGAACTCGGTGCCGCCACAGGAATCACAGGTTCCGGCAACTTTCGGCTGCTGGAATTTATCGTGATAGCCGGCGCCGCACTTGGCGCAGGTGTAGCGCCCGGTGATGCGTTCGACGATGGGGGCGTCGGGCACCCGGATCTCAATGGCGAAATCCAGTTGCTTGCCCTTCTTGTCCATCATCGCGTCCAAGGCCTCGGCCTGGGCGACGGTGCGGGGAAAGCCGTCGAAGATTACTCCGTTCTTGGTGTCGGGCTGGTCCAGGCGGTCGTCGATGATGCCGATGACGATGTCGTCGGACACCAATTGGCCGGCATCCATCACCGCCTTGGCCTTCTTGCCGATTTCCGAACCCGAGGCGACAGCGGCGCGCAGCATGTCACCGGTGGACAATTGCACCAGACCGTACTTGTCCATCAGACGCTTGGCCTGGGTGCCCTTGCCGCCGCCCGGCGGCCCCAACAGAACCAGATTCATCTTCTTATTCTCCCCTTTATTATTAATGGGCTCAGCCGCGCCGCCCCCTGAGACGGGACTTCTTGATCAGACCTTCGTACTGATGCGCCAGCAGATGCGATTGAATCTGCGACACCGTGTCCATGGTCACCGTCACCACGATCAAAAGCGAGGTGCCGCCGAAATAGAACGGGACCGAGAAGCGCGAGATCAGCAATTCCGGCAACACCGAAAGGGCGGTCAGGTAGATGGCGCCCAGCACGGTCAGACGGGTGAGGACATAATCCAGATAATCCGAGGTATTCTTGCCCGGACGAATGCCGGGAATGAAGCCGCCGTTCTTCTTCAGATTATCCGCCGTATCCACCGGATTGAACACCACGGCGGTATAGAAGAAGGCGAAGAAGACGATCAGCGCGGTGTAAATGCCCAGATACAACGGCTGACCACGGCCCATCAGGGCAGTGAAGGTGGTCAGCCATTCCGGGCCGCCGCCGCCGGCATAGAACTGCGCCACGGTCATCGGCATCAGCAGCAGCGAGCTGGCGAAAATGGGCGGAATGACGCCCGAGGTGTTGAGCTTCAAGGGCAGGTGGCTGGATTCGCCGCCGAACATCTTGTTGCCCACCTGGCGCTTTGGATATTGGACGATGATCCGGCGCTGGGCCCGCTCGAAATAGACGATACCGGCGATGATCGCCACCGCCATGATCAGCAGGAAGATGATCAGCAGCACCGGCAGGGCGCCGGTGCGGCCCAGTTCCAGGGTGCCGGCCAGGGCGCTGGGCAGCTCGGCGACGATACCGGCCATGATGATCAGCGAGGTGCCCTGACCGATGCCGCGCGCGGTGATCTGCTCGCCCAGCCACATCAGGAACATGGTGCCGCCCACCAGGGTGACCACGGTGGAGAAGCGGAACAGAAGATGATTATCCATGATCACCGCCGCGCCCATGGACCCGCTCATCCCTTCAAGACCGACGGCGATGCCATAGGCCTGGAAGGTGGCGATGATGACGGTCAGGTAGCGGGTGTACTGGTTGATCTTCTTCTTGCCCGACTCGCCTTCCTTCTTGATCGCCTCCAGGCTGGGGACGATGGTCGTCATCAGCTGGATGATGATGGAGGCCGAGATGTAAGGCATGATCGCCAGGGCGAAAATGGTCATACGCTGTAAGGCGCCGCCGGCCAGCATGTCGAACATGCCGAGCAGGCCGCTGCCGCTTTGCTTGAACATTTCCGCCATCACATGCGGATCGACGCCCGGAATGGGAATCCAGGTGCCCAGTCGATAAACGACCAGGGCCAACAGGGTGAACCAGATCCTCTTCTTGAGTTCGGTGGCTTTCGCCAGAACGCCAAAATTCAGGTTCGCGGCAAGCTGCTCGGCAGCAGAGGCCATGCCAAAGGCTCCGGTTATGTGTTACCCGACGGCACCAGCCGAATGATCCGGCGGCACCAGTTCACAAAGAAAAAGCGCCCCAGTCCCTTGCCTGGCTTTTGGCATCAGGTCCGGGGGCCCTGGGGCGCTTTATAAAGGATCGCTGCGAAAAAACCGAGGGCTAATCAGCCCTGGGCCACTTCCGCACCGGAAACCTTCACCGAACCGCCAGCCTTTTCCACGGCGGCGACCGCCGCTTCGGAGGCGCCGGCGACTTCGATCGTCACCTTGGCGGTCAGTTCACCACGGGCCAGCAGGCGCACGCCGTCACCGATCTTGCCGACCAGACCGGCAGCGGCCAGGATGTCGGCAGTGATGGTTTCGGCGGCATTGAGCTTGCCGGCATCGATGGCGGCCTGGAGCTTGCCGAGATTGATCACGGCGAATTCCTTGGCGTTGATGTTCTTGAAACCGCGCTTGGGCAGGCGGCGGTAGATGGGCATCTGGCCGCCTTCAAAACCTTGCAGGGCGACACCGGTACGGGAACCCTGGCCCTTGACGCCACGGCCCGAGGTCTTGCCCTTGCCCGAACCAATGCCGCGGCCGATGCGCTTGAACTTGTAGCGGGCGCCTTCGTTGTCGCGCAGATCGTTGAGCTTCGTCATCTCTTTAATTCCTCGTATCCGACCCCCGCCGAAGCGGGGGCCGAACGAAAGATTAGTCTTCAACCCGAACCAGGTGCTGAACCTTGCGGATCATCCCACGGACGGCCGGAGTATCCTCCAACTCCTTGGTACGATGCATCTTGTTCAGACCCAGGCCGATCAGGGTGGCGCGCTGGTCGCCCTCGCGGCCGATGGGGCTTTGCACCTGGGTGACGCGAACGGTCTTCTTGTCAGCCATTCCAGCCTCCTTTACGCGGCGGTGGCAGCAGCGGCGCCATCACGGCGGCCGATGATGTCACCAACCTTCTTGCCACGCTTGGCAGCCACCGAGCGGGGGCTGTTCAAGGACACCAGGGCGTCGAAGGTCGCCTTGATCATGTTGTGCGGGTTCGAGGTGCCCAGGCACTTGGCGACGACGTCGGCCACGCCCATGGTCTCGAACACGGCGCGCATCGGGCCGCCGGCGATGATGCCGGTACCGGCCGGAGCGGCGCGCAGAACAACACGACCGGCACCGAAGTGACCGGTGATGTCATGATGCAGGGTGCGACCTTCACGCAGGTTGACCTTGATCATGTTGCGCTTGGCCTGTTCGGTCGCCTTGCGGATGGCTTCGGGAACTTCACGGGCCTTGCCCGAGCCGTAACCGACACGACCCTTGGTGTCACCAACCACCACCAGAGCGGCGAAGGCGAAGCGACGACCGCCCTTGACCACCTTGGCCACACGGTTGATGTGGACCAGCTTATCGACGAATTCGTTCTCTTCGCGCTCGGGCCGGGCGGCCTCGGGGCCGCCACGACCGCGACCGCGACCGTCACGTTCGCCGCCTTCACCGCCACGGCCACGGCCGCGACGCTGTTCGGTTCCCTCGGAATTGGGAGTACGTGCCATAGTCTTTTTCCCTTAGAACGACAGGCCGCCTTCGCGGGCCGCTTCGGCCAGGGCTTTCACCCGACCGTGATAGATGTAGCCGCCGCGATCGAACACCACCTCGGTGATGCCCGCCGCCTTGGCCCGCTCGGCGATCAGCTTGCCGACAGCGGCAGCCGCCGCGGTGTCGGCGCCGGTCTTCAAGGCGCCTTTCAGCTCCTTGTCGAGCGTCGAAGCAGCCGCCAGGGTCTTGCCCTGCACGTCGTCGATAACCTGGACATAGATATTCTTGCCAGAACGGAAAACCGACAGGCGGATACGTCCACCCGACTTCTTCGCGATGCTGGCCCGGGCGCGCCGCTTGCGGCGCTCGAACAATTCTTTCGGCGTCATCATGGCAGAGCCCCTTACTTCTTCTTGCCTTCCTTGCGCAGGATGGTCTCGGTCGAGTACTTGATACCCTTGCCCTTGTAGGGCTCGGGACCACGGAACGACCGGATCTCCGCCGCAAGCTGCCCGACGATCTGCTTATCGCGGCCAGTGATGGAAATCGAGGTGGGCTTTTCGCACTTCATGGTGACGTCATCCGGAATCGGATAGTCGATATCATGAGAATAGCCCAAGGCCAGCTTCAGATTCTTCCCTTCGACAGCGGCGCGGTAACCCACGCCGTTGATGTCCAGGTTGACGGTGAAGCCGTCGGACACGCCCTTGACCAAATTATTGATCAGGGCGCGGGTGGTACCCCACATCATGCGCGCGCGCTTGGAATCCGACTTGGGCTTGACCCAAACTTCGGAGCCTTCGATGGTGGTTTCAACTTCGTCCGACAGGGGCATCCGGGATTCACCCAGCTTGCCCTTGGCGATGAATTCGGCGCCGGCGATCTGGACAGTGACTCCAGACGGCACCGGCACGGGATATTTGCCGACTCGCGACATCTGTCAGTCCCTCCTTAGAACACCTGGCAGAGAACTTCACCGCCCACATTGGCGGTGCGGGCTTCGGTATCGCTCATGACGCCGCGAGGAGTCGAGAGGATAGAGATGCCCAAACCATTCGCCACGCGGGTCAGATCGGAAATCTTGGAATAAACGCGACGACCGGGGGTCGAGACGCGAGCGATCTTGGTGATCACCGGCTTGCCCTCGTGGTACTTCAGTTCGATGGTCAGCTCGGACACGCCGGCGCGGACATCGGACTTGGCATAACCACGGATGTAGCCTTCACGCTTCAGGACTTCCAGCACGTTGACGCGCAGGTTGGAAGCGGGCGAGGTGATCGACGACTTGTTCGCGCGCTGACCATTGCGGATGCGGGCGAGCATATCGCCGAGCGGATCGGTCATAGACATTGTATGGCCTCCCTTACCAGCTCGACTTCACCAGCCCAGGAATCTGACCCAGATTCCCAAGCTCGCGCAGCTTGTTGCGACAAATCTTGAACTTACGGTAGTTGCCACGCGGACGACCGGTCAGTTCGCACAGCAGGCGAACCCGATTCTTGGCCGAGTTGCGGGGCACTTCCGCCAACTTCAAGGCGGCGTTGAAGCGTTCTTCCGGCGAAGCCTCGCGGTCCATGACCTGAGCCTTCAGGCGAGCGCGCTTGCCTGCCATCTGCTTGGCCAGCTTGGCGCGCTTGTTGTTGCGCTCGACAGAGCTGATCTTAGACATTGCTGCTAACTCCCATCAGCCAGCGAACGGCATGTCGAAGCCCTTGAGAAGCGCCTTGGCTTCCACATCGGACTTGGCCGTCGTGACGAAAATGATGTCCATGCCCCGGGTCACATCAACCTTGTCGTAGTTGATTTCCGGGAAAATGAGCTGTTCCTTCAGACCGAGCGAATAATTGCCGCGGCCGTCAAAGCTCTTGCCGGGAACGCCGCGGAAGTCGCGGACGCGGGGCAGCGCAATGGTGATCAGACGATCGAGGAATTCATACATGCGTTCGGCGCGCAAGGTGACCTTGCAGCCAACGACCTGGCCTTCGCGCAGCTTGAACTGGGCGATGGACTTCTTGGCCTTGGTCACCACCGGCTTCTGACCCGCGATCAGGGTCATTTCGGCGATGGCTGCGTCGATCTTCTTGGCGTCCTGGGCAGCTTCGCCCACGCCCATGTTGATGACGATCTTTTCCAGCTTCGGCACCTGCATGGGATTGGAGTAGTTGAACTCCTCCTGCAAGGCCGGGCGGACGGTGGTGTCGTAGTGATTACGCAAACGCGCGGTCATGGTCTGTTGCTCCCCATTACCGGTCGATGACTTCGCCGGACCGCTTGGCAACGCGGACCTTGCGACCGTCTTCCAGGACTTTGACGCCGACGCGGGTCGGCTTGCCATCCTTGGGATCGACGTGGGCGACATTGGACACGTGCAGGGCGGCTTCCTGTTCGACGATGCCACCCGCATTGGCGGCAGAGGGACGAACATGGCGCTTGACCTTGTTCACACCCTGAACGACCACGCGTTCTTCCTTCGGGTAAGCGGCGATGACTTCGCCCTTCTTGCCCTTGTCCTTGCCGGCGATCACGACAACCTGATCGCCCTTCTTGACGTTAAGACCGGCCATTAGAGCACCTCCGGAGCCAGCGAGATGATCTTCATGAACTTCTTACCGCGAAGTTCACGGGTGACCGGGCCAAAAATACGGGTGCCGATCGGTTCGCCCTGCTTGTTGATGAGCACGGCGGCATTGGTGTCGAAACGGATCGCGGTGCCATCGGCCCGGCGGATTTCCTTGGCGGTGCGGACGATGACGGCGCGATGCACATCACCCTTCTTCACCTTGCCACGGGGAATCGCTTCCTTGATGGAGACGACGATGACGTCGCCCACATTGGCGATGGTACGGTGCGAGCCGCCCAGAACCTTGATGCACTGCACCCGGCGGGCACCCGAATTATCGGCGACGTCCAGGTTGGTTTGCATCTGGATCATGTCGAGTTTTCCTTCTTTTCCAGGTTGATATCGTCAGAACCGGCCTTAGGCCTGCTCGACGATCACTTCCCAGGTTTTGGTCTTCGAGATCGGACGGCACTCCAAGATACGGACGGTGTCGCCGGTCTTGAACTGGTTGTTCTCGTCGTGGGCGTGATACTTCTTCGAACGACGGATGAACTTCTTGTAGATCGGGTGCATGACGCGCCGTTCGACGCTGACCACCACGGTCTTGTCCATCTTGTCGCTGACGACCACGCCCTGGAGAATGCGCTTCGGCATTGGTAACGCTCCTTAGGCGGCTTTGGCGGCGCGGAGGCGCTCGCCGAGAATGGTCTTGATGGCCGCGACTTCGCGGCGCACCGTCAGCACCCGGGCAGTGTTTTCCAACTGGCCGGAGGCCTTCTGGAAACGCAGATTGAACTGCTCCTTCTTCAGCGCCAGGAGCGATTCCTTGAGCTGATCGTCGGTCTTGGCGCGCAGATCGCTGGACTTGTTCGCCATGACTTTACTCCCCGATACGAACGATGAACTTGGTCTTGATCGGCAGCTTGGCAGCGGCCAGTTCAAAACCACGACGGGCCAGATCTTCCGGCACGCCATCGACCTCGAACATCACGCGGCCGGGCTTGACCCGGGCCACCCAAAATTCGGGGGTACCCTTACCCGAGCCCATGCGGACTTCGGCGGGCTTGGTCGAAACCGGCACGTCCGGGAAAATCCGGATCCACACCCGGCCCTGACGCTTCAGGTGACGGGTCAGGGCGCGACGGGCCGCTTCGATCTGGCGCGCGGTGATGCGCTCCGGCTCCATGGCCTTGAGGCCGAAGGCGCCGAAATTCAGCTGGGAACCGCCCTTGGCATCGCCATGGATGCGGCCCTTATGCTGCTTACGGAACTTAGTACGCTTGGGAGAAAGCATCTCTCTACCCTCTCAAATCAGCGACGGTCGACGGGAGCGGACTCGCCGGCGGCGCGCTTATCCTGAGCCATGGGATCATGAGCCAGGATTTCACCCTTGAACACCCACACCTTGATACCGCAGGTACCATAGGTGGTCTTGGCGGTGCCGACACCATAATCAATGTCGGCGCGCAGGGTGTGCAGGGGCACGCGACCTTCGCGGTACCATTCCATACGAGCGATTTCGGCGCCGCCCAAACGGCCCGAGCAGTTGATGCGGATGCCCTGGGCGCCCAGACGCATGGCCGACTGCACAGCGCGCTTCATGGCGCGGCGGAAGGACACGCGACGTTCCAGCTGTTGGGCGATGGATTCGGCCACCAGCTGAGCGTCCAGTTCGGGCTTCCGGATTTCGACGATGTTCAGATGAACTTCGCCCCCGGTCATCTTGCTGAGCGTCTTGCGCAGCACTTCGATGTCGGCGCCCTTCTTACCGATCACCACGCCCGGACGGGCGGTGTGAATGGTAATGCGGGCCTTCTTGGCCGGACGCTCGATGATCACCCTGCTGACGCCGGCCTGAGCCAGCCTCTTGCGCAGGTAATCACGCAGCTTCAGATCCTCATGCAGCATCTTGGCGTAGTCGCCGTCGGCGAACCAACGGGAATCCCAGGTGCGGTTGATGCCGAGGCGCAGGCCGATCGGATTGACTTTCTGACCCATAGTCTTACTCCCCGGTCGCTTCTTCGCGTTCGCGCACGATGACGGTCAGGTTCGAGAACGGCTTCTCGATCCGACCGACACGACCGCGAGCACGGGCACGCCAGCGCTTCATCACCATGGCCTTGCCCACATAGGCTTCGGCCACATACAGACGATCAACGTCCAACTGGTGGTTGTTCTCGGCATTGGCGATGGCCGACTGCAACACCACCTTCACCACACCGGCGATGCGGCGCTTGGAGAAGGTGAGCTGGTGCAGGGCGGTCTCCGCCTTCAGGCCGCGAATGGACGCAGCCACCAGGTTGAGCTTGCGCGGGCTGGTGCGGATGGAAGACGAGAACGCCTTCGCTTCGATATCCGCCAGAACGCGCTCAGCAGGCTTCTTGCCCATGGCTTACTTCCTCTTCGCCTTCTTGTCGACGCCGTGACCGTAATAGGTCCGGGTCGGCGAGAATTCACCGAACTTGTGACCAACCATGTTCTCGGTAACGAGAACGGGGATGTACTTCTGGCCGTTATAAACGCCGAAGGTCAAGCCCACGAAGTTCGGCAGAATGGTGGAGCGACGCGACCAGATCTTGATGACCTCGTTGCGGCCGCTGGCACGCGACTTATCCGCCTTCTTGAGCAGGTACCCGTCGACAAACGGACCCTTCCATACGGAACGAGCCATTCCCGTCCCTCCTTACTGAGCCTGACGGCGGCGCATGATGAGCCGATCCGTCTTCTTGTTGGAACGCGTCTTCTTACCCTTGGTCGGCTTGCCCCACGGGGTGACCGGATGACGGCCCCCGGAGGTACGACCTTCACCACCACCATGCGGGTGGTCGATGGGGTTCATGGCAACGCCACGGACGTGCGGACGGAAGCCCAGCCACCGCTTGCGACCAGCCTTGCCCAGCGAAACGTTCTGCTGGTCAGGGTTGGAAACGGCGCCGACAGTGGCCATGCATTCACCGCGGACGATGCGCAGTTCACCCGAAGACAGGCGAAGCTGGGCATAGCCCTGGTCCTTGCCGACCAGCTGGACGAAGGTACCGGCGGAGCGGGCCATCTGGCCGCCCTTACCAACCTTCAGCTCGACATTGTGAACAACGGTGCCGACCGGAATATTCTTCAGCGGCAGGGCGTTGCCCGGCTTGATGTCGACCTTTTCGCCGGCGATGACGACATCACCGGCGGCCAGGCGCTGCGGGGCCAGGATATAGCGCTTTTCGCCATCTTCATACACCACCAGGGCGATGAAGGCGGTCCGGTTGGGATCGTATTCCAACCGTTCCACGGTGGCGGGCATATCGAACTTGTCGCGCTTGAAGTCGACCATGCGATAGCGGCGCTTGTGCCCGCCGCCACGGAAGCGGACGGTGATGCGGCCCAGATTGTTACGGCCACCCTTCTTGCGCAGACCTTCGGTCAGCGCCGCTTCGGGCTTGCCCTTCCACAATTCCGAACGGTCAACCGTCACCAGCTGACGACGGCCCGGAGTCGTGGGCTTGTAGTTCTTCAAAGCCATGGCGTCAGACTCCCGTCGTCACGTCGATGGACTGGCCTTCGGCCAGCGTCACGACCGCCTTCTTGACGTCGTTGCGGACGCCGATACGGCCACGGAAGCGCTTGACCTTGCCCTTGGCCACCAGGGTATTCACCGCGGTGACCTTGACCCCGAACACGCCTTCGACGGCGGCCTTGATCTCGGGCTTGGAAGCGTTCAGCGGCACCTTGAAGGTGACCTGATTGTGCTCGGACCCCATGGTCGCCTTTTCGGTGATCACGGGCGCGCGGATGATGTCGAACATCCGTTCCTTCGAGACGATGACCTTGCTCATTTCAGGCGAGCCTCCAGGGCGGCGACAGCGTCCTTGGTCAGCACCAGGGTGTCACGACGCAGAATGTCGTACACGTTGGCGCCGACTTCCGGCAGCACGTCCACATGGGGGATGTTGCGGGACGCCAGGGCGAAATTGCCGTCAACGGCACCGTCGATGACCAGAACCGAAGCCCAACCCAGCGCCTTGAACTGCGCGGCCAGGGCCTTGGTCTTGGGAGCGGCGGCCGAAGCCTGATCCAGCACCACCAGCTTGCCTTCGGCGGCCTTGGCCGACAGGGCAACCTTCAGGGCCAGCTTGCGCACCTTCTTGTTCATGTCGAACGCATGGCTGCGAACGACCGGGCCAAAAATGGTGGCGCCGCCACGGAACTGCGCGGAACGCAGCGAACCCTGACGCGCACGACCGCCACCCTTCTGATTGAAGGGCTTCTTGGTGGTACCGGAGATCTCGCTGATCCCCTTGGTCTTGTGAGTGCCGGACCGACGCTTCGACAGCTGATAGCTGACCATGCGGTGCAGCAGATCGTTGCGAACCGCCAGGCCAAACACGTCGTCGGAGAGATCGATCTCGCCGACGCTCTGATTGTCCAGGCTGATAACCTTAGTCTTCATCGCCGTGATTCCTTACTCGCCGGCTTCGGCGGCGGCCTTGAGGCCGGCCGGGAACGGCACGCCTTCAGGCAGCTTGCGCTTCACCGCGTCCTTGACCAGAACCCAGGAACCCTCGGAACCCGGAACCGAACCCTTGACCAGGATCAGGCCGCGCTCGACATCGGTGGAGACCACCTTGAGGTTCTGAGTGGTGACCTGCTCGTCCCCCATGTGACCGGCCATCTTTTTGCCCTTGAACACCTTGCCGGGGTCCTGGCGCTGACCGGTGGAACCGTGCGAGCGGTGCGAGACCGACACGCCGTGGGAGGCTTCGAGGCCGCGGAAGTTCCAGCGCTTCATGCCGCCGGCAAAACCCTTGCCGATGGTGGTGCCGGTGATATCCACGAACTGGCCGGGGATGAAATGGGCAGCCGACAGCTCCACGCCGACCTCGAGAACGTTCTCGGGGGCAACGCGGAATTCGACGAGCTTCTTCTTCGGCTCGACCTTGGCGGCGGCGAAGGTGGTACGCTGCGCCTTGGCAACGTTCTTGACCTTCGCGGTGCCGGCACCGAGCTGAACGGCGGTGTAGCCGTCTTTTTCCACAGAGCGGGTCGAGACCACCTGTACGGTGTCGACCTTCAACACGGTGACGGGCACATGCGTGCCGTCCTCGGTGAAGATCCTCGTCATGCCGACCTTCTGGGCGATGAGACCGGATCGTTGATCTCGACGTCGACGCCGGCGGCCAGGTCGAGCTTCATCAGCGCGTCCACGGTCTGCGGGGTCGGGTCAACGATGTCCAACAGACGCTTATGCGTGCGAATTTCGAACTGCTCGCGCGACTTCTTGTCGATGTGCGGGGAGCGGTTGACGGTGAACTTCTCGATCCGGCTGGGAAGCGGGATCGGTCCGCGCACCTGCGCACCAGTCCTCTTGGCGGTATTGACGATCTCGCGGGTGGACTGATCCAACACGCGGTGGTCGAACGCCTTGAGGCGGATACGGATGTTTTGGCTTTCCATATTCACGTCATCCGTTAAATCGGATCGGCGCCTCGCTGTCGAGACGCCGATCAGTGAAACTCGGTTTGGTTCAAAGAACCTCCCGTAGTCAGCCATTTACAACGGCTCTTGCGGGAACGGCGTAATGCCGAAGGCGGTTTTATACAGAGACTTGGAACCCGAGGCAAGAAGAGTCTCTGGCCCGCCAAAAAGAAATCGACGCCCGGTTGCCCGGGCGCCGAAATCCCTGTCAAGTGATCCCGAAGGACTACTCGATGATCTTGGCGACGACGCCGGCGCCGACGGTACGGCCGCCTTCGCGGATGGC
>VBWB01000047.1 GCA_006218045.1 Stygiobacter sp.
TGTGAAGTCTCAGGAGGTTGCCCACTCGATCTGAACCGAGGAAGCTGAAGTTGCGAGACTTTAGCTATCCAAGGAGGACCGAATGGGCATCCACAAGAATGCCGTTCTGACGCCGACTGGTCGAGAGATTCTGGTTCGGCGCGTTATCGATGACGGACAGCGGCCCAAGTTGGTGGCCACCGACATGGGCGTCAGCCTGAGCACCGTCCGCAAATGGGTGTCCCGTTACCGATCTGCGGGTGTTGCGGGCCTGCACGACCGCTCATCGCGTCCGCATCGGTCCCCGGCGCAGACACCTGCTGCCCTTGCCGAGCAAATAGCGGCTCTGCGGCGCCAGCGTCGGACGGGAGGTGAGATCGCCACCACCATCGGCGTCTCCAAGGCCACGGTGTTCCGTGTCCTTGGCCGCCTTGGCATGAACCGGCTGAAGTCGCTGGAGCCGGTCGAGCCGGTGCGGCGCTACGAACGCGCCGAGCCGGGCGAGATGATCCACATCGACATCAAGAAACTGGGCCGGTTCAACAAGGTCGGCCATCGCATTACCGGGGACCGCACCGGCCAAAGCAACAGCCGGGGCGTCGGCTGGGAATTCGTCCATGTCTGCATCGACGATGCCTCCCGCGTGGCATTCTCCAAGATCATGCCTGACGAGAAGAAGGAAAGCGCCGTCGCCTTCCTGGAGGCGGCGCTGGCCTACTACGCCAGCCTTGGCATCACCGTCCAGCGGGTCATGACCGACAATGGCTCTTGCTATAAATCCCACGATTTCCGCAAAGCCTGCACCGATCACGGGCTGAAGCATGTCCGAACCAGGCCCTATACGCCGAAGACCAACGGCAAGGCCGAGCGCTTCATCCAAACGGCACTCCGCGAATGGGCCTATGCCCAGGCCTACGAAACGTCAGGCCATCGCGCCGACGAGTTACCGCTGTGGCTCCATCGCTACAACTGGCATCGGCCACATGGTAGCCTGAAGGCACAGACACCCATCAGTCGACTCGGTCTGATCGGAGACAACGTCTTGCGACTCCACAGCTAGCCGGCCTGCTAGATGATCCGCCCTGGCGCCATTTCGGCCCCGGCGAATGCCTGTTCCGTCAGGGCGATCCGGCCAACCGCTTGTATCTGCTGATGGCCGGTCAGGTGGAACTGGCCATGCTGCGCCCCGGCTGCTCGCCCGAAATTCTGTCCCACCTGTCGCCCGGTGCCGCCATCGGCGCCGATTCTCTGATCCCCGGCAATCGCCATGCCGCCACCGCCCAGGCGGTGGGCGAATGCCGCGCCGCCGTCCTGCACGGCGCCCGGCTGCTGGGGTTTTTGGACCTCCATTTCGACCTCATGCTGGCGATGATCGCCGAAATGGCCGGCAGCCTGCACGGTCTGATCAAGGAGATCACCGAGCTCAAACTGCAATCCACCACCGAACGGCTGGCCAGCTATCTGGCCGGGCTGGCGGCGGGCCATCGGGGCGGCACCGTCGAGGTCAGACTGCCGTACGAAAAGCGCCTGCTGGCCGAACGCCTGGGCATGGAGCCGGCGACCCTGTCGCGAGCCTTCGCCAAGCTGCGGGAAATCGGGGTGGAAACCGGGCGCGGCGACCGCGTGGCCATTAATGATCTGGCCGAACTGCGCCATCTGTGCGAGGCGCTGGACATGCCCGTCGACGGAGATATGTCATGACCTGCCCCTGCCGCACCCTGTGTCTGGTGCCCAAGCCGGAATGCACCAAGGCGCAAAGCGGTTTGCCGCGCCACCGCGCCGCCGGCCCCATGCTGGCCAAGCAGGTGATGGCGCTGCCCTTGTTCGACGGGTTGGAGCACGACATCCTGGAGCGGCTGATGGCCGATTCCACCGCGCTCTCCCTCGAGCGCCGCTCGTTGCTGTTTTCCGCCGGCGCCGTCGCCGATTGCTTCTACATCGTCCTCGACGGCCAGGTGAAGCTGTCGGCCCTGACCCCGGACGGGCGCGAAAGCATCGTCGAGGTGTTCACCCCGGTGTCGTCGTTCGGCGAGGCGGCCATGCTGTCCATGGGCGTCTTCCCCCTGCATGCCGAGGTGATCGAGGACGCCACCCTCATCCGCGTCGGTCGCCGCGCCTTCGTCGCCACCTTGCGCTCGGACCCGGTGGTGGGATACCGCATGCTGGCCGGCATGTGCCGCTGGCATCAGCGGCTGAGCTCGGAAATCCGCCATTTGAAGGACATCCCGCCGTGGCAGCGGGTGGCCGAGTTCCTGCTGGCCTTGACCGACACCCGCCAGGGCCAAGCGGTGGTCGCCCTGCCCTTCAACAAGGAAATCCTGGCCAGCCGCGTCGGCATCCGCCGCGAAAGCCTGTCGCGCGTCCTCGCCCGTCTGCGCGACATGGGGGTGAGGACCGAGGGCAATTCGGTCCGTATCGACGACGTCGCCAGCCTGCGCCAGCGCTGCGATCTGGTCCAATAATCGCCGCTATGGGCTGAAACGGGCGCCGGGGAATATTTTCCTGATCCACTTCCGATGCGGGGAAATCCGGGTGAACCACGACGAATCACCATAGCTGGCGGTGCCCGATCCGTTGGAATTGACGGCGACGACCACCCATTCGCCGCTGCTTTTCATCCAGGCGGAGCCGCCGCTATCCCCCGACCCCAACAGGCCGACCAAGGGATTGGCCGGTTTATCGGCACCGCCATAGGGATTGGACAGGCTGCCGTCTTCGCGGCCCATCCAGATGCCCAGATAATTGCCGCCATCGTCGTTACGCGGCATGGGATCGACCAGATCGACCCATTGGTCGACCATGCCCTGGGCGGCGGCCTTGTCCGCTCCCTGATAATAACGGTCCTGTTCGCCGGTCGAGCCGATGCCGCGGCTGCCATAGCCGACAAAGGTGATCAGCTTGCCCGCCTCGCCATCGCCGCCATAAAGCAGCGGTGGCGGGCCGGCATCCAGTACCGGTCGTTTCAGCCGCAGGATGGTCAGGTCATAGCCGGTGCGCTCGTCGGTGCTGCCGTTCCAGCCCGGATGCAGCCACAGCCGGTCGGGCTTGGCGATGCTGCCATCGGGCAGCCGCACCACGTAATCACCGGGCTTGGCCGGCTTCTCGAAGATATGGGCCGAGGTCAGGATATAGGCGTGGTCGTCATCATTGCCGATCCAGGTGCCCGAGGCCTCGCCCCAGGTTTCACCATCGGTGGACAAGGCCAGCACCGGCTGGAATTGCGGTTCCGCCGCCAGCCGCAGATTGGCGCCGAAACCGGCCCAGGCCTTGCCGCGCGTGCCGCCCTCGCGCCGCCACAGACTATCTTGAACAACCACGGCCAAGGCCGGCGCGGTGGCGGCGACAACCGCCAGCATGGTCAAGCCGAGGGCAAGACCCTGATGAAAAAAACGCATCGACCGACCTTTGTTGATAACCCGACATGGGCTCAGCACACACCCCGGCGCAGCAATTCCGCCGCCTGATCCGCCGGCACGGCGCGGCTGAACAGGAAACCCTGGATGGCATCACAGCCGGCCTCGGCCAGGATGGCCAACTGTTCCGGGGTTTCCACCCCTTCGGCCACCACCTTCAACCCCATGGCATGGCCCATGGAAATGATGGCCCGGGCGATGGCGGCGTCGCCTTCATCCTCGGCCAGATCGCCGACGAAGGAACGGTCGATCTTCAGCTTACCCACCGGAAAGCGCTTGAGCCGGGCCAGCGACGAATAACCGGTGCCGAAATCGTCCACCGCCAGCCGCACCCCCAGGCCGGCGATGTCGGAAAAGATGCGCTGAGCGGCATCGGCGTCTTCCATCACCGTGGTCTCGGTCAGTTCCAGTTCCAGCCTGTGCGACGGCACCCCGGACTCGGTGAGCATCCTGCGCACCAGCAGGGGCACATCCTGGCGCTTCAACTGCAACGCCGACATGTTGACCGCCACCGGCACCGGCGGAATGCCCATGCGGTCCCAGTCGCGCATCTGTTGGCAGGCCCGGCGCAGCACCCACTCGCCGATGGGGCCGATCATGCCGTTGCCCTCGGCCATGGGGATGAACTCCACCGGCGAGATCCAGCCGTCATCAGCGTGGCGCCAGCGCAGCAAGGCCTCGAACGAGATGATGCGGCGGCTTTGGGTATCGACGATGGGCTGATAATGCAATTCCAGTTCGTCACGCTGGATGGCCTTGCGCAGATCGCTTTCCAGCCGCCGCCGCAGGGCCAGTTCGGCATCCATGGTCGGCGCGAAGAAGCGATAGCCGTTCGGATTGTCCTCGATGGCCCGGTACATGGCCATGTCGGCATTCTTCAGCAAGGTATCGGCGTCGGCGCCGTCATCGGGATACAAGGTGATGCCGATGGCCGCGCCCACATGAACGTCATGGCCGTTGATATCGAAAGGTCGGCGCATGACCTTGGTCAGGCTGCCGGCCAGTTCCGCCACCGATTCGCCGCCATCGGTCGTCAGCAGCAGAAAGCCGAATTCGTCGCCGCCGACCCGGGCCAGGCTTTCGACGCCACGCGCCGTGCTCATCAGCCGCTCGGTGATGGCCAGCAGCAGATGGTCGCCGCCGTCATGGCCCAGAACGTCGTTGTAATGGCTGAAATCGTCCAGGTCCAAGATCAGCACCGCCAATCCGTGACGCTCGATCTTGGCCCGACCGATGGCACGCTGAACCTGTTCACGGAACAACAGGCGGTTGGGCAACGCCGTCAAGGCATCGTGATTGGAGAGAAAACGGATGCGTTCCTCGGCCCGCCGCCGCTCGGTGACGTCTTCCTGCACCACCACGTAATGGCTGATCCGGCCCTGGTCGTCGCGGATCGGCGTCACGTTCTGATCGACCACATAAAGGGTGCCGTCACGGCGACGCAAATTAAGCTCGCCGCGCCAGTTTTCGCCCCGTTTCAAGGCTTCGTCCATGCGGAGATCACGATCGGCGCCCATCAGCAGGCGGCGGGCGCCGCGGCCCATGGCCTCGGATTCGGCCCAGCCGGTCAGCCGGCTGAAGGCCTGGTTGCACCATTCGATCCGTCCGGCGCGATCGGTGATGAAGATGGCGTTGGCGGTGGCGGCCATGGCCTCGCCCTGCAAATGCAGCAAGGCCCGGGAGCGGCGGCGCCCTTCGCTCTCACGCGCCCGGCTTTCGCGGTCGGCGGCGATCAGCAAAGCCACGCCCAGCCCGATGGACAGAACCTGGGTGAGCATGAAGCCGTAAGGCACCACCTGCGGCATGGCGGCCAACCAGGGATAATCCAGCTTATGCGCCCCCCACAGGACGAACAGGAGAGCCACCAGGCCATAACCGTTTCCCGGCGACCGGCGGGAACGGCGCCAGAACACCAGGGCAGCGGCGATCATGGCGCCGCCGACATAAAGCGAAGCGGGAATGATGGCGGCGAGGAAGCCCATATGAAGGCTGGCCCACACCACCCACCCCATCAGCAAGACCGTCGCGAGCGCGATCACCAGCCACAGTCGGCGGCAACCCTGGTGCGGACACAACCCGGCCAACAATACGGTGGCGGCCGTCACATGGATGATTTCAGCCCATAGCGTCGCCTGTTGCGGCGCCACCGAGCCCGCTATGGCCATGAGCAGGAAGCGGAAGGCGAACAAGGAGAAGGCGATGGCGAAAACCGGCATGGCCCGGGTCGAACCATGTCCGCGCCCGACGAAGGCCAAAGCGACCGCCAACACCAGATTGCCGAGAAAGGCACCAAAGATCACCGGGGGCGCGGCTGCGTCCATTCCCATCCCTTCACAACCCGTCGCCCCACCCTGTGCGGAACTCTAGCGATTTGGCCGAATGATGCAAGCATCGCCTGACTATTGCCCTTGCCGCCCATTTGCCCCAAGATGCGAACAGGCGCCGCCTTCGACCGGCGTATTGTTGGGGGAAAGTCCGGGAATGTCGCTGGCAACCTTGATCGGCTTTATTGCCGGTATCATCTTGTTCCTCGGCTCGATTTACCTGGCCACCGACAATTACTTGGTATTTCTCGACTTTCCGTCGTTTCTGATGGTTGTCGGCGGCACCTTCGCCTCGACCTTCATCTCCTACGAACCACGCTATGTCATGCAGGCCTTCCGCCTGATGAGCTCGATCTTTTTCGCCCCCAAGATTCAGCGCGGCGTGCTGCAAGGCGAGGTCGGGCGCTGTATCCGCTGGGGCTACCTGATCCAGAAGACCGGCCTGAACGCGCTGGAGGCCGACACCGCCAAGCTGAAGAAGCAGGATCGTTTCCTCGGTTTCGGCGTCGATCTGGTCATCGCCGGCTATACCGGGGCGGAAGTCCGCCAAATCATGAGCAATTCCATCGAAACAACATTTCAACGCAATTGCGTGCCCGCCGACATCCTGCGCAACATGGCCGGCACCGCCCCCGCCTATGGCATGATCGGCACCCTGATCGGCCTTATCATCATGCTGGGCAAGATGGGCGCCGATCCGGCGGCCCTGGGACCGGGCATGGCGGTGGCGTTGATCACCACGCTTTACGGCGTCTTGCTGCCGCGTCTGGTGTTGCTGCCCGCCGCCAGCAAGATTCAACAGCGCGAGGAGATCGTCCGCTTCCGCAATTATCTGGTGGCCGAGGGGCTGTGCCTGCTGGCCGAACGCAAGAATCCACGCTTCATCCAAGATGCCATGAACAGCTTCCTTGATCCGTCCATCCATTTCGACATCGACAAGCAGATGAAGAACAAATGAGTCTGTTCGAGAAGAAACAGTCCCAGGAAGTCGATTCGTCATGGATGGAAACCTATGGCGACATGGTGACCTTGTTGCTGTGCTTCTTCATCATGTTGGCCTCCATTTCCAAGGTCGACACCGTGTTATTTGAAAAAGTCCAGTCGGGCATGACCAGCGAGATCGGCAAGCAGCCGCCGCAGCGCCCGATCGAAAACATGCGTCAGGAACTGACCCAGGCCGCCGCCACCGTGCAAGGCTCCGACGATGCCGTCGACGTGGGCACCGATGATCGCGGCGTCGTCTTAAACCTAGATGCCGGGGCCATGTTCGCCCCAGCTTCAGCCGACATCAAGCCGACCATGGTGCCGCTGCTGAAGGAACTGGCCGGCACCTTGAACCAACCCCGCTTCGACAATTACCGCCTGGAAATCCAGGGCCACACCGACAGCTCGCCGGTGAAGACCGCCCAATTCCCCTCTAATTTCGATCTGGCCTCGGCCCGCGCCCTGGCCACCATGCGCGCCTTCGTCGCCTTGGGGGTGGCGGAAAGCAAGATGATCGTCGCCGCCTATGGCCAATACGCCCCGCGCGTACCCAACACCTTGGAAGACGGCACGCCCTTGCCGGCCAATCAGGCGCTGAACCGCCGCGTCGCCATCCACATCTATCCGCGCTAGCCGCAGAGCGTCTTCCTTCTGCGCCCCATCGCGGACGCCCGGCGAGGGGAAATGCCGAAGCTTAGAGTGGCGAGCCTTTAATCGGCAACACGCCCACCGCAAATCCCGTCATGCCCGCGCAGGCGGGCATCCAGGAGTCACGCGCTTATGCCGACACGGTTCGCTGGATTCCCGCCTGCGCGGGAATGACGGTTGAGGCGGTGGGTGTATCGTATTTAAGGCTCGATGCTATAGACCGCGATGCACATTATTGGGCATCACGGCGCAGGCGAATGTGCGCGGATGCCCGGACCAAGTCCCCGGCCATGATGACGGAAAAGGGCGTCAGGGCGCCAGCGGCATGCGCGCTCAAACGCACCTTGCCGGGGATTTAGTCGGATCAGCGTTTGAAACCGAAAGCCGAGAGATGCAGCTTGGTCGCCGAATTGGCGGCGGCGCGAGTTACCGCCATGCCCATGGCGAAATGCGGGGTCAGATAGGGATTGGACTTTTCGGCGCGGATGCCCTCGGCCCGTTCTTCCGACAAGGCTTCATCCATTTCACGCAGTTCCGCCGGTCCCAGCATGACAATCCCTTTCAACCCCAGAGTACATGAGAAAGCAAGTAATTATATTTCTGTTCGGTGGTATCCGATTGAAACTTTGTACCCGCGCACTCACAGCGATGCAACAATTTTTCAGTTTTGTGATGTCATCAAACGATAAAAAAGCGTCGGATGGCTCTGGGGGATAAGCATGAAAACACCTATGGTTGGTGTTGATGTCGCGTCCTAACCGCCCTTAGTGGTGCCTGTCTATCTTTTCTCCAGGTATGGCTTGAGATAATGGCCGGTATGGCTGGTCTTGCAGGCGGCCACATCCTCGGGCGTGCCGGCCACCACCACCTTGCCGCCGCCGTCGCCGCCTTCCGGCCCCATGTCGATGATCCAGTCGGCGGTCTTGATGACCTCCAGATTATGCTCGATCACCAGCACGGTATTACCGCCCTCGACCAGGGTGTGCAGAACCTCCAACAGCTTGCGCACGTCCTCGAAATGCAGGCCGGTGGTCGGCTCGTCCAGGATATAGAGCGTGCGTCCGGTGGCCCGGCGCGACAATTCCTTGGCCAGTTTGACGCGCTGGGCCTCGCCGCCCGACAGCGTCGTCGCCTGCTGGCCCAGATGGATGTAATCCAGCCCGACCCGTTGCAGGGTGATCATCTTGTCGCGGATGGACGGCACCGCCTTGAAGAAATCGGCGGCTTCCTCGATGGTCATATCAAGGACATCGGCGATGCTTTTGCCCTTGAAGGTGATTTCCAGGGTTTCGCGGTTATAGCGTTTGCCCTTGCACACGTCGCATTGGACATAGACGTCGGGCAGGAAGTGCATCTCGATCTTGATGACGCCGTCCTGGCAGGCCTCGCAGCGACCGCCCTTGACGTTGAAGCTGAAACGACCCGGCTTGTAGCCGCGCGCCTTGGCGTCGGGCAATTCACAGAACCAGTCGCGGATGGGGGTGAAGGCGCCGGTATAGGTGGCCGGATTGGACCGCGGCGTCCGTCCGATGGGCGACTGATCGATGTCGATGATCTTGTCCAAGAATTCGATGCCGTCGATGCGGTCGAAGGGCGAGGATTGTTCCTTGGCGTTCATCAATCGCCGGGCCAGGGCCTTGTACAGGGTCTCGATCACCAGGGTCGACTTGCCGCCGCCCGAGACGCCGGTGACGCAGGTGAAGGTGCCCAGCGGGATGTCCACATCCACATTCTTCAGGTTGTTGCCGCTGGCGCCCACCACCCGCAGCGTGTTGCCGCTGCCGGGGCGCCGCTCCGCCGGGATGGGGATGCTGCGCTGGCCGGTCAGGTACAGGCCGGTCTGGCTGGCCGGGTTGGCCATCACCTCGTCCGGGCGGCCTTGCGCGACGATCTCGCCGCCATGGATACCAGCCCCCGGCCCCATGTCGATCAGATAATCGGCGGTGCGGATGGCGTCCTCGTCGTGTTCGACCACGATCACCGTGTTGCCGATGTCGCGTAGGCGCTTCAGCGTCCCCAACAGGCGGTCGTTGTCGCGTTGATGCAGGCCGATGCTGGGCTCGTCCAGCACATAGAGTACGCCGGTGAGGCCGGAACCGATCTGGCTGGCCAGACGGATACGCTGGGATTCACCGCCCGACAGGCTGCCCGAGCCGCGCGCCAGCGTCAGGTAATCCAGCCCCACATCCATCAAAAAGCCCAGGCGGTCGTTGATCTCGCGCAAGATGCGCCGGGCGATCTCGCGGTCCTTGGGTTTCAGGTGCTGTTCCAACTCGCCGTACCAGTGATGGGCCTTGGCGATGGACAATTCGGCCACCTGGGAAACGTGCTGCCCCCTGATCTTCACCGCCAGCGCCTCCGGCTTGAGGCGGGCGCCCTGGCAGGCCTCGCAGCACGAGGTGGCCTGAAAGCGCGACAATTCCTCGCGCACCCACGATGAATCGGTCTCGCGATAGCGCCGGTCCATGTTGCTGATGACGCCTTCAAAGGCCTTGTTGGTGGTATAGGCGCGGAAGCCGTCCTCGAACTGGATCGGCACCACTTCCTTGCCCGAGCCGTACAAAATGACCTCGCGCGCGGCCAAGGGCAGCCGTCGCCACGGCGTGTGCAGGTCGAAGCCGTAATGCTTGGCCAGTCCCTCCAGCGCCTGATGATAATATTGCGAGGTGGAATTGGCCCAAGGGGCGATGGCGCCTTCGCGCAGGGTCAGATCCTCGTCGGGGATGACCAGGGCGGGATCGAAGAACAGCTTGACCCCCAAACCGTCGCAGGCTGGGCAGGCGCCGAAGGGATTGTTGAAGGAGAACAGCCGGGGCTCGATCTCCTCGATGGTGAAGCCCGACACCGGGCAGGCGAATTTGGCGGAAAAGGTGGTGCGTTCGCCGGTATCGGCATTTTCGGCGATGCACAGACCATCGGCCATGGACAACGCCGTTTCCACCGAATCGGCCAGCCGGTTGCCCAAGCCGGGCTTGATCACCAGGCGGTCGACCACCACCTCGATGTCATGCTTTTTCTTTTTGTCCAGCGTCGGCACCGCATCGATTTCATGGATGGTGCCGTCGACCTTGACGCGCTGGAAGCCCTTCTTTTGCAGGTCCAGCATTTCCTTTTTATACTCGCCCTTGCGCCCGCGCACGAAAGGCGCCAGCAGATACAGGCGGGTGCCTTCCGCCAGGTCCAGGATGCGGTCGACCATCTGGCTGACCGTCTGGCTTTCGATGGGCAGACCGGTGGCGGGCGAATGAGGCACGCCGACGCGGGCCCATAGCAGGCGCATATAGTCGTAAATCTCGGTCACCGTGCCGACGGTGGAACGCGGATTCTTCGAGGTGGTCTTCTGCTCGATGGAAATGGCCGGCGACAGGCCCTCGATGCTGTCGATGTCGGGCTTTTGCATCAGCTCCAGGAACTGCCTCGCATAGGCCGACAGCGATTCCACGTAACGGCGCTGCCCTTCGGCATAGATGGTGTCGAAGGCCAGGGAGGATTTGCCGGACCCCGACAGCCCGGTGATCACCACCAGCTGATCACGGGGAATATCCACGTCCACGTTTTTCAGGTTGTGCTCACGCGCGCCCCGGACACGGATAAAGCTGTTCATGGGGGTTTGTTCCTCTTTCATTCCGCCGGGCGGAGTGTAGAGAGATTCAAAGGCCGGGTAAAGTGGGGCTTTGGGCATGGCCCGGATGCGGGATGAAAGGGGCTAGGCAGCGGGCAAGCCGCCCGCTACCTTGCCGCCGTACTCAGGTCGGATCGGTATCATGCTGGATTTGTTGCAAAGCGCGTTCGCCGGAATTTCCCTGTTGCCCGTTCTCGGCGCCTTGGCCGTCATCGCCCAATTGTGGCTGGTCGGGCGCCTGCTGGTGGGCACGCACTTGCCCGACCTGATCACCTTCGGCGCCGGCTGGGGCGCGGCGGTGCTGGCGATGACCGTGCTGGGGACCATGGGGGACGGCTCGCTGGTTTTGCTGCCGACCTTGATCTGGATATTGGCGGCGCTGTCGCTGGTGCTGGAAATCCGCGCCCGCCGGCTGCCGGCGGGGTGGATGAGTCTGGTCCTGGTGCTGCCGCTGGCCTTATTGATTTCGGGGCGCATCGCCTCGGAATGGGACGAGTTTTCTCACTGGCTGCATGCCTTCCGTTATCTCGATGCCTTCGCCACCTTGCCGGGCAAGGGCCGTCCGGCCATCGAATCGTGCTGCGCCGCCTATCCCTATGGCTGGCCGCTGTTGGGCTGGCTGTCGTCGCGGCTGATCGGTTTTTCCGAGGCGGTGCCCGGCCTGCTCAATCTGTTCCAACTGGCCCTGTGCGGTGAATTGCTGGCCCGCATCCTGGCTGAAGACGAGAAGCCCGGTTGGGGCCATCATGCCTGGGGGGCGCTGCTGGTCACCGCCTTGGGCACCACTTTCGTGCCCAAGCTGGTGTTCACCGCCTATGCCGACGTGGCGACCTCGGCCATGGTGCTGGCCGGGCTGTGGCTGGGCTGGCGTCTGGCCGAGCAACCGGGCTGGCGGTTGGCCTTGGCCCTGGGCTTGTGCTGCGCCACCTTGGTGACGCAAAAGCCGTCCAATCTGGTGCTGGTGGTGCTGGTGCTGGGCAGTACCTTCGTCCTGATCCGGTCCCGGCGTCTTCCTGGTGCCGGGGTTTTGTTGAAGCTGGCGGTGGCGATGCTGCCGGGGTTGGCGGTGTGGTGGCTGTGGCGTCACTTCGTCGCCGGCAACCTGGCCGGTGAGGAAATGGCCCTGCGTCCGCTGTCGCAATGGCATTTCGACATTCTGGGCGTGGTCGCCCTGGGCATGGCCGAGGTGGCCGGCAACAAGGGCGGTTATTTCGGCATCATGCTGGCGGCCTGTGCCGTCGCCTTGGTCGGGCTGTTTCGTCCCCAGGGCGACAGTGGACGGTTGGTCCGCGCCGTGGCCCTGGTCTTCGCCGGCTACAATGCCTTTCTGTTCCTGGCCTATATCGCCATCTTCATCAAGGGCGAGGGCGAGCGGGTAGCCAGCTATTGGCGCTACAACACCCATCTGGGACTGTTGACCGCGTTGATGATCGCCGTCCTTGCGGTCTGGGCCCTGCGGCGCTGGCCACGGCCGCGCCTGGGCCGTCCCGCCACCATCCTGGCCGTAATGCTGATCGTGGTCGCACCGCTGGCCGGCATCCGCCACATCCGCTTCGACCTGGAGCCGGCCAAGGTGTTCCTGCGCGCCACCTTGCAGCAGGTGAACGGCATGAACGTCGATGAAATAGCCCTGATCGATGCCAAGGGCAGCGGGCTCAGTCACGTGATGGCCAGCTATGAATGGGATGGCAGCCCGGTTCTGAGCGTCTACACCACCGGTTTCGACGATTTCACCCCGGATCGCTATTTATCCAGGGTGGGGAAAGCCCGTCACGTGCTGGTGGTGTCGTGGAATGATGCGGTGGCGCAGGCCTTTCCGACCTTGCCACGAGGACCGCAAGCGGTGCTGGCGGAGCGGGAAAGCGGCAAGGTGCTGACGGTGTTGCCCTATCCCGGTGGGATTGAGCCCAGAGTGTTTCCCTAGACCTTAATGCGTTAAATCATACGCATGAGGCTCCAAAGGAAAAGGCCGGGAGATTTCCCCGGCCTTTGTTTTTTCAGAACGGAATGTCGTCATCCAGATCCGGCGGCGGTTCCCAGCCCGCGCCGCCGCCCTGGCCACCACCGCCACCCGAGCGCGGCGCACCGCCGCCCGAACGCGGGGCGC
>VBWB01000015.1:0-49625 GCA_006218045.1 Stygiobacter sp.
CGGAGGGGCGCTCTCGACGGCGGGCTGCTCCGCCGCCTCGACCGGAGCCGGCTGGCGCGGCTCGCGCGGTTCACGGGGCTCGCGCGGTTCACGCCGCTGACGCGGCTCGCGGCGCGGACGGTCGTCGTCGGCATAACGCGGTGCGCGATCCTCGCCCTGGTCCTCATCGCTCTGGCCGGCACCCTGGACGGCATCATCACGGCCTTGCTGGTCGTCGTGCCGCTGCGATTGCTGCGACTGGTCGTCGCCATCCTCGTCCTCGGCCGGCATTTCGGCCTGATCCTCGGCCGGGGTCGGCAGATTCTGCGGCCGGCGTTGGCCGTTATTCTGGTTATAGGCGTTGATCAGGCGGAAATAATGTTCCGCGTGCTGATAGAAATTCTCGGCGGCATGGCGGTCGCCCTGGCTGGCGGCATCGCGGGCCAGACCCAGATACTTTTCCATCACCTGATGGGCATTGCCGCGAATCCGGCCCTCGGGGCCGTTGGAATCGAACACTTGGCTGCGAACATTGATATTGCGGACGTGGTTGCCACCGCCACCGCCACCACCACTATGGCCGCCGCTGTGCCCGCCGCCGCTGTGGCTGATGCGATTGGGATTGCCGCCGTTATTGCCACGGCCCCGTGAACGTTGCTTCGGATTGGGATTCACTGCTTCCGCCTTCTCAAGGTCTTATGGGTGTTTTTCACATAAACGATCTGCCCGGCTGACCGGATTCCTCGCAAGCCGATGGCCGACGATGACGGGATCGGTAGGCGCCGAGTGAGGGAGACGGAGCGACAAGCTCGACGCCGGCCTCATTGCGGAACGCTCGACGGCGCAACCCTAGCCGGGTTGCGGTTTCTTTCCAACACTTTTTTACCGTGCTGCAAAAACCGTGCGTCCATGGCCGGCAAGGTCGTTCGCAACGCACAAGCCCCGCAATCCGGTGGCCTTCAGCAATGCCGCCACATCGCCGGCTTGGCCCGCCCCCACTTCCAGTCCGGTGATGCCGCCCACCGCCAGCAGCCGGGCGATGTCTGGGGCCAGGGCGCGATAGCAATCCAGCCCGTCGGGGCCGCCGGCCAGGGCGGAGCGCGGCTCGTGCCGGGCCACTTCCGGCTCTAACCGGGCGATGTCGGCATCGGGGATATAGGGCGGATTGCTGACGATGATGTCGAAGGGGCCGTCAAGACCCCGGCCCCAATCGCCGTGGCGAAATTCCGCCCGTCCGGCCAAGCCGTTGCGTTCGGCGTTTTCCGCCGCCACCGCCAGCGCCGCCGCGCTTTGGTCGATACCCAGGCCGCACGCATTGGGTAACTCGGCCAGCAAGGCCAGCAGGATGCAGCCGCTGCCGGTGCCGAAATCGACGATGCGCAACGGCGCGGTGCGATCGGCGACCCGGTCCAGCACGCCTTGCACCAGGGTCTCGGTATCGGGGCGCGGGTCCAGGGTATCGGTGGTGACCCGCAAATCCAGGGTCCAGAAGCCGCGCCGCCCGAGAATATGGCTGATGGGCTGGCGATCCTCCCGCCGCGCCGCCATGGCTTCGATGGCGGTTTGTTGTTGCGCGGTCAAAACCATTTCCGGATGGGTGACCAGACGCAAGGGTTCTACCCCCAGCGCTTCCGCCACCAGCAGCCGGGCATCCAGGCGGGCGCTGTCGATGCCCGCCGCCTGAAAGCGCAAGCTCAGGGCGCGCAACAGGTTTCCAGCCGTGGTCACTCGGCCATCTCGGCCAGACGTTCGGCCTGATCGGCGGCGATCAGGGCGTCGGCGACCTCGTCCAGTGCGGTGCCGTTCATCATGTCGTCGATCTTGTAAAGGGTCAGGTTGATGCGGTGATCGGTGACCCGGCCTTGCGGGAAATTATAGGTGCGGATGCGTTCCGAACGGTCGCCCGAACCCACTTGGCTTTTGCGGTTGGCGGCGCGTTCCGCCGCCTTGGAGGCGCGTTCCATTTCATAAAGCCGGGCGCGCAACAGCTTCATGGCGGTGGCCTTGTTCTTGTGCTGGCTTTTTTCCTGCTGGCAGGCCACCGCCAGACCGGTGGGGATATGGGTGACGCGCACCGCCGAATCGGTGGTGTTGACCGATTGTCCGCCCGAGCCTTGCGAGCGGTAGACGTCGAAACGCAGATCCTTGTCGTCGATCTGGATATCCACCTCTTCCGCTTCCGGCATGATCGCCACCGTGGCGGCCGAGGTATGGATGCGCCCGCCCGATTCGGTGGCCGGCACCCGCTGCACCCGGTGCACGCCGGATTCGAACTTGAGGCGGGCGAAGACGCCGCGCCCGGTGATGGTGGCGCTGGCTTCCTTCATGCCGCCGATCCCGGTCTCGTTGACGTCCATCACCTCGAAGCGCCAGCCGCGCACCGAGGCGTAGCGTTCGTACATGCGGAACAATTCGGCGGCGAACAAGGCCGCTTCCTCGCCCCCCGTTCCGGCGCGCACTTCCAAGATGGCGTTCTTTTCGTCGGCCTCGTCCTTGGGCAGCAGCATCAGCTGCACCTCACGCTCCAGGCCGGGCAAGGATTCCTTGAGGGCGTAATATTCCTCGGCGGCCAGATCCTTCATGTCGGGGTCGGCCATCATCGCCTCGGCCTCGGCCATGTCGGCGCGGGCTTTCTTCAACGCCTGAACGGCGTGGACCACCGGCTCGATGTCGGAAAATTCCTTGGACAACCGGGCGAACGAGCCGCCATCGCCCGCCGCCAGCTGCTCGCGCAGCTCGTCGTAGCGGTACAGCACCTTGTCCAATTGGGCATCAAGAGTCATGTCGGTCCTTCTAATCCAAACGGAACAGCTTGCGCAGGGTCTTTTCCATGGCTTGCCATTCCGGGCCGTCGGCGGCAACCGCTTTCATCACCTCGGTCGGCGCATGCAGCAGCCGGTTCAGCAACAGCCGGGTGGCCTCCTCGGCACCGGCCGGATGTTCCGCCAGTACGCCGTCCCTGATTTCGTCGCAGCGTTGCCGGAGCGAAACGATGGCCGGCACGGCGACGCGAGCGGCGCGGCCGCGCAAGAAACCGCCGACCTCGTCTTCCAGCATGGCCCAGGCGGCGCGTGCCGCCTGTTCGCGGGCGGACCGTCCCTGCAACGCCACCTTTTCCAGATCGGCCAGATCGTACAAAAAGGCGCCGTCAACGCGATTGACCGCCGGCTCGACATCGCCGGGGATACCGGCATCGACGACGAAGATGGGCTTGCGCCGCCGCTTCTTCAGCGCCGCGTTCATCATCTCGGCGGTAAGGGTGATGGCCCGCGTCCCCACCGAACACACCACCAGATCGGCATCGGCCAGCATGTCGCGCAACAACTCGAAGCCGACCACATTGGCATTCAAAGTCACCGCCAACGCCTCCGCCCGGCTGGCCCTGGGCGCGGTGACCAGCAGCCGCCCGATGCCGGCGGCTTGCAGGCTTTCCGCCACCAATTCGCCCATGTCGGCGGCGCCCACCAGCAGCGCGGTGCAGCGCGACAGATCACCATGCAGGTCGCGGGCGATCTGCACGGCGGCGGCGGCGATGGAGACCGGGCCTTCGCCGATGCGGGTTTCACTGCGGATGCGCTTGGCGGCGTTGAAGGCCGCTTGCAGCACCGCCTCCAGTTCGGGGCCGCAGGTGGCGGCATCGCGGGCCAGACGATGGGCGGCCTTGACCTGACCCAACACATGCGGCTCGCCGATGACCAGCGAATCGAGCGAGGCGGTGACGGCGAAACAATGACGCACGGCGTCGGCGCCGTCATGGCGGTACAATTGCCCCGACAACGCCGCCGCCGGCACACCGGTGCGCGCCGCCAGGGATTGAGCCACCTGGTCATGAACGGCATCGGCATCCACATGCGACGCCCACACCTCGACCCGGTCGCAGGTGGACAGCACCAAGGCCTCGTGCAGGCCGCGCCGCTTCAGATCGACGAGGAAATCCGCCGACGCAGCATCATCGACGAACAATTGGTCGCGCAAACCCAGCGACGCCGACCGATGGTTGGCGCCGATGACCGTCAAACGGGGGCTGGCGACGGCTGGACTCATGCGCCGGTAAGCCGTCCCTCGACCTGATCCAGCGGGATTTCGTCCTGGGTACCGGCATCGAGATCACGCAATGTCACGGCACCCCTGGCCAATTCATCCTCGCCCAGGATGACGGCGAAACGGGCCTTGGCCTTGTTGGCCCGGGCCATGCGCTTCTTCATGTTGCCGGAAAAGCCCATGTCCACCGACAGCCCCGCCGCCCGCAGGCGATCGGCCAGCACCAGGGCCGGCAAGGTATCACCCATGGGGATGATGCTGATGGGCCGGTCCAACTCGGGCAGGTCGTGCACCAGCATGGACAGGCGCTCGATCCCCGCCGCCCAGCCGATGCCGGGGGTGGCCGGGCCACCCATCTGGCCGATCAGGCCGTCATAGCGGCCGCCGGCCAGCACGGTGCCTTGGGCGCCCAAGGCCGTGGTGGTGAACTCGAACGCGGTATGGCAGTAATAATCCAGGCCGCGCACCAGCTTGGGATTGACGACGAAGGGAATGCCCAAGGCGGTCAGCCCCGCCGTCACCTGATCGAAGAAATCCTTGGCCGCCGGCGTCAGGCTGTCGCCCATCAGCGGGGCGGCGGCGACGACGCGCTGGTCTTCCTCGTCCTTGGAATCGAGCACGCGCAGCGGATTCTTTTGCAGCCTTGCCTGGCTTTCCTCTGACAGCGCCAGCCGCAGCGGCTCGAGATAGGCGATCAGGGCAGCGCGATAGGCGGCGCGGCTTTCGGCGTCACCCAGGGTATTGATTTCCAACCGCACCTTGTCGCCCAGACCGAGAGCTTGCAGGATACGCCAGGCCATGGAAATGACCTCGATGTCGGCCTGCGGCCCATCGACGCCCAAAAGCTCGCAGCCGACCTGATGGAACTGACGCAACCGGCCCTTTTGCGGGCGCTCGTGCCGGAACATGGGGCCGCGATACATCAGCTTCAGCGGCAGCGACTGGGTCAGCCCGCCGGAAATGAAGGCGCGGGCCACCCCCGCCGTGCCCTCGGGCCGAAGGGTGATGGAATCGCCCGAGCGGTCGGCGAAGGTGTACATCTCCTTGGTCACCACGTCCGACGTCTCGCCCAGGGTACGGGAAAACACCTCGGTGAACTCGAAGATGGGGGTGACGATCTCGCCATAGCCATAACGCTTGGCGACACCAAAGGCGGTTTCCTCGACGAAACGATGGCGCCGGGATTCCTCGGGCAGCAGATCATGGGTGCCGCGAACCGGCTGCAAGCCTGACATATCAACGTCCCTTCAAAGGCGTGAGCTTAAGGTGGATGTTCCGTGGCAGACGTGTCGCCCGTTCCAGGAAAAAAGAGGCCCGCCGCGCCAAAGACAAGATCGGCAGGGAGCGGAACACCCGGTCATAGGGCATGACCTGCCGTTCGATGGCAAAGCCGGCGATACGGTCCAGATTGACCAAGATGGAGGTGCGGTAATCACGTTCCGACAACTCGACGATGATGCAGCCGTCATCCGCCAGATTGGCGCGCAATCCGTGCAGAATATCAGTCTGAAGCACCAGATCTGCCGTGCGGGTGAAGGGATAGAATTCCTGGCACAGGATCAGATCGAAACGCGGCCCCAGCACGCTGTCCTTGCCGATGGCCCGGCATTCAAAAGTAGCTTGGGGGAAGCTCCGCCGTGCGAATTCCACCGCATCGGGTGACAATTCATAGCCATGGACACGAGCTGCCGGATATTTCCGCGCCAAGGCCGCGCTGGTCAACCCCAGACCGCAGCCGATGTCGGCAATGGCTTTTAACCGCAGCCCCCGCCATATTTGTTCATACAAAGCAACCCGTGCATCGGCGAATACCAGATTGTGGCTTTCGATGCCGCTGCTGGCCAGACTGCCCGTGCTGTTGGCCCGCGCATAAGAGCCAAAATCCCCCCCAGCGGAAAGATTTCCGCATTCCGCCGCCGCCGCTTGCGCCAAACGGTCTGGCCGCATCCACTCGTCGTCTGTACTCACGCGCGGCCCTTTCCCTCTAATTCCTTCGCCTTGGCTTCGACCAGACCGACGATATGGTCGATCATGGACGGCGTGTCGATCTTGTGGTCGGGCGTGCCGCCCACATAGACCATGTGCGCATCGTTGCCGCCGCCGGTCAGCCCGATCTGGGTTTCCCGCGCTTCGCCGGGGCCGTTGACGACGCAGCCGATGATCGACAGCGTCACCGGGGCGGTGATGTGGGCCAGGCGACGCTCCAAGGTCTCCACCGTCTTCACCACGTCGAAGCCCTGACGGGCGCAGGACGGGCACGACACGATGTTGACGCCGCGAGCGCGCAGGCCCAGGCTTTTCAGGATGTCGTAGCCGACCTTGACCTCTTCTTCCGGCGCCGCCGACAGCGACACCCGGATGGTGTCGCCGATGCCCGCCCACAACAGATTACCCAGGCCGATGGCCGATTTGACCGTGCCGCCGATCAGGCCGCCGGCCTCGGTGATGCCCAAATGCAGCGGGTAATCACAGGCCTCGGCCAAGCCTTGATAGGCGGCCACCGCCAGGAACACATCCGACGCCTTGACGCTGATCTTGAATTCGCGGAAATCGTTGTCTTCCAGGATGCGGGCATGTTCCAGCGCGCTTTCCACCATGGCCTCGGGGCAGGGCTCGCCGTATTTTTCCAACAGATGGCGTTCCAGGCTGCCGGCATTGACGCCGATGCGCATGGAGCAGCCATGATCCTTGGCCGCCTTGACCACCTCGCGCACGCGGTCGGCGGAGCCGATATTGCCGGGATTGATGCGCAGGCAGGCGGCGCCCGCTTCCGCCGCCTCGATGGCGCGGCGATAATGGAAATGGATGTCGGCCACCACCGGCACCGATACCTGACGGATGATGCTGACCAGGGCCTTGGTGGAGTCCTCGTCCGGACACGAGACGCGGACGATGTCGACGCCGGCCGCCTCGGCTCGCTTGATCTGCGCCACCGTCGCCGCCACGTCGGTGGTCAGCGAATTGGTCATGGTCTGGACCGAAATGGGGGCGTCGCCGCCCACCGGCACCGGGCCGACGAAGATTTGCCGGGACGGGCGACGGGTAATCTGACGATAGGGACGGACGGACATATTTCACCGCGACAAGGGCCATCGTCCGGCCAGACGGAACGTGGGGCCGGGCCGTTGATATAACGCATTTGACCGCGCTATTTCCAGTCGCGGACGCCGTAGCGCTCGAGAATCTGCTTGAGCCGGCCCGAGGCGCGCAAACGGGCGACCCCCTGGTCGAGAATGTCGGCATAGTTCCGCGCCTTGGGATGCTTGGGCGAAAAGGCGATGTAGATGGGCCCCGACCGGGTGGCGCCGGCATAATCCAGTTTGCCGGTCAGGCCCATCTGGCGCAGCTTGTATTCCAGCACCGCCCGGCTTTCCACCGCCGCGTCGATGCGTCCGGCGGCGACCATCTTCAGGCTTTGTTCCAACGGCTGGGTGCCACCGACCGGGTCGACGCGGGCGCGGTTCTTCTTGTTGGCTTCGATATAGGCGCCCACCGGCTCCATGTAGATATAGCCGATGATGGCGGCCAGCTTGATGCCTTCCAGCGAGGCGACGCCGTCATAGCGCCACTCCTGACCCTTGCGGACGACGAAGGTGCTGTCCCACTGGCCGATGGGCTCAAGCCCGAACACCAGATCGGGTGAATCCACCGGGGCGGCGCCGATCACCGCATCGACTTCGCCGCGCAGGCAATCCTCCAGCGACCGGCTCCACGGTGCCAACTGGTATTGCACGCGGTGGCCGGCGGCGGCGAACACCTCTTCCGCCACCTCGACGCCATAGCCTTTTTTCTGTTCCGAGCAATTGTACGGACACCAATCATCGGCCCGCAAGCGGATGACATCGGCCTTGGCCGCACCCGTCCATACCATGAAAACGGCGACAGCCGTCCACGCCCAACCTGTTTTCATCGCCCCCCCCACTGGCAAGAAACGTCCCCGTCCGGATCATAGGGCAACGTAGCCGCGCATGCAGCACTTTCTCAAAAGATGTGCAACCTCTTGATTGTATACCATTGCGCTATAAGGGGGCGCATGACTTCCCCCGAAAAAAGCCTCTCTGTGCCTCTGTGCCTGTGTGGTTTACTTTCTTCGTCATGCCCGCGCAGGCGGGCATCCAGGAGTCGCTCCGATGCAGGATGTGCACCCCTGGACCCCCGCCTGCGCGGGGGTGACGGAATGCGGGGAGAGGAATGAGCGAAATACTCAATCAGGCAGCGGCATGGGCCACGGTGGGAGCGCTCATCCCCGCAGTGGTTTCGCTGGGCGTGATCGCCTTTCAGGTTCGCCGATACATGGCTGTGCGTGACGCGGATTTACGGCAGCGTGAATTCGAGAATTACCACCGCCTGATTCGTGATTTGGCGCAAGGCGGTCAAGAAATTCGTATCGCAAGTCAAACAGCAATTATTTATGAGCTTCGCAATTATCCTAAATACGCAGATGTCACTCTACGCATCCTAAAAAGTCTGAAAAATGAGTTTGAATCAGCGGGCAGAACTCGATTGTCCGAAGAAATGACACTGACACTTCATTTCCTAGAAAACCGCAAAGGCCAGAAATGACCCACAACTTCCACCCCAGCATCCTGCGGGAATACGACATTCGCGGCATCATCGGCGAGACCCTGTCGGTCGCCGATGCCCGCGCCATCGGTGCCGCTTTCGGCACCCGGGTCCGTGCCAATGGCGGCAGCACCGTTTGTGTCGGCTGGGATGGGCGGCTGTCGTCGCCGGATCTGGCCGCCGGCTTGGTGGATGGCCTGATGGCCACCGGCTGCGCCGTGCGCAAGGTCGGGCGCGGCCCCACCCCCATGCTGTATTACGCCGCCAAGGCGCGCGGCGCCGATGGCGGCATCATGGTCACCGGCAGCCACAACCCGCCCAACCATAACGGTTTCAAGATGGTGCTGGCGGGCAAGCCGTTCTTCGGCCCCGACATCAAGGATCTGGGCACCATCGCCGCGGACGGCACCTTCGCCCAAGGCAGCGGCAGCGTCGTCGACGACGACATCGCCGACGAATACGCCGCCCGGCTGGCCGCCGATTTCGACGGCCAACGCGGGCTGAAGGTGGTATGGGATTGCGGCAACGGCGCCGCCGGTGAAATCGTCGGCAAGCTGATCAAATTGGTGCCGGGCGACCACCATGTGTTGTTCGGCGACATCGACGGCAGCTTTCCCAATCATCACCCCGACCCGACCGAGCCGCATAATCTGGTGGATTTGCAACAGGCGGTGGCCGCTCGGGGCGCCGATCTGGGCATCGCCTTCGACGGCGACGGCGACCGCATCGGCGTCATCGACGGCCTGGGCCGCATTTTGTGGGGCGACCAGATTCTGGTGATCCTGGCCGAGGATCTGCTGCAAACCCGGCCCGGCGCCACCATCATCGCCGACGTCAAGGCGTCGAAGGCGTTTTTCGACGAGGTGGCGCGCCTGGGCGGCAACCCGGTGATGGGCCGCACCGGCCATTCGCTGATCAAGACCCAGATGGCTGAAATCGGCGCCCCCTTGGCCGGGGAAATGAGCGGCCATATCTTTTTCGCCGACCGCTATTACGGTTATGACGATGCGCTTTATGCCGCCGTGCGCCTGCTGGGCATCATCGGGCGCTGGACCGGCACCAGCCTGGCCCAGCGGCGCGACGCCCTGCCCCATCTGGTCAATACCCCGGAAATGCGCTTCGATTGCGCCGAGGAGCGCAAGTTCCAGGTGGTGGCCGAGGTGCGCGCCCGGCTGGCCGCCAGCGGCGCCCGGGTCAATGCCATCGACGGTGTGCGCGTCGATACCGAAGACGGCTGGTGGCTGCTGCGCGCCTCCAACACCCAAGCCGTGCTGGTGGCCCGCTGCGAGGCTGGTGATCAGGCCGGTCTCGACCGTCTGCGGGCGGCACTGGAAGACCAATTGACCCAAAGCGGCGTGGCCTTGCCGGCATGAATCTGTTCTTCTTCGGCACGCTGATGGATGAGGACGTGCGCACCATCGTCTGCGGTCGTCCGTTGCCAGTGCGCCCGGCAACGTTGCGCGGCTGGCGCCGCCCGCATGTGGCCGGGCGGCATTATCCCATGCTGGCGGCCCGACCGGGCGGGCGGGTCGATGGCGTGGTCGCCGACAACGTCGACGCCCAATCCCTGCACCGGCTGCAAATCTACGAGGGCTGGGAATACGAGCTGCGACCGTTCCGGCTGGAAACGACGCAAGGCCCGCTGGCCGCCCATGTCTTCGTCTGCCCGCCCGGCATCGCTCATGCCGAACCGGAATGGCGGCTGGATCATTGGCGGCGGCGGCATAAACGCGTGTTCTTGCCCGAACTGCGCCGGCAGATGGCCCGCGCCCGCACCGATGACGGCCTGCGCAGCCGCGCCGCCGGGCAGAAATTATGGCCGGGCGCCTAACGCATTCTCCGCCATCTCGGCGATGATATCGACCAGTTCCGGCTCGGCCCCCAGGCCAGTGGCCAGCACGACTGTGCGTCCCTGGATATTCACCGGGCCGGTCTGCCCCGACACCAGCCCGAACAAGGGCGGGATGTCCTGGCTGGCGTGCATGCCCTGGGCCACCAGCAAGGGCAGCGCCACCACCTTGCCGCCCCTGACCATCCGCGGCCATTGGGTGGCCAGGGGGTCTTGTTCCAGGAAGACCAGCACCACCTCGGCGAAATGATCGTGCTCGGCGATGGCGGCGGCGATGGCCCTGGGGGTATCGCCGGCCCCGCCCGGGCGCGACGAGCCATGGGCGATCAGCAATAGGCTGGTTTCCGCTGGACTCCAGCCCTGTTCCCGCGCCACCCCGTCGGCCCGGCAGGCCATCAGGCCGGGGATGCGCGGATTGCCGCCGGCGGGCGCGGTATACAGGATGCGTCGGCCCTGGCGCCGTGTCTCGGGGCCGTCCAGCCCCATGGCCTTGGGGATCAGGCTGTCGGTGTAATAGCCCTTACCGGCGAAGACCGGGATGACCACCACGGTCTCGGCCCCGACCAGATCCAAGGCTTGATCCAGATGCGGCGACTGCTTCATGAATACCGCCGCCGCCTCGGTCCACGGGCCGCGCCGCCTCAACTCTGCCGCCAGGGCGATGATGGGGGCGGCGCTGTCCGGGTGGCGGGCCGAGCCGTGACCGACCAGGATGATGGCCGTCCCCTTCATGCCGGTTGCGCCGGATCGGTCTCGCCGTCGTGGTGGAACCAGTCCAAGGCCCCGGCCAACTCCACCACCCGACCGACGATGATCAGGGTCGGCGCCTTCAATCCGGCACTCCTGGCCCGCTCGGGCAGGGTGGCCAAGGTGCCCAACACCCGGCGCTGGCGCGGCGTGGTGCCGTTCTGGATGGCGGCGGCGGGGGTATGGGCGGGCAGACCGGCGCGGGTCAGTTCATCGGCGATCAGCTGCAGATTGGACAGGCCCATATAGATGGCCAAGGTGCAATCGGGATCGGCCAGCTTGGACCAGTCGTAATCGAGCGGCTTGCCGTCGCGGCAATGGCCGGGCAGAAAGCGCACACCCTGCGACAGGCCGCGATGGGTGAGCGGAATACCGGCATAGGTGGCGCAGCCCGAGGCCGAGGAAATGCCCGGCACCACCTCGAAAGCGATGCCGGCCTTGGACAACACTTCCGCCTCCTCCGAACCGCGCCCGAACACGAACGGGTCACCGCCCTTGAGACGCACCACCATGCGCCCGCTTTTGCCCAAGGACACCAGCAGATCATTGATTTCGTCCTGCACCAATTCGTGCTTGGACATCTGCTTGCCGGCATAGATGCGGGTGGTGCTGGCCGGGATCAAGGCCATGATTTCCGGGCTGACCAGACGGTCGAACACCACCACCTCGGCCTCGCCCAGCAACCTGAGCGCCTTGACCGTCAACAGATCGGGGTCGCCCGGTCCGGCCCCCACCAGATAAACCTTGCCCAAACTCATCTTGGTCTCCTGCCCGCCCTGTACGGAATTCTCTTTATTATGTGTCTCTAATGTATAATTCATCGCCGCAGGGTCGCCAGAAAATTCGTCTTCCGGAAAATTGGCATGTTTCATCCGCCGTTGCGAGAGGCGGGATCATTTCGACTTTGAAGCCACCGAAACACGCATGCCCGGCACCGGGATTTCGGCGACGCAGCGGGCATTGGCGATGGCCATCCGCCGCCGGGTCAACTGCATCTGCACCAGGGCCAAAGCCAGCATATCGGCGCCGAACAGGGCGGCGGTGGGCATCATCAGCCGATCGAGCAAAGCCCCCATCAGCGGGATGGCGAACAGCAGCGGCACCGCCAGATACAGGAAAACGTCACGCCAGCGGGTGGCGCGCATCACCGCTGCCGCCATGACGGCGAAGGGGGATTTGACCACCAGATCGACCCCGGCATGGGCGATGGCGTTCACCGCCAGTTGGGCATAGCTGGCCGGCAGATCGCCATCATCGAAGCTGGCGCGCAGGAACAGACCGCTGGGATCAGAGGTAAAGGTCACCGACATGGCATCCACCGGCCAGCGTTCCCGTGGGATGACCGGGCGGATACGGCGGAACACTTCCTGACTGAAGGGAGAGGCGGCGGTAACGTAAACGAGTTCGGTGCTCACGGCTTTTATCCCAAAACCTGTACCCGCACCTTAGACCAGATTCAGCTAAAGCGGAAACTGGTCTTGGTTTTAATAGACCCCTTGCGCGTTGAGCACCGCCGCATAGCGGCGATCCTCGATCAGGATGTGATTGACGATCCAACCATGCAGGAAATCCAGCACCTCGGCCGGACTGGCCGGGTTATCACCATCCAGCCGCTGCTCCAACTCCTGCACCTGGGCGATCAGAATCTTGTGCCGATTTTTGTGCTCGGCCCCGCGATCATAGCCATAGCGGTCCAGCAGCGCCTCTTCCTCGGCGAAGTGGAACATGGTGTAGCTCAGCAAAAAATCCAGCGCGGTGACGACTTCCTCGTGGCCGCGCTGGCTTTCCACCGCGTCCAACAGCCGGTTGGCGGTGGCGAACAGCCGTTTGTGCTGGGTGTCGATGCGCTGGATGTTGACGCTGTATTCCTGCTGCCACAGCAACAGCGTGCGCCCGGCAATGGCCACCGACGATTCCAGACTGGTGCGGCGCTCGAACGATTCGAACAATTTCCACCGCACATTGGGGATGGCCGCCAACCGGCTGGCGGAAATCATGTAGACCTCGGTCGGGCCATGGGCGCGCAAGGTGGCGATGCCGGGCGCATCGAAAATGGCCGCCTCTTCGCCGAAGAAATCGCCGTGCCCCAGACTCTCCAGCACGGTGTCGCCCAGCATGCGCAAGATCCCGCCGCCGGCGATCAGGCCGACGGCGCGATCCCGCCCGTCGATCACCGCGCCATCGTTGAATTGCACCAGACGCATGGTCTTGGCGATGGCGTTCAAGGTGCCGGTGGACACCACGTCGCCCAAAAGCCGGGTGCGCGACAGGAACTCGCGGCTTTCCAGCAGGCGTGAAATCTCGCTGAACAGATTGTGGCGGCGGACGAAGGCGGTGTAGACGTCGGCGGGAATCTCCAAAACCTGGACGAAATTGACGGCCCGGCAGGTTTCCGACGGCGGCAAGCCGTGCAGCCCAGTCAGTTCGCCCAACAGGGCGCCGGCCGACAGCACGGCGCGGAAATCGCTTTCATCGTCCAGCATCTCCACCTGACCGGTCAGCAGCAGATAGATGTTGGGGTGGGCTTGGCCCGCTTTGAACAGGATGGTTTCCGGGTTGAAGGTGGTCAGCGGCCCGTTGAGCACCGCCCCCAGATGGTCGCCCGACACGGTGGGGAAGTATTCCGCCATCAGGTGATAGGCCGATCGGCCCAAAAAGTCGCGGTGCCCGGTGATCAGCACATCGACGGTGCCGAAGCTGGCGCCCGAGCCGATTTTCTTCTGTTCCGCCGTCAACGGCTGGGCGGTATGGGCCAGAATCATCTTGCCGGAGGCGTCATCCTTGAAATCCTGGGCGCAGCCGTGGATCAGGCCGCCACCGATATCCACCTTCTTGACGTCGGCGGGTTCCAGATAATCCGCCGCCACCTTGTCGTACCATGCCCGCGACAGCCCCGGCTCGGTCGGGTCGTCGGTGATCATGCCGGCCAGAATGTCCAGGCCGACCACATCGGCGAGATGGGCATAGCTGCGCCAGCCGCCGGCGGCCATGGCGCGGAAATGGAAAAGAGTGGTTTCCACCGGATGGGGGGAGAACACCGGCTTGACGTCCAGGCCGTCGACATCGTTCCACTGGCCCAGGACCAGATCACGAACGTTGAAATAGTCGTTGAAATCGTCTTCCTCGATGGACAGCAGCGCCGACAGCTTCTTGGCCACCGCCGACCGCACCATGGGCACGGCGAAATAGCTGATGCGGCGATCGGCCTGCATCAGGGTGGTCAAGCCGGCGAAATGGTCATCGTGGGAATGGGTGTGGAAGATGCCTTCGATCTCGTTGATGCCGATGCCCAGCGCGGTCAGCGAATGCAGCAGATTGGGGCCGGCATCGACCAGATAGATGCGGCCCTGGAACGACAGCACCGAGCCCATGCTGGGCCGGCGCACGTCCCAGCCGTCGCCCTCGCCGGAATGGACCACGGCGAAATAATCGCGGCGGAACTGGAACGACCCCAGCGGGAACGGACATTCATGGGTCTGAAACGGCGGCAGGTTCAAGTCGATGTTCACCGTCTCGCCGTTATAGCTGAACTCGAAACGGTTGAGGCCGATGCGGCGCACGCACACACCCGCCTTGATTTCCAAAGGCTTATGGTCGTCCAGCGCCCGCCCGTCCAAGAGGTCGCGCGGATGGCGGATGCGGCCGAAGGCGAATTTCAGCTTCAGCCGCATCATGTCGCGGGCGAGATCGGCTTCCACCCCGGCCTCGACCAGTTCCTGTTCCGAGATCAGGCCGTAATTGCCGCGATAGATGTACTGCATCTGGGCGTCGACCTGATCGCGCCGCCCGATGATGATCGGTTTCGAGCCGTCATTGTTGGGGTGGCCCGGCAACAGCAATCCCTGGCGATAGAACATCTGCAACACCGGGAACTCGGCCAGATTGCAGAATGCGCCGTTTTGCACCATGACGTCGGACAGCAAGATGGCGTTGGGGCCGGTCTCGAACCTGACGCCCTGATGTTCCATCGGTCGGATCAGGCCGCGGCGCATCAGATGCTTGACGCTGTCGGCGGGGCAGCCGCACAAGACGCGGACATCGGCGTCGGGGACGTGAATCCACGACATGCCCGGCATGACCTCGATCTTGAACAGACTGGCCATGGTCTCAGCCGTCGACCATGAAGAAGGCCGACCAGATGTAGGGCGAACTCCACTGGCCGATGCGCAACATCTCAAGCTGGGCGTCGCGCAGGGCCTGATGCGGCGCTTGGCCCTTCATCAGGCGCGAGTAAAGCGCGCTCATCAGCGCCTGGGTGCCGGCGTCGCTGACTTCCCACAACGACGACACCACCGACGACACCCCGGCTTCCTGGAAAGCGCGCCTGAGGCCGTAAACCCCCTCGCCCTCGTGGATTTCACCCAAGCCGGTTTCGCAGGCCGACAAAATGGCCAATCGGGTGCCGGCCAGATTGAGGTCCAGCACTTCCAGCGCCGTCAGCACGCCGTCATTGTCGGTGTCGATTTCACCCAAGACCGGGGCGTTGGCATTGATGCCGGCAAAGGCCAAGCCCGCCCGCAGCAACGGATTGTCGCCCGGCGGCGGAATCTGGATATCGCCGCCGCGCTGCAATTTCAGCAGGCGCTTGCGCAAGGTGTCATCGGCCTTCAAGAAAAAGCCGTGGGTGGCGATGTGCAGCACCTCGGGCGCCTCGGTCATCTGCCGCAACACCGATTCCTGGGCGTTGCCCTTGCTGAAGATGGTGCTCTTCTTCCCCTGCTGATCCACCGTGGTGCGGATGATCTGGCCTTCGCGCTCGGCCCCGGGCAGCGGGTCGAAGCGCAGGCCGCGCATGCCCGACGACATGCCGCGCAAGCCGTCCGACAGGCCGGCGGCCCGGCTTTTGCCGCGCACATTTTCCAGCTTTTCCTTGCCGGTGACCGCATCGGTCTCGTAATCGGGGCCGGCATTGATCATATAGCCGCCCCTGGCCGCCTTCAGCCGCGACGGCAGCAGATTGCGCGACGAGGTGAAGATGTGCAGGTCCAGCCCTTCGATCAGATATTTGCCGTCGCTTTCCACCAGGGCGGCGAAGGGCATGATATTCAAGACACCGTCGGGGATGATGTAGGCCACCGGCGCCTGACCGACGGTCTTGGCGATGGGTTTCCAGATCAGGTCATAGGATTCCTGGCCGCTTTCCAGCAATTCGTCGAAATCCAGTTCTTCATCCTGGATATCCTTGCGGTACTTCAGCACCGAATCGGCGACCTTCTTGGCATCGGCATAGGGCACCATGCCGAACACCGCCTTGCCGTCCTTTTTCACCAAGGTCGCCGCCACCAGCTTTTGCTGACCCTCGCCGCCGTGCAGCAGATAATCCACCAGCACCGCCTTGTCGGCCAAAGCGGCGACCAGTTGGTCGACGCTGATCTTGTCGGTGGTTTGCAGGAACCGCGCGCTGGCCCGGCCCAACTGACCTTGCAGGATGTCGATGCGGTCGCGCAGATTGACCAGGATCTCGGCGTGGCGTTCCCCGGTTTCCGGCACCGGGCCGGACAGGGTCAGCGCCCCCAGCTTCTTGCGGGTGGCCTCCAGCTCTTGGGTCAGTTTGGCCAGTTCCGGGCTGCCGGACAGGCGGTTGGCCTGTTGGATTTCCGACGCCACCTTCAGCAGCAGGCCCTTGCGGTACAGGCTGATCTCGATCAGGGCGCGGCCGGCATCGGCACCGCCATGGCGGACCAGCAGGTCCATATAGGCGGCCAGTTCCGGATTGTGCAGGCGGATATAGCCCTCGCGCGCGTTCTCGCCGGTGACATAGAGCATGGTATTGAGGAAGTCGTTGCGGCGAACGAAGGTTTCGCGCCGGATCTTCAAGGCCGAGGCGAAATCACCCTTGTCCTCCAGCACCCCGGCCAACGAGTTCAGCGTCTCGAAGGTATAGGGATGGACCTTGCCCAGCACCGCATCATCGGCGGCCAAGGTCTGTTCCAGCAATGTGCGCGAATCGTCGGCGCGGCCCTGCTTGCGCAACAGCACGCCCATGTCATGCATGGAGCGCAAGGTGTCCAGATGCCTGTCGCCCAAAGTCTGGCGCCGCGCCGCCAGGGTCTTGGTCAGGATCGGCTCGGCCTCGGCCAGTTTACCCTGGCCCATCAAGGCGCGGCCCAGATTGTTGGTGGCCTTCAGGGTGTCGATGTGATTGGCCCCGTTCAATTGGGTCCATTCCGCCACCACCACGGCGAATTCCGTCGCCGCCTGCTCGTAACTGCCTTGCAGCATGTGCAAGTAAGCCAGATTGTTGGCGAAGGCCACCGTGTTGGGGTGCTTGCCGCCCAGACGCCGGGTGTGCACGGCCAGGGCCGATTTATAAAGCGCCTCGGCCTTGTCGAACTCGCCCTGGCTTTCGTGCAGCAGGGCCAGATTGTTCATACCGATGACACTGTTGACGTGATCGTCGCCGTAAAGCTTGCGCGAGGCTTGCAGCGCATCGCGCAAATAAGGCTCGGCCCGGTCGAACAGACCGGCCTTTTCCAAAATTTCGCCCAGATTGTTGGCGGCGATGATGGTGAATTGGTGATCGGCGCCCAAGACCTTCAAGAAGCGTTCATGCGCATCCTTGAAGGTGGCCTCGGCCTCGCGCAAGTTCCCCTGCTGGCGCTGGATGCTGCCCAAGGACGACAGCGCCGACACCGTCGCCGGATGATCGGCGCCATAGGCCTTGGTATTGAAGGCGATCACCTCGCCGATGGTGGCTTCCGCCCCGGCATATTCGCCGATGGCGACCAGGACGTCGGCCAGATCGCTTTTGCCGGCGATGGTGCGGGTGGTGTCGTTGGCGGCACCGGCCTCGGCCACCACGCCCTCCAGCAAGGCGCGGGCCTGGGGGGCGTCGCCGCGCTTCAAGGCGATGCGGGCCGCTTCCAGCCGCGCATCCAGATTGGCCGCCTCGCCCGGCGGGTTGGTCACCCGCAACACCAGCACCGCCTGGGTGGCGGCGGCGGAGGCTTCGGCCAGATTGCCGGCGCCGCGCGACACCGCCGCCTGCAACGACAGACACTTGGCGGTGGTCGGGTGGAATTCGGTGAACAGCCCCTTCAACTGGCCGCACACGCCTTGGGTGATCTTGTCGGCATCGGCATAGCGACCGCCATTGAGCAGCGGCGTCACCACCGCCAGCCGCGCGGCCAGCGCCTGAGGGTGAGCGGGGCCGAAATCCTTGACCGCCGCGTCGGCACCGAGTTGGGCGGTATCCGCCGCCTTGTCGTATTGAGCCTGGGCAGCGAAATGATTGGCCAGGGCAGTGTTCAGCGCCAGGGCCTCGGGGTGGCCGGCGCCCAAGGCCTTGCCGGCAGCGTCGATGGTCTGGCGCAGCACGGCTTCCGCTTCTTCCGCCTTGCCGGCCATACCCAACACCCGACCGAGATCGCCGCCGCTGGCCAGGGCGGCCATGTGGCCTTCGCCCAGATTGTCGCGGGCGACGCCGAGCGCCTGCCGGGCGCGGCTTTCGGCAGTGGCCAGATCGCCGGCGGCGGCGGCGGCGCTGGCCGCTTGGCGAGTGCGCTGCCAGATGGCGACGATGCGGGTCTTGTCGTCGCCGACGGCGGATGCCGCCTGGGTCTTCTGCGCCACCCAGGCCGGGGCCACGTCCACCAGCTTGGTGATCTCGCCGGCATAAAGGGTGGCATCGTCCGTCGCCTTGGCGGCAATGGCCAGGGGCAGCGCCGCCTTGAACAAAGCCAGCGCCTGATCGGCCTTGCCCAGGGCCATGGCCAGCGAGGCGGCGTTGTGGACGTGGTTGCGATCCGACGGCACCACTTGGTGCGCCTTCAGATAATCGGCATAGGCCTGCTCGGCATTGCCGGCGGCCAGGGCTTTCTTGGCCTGGGCGACCAGCTTGTCGGCCTGCGCCTTGGCCTGGGGCGAAACCTTGACGGCAGCAGGGGCGGTGGCGGGGACGGCGGCGGGTTCTGCCGCGACGGCCATGCTCGGCGCCACCAGCGACAAGGCGGCGGCCAAAGCGGCGGAAAGATACAGAGCCTTCATTCTGATGCTCCTAGTGCACTGATACATTCAGATGGTGCACCGACCACCTGAATGTATCAGTGCACAATTCGTTGATTTTGTGGTCCGATCCCGACAGAAGGTTCAGGGGCCTGAACCTTCTGTCGGGATCGGACCACCAGGGTGTGCCTTACTTTTCCTTGGCGGTATAAGAGCCATCCCAATCGGCGGCGGGCGGCTCGGCCTGATAGTGTTCGATCCGGTCGAGATAGATTTTATAAAGCATGCGGTTGGGTTCGAGTTCGGCCAAGGCCTGGAACTCGGCCTTGGCCTCACCGAAGCGGGCGGCGCGGTATAGTGCCAGGGCCGCCGTATAGCGAGCCAGGATATCCAGCGTCTGCTGATCCACGTCACCGTCGAAGCCCAAGGGCTCGAAGGTCCGCACCGGCTGGTCCTTGCCCTTGACCTTGACCAGATCGACCTCGCGGGCGATCAGGCCGGGCACCTGGGCCAGGGTGTATTCGCTGATCTGGGTGAAGATGCCGTATTGCTTGGTCAGGCTTTCCAGGCGCGAGCCCAGATTGACGGCGTCGCCCATCACCGTATAGGCCAGACGGAAGTCGGATCCCATGTTGCCGACGCTCATCACCCCGGTATTGAGGCCGACACCGATCTTGAGCGGCTTCCAGCCGCGGGCGACGAAGCTTTCCGACAATTCGTCCATGGTCTTGCCCATGGCCAGGGCGGCGCGCACCGCGTGTTCGGCGTGGTTCTCGTCGCGAAGCGGCGCCCCCCAGAAGGCCATGATGGCATCACCCATATACTTGTCGATGGTGCCGCGATTGGCCTGGATCACCCGGGTCATGGGCGACAGGAAGGCGTTCATCAAGGTGGTCAGGTCCTGCGGGCTCAGGCCCTCGGAGATGGTGGTGAAGCCGCGCACGTCCGAGAACAGCACGGTCATTTCCCGGCTTTCGCCGCCGACCGAGACCTCCTGGCCGCTTTCGTTCATCTCCTTGACCAGTTCCGCCGGAATGTATTGGCCGAAGGTCTTGGATATCTGCTTCTTCTGGTTGCGCTCGACCATATAGGCGCGATACTCGATCAAGACGTAAGACAGAATGCCGGCGGCCAGGGCATAGGACAACGGCAGCACCAGTCCGGCATGCACATAGATTGCGGTGACGGCGCCGACGAAGCCGCCCAGGATGATGACGGCACCGACGCCGCGAAACACCGGACGGCTGACGGCGACCGCCAGCAGGATCATCAGCATCATCAACACCAGGGTGACGGCGGCGGCCAACGGCGTACCGGCGGCGCGCAACGGCGCCCCCTTGAGGATCGAGCTGATGGTGTCGGCGATGATTTCCACCCCGTAGACCATGCCGACCGGGGTGTCGAACCAATCATGCGACACTTCCGAGGTGTCGCCGACCACCACGATCTTGTCCTTGACCCAATAGCCCAACTCTTCCTTTTCCGCCTCGTCCAATTGCGAGATGTCGAGGAACTCAAGGGCGCTGATCCCCGCCGACTGGCTGAGGAAACGGGTGCCGCTGGGCAAAGGCGGAAAGTCGATATAGAGGTGGTTGCCGTGGTCCAGCGGCACCCTCAGATCGCCGAAGGACAGGATGTTGTTTTCCAGTTTGGGCTGTTGCCCCAGATACATGGCCACCGCCTGCACGGCGAACGGCCAGCCGTGGCGTTCCTTGGCGATCTCCGGATGGATCTTCAGCCGCGACAGCACGGTCAGCAGGGCCGAATTGGACGAGATGTTGGTATAGCCGCTGACCGAGGCCTCGTCCAACAGCTTGGTCGGATAGTTGAGCTTGACGAACTTGCCGTGCTCGAACTGCCCTTGCGCCACCAAGACGGTGTTGCCGGCATCCTTGAGCGCCGCCGCCAGGGTGGGATCTTCGTTATAGGAACTGGGGAAATCCATCAGCATGTCGACGGCCACCACCTTGGCGCCGAGTTCCTTGATATTGCCGATGATGGCGCCGATATCGGTGCGCCTGAGCGGATAGCTGCCATAGGCCTTGAAGAACGGTTCGTCCACATTGACCAGGACCACGTCCTTGGAAACGCTCAGTTCCTTCTGGTCGCCATAGGCGATGCGCATCTGATGGCGGAAGGAGTTGGCCTGGTCCTCCAGCAGAGCGAACCATTCAAAATGCTGCGCCGGCAAGGCCAGCAGAAACAGCAGCACGGTCAGCAGCACATCGCGTCTGGCCAAAAAACCCATCTTCCCTCTCCCCGCGTCCACTCACCCGAAAAGCGACGACCCCCCAACGAAAAAGCGGCGGGATCACCTGTCCCGCCGCTCGGGTCCGTGCGATCAGTTGCCTTCCAACTGCTCGTTATAGACCAGCGCTTCCTTCTGCCGCAGGTCGCGCAGCTTGAGGTCGTTATAGGTCTTGATCAGCAGCGGACGCATGTCGTTGTCGTCCTTGTGGGCGCTGAAGTGCTTGCGATAGGCATCCATGGCGGCAACGGTGACGCCCTTGGAATCGAGATAATTGCCCAGGGCGAATTCATCGCCGGTCGAGGCCGCCTTGACGCGGGCGACGCCGTCGACCAGGGCCTTGTCCTCGGTCGCCGACAGCCAGACGATGGTGCCGCCCTTTTCGGTCTGGCCGACGGCCTGGCCGCCTTCGGTCACGGTGACGCCGAAGGAATGCGGACCGGGGGTCAGGCTGGGCACGCGGAAGCGCACCATCTCGCCGCTGGTCGCCGGCACGACATGGGAGGCGCCGTCGATGACCAGGGTATAGCCGTACTGGGTGCCGAGGTTTTCCCACACCAGATCGGGGTAGGTCGGGCTCAGGGTGATGTCGGACGCGACGCGCAGCTTGAGGTCGACGGCTTCCTTCTTCACCGAGCGGCGCACGGTGGTGTATCGCTGGGCCTCGGCGAAGCGGTTGGACAGGCCGGCGACCAGATCGCCGCTGGCCGCTTCGGGGGCCGACAGGCTGCCCGACACCGCCTTGGGGCCGGCGGCGGTGATTTCCACCACCGAATTGGCGCCGATGCTCTGGGCCATACCGGAATTCTGGTCGATCAGCTTGCCGCCGCCATCGGCGCCGGTGCGAACCTGGGAGCCGACGAACAGGAACTTGTTGCGGGTGACCGGCGCCCACTTGTCGCCGCCCTTGCTGGTCTCGACCGTGCCGGCAACCTGCATCAGCATGGAAACCGGCGGCTCGGACGCCTGCGCCGCTTGGGTCCATCCCATCATCATCAGGCCTGCCGCCAAGGCCACTGCGAGTATTCTGCTCATTGCCTGCTCCGTCGGTTGATGCCGCCCGAACCCTGCCCGGGCTGGATATCCGGATTGGATATCAAGATCGTTGCCCCGCACATCACGGGTCATAGTCCGTCATTATGCCCCCAAGCGCAAAAGAATGCATCAGGTGAGCACCGGAAGAATCGCCGGGCATTGAACTTTAATTGTTTCGCCCCCTGTCGCCAAAGCATTGGTTTTCAGCCATAATCAACTGGATTTTCCATAAAAGGTTGCGGACAAGTCACAGGAACGGAACCTAATGTGAATGAAGAAGGCGGCACCACAACAGCTGTGCACATTAGGCGAATGCGCACAGATGTTTTGCTATATTGCAGAAACCTCTGTTGAAAACTTGACGTTTCCAAGTGCCCAAGACAAATTACATAGACTTAATATCTCCATGGGCATTGATGTTTTGGGGACGGGCAATGCTGCAAAATCTACGTTTGTGGGCCAAGATCACCTTGGCCATGGGAGTTTCCGTCACCCTGGTTGTGGTGGTCCTGACCGCCGTCAACCTGGGCAATCTGGACGACGTGGTCGCCCAGGCGGAAAGATCCGAGCTTGACGGCCATGTCCGCGCCATCGCCCAGGCCATCGCCATGGAAAGCCGCACGGCGGAAGCCCTGTCGCAATTCGTCGCCGCCATGCCCGTGGTTCAGGACAAGTTCAAGGACGGCGACCGCAATGGGCTGATCACCCTGTTCCAGGACACCTTCAAGCCCATGGCCAGCGGTTTCGGCATCGAGCAGTTCCAGTTCCACACGCCGCCGGCCACCTCGTTCCTGCGTCTGCACAAGCCCGAGAAATTCGGCGACGACCTGTCGTCATTCCGCTTCACCGTGGTCAACACCAACAAGACCGGCAAGCCCACCCGCGGCCTGGAAGGCGGCGTCGCCGGCTTAGGGATTCGCGGCGTGGTCCCGGTGTTCGGTCGGTCCGGCCCGGTGGGATCGGTGGAATTCGGCATGACCTTCGGCCAGAGCTTCTTCGATTCGTTCAAGGCCCGCCAGGGGGTGGATGTAGCCCTGCATCTGGTCGCCGACGGCAAGCTCAGCACCTTCGCCTCGACCGTGGGCAAGGATCCGGTGATGGCCAAGGATCTGCTGATGAAGGCCTTTGCCGGCGATGCCCAATTGACCCACCAGGAGGTGAACAGCGCCCCCAGGGCGATCTATGCCGCCGCCATGCAGGATTATTCCGGCAAGACCATCGGCGTCATCGAAGTGGCCATGGACCGCAGCCATTACCTCAATTCGTTCCAGCGGGCGCGCAACACCTCGATCCTGGTCGGACTGCTCGCCCTGGCCGCCGGCCTGGGACTGGCGTTGCTGACCGCCCGCGGCCTGACCCAGCGCATCGGCGCCCTGATGGAAGGCGTGCGCCATGTGGCCAAGGGTGACCTGACCGTGCAGATCAGGGCCGACGGCCAGGACGAATTGGGCGATCTGGCCCGCGCCGCCATGGACATGCGCGAACAATTGCACAAACTGGCGCTGGAAGTGCGCGCCCATGCCCAGGCGGTGCACGCCGCCGCCCGGGAAATCGCCGGTGCGGTCGAGGGTCAGGCCGCCACCTCGTCGGAGATGTCGGCCTCGGTGGCCGAGATCACCTCGACCATGGAGGAATTGTCGGCCTCGTCCACCCAGATCGCCGAACATTCCAAGTCGGTGGTCGATATCGCCAACACCACCTATGACAATTCCAGGAAGGGCACCGAGGCCATGGGCCAGGTGCTGGGCAAGATGGCCGACATCCAGCAGGACAACCAGCATTCGCTGAAGGAGATCCTGGACCTGGGAACCCGCTCCAAGGAAATCAGCAAGGTGATGGAGATCATCAACGCGGTGGCCGACCAGACCAAGCTGATCGCCTTCAACGCCGCCCTGGAAGCGGCCAGCGCCGGCGAGGCCGGGCGCCGCTTCGGCGTCGTCGCCGCCGAAATCCGCCGACTGGCCGACAGCGTCACCGATTCCACCGGCGAGATCGAAACCAAGATCAGCCAGATCCAGGATTCCATCTCGCGCCTGGTCATCACCTCGGAAAAGGGCGCCGCCGGCATCGAGGCGGGCATGACCGCCACCGGCCACACCTCGGACCGCCTGGATGAACTGGTCGAGGCGGCGCACCACACCAGCAGCGCCGCCCAGCAGATTTCGCTGTCCACCCAGCAGCAGCGCACCGCCAGCAATCAGGTGGTGGTGGCCCTGCGCGAGATCGTCACCGCCTCCAGCCACACCGCCCAATCCATCACCCGCATCTCCGACGTCAGCCGCGACATGACCCGGCTGTCGGCGGAACTGGACACCCTGGTCAACCGCTTCCGCCTGGACCCCGGCTGAAAACGGCGGAGCCCCGGTGATGACCGCCCCCCCGATCCGCGTCCTGCTGGCCGATGACAGCGCCCTGGCCCGCAGCCTGTTGCGCGGCTTCCTCGAGGCCGATGGCGGCTTTCAGGTGGTGGGCGAGGCCCGCCATGGCCGCGAGGCGGTGGAGATGGCCCGCGCCCTGCGTCCCGATCTGGTGACCATGGACCTGGAAATGCCGGTCATGGACGGGCTCGAGGCCATCGCCGAAATCATGGCCACCAAGGCGGTGCCCATCTTGGTGGTGTCGTCGGTGGCCGATGCCGCCAACGCCTATGCCGCCGTGGCCAAGGGCGCCGTCGACGTGGTCAGCAAGCCCAGCCTGGACCCGGACGAACAGCGCGACTTCGTCGCCAAGGCGCGTCTGGTGTCGAAAATTCCGGTCATCACCCATGTGCGCGCCCTGCGCGTCGCCGCCCCGATGGTGGAAGCGCCGCCGCCCCGACCGCAACCGGCGTTGCCCGCTGATCTGTCCGCCGCCACGGGACGGGCCTTTTTCATCGCCTCGTCCACCGGCGGGCCGCAGGCCCTGGCCCATTTGCTGGCCCGCCTGCCGGCGGATTTCCCCTGTCCGGTGCTGGTCGCCCAGCATATCGCCGACGGATTCGCCGACGGCATGGCCGACTGGCTGGGCAGCCTTTGTCCGCTGCCGGTACGGCTGGCGGCCCAAGGCGATCTGGTCGTCCCCGGCATCATCTATGTGGCGCCGTCGGAACGCCATCTGACCGTCACCCCCAGCCGCCGGCTGACCCTGCCGGAGCGCCAAACCAAAGATGTCTACCGCCCCAGTTGCGATGCGCTGCTGGAAAGCGGCGCGGCGGTGTTCGGGCGCCGCGCGGTGGGCATCATCCTCACCGGCATGGGCCGCGACGGGGCGCGCGGCATGGCCGCCATCAAAGAAGCCGGCGGCACCACCATCGCCCAGGATGAAGCCAGCTCGGTCATTTACGGCATGAATAGGGTGGCGGTGGAACAAGGAGCGGCGGACCGGGTGCTGGCCTTGGACGCCATCGCCGCCGCCATGGCCGAACTGGCGGGGAGGAGCGGATGACCGCCCCCACCTTGCAAAGCTTCAAGGATCTGGTCAAAAGCCGCTGCGGCCTGATGCTGGAAGGCAATGGCGAGCAAACGCTGAAAGCGGCCGTCGCCACCCGCATGCAGGTCACCGGGCTGCATGGCCAACCGGCCTATCTGTCCCGCTTGACCACCAACGCGGCCGAGTTCCAGGAACTGGTCGCCCTGCTGACCATCAACGAGACCTATTTCTTCCGCGAGCCCGAGCAACTGGCCCTGCTGACCGAAAAAATGGTGCCGCGCCTGCTGGCCTTGCGCGGGCCGGGCCGACCCATCCGCATCCTGAGCGCCGGCTGTTCCACCGGCGAGGAACCCTATTCCGTCGCCATGGCCCTGTTGGACCAATATGGCGAGGCCATGGGATCGCTGGTCCGCCTTTATGCCGGCGACATCGACCATCTGGCCTTGGCCAAGGCCCGCGCCGGTCATTACGGCGCCTTCTCCTTCCGCGCCCTGTCGCCCGAGCGCCAGCAGCGCTACTTCACCCCCATCGGTCGCCACGGCTTCGCCCTGGCCGAAACCGTGCGGACGCGGGTCGAATTTCATCACCTCAATCTGTTGTCGGCGGAAGCGCCCGCCAGCTTGGCCGATTTCGACATCGTGCTGTTCCGCAACGTCTCCATCTATTTCGACGCGGCCACCCGCCGGACCATCCAGCACAATCTGGCGCGGATGATGACATTGGACGGGGTGCTGCTGGTGGGCACGGCGGAGACCCTGGCCAACGATCTGGGGGTGATGCGGCTGGTGGAAGAAGACGGCCATTTCTATTTCGTCAACGGCGCCACCGCCCCACCGCCATCACCCAAGCCGTCGCGCCCGCCGCAAGCCTTGCCACCCGCCGCGCCGCCGCCCAAGCCGAAACGCCCGCCCCCGCCCCCCATCCCCACCAGGGTCGAACCGCCCGCCGATATCGACACCGCCCGCCGGCTGATCCGCGACAAACGCCACGACGAGGCGGCCGCCCTGCTGCGCGGCATTCTGGCCCGCACCCCGGAAAATCTGCCGGCGCTGGTGCTTTTGGCCCATGTCCAGGTGCTGCGCCGCGATCATCCGGCGGCCCAGGCCTTGGCCCAACAGGCCCTAGACCTGGATGCCTGGTCGGTCGAGGCCATGGTGGTGCAGGGTTTCGCCGCCAAGTGGCAAGGCGACCACGACGGCGCCATCCGCTGGTTCAAGCAGGCGGTCTATGCCCGTCATCACTGCTGGGTGGCGCAATATTATCTGGCCGAATCCTTTCGCGCCGCCGGCCAGCCCGATCTGGCCCGGCGCACCTATCGGGTGGCGTTGCAGCACCTGACCCAGCACCCCGACGGCGATGGCGGTCTGGCCCTGCCGCTGGGCCTGCCGGTGACCGAGGTGCGCTTCCTGTGCGAACGTCACGCCGGCGGACGGGGATAAACCATGGCCTTGGACGTCAAACGCTTTGTCGCCCGGTTCGTCGAGGAAGCCCGCGACCATCTGCGCCGCCTCGAGGACGGCCTGATCCGACTGGCCGGCGGCAGCGCCGATGGCGAGGCCATCAACGCCATTTTCCGCTCGGCCCATACGGTCAAGGGCTCGTCGCGCATGCTGAAACTGACCGCCATCACCGAAACCGCCCACAAGGTGGAAGACGTGCTGGGGGCGTTGCGCGACGGCAGCCTGAAGCCCAGCCCCGATCTGTGCCGGCTGTTGCAGCGCGGGGTCGATTCCATGGCCGCCCAGGTGGATCAGGTGGCCGAAACCGGTACCCCGTCGCCCGCCGATGCCGATCTGTGCGCCGCCCTGAGCCAAGTGCTGGCCGGCGGCGAGACCGCTCCCACCCCGCCTGCGCCAGCGGAAGCACCGCCGCCGCCCGAGGTGAAGCTGAAATCGGCGGAAACCGTCCGCGTGCAATTGTCCAAGCTGGACGAGTTGATCAAGCTGATGGGCGAGGTGGTGTCCAGCCATGCCCGCCTGCGCCAGCGTCTGGTCGATTTGCGCGGCATCGACCGCGCGGCCGGCGGCGCGGCACCACTGTTGCAGAGCTTCTCCCGCGACCTGCGCGACGACGTCTTCACCCAGGAAGTGCTGATGGAGGAGCTGCACAAAAAGGCGCTGATCATGCGCATGCTGCCCTTGTCCATCGTCTTCGAGCCGGCGGCGCGGATGATCCGCGACCTCGGCCGCTCGCTCGGCAAGGACGTGCAATGCGTCACCACCGGCATGGACATCGAACTGGATCGCCAGTTGATCGACCGCCTGTCCGACCCCATCGTCCATCTGCTGCGCAACGGCGTCGATCACGGCATCGAAACCGCCGAGACCCGGCACGCCGCCGGCAAGCCTGCGCACGGGACGCTGAAATTGTCGGCGCGCCAGGACGGCGGCTTCGTCGTCGTCGAGGTCGGCGACGACGGCGGCGGGCTGCCGGTGGAGTTCATCCGCGACAAGGCGGTGAAAAAAGGCCTGCTGACGCCGGAACAGGCGCAAGCCATGACCGAGACCGAAATCATCGACCTGATCTTCCTGCCCGGGTTTTCCACCTCGTCCATCATCACCGATGTCTCCGGTCGCGGCGTCGGCATGGACGTGGTCAAGCGCTGCGTCGTCGACGACCTGCAAGGCTCCATCGCCGTGGAAACCCGCCCCGGCCAGGGCACCACCTTCGCCATGCGCCTGCCCCTGTCACTGGCGGTGATGCGGGTGCTGCTGGTGGAGGCGGGCGGCCAGACCTTCGGCTTCACCGCCCAATACGTCGCCCATCTGCTGGACGTGGCCGATGACCGCATCATCACCGTGGCCGAACGCAAGGCGGTGATCATCCAAAACGAATTCGTCCCCGTGGTGTCGCTGGCCGAGCTATTGGGCCTGCCCACCCCACCCGCCGCCAAGCGCGGCGGCACTCTGCTGGTGGTGGTGCGGGTGCGCAACGAAAAGCTGGCGCTCAAGGTCGGGCAGTTGCTGGACGAGCGCGACATGGTGATCAAGCCGCTGCCCGAACATTTGCGCCAGCTGCCGCTGGTGTCGGGGATGGTGATGACCGGGCGCAACGATCTGGTCAGCGTGTTGCAGGCCTCGGCCCTGTTGGACGCGGCCCGGCGTCAGCGCGGCGAGGCCACCGCCGCCATCGCGCCCGACGGCGGGCGGGCGGGCATCCGCGTGCTGGTGGTCGACGACTCGCTCAATACCCGCGAGATCGAAAAGGACGTGCTGGAGGCCCAGGGCTTCATCGTCACCTTGGCCGAGGATGGCCAGGACGGCCTCGACAAGGCCCGGTCCGGCCATTTCGACGCCGTGTTGACCGATGTGGAAATGCCCAACATGGACGGCTTCACCCTGACCGCGGCGCTCAGGCGCGAGGACCGCTACCGGGACATTCCCATCATCATCATCACCTCGCGCGAGAAGGCCGAGGACAAGCGGCGCGGCATCCAGGTGGGCGCCGACGCCTATATCGTCAAGGGCGATTTCGACCAAGGCAATCTGGTCGACACGCTGAAAAGTCTGCTGGGGTAAAGGATGGGCGCGATGAAGATTTTGGTGGTCGACGATGATGCCCTGGCCGGCGAGATGACGGCGGCGGTGCTGGAAGAGGCCGGGCACGGCATCGTCCTGGCCGAAAACGCCATCGAGGCCATGGAAAAACTGAACGACGAAGCGGGCATCGCCCTGATCGTCTCGGACATGAACATGCCCATGGTCAGCGGCATCGATCTGTTCCGCGATCTGCGCGAGCAGGGCGTCGACATTCCCTTCATCCTGCTCACCGGCGACGCGCCGGGGCCGCTGAAGGCGACCGAGCCCCGGCTGGATGATTGCCTGACCAAGGATTTCAGCCTGGAGACCGCGCTGATCCAGTCCATCAACACGGTGATGGCGCGCCGCGCCGGATAAAGGGGCAAAGGCAAGAGCATGGAAAACCGATCCCCCTCGTTGCGTGAAAAGGTCAAGCAGCTTCGCCGCACCTTCGTCGACAAGCTGCCCGGCACCCTGGCCGAGGCCCACCGCCTGTGCGAGTTGCTGGTGCGGGTGCCGGCCGACGATTCCACCTTGGATGACCTCTACCGCACCTTTCACAGCATCAAGGGCACCGCCGCCTCGTTCGGATTGCTGGAAATCAGCGCCGAGGGCGCCGGCGGCGAACAATTGGTGCTGCAATTGCAGGGCCTGGAAGGCGGAGCGCGCGGACAACAATTGTCCGCCCTGCTGCCCGGCTTCCAGCAACGGCTGGAGCGGCTGGAGGAATTGTGGAAACTGGCCCGCCAGGCCGATGAGGGCACTGGCGGCGCCGAAGCCCCCAGCTTCGACCTGGGCAAGGATGGGGGCAAGGATGGCGCCAAGGCGGCGAGCAAGAAAGTGTTCCTGTGCGACGACGACGAAGCGCAAGCCGAGATATTGGCGGCGCAATTGTCGTGCTTCGGCTATGGCGTCACCATCTTCACCAACCCCGACAGCATGCGCGCCGCCTTGCTGGTGGCCCCGCCCGACGCCGTCATCATGGACATCGTCTTTCCCGGCGGCGTCAACGGCACCGACGTGGTCGCCAACCTGCACCGGGAAATGCGGGCACCGCCGCCGGTGGTGTTCGTGTCGTCCAGGCGCGATTTCGAGCCGCGCCTGCGCGCCGTCCAAGCCGGCGGCGAGGCCTATTTCCCCAAGCCGGTCAAAGCCATCGAATTGGTGGAAATCCTCGATTCGCTGACCCTGGGCCAGGAGCCGGAACCCTTCCGCGTGCTGGTGGTCGACGACGAGCCGGAAGTGGCCGCCTATCACAGCTTCATCCTCGAGCAGGTGGGCATGACCACCCGTCTGCTGCACGAACCGGCCTCCATCTTGGACGTGCTGGCCCAGTTCAAGCCCGATCTGGTGCTGATGGACATGTATATGCCCACCTGCACCGGGCGCGATCTGTCGCGTTTGATCCGTCAGGTGCCGGAATTCATCAGCCTACCCATCGTCTTTCTGTCGAGCGAGACCAACAAGGTCAAGCAGGTGTCGGCGCTGCGCGTCGGTGCCGAGGGCTTTTTGACCAAGCCGATCCAGCCCGAGGACCTGATCAGCGCCGTGGCCATCCGGGCCGAGCGCATGCGCACGCTGCGATCCCTGATGGTGCGCGACAGCCTGACCGGATTGTTCAACCACACCTTCATGTCGCAATTTTTGGAGACCGCGCTGGCCTCGGCCCAGCGCGACACCGGCAAGCTGTGCTTCGTCATGATCGACGTCGATCATTTCAAGCAGGTCAACGACACCTACGGCCACCCCGCCGGCGATCAGGTGCTGGTCGCCCTGGCCCGTCTGCTGCAACAGCGCCTGCGCAATTCCGACATGGTCGGGCGCTATGGCGGCGAGGAATTCGCCGTCATCTTGCAAGATATCGGCACCGACGAGGCCAGACGCATCGTCGACGATCTGCGCGCCGATTTCGCCAAGGTGCGCTTTACCGCTGGCGACGGCGATTTTTCCTGCACCTTCAGTGCCGGCATCGCCGGCTATCCGGGCAAGGCCCAGGCCGATCTTTTGCGGGAAAGCGCCGATCAGGCGCTGTACGTGGCGAAGAAATCCGGTCGCAATCAGGTCCAGGTGGCGCCATGACCGACGACATCACCCCCGATTCCGGCATCCTCGGCCTGGATCAGGTTCTGGCGGTCAAACGCGGTGCCGCCGGGCCGGTGGTCGATGTGGACGAACCATCGGTCAAGCTGGTGGTGTTCGTCCTCGGCACCGACTGGTTCGCCTTTCACGGCGAGCGCATCAAGGAAGTGCTGTCCGATTGTCCGGTCTATTTCCTGCCCGGTTGCCCGACCAGTCTGGAAGGGGTGATCAATGTGCGCGGTGACATCGAATCGGTGATCCGTCTGCGCGTGCTGCTGCGTCTGGCCGAAGACGGCGGCGCCGCCAGCGGATCACGCATCCTGCTGGGTCAGGGCGCCGGCATGCGCAGCGGCATCCGCGTCGACCGCGTCGAGGACGTGATGGACGTGCCGCAAAGCGCCATCCAGCCGCCGCCGCATACCATCAACGAGCATTTGCGGCCCTTGGTATTGGGCATCGTGCCGTTCCAAAAGCACATGGTGACGGTGCTGGACCTGGAGCGCATCTTCCTGGATTACCGGACCGGGGGATTATAGATCGTGGATCTGGCCGGACAGGGGGTGCGGATGGTGCGCTTTGGCGCCGGCGGCCATACTTTCGCCGTCGAAGCCCGCCATGTCCGCGCCATGCTGACCACTGCCCCGGAACAGGCCCGGCAGGCGGAAGACTTGCTGGGACTGATGCCTCACCCCGGTCCGCGCCGCTGGCTGGTGATGGAAACCGGTGGCATCGCCCGCTGTGTCGAGGTGGCCGAACCGGTGCGCTTGCAGGTCATCGACGCCCAGGATATCCACCTGCCGCCGCCCTTGTTGGCGGCCCGCCTGACCCTGCCGGCCCTGGTCGCCATCGCCTTCGATCACGGGGCACCGGTGCTGGTGGTCGACCCGCTGGTCTTGCTGGCCGAATAAACCAACAGCCGGCCCCAGTTCTGGGGCCGGCTGCGGTTACCTGGACAAGAACATGAACAGCCCGATCAGGGCCGACCGATACTGATATAGGTGAAGCCGCCTTCCTGCATTTCCACCGGGTCGTAGACATTGCGCAAATCCACCACCACCGGGAATTTCAGCGCCGCCTTCACCTTGGACAGGTTAAGGGCGCGGAATTCGTTCCATTCGGTGACGATCACCAGACAATCGGCGCCGGCCAGAGTGGCATAGGCATCGTCGCAATAGGTGATGCCGGTCAGCATCTTCTTGGCTTCTTCCATGCCCTCGGGATCGAAGGCCTTGACCACCGCACCGGCCTCGACCAGCGCCGGCACGATATCCAGCGACGGGCTGTCGCGCATGTCGTCGGTGTTGGGCTTGAAGGTCAGGCCCAACACGGCGACGGTCTTGCCGGCGACCGAACCGCCGCAGGCGGCGACCACGCGTTCGGCCATGGCCTTCTTGCGCTTGTCGTTGACGTCGACCACGGTTTCGATGATGCGCAAGGGAGCGCCGAAATCCCGCGCCGTCTTGACCAGGGCCAGGGTGTCCTTGGGGAAGCACGAGCCGCCGTAACCGGGGCCGGGATGCAGGAACTTCTTGCCGATGCGGCCATCCAGGCCGATGCCCTTGGCCACGTCATGGACGTTGGCGCCGACCTTTTCGCACAGATCGGCGATTTCGTTGATGAAGGTGATCTTGGTCGCCAGGAAGGTGTTGCCGGCGTACTTGATCAGTTCCGAGGTGCGGCGCGAGGTGAAGACGATGGGCGTCTCGATCAGGTAGAGCACCCGGTAAAGCTGCTTCATCACCGCGCGGGCCTTGTCGGATTCGGTGCCGATGACCACGCGGTCGGGCCGCATGAAATCGTTGATGGCCGAACCTTCACGCAGGAATTCCGGGTTGGAGACCACGTCGAACTGGGCGTCGGGGCGACGCTTCCTGATGATCGATTCGACCTCATCGCCGGTGCCCACCGGCACGGTCGACTTGGTCACCACCACCGTATAGCCGGTCATGGCGTCGGCGATTTCCTCGGCCGCGGCATAGACATAGGACAGATCGGCATGGCCATCGCCGCGCCGCGACGGCGTGCCGACGGCGATGAACACGGCGTCGGCATCCTTGACCGCCGCCTTCAGATCGGTGGTGAAGGACAGGCGCCCGGCCTTGACGTTGTCGGCGACCAGTTCGTCCAGGCCCGGCTCGTAGATGGGCATGACGTTTTCGTGCAGCAATTCGATCTTGCGCACGTCCTTGTCGACGCAAACCACATCGATGCCGAATTCCGAAAAACAGGTTCCCGACACCAGACCCACATAGCCGGTGCCGATCATGGCGATACGCATGAGCTGCGATCCTTAAGAGGTTAGAATTTGTACTTGGCCAACGCCTCGCGTACGGCATCGGCGGTATCCTCACGCTCGAGAGCGAAGGCGATGTTGGCTTCCAGCCAGCCCACCTTGTCGCCGCAATCGAAACGCTGGCCGTCGAAGCGCAGGCCGTGGAACGGCACCATGCCGATGGTCTGGCTGATGGCGTCGGTCAGCTGGATTTCACCACCGGCACCCTTTTCCTTCTTATCGAGCACGTCGAACACCGCCGGATGCAGGATATAGCGACCGATGATCGAAAGCGTCGAGGGCGCCACCGCCGGATCGGGCTTTTCCACCAGACCCTTGGCCTTGGCGATGCGGCCATTGTCGTGTTCCACGTCCAAGATGCCGTAGCGCTTGGTGTGTTCGCGCGGCACATCGGTGACGGCGACCACGTGGCCGCCCAATTCGGTGTGGGCGGCGACCATCTGCTTCAGGCACGGGGTCTTGGCCAGGATCAGATCGTCGGGCAGCAGCACGGCGAAGGGCTCGTCCTCGACCAGGTCGCGGGCGCACCACACGGCATGGCCCAGACCCAGGGGCTCGGTCTGGCGGGTATAGCTCATCTGGCCGGATTTGGGCATCCACGAGGTCACCGCCTCGACCAGATCGAACTTGCCGCGCTCCTTCAGCGTGCGCTCCAGTTCCGGGTTATGGTCGAAATGGTCTTCCAGCGCGTTCTTGCCGCGACCGGTGACGAAGATGAAATGCTCGCAGCCGGCGGCGGCGGCTTCTTCCACCGCGTATTGGATCAGCGGCTTGTCGACCACCGGCAGCATTTCCTTGGGCATGGCCTTGGTGGCGGGCAGAAAACGGGTGCCCATGCCGCCGACGGGAAACACTGCCTTGCGAACACGACGTGCCATGTACAGCTCCTCGAAATCGTTAATCCACAATGATGGTGCGGATGGGCGATGTTTTGCCATGCCCCCGCGTCGGACGCAACGAAAGCGTAAGCGGTTATGACAACAAGCGGTCGCGGGCCTGGTTCAGCCGTGCGGCGATCCAGGTCGAGCCGCCGCGATCGGGATGGTTGGCCTCCATCAGCCGGCGATGCGCCGCCTTGATGGCGGCAACGTCCGCCTTGGCATCAAGGCCCAGGATTTCGCGCGCTTCTTCGACGCTCATGCCGCCGGTATTGACCGGCGGTCGGGGCGGCGGTTCGGCCCGCCGGCCCAGGCCGCGCAGGCTTTTCCACACCGCGTGAGCCTTGAGCGCCCGTTGCAGCCAGATCCACAGACCGGCGCCGATGGCGGCCAGACCGGACAGCTTGCCGGTCAGCACCAGGAAGATTCCGACCAGCAACAGCAGGCCCGCCCCCAATCCGGCCATCACCTTGGCGGCGTGGCGGGGATGGTGGCGCTTGAGCCAGCCGAACAGCAACCAGGCGGCGGCGGCAACAGCGACGAGAAGGGCAAGCGGCGCGAACATGATCCCAGGATTATAAGCGCGAACGCTCGGGATCAAGTATCCCGGCAAAAATTTCCCCTCGGAAAACCGACGATCCCGGTAGGCGCTTTTTGCCCACCGGGATCGGCATGAGGTCAGAAGGGCAGGATCACATCCAGCAATTGCTGGCCATAGCGCGGCTGGGTCAGGTCGGAATTGACGCCGCGACCGCCGTAATAGATGCGGGCCTCGGCGATCTTGTCGTAGGTCACCGAATTGGCCGAGGAAATATCCTCGGGCCGGATGATGCCCTGCACGTTCAGTTCGCGCATTTCGTAGTTGACCCGGATCTCCTGCTTGCCGGCGATGACCAGATTGCCGTTGGGCAGCACCTGGGTGATGATCGCCGCCAGACTGACGGTCAGGCTTTCATTGCGCTCGGTCTTGCCCGAATTGGTGTTGGTGCTGGTGCCGGTGGCACCGACCAAGGTGGCGGGATTGACGGCGTCGGGCAGCACCTTGTTGAGCGAGTTCTCGAAGCCCAGCAGGCCGGTGATGCCGGCGTCCTCCGCCGCGTCGCGCGACCGGGTCAGCTTGCTCTCGAAGCTGGCGGTTTCGTTGGTGATGGCCACCGCCACGGTCAGGATGTCGCCGATTTCCTTGGCGCGCTGATCCTTGAAGAAGGCGCGCGAGCCCGGACGCCACAGGGAATTGGCGTTTTGCGGCGGCGCCACCGGCTGCGGCATGGGCATGACCACCGGCTGATAGCCGGCCCGCTGGGTCGGATCCTCGATCTTCGACACGGTGGGGCCGGACCCCACTTCCGACAGCCGCGACAGGGCGTTGCAGGCCGACAACGAGCCCACGGCCAAGGCGATCACGGTGGTGCGGAGAACAATGCGGGTAATCATGATCGGTCGCTCCTGATCGAAACGGGCAGAGCATTTTCACGCGAAGCGTGGAGATGCGATAAGCCCGAGTGGCGTCTGAACTGCCCGGCACGGGCCATTTGTAAGACCTGGACTTGTTTCCGCTTTAGCTGAAACAAGGCTAGTTGGACAGCACTCGGGGACCGCCGGGGGTCACCGATACCAGGCCGGGACCTTCGACGACGGCTTCCACCGTGCGCTTGGATTGCAGATTGGTGATGCGGATGACGTCGCCCTTGCCGCCGGCCTCGGTGGCCTTGGCCTGGCTGGTCAGCGACAGGTTGGCGGTCTTCAGCGTCACCGTGACCATGGCGTTGCGTTCCACCAACACCGGGCGGCGCAGTTCGCTGGCCCGAAGGGGGGCGTCGGCGCGCACCGGATAGCGCGGCTCCTGGCCGATGATCTGGTCGACATCGACGATGATGTCGCGCCGCGCCACGTCGGCGCGCAGATCGATCCACTTGATGTCGGCCTCGCTGATGATGTCGCCGCGATTCAAGGGCCGAACCAGCACCGGCACCTTGGCCACCGGGAACACCCTGCCGTTGACGCGCTGGCGCACGGCGTTGGGGCTGTCGGCGGGCACCTCGACGGTGGCGGCGAAACGGTTGTTGCGCACATCGACGGCGACGTCGCGGATGGCGATCAGGCTCGACGCATTGGCCGGCACCATGATGCTGAGGGCGGAACGGTTGGAGATTTCCATCTCGAAAGCGCCGGGCAGGCCTTCCATGGCCAGGGCGTCGCGCAGTTCCGCCTCGATCAGGCGCATGTCGACCACTTGGCCGGGCCGTTCGATGACGATGCGGTCGAAGCCCGAGGACGGCTGCCAGTTGATGGCATTGGCCTGGGCCACGGCGGCCAGCCAGCGGGCGTCGGCGACGATGCGCTTGCCCGGCTGCGGCGCTCCGGCCAGGACCACCTCGGCCTTGTTGCCCAGGTTTTCCCACAGATCGCCCAGCTTGACCACGTCGCCATGGATGGTGGCGGTCTGCTTCAGGCTGACCGGCAAATCGGCGGCCCAGACCGGGACGACGAACAGGGTCAGGATTGCGGCGGCAAGGATGCGCTTCATGATCCGCCTCACTTCAACTGGTTGATGGTGGACATCATTTCGTCCGAGGTCTGGATGACCTTCGAGTTCATTTCATAGGCGCGCTGGGCGCTGATCAGGTTGGTCACCTCGGCCACCACGTTGACGTTCGAGGTTTCCAGGAAGCCTTGCAGCAGCGTGCCATAGCCGGCCGAGCCGGGATTGCCGGTCAGCACCCCGCCCGAGGCCGGGGTTTCCAGGAACAGGTTGTCGCCACGGGCTTCCAGGCCGGCTTCGTTGGCGAAATTGGCCAATTGCAGCTGACCGACCACGGTCTGATCGATGGAGCCGTCGACCTTGACCATCACCTGGCCCGAGGCGTTGATGGAGATGCCCACCGCATTGTTGGGAACGGTGATGCCGGGCAGCACGGTATAACCTTCGTGGGTGACGACCTGGCCCTGATCGGACAACTGGAACGAACCGTCGCGGGTATAGGCGGTTTCGCCCGAGGGCAGTTGGATGCGGAAATAGCCCTTGCCCTGGATGGCCACGTCCAGGGTGTTGTCGGTGGACTGCACCGAGCCTTGTTCGGTGATGCGGTAGACGGCGGTGGTCTTGACGCCCAGACCCAATTGCACGCCGGTCGGCACGATGGTGCCGGCGTCGGACGAGGCGGCGCCGACGCGGCGCAGGTTCTGGTACAACAGGTCGCTGAACTCGGGCCGCCGCTTGGTGTAGGCGGTGGTGTTCATGTTGGCGATGTTGTTAGAGATGACTTCGACGTTGGTCTGCTGGGCCAGCATGCCCGTGGCGGCGATATTGAGCGAGCGCATCCTGATAACTCCTTCAAACGGGCATTAATTACGCGAGACGAAGACTTCCATGGCCTTCATCTGACGTTCGTGTTCTTTTTCCAGGATGTTCTGCAACGCCTGATACTGGCGCAGAACCTCGGTCATCTTGGTGATTTCCACCACCGGCTGGACATTGGATTCCTCCATCATTCCCTGCACGATGCTGGGCCGGGCGACGGCATCCGGATCCTGGGTGGTTTCGTACAGGGAATCGCCGATCTTGCGCATGTCCTGATCGTTGGCGAAACGCACCACCTTGATCTTGCCGACGATGCCGTTTTCGGTGGAAACCGAGCCGTCGGGGGTGACGGTGATGCGGGTTTCGTTGGGCGCCAGGATGATCGGGTTGTCGCCCGTATCCATCACCGCCGCGCCCTGGGAATTGACCAGCATGCCGCCTTCATCCAGGCGGAAATGGCCGTTCCGGGTATAGCGCATGCCGGCTTCGGTCTCGATCTGGAAGAAGCCGTCATTGTGAAGCGCCAGATCCAGCGGATTGTCGGTCTTGGTGAAGGCGCCTTCGCGGGTGTCGCGCAGCAGGCCGATATCCTGCACATAGGACAGCTTCTTGCCGGTGGCGCGGTCGGACGAGCGGGTATCCATCAGATATTCGCGGAACATCATCTGTTCGCTCTTGTAGCCGGGCGTATTGGCGTTGGCCATGTTGCCGGCGATGACGTCGAGCTGACGCCACAGGGCGTTCTGACGTGAAAGCGCGATGTAAGATGTGTTTTCCATGATCGGATACCTGATTGCTAAACGAGCCAAATCCATGATGCACTTGCCGTGCCAGGTGATGAGAATCCATGTTTTCCGCCATTTTGCCTTTTTACCCCTCCCCCCTTGGCAAGGCCTGCCGGGCAGATATTGCCGCCCCGCTTCACTATGGCTATGGTCCGGGCGGCGGTCGGGCCGGAAGCCGGTGCCCGGGGCAACGTTCTGTTAACCCCGGAAGGCGTAGGTTAGAGGTCCGGGCATGCGACCGGCCGCGACGCATGCGTGGACCTTTATTTCGTCAGGCGGGGAAACATGGCCGAAGATCTGGAAGAAGATTTCGACGAGGGTGAAGGCCTAGAGGATCTGCCGTCATCAAGCTCGAATAAGCCGCCGATCAAGAAGATTCTGATGATCGTGCTGCCCATCCTGCTGTTGCTGGGTGCGGGCGCCGGCCTGTTCTTTTCGGGCGTGCTCGACGGATTGATGGGCAAGGGCGACCGCAAGGCGGAGACCTCGGTCGAGGCGCCCAAGGGCGACGCTCCCAAGGCCATCGGTCCGGCGCACTTTTATAATCTGCCGGAAATGCTGGTGAACCTGCAAAGCAACGGTCGCAAGCAAGCCTTCCTGAAGATTCTGGTGGCATTGGAACTGGAAAGCCCATTGGACGAACCCAAGGTGCAGGTGGTGCTGCCCCGCATCGTCGATTCGTTCCAGGTCTATTTGCGCGAACTGAGGGTCGAGGATCTGCAAGGCGCCGCCGGCATGCATCTGCTGCGCGAGGAATTGCTGACCCGCGTGCAGGCGGCGGTCAAGCCGGTCAAGGTAAACGATGTGTTGTTCCGCGAGATGCTGGTCCAGTAGGCGAAGCACATGGCGATGGATGAAGATGGCGGCGAAAGCCGCTCGGCAGACGACGAAGAAGCCCTGATGAAGGAATGGGCCGCCATGGCCGGTGACGACACCGGCAGTGGCGGCGGCGAGGGCGGCGAGTCCGATGCCATGGCGGCGGAATGGGAGGCCATGCTGGGCGGCGGCGACGGCGACGCCGACGACACGCCCAAGGATTCCACCCGCGTCCTCAACCAGGACGAAATCGACTCGCTGCTCGGCTTCGACGACGACCACGGTCGCGGCGACGACCGCTCGGGCATCCAGGCCATCCTCAATTCCGCCCTGGTGTCGTACGAACGCCTTCCCATGCTGGAAGTGGTGTTCGACCGCCTGGTGCGCATGATGTCCACTTCCATGCGTAACTTCACGTCCGACAACGTGGAAGTGTCGCTGGACAACATCCTGTCGCTTCGTTTCGGCGATTACCTCAACTCGATCCCGCTGCCGGCCATGCTGGCGGTGTTCAAGGCGGAGGAATGGGACAATTACGGTCTGCTGACCGTGGATTCGTCCCTGATCTATTCCATCGTCGACGTGCTGCTGGGCGGTCGACGCGGCACCGCGGCCATGCGCATCGAAGGCCGGCCCTACACCACCATCGAACGCAATCTGGTGGAACGCATGGTCCATGTGGTGCTGTCGGACCTGTCCGCCGCCTTCGACCCGCTGTCGCCGGTCACCTTCCGTTTCGACCGTCTGGAAACCAATCCGCGCTTCGCCACCATTTCGCGCCCCAGCAATGCCGCCATCGTCGCCAAGCTCAGAATCGACATGGAAGATCGCGGTGGTCGCCTGGAACTGCTGCTGCCCTACGCCACCTTGGAACCGGTGCGCGAATTGCTGCTGCAAATGTTCATGGGTGAAAAGTTCGGTCGCGATTCCATCTGGGAAACCCACTTGGCGGAAGAGCTGTGGTTGACCGAGGTGCAGATGGAAGCCGTCCTCGACGAGCAGGTCATGGGCCTGCGCGAGGTGCTGAACTGGAAGGTGGGGTCGAAGATCATGCTGAACGCCCAACCCAATTCGCCCATCGACCTCAGATGCGGCGACGTCTCCATGTTCCGCGGGCGCATGGGGCGCAAGGGTCCGCATATCGCCATCCGCGTCGACGACAAGATCAAGGGCTAGGCCATGCTGGATTGGAAGATCATCCTCGACTTGCTGGTCTCGGTCCTGCTGGTGGCCACCATCGGCTATGCGGTGATGCTGAACCAGCGGCTGACCCAGTTGCGCAAGAACCGCGACGATCTGGCCAAGATCATCGTCAGCTTCAACGAAGCCACCGTGCGGGCCGAATCATCCATCCCCAAGCTCAGAAAGGCGGCGGAAGACGCCGGCCAGTCGTTGCAGGAACGGGTGGAAAAAGCCCAATCCCTGCGCGACGACCTCGCCTTCATGATCGAACGGGCCGACACCATGGCCAACCGGCTGGAAAACGCCGTGCGCTCGGCCCGCACCGAAGTCAAGGGTGCTCCGGCGGCGGTGCCGCCGCCGGCCCCGCGCGCCCAGACCGGCGGTGCCGCCCAGACCGGGGCCATGGGCGCGGGGGGCGGCTTCTCGCCATCCTCTGCCCGCGCCGCCACCATGGCGGCGGCCGCCGCCGCCAGCGAACAGGACGTGGACGAACGCTCGGAAGCCGAGCGCGAGTTGCTGCGCGCCCTGCAATCCATGAGGTAATGCCATCATGGCCCGCGCCGCACAGCCCCAAGCCAAAGCCAAAGCTAACGCCAAGGCCCCCCGCACCCCGTTCTTCCGCCTGCTGCCGGTGCTGATCGCGGTGGCGGCGCTGATGCTGTCGGTGCGGGTCATCGACATCAGAAACGGCTTTGTCGACCTGTCCAGCGTCCGTCTGGCCGGCGAGTTGCAGGCCCAGCAGGCCGAACCCAAGGCGACCGAGACCCCGCCGGCCCAGACCCCACCGGCCCAGACCCCACCGCCGGCCCAGGCCAATGGCGGCAGCGCCGCGCGTCCGCCGGCGACACCGCCATCGGCGGCCCCCGGTCCGGCCCCGGCCCCAGCCCCTCGACCGGAACAGCAGGCCTCGGTGCCGTCCGATGCCGGCGCCTTCAGCCAGACCGAGTTGGAGGTGCTGCAAAAACTACAGGAACGCCGCGGCACCCTGGATGCGCGCGAGCGCGACATCGAGCGGCGCGAAACCTTGCAAAAAGCCGCCGAGACTCAAATCGAGCGGAAAATAACCGAAATGAAGACGCTGCAAAGCACCATCGAGGGCTTGCTGCGCCAATATAACGATCAGGAGGATTCCAAGATGCGATCCCTGGTCAAGATTTACGAGAACATGAAACCCAAGGATGCCGCAAAAATCTTTGAGCAACTTGAGATGGCAATCATGCTCGACGTGGTCGAACGCATGAAAGAGCAGAAAGTTGCCCCGATTTTGGCGGAAATGGACCCGACCAAGGCGAAAAACCTGACGTCGGAACTGGCGGTCCGCCGGCAAATGCCGACGACCAAGCCGGCCACCGGAGGATAAGTGTTCTTTTATTGGCGAAACGGGTGAAAAATGCCTTGCGTGACCCTGCTTCCCTACCTTAACTAATCAAACTCGCGCCGGCGGTCTGTTGGATTTGGCGGCTAGTGCCTCGAAGGAGCTTTTTGGATGTCTGTCGACAAGAATATGAACGTGCTCATCGTCGACGATTACAAGACGATGCTGCGAATCATCCGGAACCTGCTGAAGCAGCTTGGTTTCAATAATGTGGACGAGGCCACCGATGGCTCAATGGCACTCCAGATGCTGCGCGTCGGCAATTATGGACTGATCATTTCCGACTGGAACATGGAGCCGATGACCGGTCTTCAGTTGCTGCGCGAAGTGCGGGCCGATGCCAAGCTGAAGTCCATTCCCTTCATCATGGTCACCGCCGAGTCCAAGTCGGAAAACGTCATCGCCGCCAAGGAAGCCGGCGTTTCCAACTATATCGTCAAGCCGTTCAACGCCGAAACGCTGAAGACCAAGATGTCTTCGGTGCTGGGTGACTTCAACTAAGACGACCTCTGAAGGGGGACGAATATGGCGGCGAAAGGCGTTGACCGCGATCTGGAATTGCGTCTTGACGCCATTCGCCGCGAGCATGGCGACACCGTTGGGGTGGAGAAGGTCGCCGAGGTGGTCCGCGCCATGCTCGACACCATGACCGGCGATCTGGACGGCAGCGATCTCAAGCTGTTCCGCGAAGTGGAATCGCTGGCCGATTACATCCAGACCGCCAAGGCCGAGATCGCCGCCCTGCGCCCCGGCGAGATCAAAAACGAATTCATCGCCTCGGCCACCGACGAGTTGGATGCCATCGTCGGCGCCACCGAGGCGGCGACCAACGAGATCATGGATTCCGCCGAACATCTGGAAGGCCTGGCGCCGATGATGGACGCCGAGGTGGCCGAGCGGTTGACCGAAATCACCACCCGCATTTTCGAGGCCTGCACCTTCCAGGACATCACCGGCCAGCGCATCACCAAGGTGGTGCGCATGCTCAAGGAAATCGAATCCCGGGTGGAAAGCCTGGTCAAGGCCTTCGGCGGCGAGATCGAGCCCAAACAGGCCCCCCAGGAAAAAGTGATCGTCAGCGACGACGATTTGTTGAACGGCCCGCAGCTTCCATCCGGCGCCGCAGATCAGGCCGAGATCGACAGGCTGCTGGCGAGCTTCGACTGACCTTCATGACGGCTTTCGGCCAAGCTGGAAAATGGGGGCGGGCAACGTTACCCATGGCCGCCTTGGCCATATGGATCGCCATGCAGCCGCTGTCGCGCTTTTTAACCGTCCTGCTTTTGACCGCTTTGTGCTGCGGCTTCCCGAGCCATGGCGCCTGGGCGCAATCCAGCCCGCGCGGCGCCGAGCACCCCACCTTCGGCCGCATGGTGTTCGATTGGACCGGACCGGTGCAATGGTCGGCGGAGGCCAATGGTGACAAGCTGGTGGTGCGCTTCGACAAACCGGTTTCCGGCGACCCCAAGGTCTTGATCAAGGCGCTGCCCAAATACCTGAAAGCGGCCACCCTGTCCGCCGACCGTCTGGTCGTCACCTTCGACCTTTTGCGCCCGGTACAACTGAAGACCTTTCAGTCGGGTACCTCTACTGCCATCGACCTGACCGAGACCAAGGCAGCAGAGACGAAGCCCGCCGAAGTCAAGCCGCCCGAACTGGCCAAGCCGCCCGAACTGGCCAAGCCGGTGGTGGAAGCTAAACCCGAAGAGGTCAAACCGGCAGAGGCGGGCAAGAATGGCGCCGCCGTCACCGACATCATGGTGCGCGGCGGCGAACACACCGGCTTCAACCGTCTGGTCTTCGACTGGCCCAAGCCGGTGGGCTATACCGTCACCAGCACCGACACCAGCGCGGTGATCGCCTTCGACCGTCCGGCCCGGATCAACACCACGGCACTGGCCGCCGCCCTGCCCGCCGATGTGCGGGTGGCCGAGATCAAGGCCCAAGGCAGCGGCACCGCCATCATCCTGGCCATTCCCGCCGGCATGCGGGTGCGGCATTTCACCAGCGGCCCCAAGGTGGCGGTGGATCTGGTGCGCGCCGCCGGCAGCGCGCCGCCGGCCCGTGCCGATGGCGCCCCACCGCCGCCCCTGGCGCCGGCCATGGGCACCTCGGAACCGTTGCCGACCACTGCCGCCACCGCCAAGCCCGAGCCGGCGCCGACCTTGCCGCTTCCGACGACACCGCCGACCGCCACCACCCCGCCCACGACCGCACCCGCAGCCGAAGCACCGCCGCCGCCGCCGCCGAAGGCAGTGGCCCTGGTCAGCCTGGGCGTGCCCTTCGACCAGCCCACCGGTGCCGCCGTCTATCGTCGGGCCGGCTGGCTGTGGCTGGTCTTCGATCGTAAGACCGAGGTGGACACCAAGCTGTTGCGCCGCACCGGCGGCGACGTGATCATCCAGGCCGAGCAGGTGCCCAATCTCAAGATCGGCACCGCCATCCGCCTGTTGACCCGTGCCGGCTTCAACCCGACGGTGCGCAAGGACGGCACGCTTTGGGTGTTCGACATGGCCGAACAGCCCCTGACCCCCAAGACCTACCTGCCGGTCAATCGCCAGTTCGATTTCGAGGATCGCGGCCGCCTGCTGATCCCGGTGGCCGATGCGCCGCAAAAGCCCATCATCTTCCGTGACCCGGAAGTGGGCGACATGGTGCAGGTGATGCCGGTTCCGGCCATCGGCGCCGGCATCAAGGACAGTCTTTTGGTCCCCGGTGCCGAAGTGCTGGCCACCGGTCAAGGTGTCGTCCTGGTGCCGCTGGCCGACGGCGCCCGCCTGGATGCCGACCGCAACGGCGTCGAAGTCTCCATGCCCGGCGGCCTGTACCTGTCGCGCGACCTGCCGGCCCCGGGCAGCGCCGCGGATTCCGGACCCGCGGGCGACGGCGCCCTGGTCTCACCCGGCGGGCCGGTGGATTTGACCCGCTGGATGCGCGGCGGTACCGACAAATTCGTGCCCGAGCATCAGAAGCTGATGGCCCGCATGGCCTATATCCGGCCCGAGGAAAAGAACCAGCAACGCCTGGAAGTGGCGCGGCATTACCTGGCCAACGGCATGGCCGCCGAGGCCTTGGGCATCCTGCGCCTGATCGCCCAGACCGACCCGGCCATGGTCGACACCCCCAATTTCGCCGGCGTGCACGGTGTCGCCCAATATATGATGGGCCGCTATCCCGAAGCCGAGCGCGACCTGTCCCAGGCCGGGCTGGCCAAGGACCCGCAGGCGCAATTGTGGCTGGCCGCCGCCCGCTCGAAGCAGAGCGACCAGCCCAACAAACAAGCCCTGCTGCTGCGTCTGGCCCCGGACGACATGAAGGGGCTGCACGCGCGCCTGCGCATGGCGCTCGGCACCGAGGCGGTGCGTTCCACCGCCGCCGCCGGCGATTCCAAGGGCGCCAATCGCATCATCGAGGCCATGGCCGGTCCCGGCCTGTCGCCGCGCGACCTGGGCACCATCAGCCACATGCAGGGCATCGCCGCCCAGGCCGGCAAGCAATGGGATCAGGCCATCAGCAAATACCGCGAGGCCGAGGATTCGGCCAGCCGCCCCGACCGCGCCTATGCCGCCCGCGCCCGCATCGAATTGCAGTTGAAGCGCGGCCTGATTTCCGCCGGCGAGGCCATCACCCAGTTGGAAAAACTGCGCTTCGCCTGGCGCGGCGAGGATTTCGAGTACCAGGTGCTGAAGCGCCTGTCGGAACTGATGGTGGCCGATGCCCGCTATGCCGAGGCGCTTAGGCTGATGCGCACGGTGGTGTCCAGTTTCCCCGAACACCCCGATATCCCCACCATCCAGCAGGCCATGTCCGATACCTTTGAAAAGCTGTTCCTGGGCGGTCTCGCCGACAATCTCTCGCCCTTCGCCGCCATCGGTCTGTTCGACGAGTTCCAGGACCTGACGCCGTCGGGGACCAAGGGCGACGAGATGATCCGCAAGTTGGCCGACCGTCTGGCCCAGGTGGATCTGATCGACCGCTCCGCCGATCTGCTGCGCCATCAGGTGCGCTTCCGCCTGAACGGGGTGGAGAAAGCCCGGGTGGCGGCGCGGCTGGCCTTCCTGCAATTGTCTGACAGGAAGCCCGGCCCGGCGCTGGAAGCCCTGGATGCCAGCGAGGTGCCCGACCAGCCCGCCGAACTTTATGACCAACGCCGCTACATGCGGGTGCGCGCCCTGGCCGATCTGGGCCGCTCGGCCGAAGCCCTCGCCCTGATCCTCAACGACAATTCCGACAAGGCCAAGGAATTGCGGGCGGAAATCTTCTGGGAACAGAAGCGTTGGCCGGAAGTGGTCAGCGCCATGGAACAGATGGTCGAGCCGCCTTTGGGTAACCTGCCCATCGAGCCCAAGCTGGCGCGACGGCTGGTCGATCTGGCCACCGCCATGATTCTGGCCCATGACGAGCGCGGCCTGGCCCGCTTGCGGCGCAATTTCGGCGCCAAGATGGCCAAGACCGAATTCCGCGAGGCCTTCGCCCTGCTGACCGCCGAACCCGAGCGCGGCATCATCGACCCGGCCAGCGTCGCCGACAAGATCAAGCAGGTGCAAAGCTTCCAGGGTTTCATGGCCGATTGGACCAAACGCATGCAGACGCAAGGGCTGTCGTCCATAAACTAGTTGCATCCCCGTCCCCTTTGGGGGATAACCCGCCCCTTATCCGTCACGTCCATCTACTGGTTTGGAGGGGGAGCAATGGCTCAGGCTCTTGCCCGACTGGGGATGAACTCGGGGATCGATCCGAGGAATACCCAAGACAGCACTGTCGTCGACCTGCCCCAGGACAAAAAGTCCTGGCCGGAAGCCGATAACGGCAAGGATTATTACGTGTCGCGCAACGGCGTCAAATTCGCCGGCACGCATCTGCTGATCGACCTGTGGGGCGCAAGCCGGCTGGACGACATCGACTTGGTGGAAGAGGCCCTGCGCCGTTCGGCCATCGCCGGCGGCGCCACCATCTTGCATTGCCACCTGCACCACTTTCAGCCCAATGGCGGCATTTCCGGCGTGCTGGTGCTGGCGGAAAGCCACATCTCCATCCATTCGTGGCCGGAACGCGGTTATGCGGCGCTCGACATCTTCATGTGCGGCGATTGCGACCCCTACAAGGCTGTGCCGATCCTGAAGGAAGTCTTCACTCCCGCTTACGTCACCTTGGCGGAAAACAAGCGAGGCCTGACGCCGTGACCGGGCAATGGTTCCGCGAGGAACTGTATCCCCATTGGCGCCAAAGCTTCGCCGTCAGCCGCGAGCTTTACCGCGCCGATGACGGCTTGCAGGACATCGTCCTGTTCGAGACCCCGACTTTCGGTCGGGTGCTGACCCTGGACGGGGTGATCCAGGTGACCACCGGCGACGAGTTCATCTATCACGAGATGCTCGCCCATGTGCCCCTCTATGCCCATGGCGCCGTCAGGGCCGCCTGCGTGGTCGGCGGCGGCGATGGCGGCATGCTGCGCGAGATACTCAAGCATCAAAGCGTCCAACAGGCGGTTCTGGTGGAGATCGACGCGGCGGTGGTGGAATTCTGCCGCACTCACATGCCGTCGGTGTCGGACGGCGCCTTCGACGATCCGCGGACCGAGATCGTCATCGCCGACGGCCTGCGTTACATGGCCGAATCCGATCGCAAATTCGATCTGATCGTCATCGATTCCACCGATCCCATCGGCCCCGGCGGCGTTTTGTTCACCGAGGAATTCTACAAGGATTGCGCCCGTTGCCTGACGCCTGACGGCATTGTCGTCAACCAGAACGGCGTGCCCTTCCTGCAAGGCGAGGAAGTCACCGACACCTGGCGCCGCCGCCGCCCGCATTTCACCGATGTGGGCTTTTACACCGCTGCCGTGCCCACCTATGTGGGCGGCCTGATGGCCCTGGGCTGGGCTTCGCATAGCCTGCGCCCGCGCCAGGAAAGCGCCGACACCATCGCCGCCCGTTTCCAGGCGGCGCCGGTGGCCACCCGCTATTATACCCCCGATATTCACAAAGCATCCTTCGCCTTACCCAAATACGTGCAAGACTTGATCCCTGGGCACTGAAGTGTAAAGCGCCTCCACCTTCGGTCGGAGGCGTTTTCTTTTACAGTTCATTGGCTTGACTCTGTTTTGACGCCATGTCCCAATCCAGGATTGCTCTATTCTGGGATGACCTTCATGGCGGCACTCGACACCCTGCGCATCGGCCCGCGCCTGGCGATCCTCACCGGCCTTCTCGCCCTGCTGGTCCTGGCGGTGGGGATCAAGGGGCTGACCTCGCTGGAACAATTGGCCGACAGCCTGCGCACGGTCTATGAAGATCGCGCCATCCCCCTGGTGCAATTGGCGGAAATCCAGGACAAACTGCACCGCATGCGGGCCAATGCCATCCTGGCCTCGACCAGCGGCGATACCGCCGAGGCGGCGCGACTGGCCGCCAATACCGCGCAGTTGGACCGTCAGACCGACGACATCTGGTCGGCTTACATGGCCACCTTCCTGACACCACAAGAAAAGGCGCTGGCGCAGGATTTCGTCCGCCACCTGCTGGCCTATCGCACCAGCCGCAACATCACCATGAAGCTGTCCGCTGACGGCCAGTTCGATGAAGCCGGGCGCAACATGCGCGACGATGCCGGGCCGAAATTCGCTCAAGCGGTGGAAACCATGGTGGCGCTGACCCGATTACAGGCCAGCATCGCCCAGGCCGAATATCAATCGGCGCAAAAAACCCTGTCCACCGCCCGTATCGTCGATATCAGCCTGATGACCGGCGGCCTGCTGCTGGCGGCCGTGCTGACGGCGTTGATCGTCCGCTCGGTGGCTGGCGGCATCGGCGCCATGACCCGATCCATGGCCGCCCTGGCCCAGGGTCGGCTCGACACCGCCATCCCCGCCTTGGGACAACGCGACGAGATCGGTGAAATGGCCCAGGCGGTGCAGGTGTTCAAGGCCAGCGCCATCGACAAGCAGCGGATGGAGCAGGAGCAGCGCCAGCGCGAGGAAGCCGAACGCCAGGCCGCGGCCGAACAGCGCGCCCGCGAAACCAGCATCGTCGCCGAAATCGCCGAAGTGGCCAAGGCCGCCGCCGAGGGCGATATGGACAAGCGCATCGAAACCACCGGCAAGGACGGCTTTTTGCTGACCTTGTGCCAAAGCGTCAATTCCATGGTCGGGCGTACCGGCCATGCCTTGGGCGATGTCGCCAAGGTTCTGGGCGCCCTGGCCAATGGCGACCTGAGCCAACGCATCACCGGCACTTATGACGGCGTCTTCGGTCAGTTGAAGAACGACGTCAACCAGACGGCGGAAAAGCTGGCGATCATCGTCACCAAGATCGGTCAGGCCACCGGGCAGATTTCCACCTCGTCGGCGGAGGTGGCCGCCGGCGCCCAGGATCTGTCGGAACGGTCGGAACAGCAGGCCAGCGCCCTGGAAGAAACCGCCGCCAGCATGGAAGAACTGGCCGCCACCGTGCGCCAGAACGCTGGCAATGCCCAAGCCGCCAACCAACTGGCCGCCGGCGCCCGTGACGTCGCCGCCGGTGGCACTCAGGTGGTCGCCGATGCCATCGGCGCCATGGGCCGCATCGAATCCTCGTCGCAGAAGAT
>VBWB01000015.1:49667-61659 GCA_006218045.1 Stygiobacter sp.
GGCGCCGATCTGGTCAAGGGCGCCGGCAAGACCCTGGAAGACATCCTGGGCAGCGTGAAGAAAGTGGCCGACATCGTCGCCGAAATCGCCGCCGCCAGCGGTGAACAGGCGTCGGGGATCGATCAGGTCAATGCCGCCGTCAGCCAGATGGATGAAATGACCCAGCAAAACGCCGCCCTGGTGGAAGAATCCGCCGCCGCCGCCCAATCCCTGGCCCAAGCCGCCACCGGATTGGAAGAACAGATGGCCTTCTTCGTCCTCGATTCCTCCTCGGCCCAAGGCATGCAGCACCACGCCGCCCTCATCCGCTCGACCAAGATCGACCACGAGACCTTTTGCCGGTCGGTGCGCGACGCCATCGCCGGCAAGAACGCCCAGACCGCCGACAAGCTCAGCGATCATCATAGCTGCCGTCTGGGTCATTGGTACGATGAGGTCAAGGAATCGGTGATCCGCACCTCACCCCATTACACCGCCTTGCGCGATCCCCACGCCCGCGTCCACGATGCCGGCAAGCGCGCCCTGGCCTGCCATGCCCGCAGCGACCGCGCCGGCACCGACGCCGCCCTGGCCGACATGGACAAGGCCTCGGCGGCGGTGATGGCCGTCATCGAGCGTCTGGCCGCCGACATCCAGCAAAGCGCCAAGCCCGCCCCGCGGGGGCGCCGATGAGGTCTTTCCTTGCGCTTGCTTTGGTGGCGGCCATCGTCCTGTGGCCGCAACATTCCCGCGCCGACCGCGCCGACCGCGAAACCCTGCGCCAGGCCTTCCAGCAGGCCGGCATCAGCCTGAAACTGGCCGAGCCACAGGTGGAGTTGCTGGATGAGATCATCGACACCATCGTCGAGCGCCATGTGGATGCCCGTGACAGCCATGTGCTGGCCGGCAAGGCCGCCGCCGCCATCGCCGCCAAGAACCAGCCCCTGGACCAGGCGGTCAAGGCCGGTCTGGCCGAACTGACCCATTCCCTCGATCCACACACCGCCTATTTACCGCCCAATGAATGGAACGACATGCAGGTCTCGGTGTCGGGCAAGTTCAGCGGTGTCGGCATGGAATTGGCCCTGAAGGACAAGGCGGTCCTGGTGGTCAGCCCCATCGACGGCAGCCCGGCGGCCCTGGCCGGCATCCGCACCGATGACCGCGTGCTGGCAGTGGACGATGAAAGCGTCGACGGCTTGACCCTGGGCCAGGTGGTGGCCCGTATCCGCGGTCCGGTCGGCACGGACGTGCGGCTGCGCCTGCGCGACCCCGCCGGAATCGAACGCGATCTGACCATCACCCGCGACGTCATCCGCCTGCAACCGGTCAAGGGGCGATTGGAAGGCGATATCGGCTATGTGCGGATCAGTCAGTTTTCCGGCGGTGTCAGCGCCCTGCTGCGCAACCAAGTGATGGAGTTGGACCGTCAGTCCGCCTTCGGCCTGAGGGGGTTGGTGCTGGATTTGCGCCGCAACCCCGGCGGTGTCCTGGACGAGGCGGTGAAGATGGCCGATCTGTTTCTCGGCGACGTGGTCATCGTTTCCACCCAGGCCCGCAATCCAGCCGACAATGACAACCGCCATGGCCGCCAGGGCGAGATCGTCGCCGGCATCCCCATGGCGGTGCTGATCGACGGTGGCAGCGCCTCGGCGGCGGAAATCGTCGCCGGTGCCCTCAAGGATCAGGGCCGCGCCACCCTGGTCGGACAGAAAAGCTACGGCAAGGGCAGCGTGCAGGTGCTGGAGGAAGTGTCGCAAGGCGGCGTGCGGGTGACCATCGCCCGCTACTTCCGCCCCAACAAGCAGCCGGTGGACGGTATCGGCATCAGCCCCGACATCGAAATCATTCCGGCGGAAAACAGTGACCCGCAATTGGAGCGGGCGCTGGAGGTGGTGCGCAAACGCTGATCCCCGGCGCTGTCCGCGCCGGGGATCAGGTATCAGTCCTCCAACTCGCCGACGGCGGATTGCAGATAATTCTGCTCGCCCATCTTCTTCACCAGTTCCAACTGGGTCTCATAGAAGTCCATGCGTTCCTCGCATTCTTCCAGAAACTCGCCCAACAGGTCGCGGCTGACGTAATCGGCCTGCTTTTCACACAGGGTGATGGTCTTGACCAGGACCGCATGGGCGTCCTTTTCCATGGCGAAGTCGTTCTTCAGCATTTCCGGCACATTTTCGCCGATCAGCAGCTTGCCCAGGTCCTGCAGATTGGGCAGGCCTTCCAGCAGCAAGATGCGCTCGATCAGCTTGTCGGCGGCCTTCATCTCCTCGATGGATTCCTTGTATTCATGCTTGCCCAGGGTATTGAAGCCCCAGTTCTTCATCATGCGGGCATGCAGAAAATACTGATTGATGGCGGTCAGCTGATTGCGCAACACGTCGTTGAGCGCGGCCAGCACGGTGCGGTTGGCTTTCATCGGGGCGTCTCCTTACGCGATTTCGCCGGCGGCGCTTTGCAGATAATTCTTCAGACCCAGTTTGTCGATCAGACCGACCTGCACTTCCAGCCAACGCACATGATCCTGCTCGGTCTCTTCCAGCAGATGGACCAGGATGCGGCGGCTGTCATAATCGTGTTCGGATTCGCAAAGGGCGATGGCCGCCTTCAGTTCGTCCACCACCAGAAGCTCGTACGCCAGATCGTTGGCCATCATCTTGGGCACGTCGGCGCCGATATTCAGCGCCGCCCGGCTGGCCACGTCGGGCACGCCTTCCAAGAACAAGATGCGGTTGATCAGCAACCCGGCATGGTCCAGCTCATCCTGGCGTTCATGCTCGATGCGCTCGTAAAGCACTTTGAAGCCCCAGTTTTGCAACATGCGGGCATGGACGAAATACTGATCGGCGGCAGTCAACTCTCCCGTCAGCAGCTTATTGAGAACGCTTATCACTTTCGGGTTTCCACGCATATTCATCTCCTTGAGTAACCGGTCTTTTGCCGCATCTTGTACCAAGTGGTTACTTGCAACAACTTCTTCCAGTCTAAAACTGATGTCGCGGACGAAATTTTTCATAACTACTGAATTATTATTTACTGATATTGAAATTGTGAAATCGGCTTGATTTTGCGATTGCCTCGCAATTGCGTATCCATTAAGGTAAGCCAAACCCAAGCGAGGCCGCCCATGTATGTGTGTGTCTGCAACGCCATTACCGACCGTGAAGTCCATGCCGCCATGGCCGGGGGCGCCATGGCCGCCGACGAGGTTTTCCGCCATTTCGGCGCCGAGATGCGCTGCGGTCGCTGTGTCGCCACCATGCGCGGCCTGATGGGCGAAAGCGGCACCACCGGCGAACGCCGCCATGTCGGCGATGCCGAGCCGCCGGCCAAGCATAAGCGTTGCCGCGACTGCACCCGTTAGGATGATCCGTTCATGATGATGTGGCGCAGCTTGGACGTTAACAGCCTGATCCGGCTATTGCGCAGCTTGGCCGGGCGGGCGCCGTCGCCCGCCACTCCACCGCCCAAGGCCGATCAATAGCCGCACAGGGTGTGCGGACCGATATCCAGATGCAGATGATCGTGGTGCAGCCGGTCGTGATTGGGGGTCAGCGTCACGTTGAACACCGAGCACGAGGTCCGCGCCACCTCTTGCAGAAAAGCTGATTTGGCCCCCTGGCCGCGCCAATCCTTCTTCACCGACACCATGGTGCCGTCATCGAGCTCGAAGGCCATGATGTCGATGGCCCGCCCCTTTGAATGCTCGGACAGACGCCCGCCGCGGCTGCCGCCCAAGGCCGCCGCCACCTGGGTCGAAGTGCGCCGCACCCGGCAATCATAGGTGCCGGCATGATGGATGCGTTTGACCCCCTGGCCGAAGCGCGCCCGCGCCGCCGGCTGCACCACCTGACTTTCAAAGCGACCGATGGTGCGGGCCATGGGGCAGGAAACCACGCCGGGACGGTTCCAGGCCCCGCCGGTGGCCGAGACCTTCACCGGATTGTCGATGCCGCAGCCTTCCTCGGTGTCGCCAAAGGCGGCCACCGGCTCGAAACGGACGCGCATATCCTGCAATTCGGCCAAACAGGCGCTGTCGGGATCGAGAACCACGGGCGGCGGCGGCGCCTGCATCACCCGCGCCGCAGGCTGGGCGCAGGCGGCCAGACCGGCCAGCAGGACCAACAGGGCAAGACGATGGAGCATGACGGCAATCCCGGCGATGAGCAATCGCCGGACTCTAGCGAATTTTGACGACAAAAATCAACAGAGTCAGTGTATTGCGGCAAAGTCTTCAGGCTGAGAGGAAATAAAGGGCGATAACCCCAGATCCCAGCATGATCCGCCACAGGCAAAACGGCAGGAAAGTGTGCCGCCCCAGCCACGCCAACATGCCGCCGGCGGCCAGCCAGGCCGCCATCGCCGCCAGACCGGCGGTCAGCAGCAAGTCAGCGGACAGCAGCAACGGCACCACCTCGCTCATGTGCCACAGCTTGAACAATCCCAAGCCGAGCAGGGCCGGAATTCCCAGCAACAGGGCCAGCCGGGCGGCCTCGCGCCGCTCATAGCCCAAGACCCGCGCCACGGTCACCGCCAAGCCGGTGCGCGACACGCCGGGGATCAGTGCCAGCACCTGGACCAGACCGATGATGGCGGCGGCGCCATAGCCCAGATGCTCGATGCGGCTGACGGTCACCCCCCAGCGATCGGCCAAGGCCAGCAACAGGCCGAAAATCAGCAGGCAGGCCGCCGCCAGCACCTGACCACCGATGGGGACCAGTACGGTCAGCACCCAGGCCGACAGCAGGCCCGCCGGCAGGGATGCCACCACCAACAGCAGGAAAAGACGCCCGCCGGGATCGGACTTGCCCTTGACCAAGCGGCCAACCCCCGTGGCCATGGCCAGACAATCGCGCCACAGCCATGCCATCAGCCCCGCCGCCACCCCCAGATGGGCGGCGATGGAGACGACGGCAAAGCCTTTGGGATCGGACGCCAACCCCGCAAAGAGGGCGAAATGCCCGCCTGCCGACAACGGCAACACGCCGGCCAGCCCTTGGATCACCGCGATCAGCACAATATCCAGATAGGTCATCGCCACACCCCAGCCTTCCGACAACCTATATAGCATTGGCGCCGGAATGCCGGAACATTGGGATTAGTCTCATATCGGTATTATTTTACTTTGCGACTGTCTTTGCGTCGCCGCCGCCAGCCCCATTGGCCGCACAGGGTGATATAATTGGTCAGCAATACTGTCTTATAGGTGAAATTTCAGTGGAATTTGGCATTTCTTCTGCCGTATAGATGATGGCGCTGAATTAGGCAGCCCGACCCATGCCCGAAAAAGAGGCCCCGGCTATGACCCGCAAGATGCTTCAGTTCACCCGGCTCGACCAAAAGCAGCCCGACAAGCGCGCCGCCACTGCGCGCAAGGGCGATTTCGCCGAAATCAGCCTGGCCTTCGACCTGGACCGCGCCGGCGATCAGGCGTCGCGCTGCGAGCAATGCGGCATTCCGTTCTGCCAGATCGGTTGTCCGCTCGGCAACAACATCCCCGACTGGCTGATGCTGAACGCCCAAGGCCGCATGGAGGAAGCCTACGCCATGTCGGCCGCCACCAACACCTTCCCGGAAATCTGCGGCCGCATCTGCCCGCAGGACCGCCTGTGCGAAGGCAAATGCGTGCTGGAACAATCCACCCACGAGGCGGTGACCATCGGCGCCGTCGAAAAGCACGTGACCGAATTCGCCTTTGCCCAGGGCTGGGTCCATCCGCCCCGACCGCACAAGGAGCTGGCCCAGTCCATCGGCATCGTCGGCGGCGGCCCCGGCGGTCTGGCGGCGGCGGAAGCGTTGCGCAAGAAGGGCTATCAGGTCACCGTCTATGATCGTCACGACCGCATGGGCGGGCTGCTGATCTATGGCATCCCCGGCTTCAAGCTGGAAAAAAGCGTGGTCGAGCGGCGCACCCAATTGCTGGCCCAGGCCGGCATCAAACTGGAAACCGGCATCCATGTGGGCGTCGATGTCAGTCTGGCCGAGCTGCGCGACCGCCATGACGCCGTGCTGATCGCCACCGGCGTCTACAAGGGCCGCGAACTGGGGATCAAGGGCGACAAACTTCCCGGCATCCATGCCGCGCTGGATTACCTGATCACCCAGAACAAGGTCGGCCTGGGCGATAGCGTCGCCGCCTATGACGACGGCAGGCTGAACGCCAAGGGCAAGGACGTGGTGGTCATCGGCGGCGGCGACACCGCCATGGATTGCGTGCGTACCGCCATCCGCCAGGGCGCCAAGTCGGTCAAGTGCCTGTATCGCCGCGACCGCGCCAACATGCCGGGCAGCCAGCGCGAAGTCGCCCACGCCGAGGAAGAAGGCGTCGATTTCGTCTGGATGGCGGCGCCGACCGAGATTGTGGGCAAGGACAAGGTCAGCGGCGTCAAGGCCGTGCGCATGCATCTGGGCGTCGCCGACGCCTCGGGCCGGCAGGCGCCGGAAGCCATCGACGGCTCGGATTTCGAACTCAAGGCCGACATGGTCATCAAGGCCCTGGGCTTCGACCCCGAGGATGTGCCCACCCTGTTCGGGGAAAAGCGGCTGGACGTCACCCGCTGGGGCACCCTGGTCATGGACGAGCGCACCCACATGACCACGCTGGACGGCGTTTTCGCCGCCGGCGACATCGTGCGCGGCGCCAGTCTGGTGGTGTGGGCGATCAAGGACGGACGTGACGCCGCCTTGTCCATCGACCGTTTCATCAAGGCCAAAAGCCGCGTCGCGGCGGAGTAATCATCATGCCGACACTCTATGACAACCCCCTGTCGCGCAACGGCTACAAGGTCCGCCTGCTGGCCAGTCATCTGGGATTGCCGCTACGCGTCGTCACCAAGGATCTGAAGGCGGGGGAATCCCGTCAGGCGGATTTCCTGGCCAAGAACACCGCCGGCAAGGTGCCGGTGCTGGAACTGGAAGACGGCACCTGCCTGCCGGAATCCAACGCCATCGTGCTGTTCCTGGCGGAAGGGACGCCCCTGTTGCCGACCGCGCCCTTGGAGCGTGCCCAGGTGCTGCGCTGGATGTTCTTCGAGCAAAGCCAGATTCTGCCCAATATCGGGCTGGCCCGCATGCTGAAGCTCACCGGCCGCGACGCCCAGCGCCCCGACGTCTATGCCCAGCGCCTCGAGGTGGCCCAAGACAGTCTGGCCGCGCTGGAACGCCATTTCGGCACCCACGACTGGGCGGCGCTCGACCGCTTCACCGTCGCCGACATCGCCCTTTACGCCTATGCCAGCGTGGCCGAGGAAGCGGGGATCGACACCGCTCCCTATCCGGCCGTGGTCGCCTGGAGGACGCGGGTCGAGGCCTTGCCGGCGCATGTGAAGCCCGATTGGGGCTTCGGCGCCTGACCACCCCCCGCCAGCACTTGAACTTTATCGGGCCGCAGGCCCGCATCTGATGGAGAGCACCATGATCCGGGACAACGGCGAAACCTTCGTTGCCGAGTATCTGGAAAACGCCCGCCGGCTGGAAGAAGCCGGCATCGACACCAAGCCCCACGATGCCTGCGGCGTCGGTCTGGTGGCCAGCCTCGACGGCCGTCCGCGCCGCGACGTGGTGGTCGCCGGCATCGAGGCTTTGCGCGTGCTGTTCCATAGGGGCGCCGTCGACGCCGACGGCAAGACCGGCGACGGCGCCGGCATCCACGTGGAATTGCCGCAGGATTTCTTCAAGGAACACATCCGCCATTCCGGCCACGAGCCGGTGCCGGGCCGGCTGGCGGTGGGCATGATCTTCCTGCCCAAGACCGATCTGGGGGCGCAGGAGCGTTGCCGCTGCATCGTCGAGACCGCCATCTTGAACATGGGCTATGCCATCTATGGCTGGCGTCAGGTGCCGGTGGATGTCTCCATCATCGGCGAAAAGGCCAATGCCACCCGGCCCGAGATCGAACAGATCATGGTCGCCAACACCCAAGGCACGCCGGAAGAGCGGTTCGAGACCGACCTCTACATCCTGCGCCGCCGTATCGAAAAGCAGGTGCTGGCCGAGCACATCACCGATTTCTACATCTGCTCGCTGTCGTGCCGCTCGATCATCTACAAGGGCATGTTCACCCCGATCTGCTGGACGAGCGCTTCATTTCCCGCTTCGCCATCTATCACCAGCGCTATTCCACCAACACCTTCCCCACCTGGCGGCTGGCCCAGCCCTTCCGCATGCTCGCCCATAACGGCGAAATCAACACCTTGGCCGGCAACCTCAACTGGATGCGGGCGCACGAGCCGCGCATGGCCCATGATGCCTTTGGTTCGGCCATCGAGGACATCAAGCCGATCATCCAGGCCGGCAGCTCGGATTCGGCGGCGCTCGACAGCGTGTTCGAGGTCATGGTCCGGGCCGGGCGCCCCGCCCCCATGGTCAAGCAGATGCTGGTGCCGGAATCCTTGGGCGCCAACAGCCAGGCGCCGGACGCGCACCGCGCCTTCTTCAGCTATTGCAACGCCGTCATCGAGCCGTGGGACGGTCCGGCGGCCATCTGCGCCACCGATGGCCGCTGGGTGGTGGCCGGCATGGACCGCAACGGCCTGCGCCCCATGCGCGTCACCATCACCCAGGATGGCCTGCTGATCGTGGGGTCGGAAACCGGCATGGTCAAGGTGGCGGAAACCGACGTCATCGAAAAAAGCCGGGTCGGACCGGGCCAGACCATCGCCGTCGATCTGGAAGCGGGCAAGCTGTACCGCGACCATGATTTGAAAGACATGCTGGCCGCCCGCGCCCCCTATGACAAGTGGACCAGCCGCATCACCGAGCTGGATTCCCTGGTCAAGACCGGGGCGCCGGAACCGGCGGAACTGTCGGCGGACGAGTTGAAGCGGCGCCAGATCGCCTGCGGCATCACCATGGAAGACATGGAACTGATCCTGCAACCCATGGTAGAAGAGGCCAAGGAAGCCATCGGCTCCATGGGCGACGACGCGCCGCTGGCGGTTTTGTCCGACCATTATCGCGGCCTGCACCACTTCTTCAAGCAGGATTTCAGCCAGGTCACCAACCCGCCCATCGACTCTTTACGCGAATCCCGGGTGATGAGCCTGCGCACCCGCCTGGGCAATCTGGGCAACATCCTGGACGAGCACGAAAGCCAGTGCGACGTGCTGGCTTTGAACAGCCCGGTACTGTCCACCGCCGAGTTCGAGGCCATGCGCCGCTACATGGGCGTGGCCGCCGCCGAGGTGGATTGCACCTTTGACCCGTCGGCGGGGGACAACGCCTTGAAGGACGCCTTGGCCCGCATCCGCCGCGAGGCGGAAGAGGCGGTGCGCGCCGGCTGCACCCACCTGATCCTGTCGGACAAGTCCATGGACGAATGCCGGGCCTCGGTGCCGATGATCCTGGCCGCCGCCGGCGTCCATTCCCATCTGGTGCGCGAGAAACTGCGCACCTGGACCAGCCTCAACATCCGCTCGGCGGAAGCGCTCGACGTGCATTACTTCGCCGTCCTGGTCGGCGTCGGTGCGACCACCGTCAACGCCTATCTCGCCCAGGAAGCCATCGCCGATCGCTGGCGGCGCGGCCTGTTCCCCGGCCAGACGCTGGAAGAATGCGTGCGCAATTACAAGAAGGCCATCGACCAGGGTCTGTTGAAGATCATGTCGAAGATGGGCATCTCGGTGATTTCCAGCTACCGCGGCGGCTGCAACTTCGAGGCCATCGGCCTGTCGCGCGCTTTGGTCGCCGAGTTCTTCCCCGGCATGACCAGCCGCATTTCCGGCATCGGCCTGACCGGCATCGCCAAGAAGACCATCGAACAGCACGCCGCCGGCTTCACCGCCGCGTCCGCCGTGCTGCCGGTGGGCGGCTTCTACCGCGTCCGCCGTGGGCAAGAGGCCCATTCCTTCGACGGCACCTTGATCCACCTGCTGCAAAGCGCGGTGGCCACCGATTCCTACGCCACCTATAAAAAGTACTCGGACGGCCTGCGCAAACTTCCGCCCATTTCCATCCGCGACCTGCTCGACTTCACCCCGGCGGGGCAGCCGGTCAGCGTCGACGAGGTGGAAAGCATCACCGAAATTCGCAAGCGTTTCCTCACCCCCGGCATGTCCTTGGGCGCGCTGTCGGCGGAAGCCCACGGCACGCTCAACATCGCCATGAACCGCATCGGCGCCAAATCGGTGTCGGGCGAAGGCGGTGAAGACCCGGAACGCTATCGCCCACGGCCCAACGGCGACAATGCCAATTCGGCCATCAAGCAGATCGCTTCCGGCCGCTTCGGCGTCACCGCCGAGTACCTGAACAATTGCCGCGAGATCGAGATCAAGGTGGCGCAAGGCGCCAAGCCCGGTGAAGGCGGCCAGTTGCCCGGCTTCAAGGTGACGGTGGAAATCGCCAAGCTCAGGCACTCCACCCCCGGCGTCATGCTGATCAGCCCACCGCCGCACCATGACATCTATTCCATCGAGGATCTGGCCCAGCTGATCTATGACCTGAAGCAGATCAACCCCATCGCCAAGGTGACGGTGAAGCTGGTGTCGCGCTCGGGCATCGGCACCATCGCCGCCGGCGTCGCCAAGGCCAAGGCCGACATCATCCTGATTTCCGGCAATGTGGGCGGCACCGGTGCCAGCCCCCAGACCAGCATCAAATTCGCCGGCCTGCCGTGGGAATTGGGCTTGTCCGAGGCCCATCAGGTGCTGACGCTCAACCGCCTGCGCCACCGGGTCAAACTCAGGACCGATGGCGGCCTGAAGACCGGGCGCGACATCGTCATCGCCGCCATGTTGGGGGCCGAGGAATTCGGCATCGGCACCACCAGCCTGATCGCGCTGGGCTGCATCATGGTGCGCCAGTGCCATTCCAACACCTGCCCGGTCGGCGTCTGCACCCAGGACCCGGCACTTCGCGCCAAGTTCACCGGCTCGCCGGAAAAGGTGGTCAACCTGTTCAGCTTCATCGCCGAGGAGGTACGCGAGATCCTGGCCAGCCTTGGCGTGCGCTCGTTGAACGAGATCATCGGTCGCACCGACCTGCTCAGCCAGGTCAGCCGCGGCGCCGCCCATCTGGACGATCTGGACCTGAACCCGCTGCTGGCCCAGGCCGATGCCGGCGGTCACGCCCGCTATTGCACCCAGGTGGAACGCAACGAAGTGCCCGAGACCCTGGACGCCCAGATCATCGAGGACGCCAAACCGCTGCTGGAAGAAGGCGAAAAGATGCAGTTGGCCTATAACGTCCGCAACGTCCAGCGTGCCATCGGCACCAAGCTTTCGCACAAGATCGTCAAGAAATACGGCATGACCGGCTTGCAGCCCGGTCATATCACCGTGCGCTTGCGCGGTTCATGCGGACAATCCTTGGGCGCCTTCGCCGTGCAGGGGCTGAAGCTGGAAGTGTTCGGCGATTCCAACGATTACGTCGGCAAAGGCTTGTCGGGCGGCACCATCGTGGTGCGCCCGCCGGTATCCAGCCCGTTGAAATCACACGACAACACCATCATCGGCAATACCGTGCTGTACGGCGCCACCGCCGGCAAATTGTTCGCCGCCGGTCAGGCGGGCGAACGCTTCGCCGTCAGGAATTCCGGCGCCATCGCGGTGATCGAGGGCTGCGGCTCCAACGGCTGTGAATACATGACCGGCGGCACCGTGGTCATCTTAGGCGCGGTCGGCGCCAATTTCGGCGCCGGCATGACCGGCGGCATGGCCTTCGTCTACGATGCCGATGGCAGCTTCGGCCATAACGCCAATCCGGAAAGCATCCATATCCAGGGCGTCGAAACCGACTATTGGCACGACGCGCTCAAAAGCCTGATCAAGGAACACGTGACCGAAACCCAATCGGCCTGGGCCGAAAGCATCCTGGCCGACTGGGATCGCCAATTGCCCAAGTTCCGCCAGATCGTGCCCAAGGAGATGCTGAACCGGCTGGAGCACCCGGCGGCCAAACCGGTGGAAGCGGCGGCGGAATAATCCCATATCCCGCTGATCGGAACCGATCAGCGACGCCCTTGTATGTTAGTCCCAGCGTTGGCAGTAAGCTTGCGCGAGGCTGGCGAAGAGTG
>VBWB01000016.1 GCA_006218045.1 Stygiobacter sp.
GCCCCGCCGTCTCGGCATGAAATGACCCAACGGGTCATTTCATTGGCCGGGCGGTATGAGGCCAGGGCGCTCAGGCTTCGGCGGCCAGCCGTCGAAGTTCGGTCTTGATGATCTTGCCCGTGGGATTTTTCGGCAGACGGTCCATGAAGACATAGGCGCTGTTCCGCATGGCCAGCGCCACCCTGTCGCCGGGCCGCAATCCCCGGTCACAAATCAGATGGTCCCTGATCGAACGCATACGCGCCAGCAATTGCTTATAGCTGGCATGCGGACTTGCCCCCAAAGACAGCGCAATGGCATCGGGGTGTTGTTCGGCGTTGGTGACAATCAGGTTGGCAAGGTTCAATTTGATGCTCCGGGCCATTTGCGCGCCCCCTCGACATGGACTGAAAAGAGGCCGCCAGATGCGCCGGCATCTGGCGGCGAAGTTGGGGAAGACATCAGGGCCGCGCCTTCCCGGGAGACCCTGCGGAGGGAACGATACCGCAGGAAATCAAAGGCTTACTTGGAACGATGTGCCGGTTTTGGCGATGATTTCAGCGACGCTGACGGCTGGTGCGATCTCGATCAGGGTCAAGCCGCCGCCAGCGGGTTCGATGGAAAACACCCCCAGATCGGTGACCACCAGATCGACGACGCCGACCCCGGTCAAGGGCAGGGTGCAGCGCTCGAGAATCTTGAGTTCGCCATCCTTGGCCGTGTGTTCCATGACAACGACGACACGCTTGACGCCAGCCACCAAATCCATGGCGCCGCCCATGCCCTTGACCATCTTTCCAGGCACCATCCAATTGGCCAGGTCGCCATTGGCGCCCACCTGCATGGCCCCCAGGATGGACAAGTCGATATGTCCGCCCCGGATCATGGCGAAGCTGTCGGCCGAGGAAAAATAGCTGGTCTTGGGCAATTGGCTGATGGTCTGCTTGCCGGCATTGATGAGGTCGGCGTCTTCATCCCCGTCGAAAGGGAAAGGGCCCATGCCCAACATGCCGTTCTCGCTTTGCAAGGTTACCTCGACACCGTCCGGAATGTAATTGGCCACCAGCGTCGGGATGCCGATCCCCAAATTGACGTAATAACCGTCGCGCAGCTCACCGGCCGCCCGGGCCGCCATTTGATCACGATTCCAAGCCATGTGGTTCTGTCCTCCTCAAGCTCGCTGGCGCACGGTCCGTTGTTCGATCCGCTTTTCGAAAGCCGGGCCTTGGATGATCCGGTTCACGAAGATTCCCGGGGTGTGGATTTGGTCCGGGTCGATGTCACCGGGCTGGACCAGATGTTCGACCTCGGCCACCGTGAACTTGCCGGCGGTGGCCATCATGGGATTGAAATTCCGGGCCGTCTTGCGGAACACCAGATTGCCTTCGGTGTCCCCCTTCCAGGCCTTGATCAGCGACAGGTCGGCGGTCAGGCCGGTTTCCATCAGATAGCTTTCGTCGCCGAATTGTCGGACCTCTTTGCCGTCCGCCACCAAGGTTCCCACCCCGGTTTTGGTGTAGAAGGCGGGAATGCCGGCGCCGCCGGCCCGAATGCGCTCGGCCAGGGTTCCTTGCGGCGCGAATTCAAGTTCCAGTTCGCCGGACAGGAATTGTTGGGCGAACAATTTGTTCTCACCCACATAGGACGAGATCATCTTGCGGATTTGGCGGGTCTCCAGCAGTTCGCCCAGGCCAAAGCCGTCAATGCCGCAATTGTTGCTGATCACCGTCAGGTCACGCACCCCGGTTGCCTTCAGGGCGCGGGTCAGATTCTCGGGGATGCCGCACAAACCAAAGCCGCCGGCCATGACGGACATGCCGTCGAACACCACGCCCTCCAAAGCCCTGGCGGCGCTGTCGTACACCTTCTTCATTGTTTCCTCCCTCGACCTTGTCGCTTCAGGTCCGCTCGTTACTTCAGCGGTTCGAGAATGCTGACAAAGTTGGCGACGGCGGCGCCGCCCATGTTGAATAGGCCGGCCAGTTTGGCGCCGGGGATCTGGAAGCCTGGGGCGGTCCCCATCAATTGCATGGCGCAAAGCACGTGCATGGATACGCCGGTGGCCCCCACCGGATGGCCCTTGGCCTTCAAGCCGCCGGACGGATTGACCGGCAGGATGCCGCCGATTTCGGTCCAGCCTTCCTCGATGGCGATGGCGCCGGATCCCCGGGGGGTAAGGCCCATGGCTTCGTATTCGATCAGCTCGGCCGAGGTGAAGCAGTCGTGGGTTTCGACGAAGCTGAGGTCGTTCAAGGTCAGACGCGAGACATCCAGCGCCCGCCGCCACGCTTCGGTGGGGCCCTCGAAGGCGGTCATGTCGCGCTTGGACATGGGCAGGAAGTCGTTGACCTGCACGGCGGCCCGGAAGCCCACGGCCTTGGACATGGTGCGGGCGGTGACGGCGTCGGTCAGAACCAGGGCGGCGGCGCCGTCGGAAACCAAGGAACAATCGGTACGCCGCAGATGGCCCACCACATGCGGGTTCTTTTCATCACCGCGGCAGAATTCGTACCCCAGATCCTTTTGCACCTGGGCAAAGGGGTTGCGAACGCCGTTCCGGTGATTCTTCGCGGCAATCCGGGCCAAGGCGTCCGAGCGGTCGCCGTATTTGGCGAAATACAGGTCGGTGATATGCGAGAACACGCCGACGAACCCCCCGGCGATGTCGCCTTCCTCGGCCACATAAGACGCCTTGATCAGCACCTCTCCAACTTCGGAGCTGGGCAGGTGGGTCATCTTCTCGACGCCGACGACCAGAACGAAACGGGCCTGACCGGCGGCGATGGCGTTAAGACCTTGGTAAACCGCGGCCGAGCCGGTGGCGCAGGCGTTCTCGACACGGGTGGCGGGCTTGAAACGCAAGCCGGGATCGGCTTGCAGGACCAGCGAGGCCGGGAATTCCTGACGGCACAAACCGGCATTCATGGTGCCCAGGAAGATGGCGTCGATATCCTTGGGTTCCAGTCCCGCATCGGCAATGGCGTCGACCGCAACCTGGGCGATCAGGCTTTCAACCGTTTCGTCTACAAGCTTTCCGAATTTGCTATGGGACCAGCCAACAATACATTGAGTCATCGGGTTTACTCCTGATTCGCCATATTTGATTACATTATAAGGAGGAAGCTGTTCCGCCCCTTGGACACAGTTTCCCGATCACAGGCGAAGGCTCTCATGTTCCGCCGCGTCAACTTCCATCCGGCCATTAATGATCTAGCCAGATGGTTTCGAGGGCTAAAATGCAGCCTGCGTGCCAGGTTTTTGTGCGGGGATGCGGTGTGATTTACTGCCCTGAATTATAACAATAAATTACCATTTTCAGGGATATTGCCCGCTTTCGACGAGGCGTCTGTTTTTCATGCGGCGTCCGAATTCCGGACGCCTTGCGCGTCGGGGAGGATTGCCGCTAGCATAGGGAGGATTGAGGCGGGCATACGAGCAAGCCGGGTGGATGCGCATAAAACGCTGCTCATTGAGAATGAATAGATGTGAGGACGGTTCTTTAATATCTTTAACTAGATGAAAATGTTTGCACTTTGTTGTCAAATTCGTTCAACGTATACATGACAAAAAATAATGGGTTCCCAAAGTGGAGCCATCCGGGAGGATGAAGTGACCAAACCGAACTTTATCCAGCGGCAGGACATGCCGGCTGGAGGAGAGCGGGCCGTTGACCATGCCTGGCAGAAGTTCCTGGCCGGTGGCGATGTCCCCAATGCGGCCGTGCGACGGCTGATCGAAGATTCCTGGCGGCGGTGCCTCGATCAGGGGGTTGATCCCCAGCGGGGCGGGGCTCCCTTGGCGTTTGCCGGGGACGGTCTGTATTCGTTGCGACAGCGCCATACGGAATTGATCGAAGCCGCGCGCCCGGTCATGGAGCAGGCCCAGGAATTCCTGCGCGAATCCGGTACGGTGATGGTTCTGACCGATCCTTCGGGTGTCATCTTGTGGATGGAAGGTGACGACAGCGTAAAGGACAACGGCCAGGGGATCTCGCTGGTGCCAGGGGGCGTCTGGGACGAGAACGGCACCGGCACCAATGCCATCGGCACGGCCTTGGCGTCGGGGCAGCCGGTCCAGATTTGCGCCGCCGAGCATTATTGCGAAACCATCAAGCGCTGGACCTGCTCGGCCAGTGTCATCCGTGATCCCTATGACGGCCAAGTCTTGGGCGTCTTGGACATTTCGGGCCTGACCGGAAGCCACAACACCCATTGCCTGGCCTTGGCGGTCACCGGCGCCGGGCGTATCGAAAGCCGTTTGGCTGCGTCTGAAATGGAAAAGCGCGCCAGGCTACTGGACGTCACTTCCCATCGCGGCGCACGCTGGGTCAACAACGGCTTGGTGATCTTCGACCGCCGGGGGCGGCTGGTGCGCGCCAATGAAGACGCCGGCCTGTACCTCAATGGCATGGGATTGGACCTCAAGGAGTGCGAAAGCCTGAATGTCGGCGCCCCCAGCTCGGCTGTCCTGCCGGCTTGGATGAAGCGTGATTGGCTGGAGCCCGTGGTCGATCGCAATGAACGGCTGGGAACCGTTCTGGCGATCCCCATTCCATCCCGCCGGATGCCGGTTTCGCCGCGCGCGGTCAGTGAAAACGCTGCGGCCCCCGAGCCCGGCAGTTTTTCGGAAATCATCGGTACCAGTCCGAACCTGGACAAAGCCAAGGCCCGGGCCAAGCAATTGGCCAAGCTGACGGTCCCGGTGCTGCTGCTTGGCCCCACCGGCGCGGGCAAGGAAGTTTTCGCCCGGGCCTTGCACAGCGCTGGCAGCAATCCGTCCGGTCCCTTCGTTCCTCTGAATTGCGGCAGCATGACCCGTGACCTGCTGGCCAGCGAGTTGTTCGGTTATGTGGAAGGCGCCTTCACCGGGGCACGGCGCGGCGGCATGGTCGGCAAGTTCGAGGCCGCCAATGGCGGCACCTTGTTCCTGGACGAAATCGGCGAAATGCCCATGGATTTGCAGGCCCATTTCCTGCGCGTCCTGGAGGGTGGGGAGGTCTATCGACTGGGCGAAAACAAGCCGAGGAAGGTTTCCGTCCGTTTGGTCGCCGCCACCAACCGTGACCTGCGCACCGAAGTGGCCGCAGGGCGTTTCCGCATGGATCTGTTCTATCGCCTGGCGGTCACCGTCTTGCATCTGCCCGGGCTGGCCGAGCACAAGGAAGACATCCCGCTTCTTGTCCGCCATTTCACCGAACAGGCGGCGCAGCGCTATGGGGTGGCCGTGAAGCTGCCGACACCGGAAGTCTTGCAGGCTTTCGAGGCCTATTCGTGGCCTGGAAACGTGCGCGAATTGCGAAACGTCGTCGAAAGCATGGCCCTGCTGTCGTTGGGGGCGCAATTGACCATGGAAGATCTGCCACCTGAATTCATGCACGGCATGGCCGCCGACGCGACAATATCGACGCCTTATCCGACGGACGCAGCGGCGCCTGTCAACGCCGGGCGTCTGGCCGACAGCGAGTGTCTGACGATCATTGCCACCATCCAGGCCGAGAATGGAAATTTCACCCGTGCCGCCAATCGATTGGGCATCGCCAAAAGCACCCTTTACGAAAAAATGAAGCGATACGGAATCGACCGGTCTTCGGTCAACCGTTCAGGCGGCGTTTGATATTCGATCGAACACTCGGCTCGTAATATTCAAAAATATAAGCATTTACAAGGCCATGCCTCCTGGCATGGCCATTGCTGTCCGTTCGCCCCACCGGACATCGACGCGTCGTCGGATGTTCGAACGAATCGGTGAATAATCCGAACGGGGAGCACGTTCCATGAAACCTTTGAACTGGCTGGCTTTGTCGCTGGCCGCCCTCCTTTTGTTGCCTGCCTTTTCCGCCCAGGCGGTGGATGTTGGTCCGGACGATTACGTTCCGGCTCCGGCGGATACCAACGCCTTGCTGCTTTATTATCGGCATGCGGAAAGCAGTCATGCGAACCTCACCACCTCGGCTCGCTCCGACAACAGCGGCCTGACCGCCGATTCCGGCATTTTACGCTTCATCCATTACGCCGATATCGCAGGCATGCGCATGGCACCGCAAATCTTGGTTCCGGTGGCGGCCCTGCACGAGACGGCGCTGAACGGCGCCCCTCTCAACCAGCCCGGCGGCCTGGGGGACATCATCTTGGCCAACGTGTTCTGGGTCGAAAACGACCCGGTCAACAAGCGGTATTTGGGGATCACGCCCTACCTTTGGCTACCCGTAGGCACCTACAACGCCGGCGATGGCTTGAATATTGGCGAGAACCGCTGGAAAGCCAATGTGCAGGCCGGTTACGACCAAGGCCTTGACAACGACTGGAGCGTCGCGGTGACCGCAGATGTCACTTGGTATGGCGACAACAGCGAAGCGGGAACCGGGCGTCAAACCTTGAAACAGGACCCCAGTTTCCAACTGCAGACCTGGGTGCGGTACGACTTGACCACGGAAACCCGTCTTGCTGTCGGCTTGTCTCAGACCCTGGGGGGGAAGCAGACCACGGACGATGATGCCAACGGCTTCAAGACCGAGGTGACCCAGGCACGGTTGTCCATGAGCCAGATGCTGACCCCGTCCTTCCAGGCGCAGGGGATATTGACCACCGATCTGCGCGTCAATGGTGGATTCCAGGAAGATTACGGCGCCCAGCTTCGTCTTCTGAAGCTGTTCTAGAGGCTATTTCTCCGGCGGATCCGAATGGGTCCGCCGGAATGAATCGGAAATATTCCATGCCAGCAGAATTGTCCCACGCCCCCGCCCACCGGGGAATCGTTCTAGACGATCGCCGCTTTGATATCCTTCTTAAGGAATTGAAGTCGGTTCTGTGTTCGTGCTGCGATATTTTGATCTCCGATGGTTTTGTTGATTATGCCTTGTTCTCCATACAGGAGGCGGATTCACATCCGATGACGGGGAAAGCATTTTACGAAACGGGGTTTTCCGCCTTGCAAAGGCTTGTGCATGAGTTCCTGAACGAAGTCGAGGTGCAGGGAATCATTTGTCTGGAAAACGCCGAAGTCTCGGCCTCAGTTTTGTTGTCGCAATTGCACGGAAGCTGGTTCATGCGGCGGATTCTGAAAATTGACCGCCCCACAGCCCACGAGATTTCGGACCAAGTGGAGATCGCCATGAACATCTTCACGTCCAGCTTGTCGGCCCACCCCAATCGCTTCGCTCGGTGACCCGACGGCCCTTGATCGCGGCGAAGCTGACCACCACCACGAAATAAACGGTTTTCCGCACTGAGCCGCACCTGAGGGCAAGCGCGGCTACGGCCTTTCCCCCAGCTTGGCCAGGGCGGCATCCCATTCCTTGCGCATGACCTTGGCACCACGGGTATTGTGGGCGCGCAGGTGTTCGCGGTAACGGCGGTCGTAATAGCCGTTGACGCCGACCATGCGGGCGGCGCGATCCCAGGCGATGCGCTGGCATTCAAGCTTCAGGCGGCAATGTTCGCTGCAATAATCGGCCTCGTCCGTCGCGCCGCCGCAGATTTTACAAGCCATATCCCCTCCCCGCCTTTCAACGTCCATTCCATCAGAGACGGCAGCGGCGCCTCCGAATCAAGGGTTAATACCGGTCGCCCTTTGAAATGATCCGTTCAGGCGACCGGCAAGCCTGCGCGGCGTTGAGCGTCGCCGTCTCGGCGTGAAATGACCTAAGGGGTCATTTCATTGGCCGGGCGGTATAAATTGCCATCGCCCCCTTGGCACCCGTCCCGGCTTGCGGCAGCATGGCTGTTCACAGCAGCAAGGCGGACCATGTCGCAGAAGCCCACACTTTATCTTGCCGGCCCGGCGGTGTTTCATCCCGCCGCCAAGGCATTGTTCCAGTATCTCAAGGAAATCTGCGCTGAAAGCGGGCTTGAGGGCGTCTCGCCCCTGGATGGCGAGGCCAAATGGCGGCATTTGCCGCAAGACCAGCAGGCGGCGGCCATCCGTCAGGCCAATATCGACCTGATCCGCGCCTGCGACGCGGTGATCGCCTGCATCTCGCCGTTTCGCGGTCCCGGTGCCGATGCCGGCACAGCGTGGGAAATGGGCTTCGCCGAGGCGCTGGGCAAGCCCGTGTTTTCCTGGTGCGAGGAAACCAGACCCTATCTCGAGCGGGTCGAGCATCAGCGCGACGCCGATGGCCGCTGTTTTTGCCAGCAGCACGGCATGATCGTCGAGGATTTCGGCTTGGTCGACAATCTGATGCTGACCGCCGGGCGCTTCCCGCCGCTGCCCGAGTTCGATCAGGTGGTCAAGCAGGCGGCGGCGGAACTGGCCGGTTAAGCTCCCTGTTCACCACCGCCCAAGGCGTCGATGATGCGGCATTCCGCCACCCGGGTGCAGCCGCAATGGACGATGCGCTGCAACTCGTCGTGCAAACGGCTCAGTTGGGCGATCTTGCCGCGGATTTCCGCCAGATTTTCCGCCGCCAGCCGCTCGGCGTCGGCGCAAGGCTGTTCCGGGTGTTGGGCCAGACGCAACAAGGCGCGGATCTGGTCGATGGAAAAGCCCAGGTCGCGGCCCTTGCGGATAAAGGCCAGCCGCCCGGCGGCAGCCTCGTCGTATTGGCGATAGCCGGCGGCGCTGCGGGCCGGTTCCGCCATCAGGCCGATGCGTTCGTAATACCGGATGGTTTCGATGTTGACGCCGCTGGCCTTGGCCAGGGCGCCGATGGCCATGCCGCGTTTCCCGTCGCTCATGAAGGCTTGACCCTGTAGTCGCTACAGGGTTCATGCTAGCAGCATCGACGACGAAAACGGAGCATTTCCCATGTCGGCCTGTTGCAGCGGCGGCTGCGCCTCGTCAACCACGGTGGTGGTGGATGGGCGCTATCGCCGTATCCTGATGGTGGCTTTCGCCATCAATCTGACCATGTTTTTCGTCGAGGTCATTTCCGGCTGGCTGGCCCGCTCCACCGCCTTGCAGGCCGATGCCCTGGACTTCTTCGGCGATGCCGCCAATTACGGCATCAGCCTGTTCGTGCTGGGATCGGGATTGCGGGTCCGCGCCGGCGCCGCCTTGTTCAAGGGCGGGACCATGGCCCTGTTCGGGCTATGGGTGATGGGCGGCACCGCCTGGCACGCCTGGTCGGGCACCCTGCCCCGGGCGGAGATCATGGGCGGCATCGGCCTCTTGGCCCTGGCCGCCAACGGCAGCGTCACCGCCCTGCTTTACGCCTATCGCCAGGGCGACGCCAACATGCGCTCGGTGTGGCTGTGCTCGCGCAATGATTCCATCGCCAACATCGCCGTCATCATCGCCGCCAGCGGTGTTTTTCTCACCACCACCCATTGGCCCGACATCGCCGTCGCCGCCATCATCGCCGGCCTCAATCTCAGCGGCGCCTTCCAGGTGATCCGCCGGGCGCGGCAGGAATGGCGGCAAGCGACCGCCTGATCACTTGAGGAAGAACTGCACCGGCACCAGCAGGTCGATGCGCTCGCCGCTGATCTCGGGCGGCGGCGGCGGCAGCGGCTGTGCCCGCTGCAACAGGTCCAGGGTTTCCTGGTCCAGGCTGTCATGGCCCGAGCCCTGGTGCAGCCGCTGGACCAGCACCTTGCCCTGGCGGTCGATGGTGAAGGCGACATGGCTGACCCCTTGCTGGCGGCGTAATTGGGCGGCGCGGGGATAGCGCTTGTGCTTTTCCAGATGGGCCAGCAGCGCCCCTTGCCAGGTGGGCAGGACGGTGGATTGCGGCGTGACCGATGCTGGCCCCTGGGCCGGGGCGGCGGCGGTGGGTGCTGTCGGTGCCGCGACGGATGGCGGCGGCACGCTTTCCGGCGCCGCCGGCTGGGGCTCGGCGGGTTTTTCCGGGGTGGTGTTGACGGCGAGTTCCGCTTTTTTCGGTGTGGGCGGCTTGGGCCGGCGCTCGACCTTTTGCGGTTTGGGCGGTTCCGGCTGTTTCGGCTTCACCTGCGGCGGCTGATCAGCGGGCGGGGCCGGCGGCGCCACCGGCAACGGTGCCAGATCGATCATCAGTGCCGCCGGTGGTGGCGATGCCGGGGCGGACTGGGTGGCCCAGGCCAAGGTGGCGGCGATCAGGCCGCCATGGACGGCCAGAACCACCGTCAGCGCCCCACCCCACCGGGTCAAGGATCGATCGTCGGTCATGGGGCCGCCTCCAGTCCGACCAGGGCCACTTTCAGATAATTGGCGGCGCGCAGCCGGTCCATCACCCCCATAAGCGTGCCGTAATCGACGCTGCGATCGGCGCGCAGGAAAATGCGGGCGTCCTTGTCGCCCTTGGCGGCAGCGTCCAGGCGGGCCGGCAAGGCGTCGGCGGTGACGGCGTCGTTGCCCACCGCCAGCGAGCCGTCAGCCCTGACGGTGACGAAGACCGGCTGCTCCGGCTTGGGCAAGGATTGTGCTGACGAATCGGGCAGATCGACGGGCACATCGACGGTGGCCAACGGTGCCGCGACCATGAAGATGATCAGCAGCACCAGGATGACGTCGATAAACGGAGTGACGTTGATCTCGTGGGTTTCGGCGATGTCGTCGCCGCCATGGTCAAGTTTGACCGCCATGCCGGTTACTCCGCCGCCGGCGCGCGCGGTGGGATGCGGTGATCGAGGTCACGGCTGACCAGCCGCAGCACTTCCGCCGCCGCATCGCCGATCAGCAGGCGCGACCCGGCGAAGATACGGGCGAAGGCGTTATAGACCACCACCGCCGGAATGGCCGCCACCAGCCCCAGGGCGGTGGCCAGCAAGGCCTCGGCGATGCCCGGCGCCACCACCGCCAGATTGGTGGTCTGCGCCTTGGAGATGCCGATGAAGGCATTCATGATCCCCCATACCGTGCCGAACAGGCCGCCGAACGGCGCCACCGCGCCGATGGACGCCAAAATACCGGTGCCGGCGGTCAGTCGCCGGGCCGCCGCCGCCTCGATACGCTCCAGCCGCGAGGCCACCCGCTCCTTCAGCCCCTCGCCGGGCACGGCAGCGGACAGGTGGGTTTCCAGGGCCGCCGCCCGTACCAATTGGGCGATGGGGCCGGGCTGGCCGTCCAGACGCTCGACCGCCTGGGCCAAGCCTCGGCAGTGTTGCAGATGGTCCAGGTGCAGCCGTGTCAGCCGGCGACCGGCACGGACTTCCCAGGCCTTGACCAGCAACACCGTCCAGGTCAGCACCGAAGCCAGGAAAAGCCCGACCATCACCGTCTGCACCACCGGATCGGCGCCCAAAAACATGGCCCAGGGCGACAGATCGTGGGGCAACGGCACGGCAAGGGGATGGGTCTCGTTCATGACTTCAAACCTTTTTGGCATTATGGGCGGCGGACCAGACGCTGTCGGCGGGACCATGGGCAGCGCGGGCCGCCGTTTTCCTGGCCAGCACCGCCAACACGACGGCGCCGCAGGCGGCGACAACGTCGATACCGGGCACGGCACTGCGCCACAACAGCAGCGACGACAGCGGGATGGCGGCGGTGCACAGGGCGGCCAGCCCCAGCAATGGTGCCGCCGCGCGGGCGGCGCCGTGACGCAGGGCGATGAACAGCGCCAGGACGAAGATGATGTAATAAATCCCCCGGCTCCAGCCGTTGACGTCGATGAACACGCCTTGCAGCCACCGGGCGGCGACGATGGCCGCCGACAGACCGGCGACGCATCCCAGGCAGATGCCGACGGTGAGCGCCGCCATGGTGCGGCTGGATCGGCTTTGCCCCGGACATTCATCTCCACCCCGTTGCCGCCGCCGCCGGCTTTCGATCCACAACAGATTGCCGGAATAGAACAAAAACGCCCCGGCCAGCCCGAGGGCGAAATAGCCCCAGCGCACGGTGTCGCCACCGAAACTGCCGAAATGCAGGGCAAAGAACGACGACACCACGCTGGCCCAGACGCCTTGCTGGCCGGGCAGATATTCGGTGCCGATGACCGAACCGCTGACGGCGCCCAGCAGCAGGAAGCCGTGGCCGCGCACCAGATAGCGCGGGTCTTCGCCGCTCACCCGCACCGTCGCCGCCTTGGTGCCGAAATCGCGGTATTGCAGGCTGGTGGGGCGGAAGCCGGGGGCGACGACGGCGACGTGGGCCAGGAGGACGTCCACCCCCAGCGGGACGGCGGTGCTCTTGTCGCCGGCGAAGGGCGCGGGTGGGTTGCTGGCGCGCATCACCGTACGCATCTGGCCCTTGTACACCGCCTCGTTCAGGCTGTCGTACAACAGGTCGTGCCAGCCGAACACCACCGCCGACAAGGCCATGACCAGATGGAACGGCAGGCTGAACAGGCCGACCAGATTATGGGCGTCCAGCCACAGGCGTTTGAGGTTATGGCCCAGGCGCAGGGCGAACAGATCCTTGATCAGGGACGGCAGCAGGATGATCAGTCCCGACACCAGGGCGACGGTGTAAAGCCCGGCGGCCAGGCCGGTGACCATGGTCCCGGTTTCCACATCCAGCGGCAGACCGCCGGTGCGATGGATGACGTCGACCAACCAATCCAAACCGGCCGAGCGGGTCTGACCGATGGCAATGGAACCGTCGGCGTCCGGGGCGGCGATGAAAGGCGAATCGTCGCGGCGGGTCTTTTGCCACGACAGCCGCAGCGGCCCTTCCAGGTGAAGGGTGAACTCCTTGGCGGTTTCCGGGCGTTGGGCAAGGGTACGGGCGATCAATTGGTCCCCTGACAGCACCGCCGGCGCCGGGGCCAGCACCGCCGGCTCGGCCCAGCGCAGCAGCGGCGCCTTGAACATGGTCAACGCCCCGGCATAGAAGGCGACGAACAGCAAAAGCCCGGTGGTGATGCCGGTCCAGGTATGGACCGCCTTGTAGGTACGGATGATATCGCTACGCATGATCAGCCCTCACCCCAGCCACGAACGGGTCAGGACCAGGGCGATCCAGGCGCAGACATTGGCCCCGCCCAGCCAGGCCCAGGCGTGACAGCCGCTGGGAAACAGAAACACCAGCGACACCGCGCTCAGCCACAGCGGCGCCACCATCCACATGATCAACTGGTATTTGTTGACGGCATTGATGCCGCCCGGCCCGGCCCAGGCGAACAGCCCGGCCAAGGCCAGGGCCAGGGTGAAACCGGCGACGATGCCGGCCAGGGATTTGCTCCACCAATCGGTTTTCACCCCCGCTCCCTCCGCACGGCCACAGCCAAGACGGGAAACGCCACCGCCAGCGCCATGGCCAGCGTGAGCACGGCGAACAAGGCGGTGATCGGATGCCAGATGCCGCACCACGACAGCCAGGCCGCCAACAGCAGGGTCAGCCCCCAGCCGCGGCTGGCCCGCGCCGGCAAGGGCCGCGCCAGCACAAGCTGACGCGGCGCCCCCAGATACAGGCAACCGATTCCGGCCAAGATGGCGGCCAGGGCCAGCACGGTGATCGCCATCTCCGCCATCAGAAGGTCACGCTGGTGGCCAGCATGAAGGTGCGCGGCTCGCTCAGGGTGATCATGCCGTCCGAGAACGACGACGCCCAATAATCGGTGTCGAAGATATTGGTGGCATAGGCCCGCACGGTCAGGTCGGTGCCGCGCACATCCATGGTGTAGCGGGCGCCGATATCGAAACGCCACCACTCGGGGACAGTCAGGGTGTTGGTGGAATTGGCGTATTGCTGGCCGGTATAGACGGCGCGGCCCTCGACGGTCAGCCCGGCCAGCATGGGGATATCCCATTCCAGCCCCAGATTGCCACGCCAATTGGGCACGCCATAGGCCTCCTTGCCGATCAGCGTGGCGGTAGCGTGCTTGATCAGCTTGCTGTCGATATAGCTGATACCGCCCAGCGCCCGCAGACCGGGCACCACTTCACCGAAGATGTTCCATTCGACGCCGCGATTGCGCTGCTGGCCTTCCATGTAGACGGTGCCCACATTGCTCATGCTGTTCTTCTTGATCTCGAACAGAGCCAGGGTGTTGGTCATCTTGCCGGCTTCCCACTTGACGCCGGTTTCCAGCTGCTTGCTGACGAAGGGGGCGAAGGTGGCGCCGTAATTGGAGGCGCCGATATTGGTCACCGTCTGCCCCTTGATCAGCCCCTCGATGTAATTGGCATAGACCGACACGTCCTCGACCGGCTTGACCACCACGCCCAGGGCCGGGGTGAAGGCGAAGGAATTGTAATTGGCGGTCTGCACGCCGCCTGAATTATAGGTGGTACTGTCCACCTCCTGGCGGCGGATGCCCAAGGTGGTCTGCACCTTGTCGCCCATGAACGACAGGGTATCGGCCAGGGCGACACTGCTGAGCGTCGTCTTGTCGGTGGTGTAGGGCTCGCCGGCCACCGCCGCCAGCCGGGCGACGCTGGGGTTGTAGAGGTTCGAGGGGAAGGTCACCAGATTGTAGATTTCACCCTTGGACTGATCCAGCCGGCTCATGCCCAGGACCACCTGATGGCCGACATCACCGGTCTGGAAGGTGCTGCGCAGACCGGCTTCACTGGACATGGTATCAAGGAAGTCGCGGCGATAGACGGTCCGACCGGTGAAGCTGCCGCTGCTGGTGATGGACAAAGCGTGGGTCGAAGTGATGAAGCCGCTTTGCCGATGATCAAGCAGGCCGAACGAGGCGTAAGCGGTCAGGTTGTCGTTGAAATCGTACTCGCCGCGCAGCAGACCGGCATTGAATTCCTGCTGACCATAGATGCCGCGAAACATGTTGCTGTCGGAATCGGGCGGATCGGGCAGCGCGGTCAGATTGCTGACCTGGGCATTGAAGGGCTGGCCGTTCTCGAACAGTTCGCGGTTCAGATAACCGTCGAAGGACAGGCGCAGATTGTCGCCGCGATAATCCAGGGCCAAGGCCGCCAGATTGCTTTCCTTTTCCTGACCATCGACGCCGGTCTCGCCGTCGCGGTGCACGGCATTGACACGGGCGCCGAACTGGTTGTCGGCGCCGAACCGGCGCCCGGCATCCACATGACCGCCGAATTGCGCCCCCGAGGTATAATCGGCGGTGATGGTGGTTTGCGGTTTGTCACCGGCCCGCTTGGGGACCAGATTGATCAGACCGCCGACCGAGCCTTGCGGCGCCATACCGGTGAGCAGGGCCGCCGGACCGCGCAAAACCTCGACCCGCTCGACGAATTCCATGGGCACATGGCCGCTGGGGGTCAGGCCGAACATGCCGTTCAACGCGGTATCCGAGGCGCTGACGTCGAAGCCGCGGATATTGAACTGCTCCTGCACATGACCGCCCGGCGTGGTGAAGCGCACCGAGGCATCGTTTTCCAGCACGTCGGCCAAGGTGCGGGCCTGCTGGTTCTGGATCAATTCGGCGGTGTAGCTGGTCGAGGTGAACGGGGTGTCCATCACATCGCGGTTGCCCAGGATCCCCAGCTTGGCCCCGCGCGCCACCTGACCACCGGCATAGACCGGGGGAAGAGTGCCGATATCCGCCTGCGGCGACATCTGCGACGCCCCCGACACCGTCACCGGCGCCAGTTGCATGGCGCCGCCGGCGGCGACCCGTTCGACCACCACCGTGCGGGCATCGGTGAAGCGCCACGTGGCGCCGGTGCCGTCCAGCAATTGGCGCAGGGCGTCGGCGGCGCTCATGCTGCCCTTGACGCCGGGACTGGCCAAGGCGCCGACCGCAGCCGCATCGGCGGAAACCTGCAACCCGGCTTGCCGACCGAACAGCGGCAAGGCATCGGCCAGCGGCTGGGCGGAAATATCAAAGCTGCGCTGCTCCACCGCCGCCACCGGAACCGATGCCGTTTGCGCCAGCGCCGCCGGCACCCAAAGCACTCCGGTCAAGGCGGTGGTCATCATCAACGCCGCAACCCATTTGCCCCTGCTCACCATCGTCGTTCCTTTGCCGCTGCAATCGTGGAGACACAATATGCAAGTGCTTTGCATTCTCATGCCGTTACAGAGGTAACGATGACGGATCGGGAGATTTTCAAAAAAATGTGGCAGGGCGAAAAAATCAGCCGGTGACCAGCACGAACCACGGCGTGACGCGGATGACCGAGCCCCCCAGCGGGGCAACCAGGGCGGTCAGCGCCGCCTCGGGATCATCGGGGGTGAAAATGCCGGTGATGCGCCGCTCGGCCAAGGCCGAACCATGCAGCATGATGACGCCCTCATGGTAGCGCCGCAAAGTATCGACCACGTCGGCGATGGTGCGATCCTTGACCACCAATTGCCCTTGTCGCCACGGCGCCACCAACTCGGTGGGGAGAGTGGAGCGGATGCCATACTGCCCCTGACTGGTATCGATGCTGTCGCCCGGCCTCAAATCCACATGGGTGTCGGCGCGCGAAACCTGGACCACCCCTTGGGCCACCGCCACCTCGGCACCGGATTGCAGACGCCGCACATTGAAGGCGGTCCCCAGCACCCGGATGGAGCTATCCCCGGCGAATACGGTGAACGGACGGGCCGGATCGCGTTGGACGTCAAAGAACGCCTCGCCCTGCAACAGGACCACCCGGCGCTGATCCGCCCCCAGGCTCACCGAAACGGCGGAATCGGGCGCCAGCATCACCCGAGAGCCATCGGCCAGCGATATCTGCCGCATCGCGCCGGTCGCCGTACGATAATCGGCCTGCCAACGGGCTTGCACCAGCGGGAGAAAGGCCAACAGCAGACAGGCGGCCAGGGCGAAAACCGTCACCACCACGGGCTGACGGACGCGGTGCGGCGGCATTGCCGGCTTGGCCGAGGACAACGCCCGGCCGATCAGGTCATCGACCCGGTTCAAATCACGCCAAGCCTCGGCATGGGCCGGCGAAGCCTGCACCCATACGCGGAAGCGATCTCGCAACGCCACGTCATCGGGGGCTTCCTGCATGGCGATCAGCCAGTGCAAAGCCTCCCGGTCGGGGCTGTTGTCCACTCGGTGCGGGCGCATGGTTACTCCGTCGGTCCTTCATATGATATGACGAAAGCGGGGCGGATGATTTTCAACTTTTTATTCATCCACCGTCAGGATCGCGCCCGCAGGCGCCGCCGGCAATGCTCGACGCCATCCATGACCAGGGAATGGGCGGTCCCCACCGAAATACCCAGATGCGCGGCGATCTGGGTCAAGGTATAGCCGTCCAGGCGGTGCATGCGCACGGCTTCGCGGGTGCGTTCGGGCAATTCGTCCAAAGCCTGCAACACCGCCTGAAGCTGGTCGCGATGCAAGGCCTCGGCCTCGGGCGAGGGGCGATCCGCGGCGATGTCATCGCTTTCCACCTGGGTATGCAGCCGCCCTTCCCGGCCCAAGCGCCGTGACAGATCCAAAGCCAGGTTGCGGACGATGCGAAACAGAAACCCCACCGGCTCATCCAAACGGCGATCAGCAGCGATGCCGTCGAAGCGCAGATAGGCTTCCTGCACCACGTCCTCGGCCCGGGCACGACAGCCCAGGATCGGCTTGGCGTAGTCGATCAGGGCCTTGCGGTGGGCAACAAACAGTTCCAGCTTGGCTTTATCGGACTTCACATTCATGGGCCGCCTGTGGAGGGGGATTGGGCCTAAACCTGCACGAAGAATATGGATTAGACCAGATAATTTGCTATCGATTCTCAATATCAATTGCTGCCACCCATTGCCACGACCATCGGCAAACCCTTTGTCCGAGCCCCGTTGAGACGCGGTACTATAATACCACCACCATAACATCATGATTTTAAACGATTTATTTCCTGTTGACTCTGTCGCTTTCCGTGGCATACTCCGCCCCCTCGAGTGCCGGGGCGTCCTGGCATTCCCAACTGGTTTTGCCGTGGGTGACATGAAGACCTTGAACGTCAAACCGTCCGAAGTGCAGAAGAAGTGGGTCGTGATCGACGCGGACGGCGTCGTTCTGGGCCGTCTCGCCAGCGTCATCTCGATGCGCTTGCGGGGCAAGCACCTCCCCACCTTCACCCCCAATGTCGACATGGGCGACAACGTGATCGTGATCAACGCCGAGAAGGTGAAGTTGACCGGCAACAAGCTGGCCGACAAGACCTTCTACTGGCACACCGGCCATCCCGGCGGCATCAAGGGCCGTACCGTGGGCGAGCTGCTTTCCGGCCGCTTCCCCAACCGGGTCATCGAAAAGGCGGTCGAGCGCATGATCACCCGTGGTCCGCTGGGTCGCGCCCAGATGAAGAATCTGCGCGTGTATGCCGGCTCCAACCATCCCCATGAAGCGCAGCAGCCTGAAGTGCTGGACGTGGCTTCCATGAACCCGAAGAACAAGAGGTAGTCATGGCCGATCTCTCCAGTCTGGCCGATCTTCAGGCCGCCGTTCCGCAGGTTCGGCCCGTGTACGAGCGTAAGGTTGACGCTCAGGGCCGCGCCTACGCCACCGGCAAGCGCAAGAACGCCATTGCTCGCGTCTGGATCAAGCCCGGCAGCGGCAAGATCGTGGTCAACGGTCGCGACGTCACCACCTATTTCGCCCGTCCGGTTCTGCGCATGCTGATCAACCAGCCGTTCCAGACCGCCCGGTGCGAAGCCCAGTTCGACGTCATGTGCACCGTCAATGGCGGTGGCTTGTCCGGTCAGGCCGGCGCCCTGCGTCACGGCATCAGCCGGGCGCTGACCTTCTTCGACCCGGCCATGCGCACGGCGTTGAAGGCCGGTGGCTTCCTGACCCGCGATCCGCGCGTCGTCGAGCGCAAGAAGTACGGCAAGCACAAGGCTCGTCGTTCGACCCAGTTCTCGAAGCGTTAAACCGCTTTCGGTGTGGGATTGTGGAGAGGGTCGCTTCGGCGGCCCTTTTCCATTTGTCCGCCCTTCGCCCCACTGTCCCCGTCCCCGCTTTCAGGGAAGCATCATGCCGATCATCTATGTCGCCACCAGCAAGGCCAACCAGGAGTGGGGCGCCGATGTGGGCCTGGGCAAGAACCTCTTCAAGCTGGGGATCTGCACCGACACGACGCCAGAGCAGGATCTGGCCGGGTGCGCGGGTCAAAGCGACTGGAAGGTCTTGCTCACGGACGAAACCGAGCGCACCGAAGACGAGGCGTTGGAGCGTCTGGCCCGCAAGGAAAAGGCCGTCGACCCCAATTATTATCCCAAGCTGCGCGGCGCCAAGGGATTGTTCAAGGTGGCCATCAGCAGTGTCGAGAATTCCATGCTGGTCGCCCTGGCCCTTGACGGCAAGGAACCGCCCAAGAACTTCAAGGTCAAGCCCGTCGACGTCGCCAAATACCTGATCAGCAACGCATTGCGGTAATGCGGGTTGCACCGTTGCCCGCACTCACCCTTGGGTTTATCATCCTTGGAGTGGGGGGTCGCTTTCGGTATTTTTCAGCGAGGGGCTGCCCCACATGCGCGCCAAGACGGTTAAATCCACCGCCACGGTCTTCACCGAGGCCATGCGCGCCTATGAGGACGGCAAGCCCGCCGACGCCCGCCGTCTGGCCCGCCAACTGGTCGAGTCCGCCCCCAATTTCGGCGGCGCCCATTACCTGCTGGGCCTGCTGGCCCTGGATCAGGGGCAAGGCAAGCGTGCCGCCGGCCATCTGGCCACCGCCATCGCCATCACCCCCGGCCAGGCGGCCCTGCATCTGGCCATGGGCCGCGCCCTGGAAATGGGCAACGAGGTGGCCGAAGCCTCCTTGCACTTCCGCACCGTGCTCAACATCCATCCCCACCACGCCGAGGCCCATGCCCGCCTGGGCCACCTGTTGCGCCTGCAAGGCCGACTGGACGAGGCGATCAGTCATTGCCGCCACGCGGTGACCGCCGATCCCGGCCATGCCGAAGCCTGGAACACCCTGGGCGCCCTGTTGCAGCAGCAAGGCGACCCGCGCGAGGCGGCGCAATGCCTGCGCCGCGCCCTGCAACTGCGCCCGGTCTGGCCGACCGCACTCAATAATTTCGGTCTGGCGCTGAAGGAATGCGGCAATCTGGCCGAGGCCGCCGCCATATTGGAAGGGGCGGTGGATATCCGCCCCGACCATGCCGGCACCCGTACCAACCTGGCCTCGGTGCTGCGCGCCATGGGCCAACTGGATCGGGCGCGCGAACAGGCGGAGAAAGCGGTCAAACTGGCCCCGCGCGACAGCGATTCCTGGGTCGAGTTGGGCCTGATCCGCCAAGCCCAGGGCCATGAAGACGGCGCCGCCTCGGCCTTCGACCGCGCCACCGCCATTGCCCCGGACCAGATCAAGCCGTGGTTCTGTCTGGCCGAATCCTGCCGGGCCATCGGCCAGACCGACCGCGCCGCCCAGGCCTATCGCCACTGCCTGACGCTGGATCCCGACGATTCCCACGGCGCCGGTCTGGGGCTGGCCTTGACCGGCAGTGCCGACACGCCGCAACGGGCGCCGCAGGCCTATGTGCGGCAATTGTTCGACGAATATGCCGACCGCTTCGATTCCGCCCTGATCGGGGCGCTGGACTATCGCGGCCCGGCGCTGCTGGCCGAGGCTCTGCACCGCTGCCTGGACAAACCCACCGGGCTGGCCGTCCTCGATGCCGGTTGCGGCACCGGACTGGCGGCGCCGGTCCTGCGCCCGCTGGCCGCCACCCTGGACGGGCTGGACCTGTCCCCGGCCATGGTCAGCAAGGCGCGCGAGCGCGGGCTGTACGACAGCCTGCATGAAGCCGAATTGGAACAATTCCTGTCGCGACGCCGGGCCGAATACGACCTGATAGCCGCCGCCGACGTCATGGTCTATGTGGGCGACCTGACCCCGGTGCTGAATGCCGCCCGCGGCGCCCTGCGCGACGACGGCATTTTGGCCTTTACCATGGAAAAGGCGGAAAACTGCGACAGCTACATGCTGGGGCCCAAGCACCGCTACGCCCATGCCGCCGATTACATCCGTCGCCAGGCCGATTTCGCCGGCTTCACCGTGCTGCTGCTGGAGGACGCGGTGACCCGCAAGGACGGCGGCAACGATGTTCCCGGCATGGTGGCGGTGTTGCGCAAGCAGGGCCGCAAGGGCGATTGATCAGCCGCCCAGGCTGACCAACGCCGCCGAGGCCACGCGATCGGGCGACTTCTTCGCCTCTTTCTTCAGTTCGGCAATCAGCTGGCTGACGTCATCGACACTGAAGACATGGCGCCCCACCGGCAGATGGACGATGGCGGCCGACACCGTCATCAGCGGAAACCGCACGACGTTGCCGACCCGGTCCTGGCCGACGATATGACCCAGACGGCGGGTTTCGTCGTCATAGAAGCTTTCCACGTCGCGAGCAAACGCAGCGCAGAGATTGGCGGAAACCCGCAGCGCCTCGTCGAAATCGGTGCGGCGGAAGCCGCCGAAGAAATCGTCGCCGCCCACGTGAGCGGCAAAGCAGGTGTCGCGCGGCAAGGCCTTGGCCAGCAATTCGGCGAACAGCAAGATGGCCCGATCCCCCAGACGGAAACCGTATTTGTCATTGAACGGCTTGAAATTGTCGAAATCGAAATAGGCCAGCACATATTCGCAATCAGGGGCGCCCAGGGCTTCCGACACGTATTCATGGATCAGATTGTTGCCGGCCAGCTTGGTCAGCGGATTCTGGTCCCGCGCCGCCGCCAAGTTCTTTTCGTTGATGACGCGAAGCAGTGAATGGGCCGACAGGAAGCCGGCATACTTCATGTCGTCGACGATGATGATGCCTTCCGATTTCTCCACCGCCGAATAGGCCTGCAAGATGTGCTCGGCCCGGGTGTTGATGTCGGCCATGGGGCAACGGGTGACGAAATCCTTAAGCCGTCGACCCAAGGTCTTGTTGGAAATCAGCGCCTTGCCGTAAAGCGAATAGGTGTAGTCCTTCAACTCGGTCTCGCGCACGATGCCCACCGGTTCGCCCGCCGCGTCGATCACCGGGAAAAACGTCACCGTTTTGTCGGCGCGGAAGCGCTCGAACACCTCTTCCATGGTGCTGTCCAGGCGAATGGGGTCGATGGCGGCGATCTGATCGGCGATCAGCTTCTGGTCCGACACCGCCACCCGGCGTTCGCGCCGCGACAGCCGCTCGATATGGTCGTAATGGGGTTGCATCAGGGCCATGTCGCGGTCGGGCCGCTGTACCAGATAGCCCTGGATCAGATCGCAGCCGATATCCTTGCAGACGAAGTATTCGCGTTCGGTTTCCACCCCTTCCGCCAGCACCACCACCCCCAGCAGATGGGCGATGTTGACGATCTGCGACAAAAACAGCTTCTTCTTGGAATCGCTGGCGATGTCGGAGACGAAAAAGCGGTCGATCTTGAGGAAATCGGGGGCGGCGAAATACAGCAATTGCAGCCCGGAAAAGCCGGTGCCGAAATCATCCACCGCCAAGCGGAAATTGTTGCGCTTGTAGTGATTGAAGATGGCCGCCGCATGGTTGGGCTGGCCGATGGGGTGCTGTTCGGAAATCTCGAACACCACTTGGCTTTCCTCGATGCCGTAGCGTTCCAGCATCTTGCGGGTGCGCGCCGGCAGGTCGCCTTCCAGCTCCAGGCCGCGATTGTCCAGGTTGAGGAACAGCTTGGATTGCCGCCAATGCTCCATCTGCAGGAACTTGACCACCGCCTTTTCCCGAAGCGCCATCTCGACATCGATCAACACGCCCAAGGCATGGCAGGTGTCGAAGAAGTCGGCGATGGACTCGAAGCCGGCCTCGGCGGTGTTGCGCAGCAAGGCCTCGTAGCCGTAGCAGGCGCCGGTATGGATGTTGACGATGGGTTGGAAGGCCACGTCCAGGGTGACCAGAATCTCGTTCCAATGATCGTCGGAAGGCTGCGCCGACGGGCGGCCCGGCAGGGGAAAGGGGCGGTGATCCCGCAATGCGGCCCGGGCATGCGTCGAAGATGACTTAGGCGTTTCGCCCAGGGCATTGGCCAAGGTGAACATGTGCGTTTTTCCCAAGTCGGTTGCGGCCCAGGGGTCCGATCCAAACAGAAGGTTCGGTGGCGTGAACCGTCTGTTTTGGTGAATCGGCCCACAAACCAACGAATTGTGCACGGATTCATTCGGATTCCACACCTGTCATCCGAACGAATACGCGCACCGGCGGATTGTGCCCATCTCCACCCGCAAGTCAATCGAGCCCGCGCCCCGCAACAAAAATTTCACTAAACAACCTTCTGTAATTTCACGCTTTTTTCACCCTCCGCACTGATTCAGAGAAATGTGGTTTTACCCTCACTTCATTCCGGGGCATCATCGGCCCATGCGTATCCTCGAGCGCCCCAATACATTGCCGGCGGGCTTGGCCGACGATCTTGACCTGATCGCCGAGATGACCGCCGATTTCGCCCGCTCGCAGGACATCGAGGAAACGTTGCGCATCGGTATCGCCCATATCAGCACCCGCATGGAGGCCGAGGCCGCCTCCATTTTCCTGATGGAGCCGGAAACCGGCGATTTGGTGTGCCGGGCCTGCTGGGGGCCGACCGACGTCACCGGCTTGCGCCTGCCCAAGGGCCAGGGCATCGTCTGGCGCGCCGTCAATCGCAATGCCACCGAACTGGTCAAGGACACCAGCGACGACCCCGATTTTTCCCACAAGGTGGATGCCAATACCGGCTTCATCACCCGGTCCGTCCTGTGCGCCCCCATGTCGGTGCGCGACGAACGTCTGGGCGCCATCGAGTTGTTCAACAAAAAGGGCGGCGGCTCGTTCGACGGCGACGACCGCCGGGTGTTGCAGGCCCTGGCCGCTTCCGCCGCCCTGGCCCTGATCAACGCCCGTCAGGCCGCCGCCATGGCCGAACAACAGGTGCTGAAGCGGGAACTGGCCCTGGCCGCCGATATCCAGCGCGCCATGCTGCCGCCGGCACGGGCACCGGAATTTCCCATTCACGGCATCAATCTGGCGGCACGCGGGGTGTCGGGCGACTTTTTCGACGTGGTCGAGCTGAAAGACGGCAAATTGGCCTTCGCCATCGCCGACGTGTCGGGCAAGGGCATGAACGCGGCGCTGTTGATGGCCAAGACCGCCAGCCTGTTCCGCTGTCTGGCCAAGCGCCTGGACGGACCCGGCGCGGTGCTGGCGGCCATCGACGCCGAACTGGCCGAAACCAGCTCGGCCGGCATGTTCGTCACCATGATCGCCGGCGTGCTGGACCCGGCCAGCGGCACCGTCACCTTGGCCAATGCCGGCCATGAGCCGCCGCTTTTGTGCTGTGGGGCGAAAATGGACCGCATCGACGACGGCATGCCGCCCTTGGGCATCGTCCCCGAGCTGTTCGCCCAAGGCTGCCCGGAAACCACCATGCAGCTCAATGGCGGCGCGCTCTATCTGTTCACCGACGGCCTGACCGAGGCCGGCGGCACAGCTGCCATGCTGGGGGCCGACGGCGTCGCCGCCCGCCTCGCCCCCCATCGCATGCGCCCGGCCCCCGACCGCCTGCGCGCCCTGGTCAGCGGCATCGTCGAGGACGGCATGTCATTGAAGGACGACCTGACCATGGTGGTGGTCGAGGATTGCCGCACCGCCCCGGTGCTGAACCGGCAATATCAGGCCCGCCCGGCCAGTCTGGCGGCCATCCGCCGCGCCCTGACCCCGGCCCTGGATCGCCTGGGTTGCCCGCCGCAGGTGGTGCCCGACGTGGTGCTGGCGGTGGACGAGGCCTGCCAGAACATCATCCGCCACGCCTATGGCGGCGGCGAGGGCGAGTTGATCGTGCAAGTCCGGGGCGACGCCGAAATGCTGGATATCCGGTTGATCGACTTCGCCCCGCCGGTGGACCAGACCCAAGTCTGTCCGCGCGATCTCGACGATATCCGGCCCGGCGGCCTGGGGACTCATTTCATCCGCTCGGTGATGGATGAGGTAGAGTTCTTGGCACCGCCGCCCGGAGCAGGCAATCTGTTGCGGCTGGCAAAACGTATGGGGGGGGCTGGGCCATGAAAATCGAAAGCCGGGAGATCGACGGTGCCGTCGTCGTGGCGCTGTCCGGGGAAGTGGATCTGCAACACTCGCCATCGGTGCGCAAGCACCTGATGGATCTGATGTTCGAGCGCCGCCCGGTGGTGGTCGACATGGCTTTGGTCGATTACATCGATTCGTCGGGCATCGCGTCATTGGTCGAGGCCTATCAGATGGCCCGCAAGAACGGCACCCGCTTCATCCTGGCGGCGATCAGCGCCCCGGCCATGCGGGTGCTGCAACTGGCCCGCCTGGACAAGGTGTTCGCCCTCGCCGACACGGTCGAGGCCGGGTTGCAGGCCTGATGCCCTCCTCCAGCCCCACCTTGATGCTGGAGCGCCTGGGCCGCGCCGCCGCCCGCGGGCTGTCCGAATTCGGTTTCGCCGCCACGCTGCTGGGGCAGGCGCTTTACTGGCTGGTGCTGGGGCATTGGCGCCGCCAGCCGGTGCGCGCCGCCGCGGTCGCCGCCCAGGCCATGGATATCGGTATCGCCGCCCTGCCCATCATCACCGTGCTGTCCACCACCATCGGCCTGATGCTGGCCATCCAGGGCATCTATACGCTGAAGACCTTCGGCGCCGAAAGCCGCGTCACCTTGGGGGTGGCACTGTCGGTGGTGCGCGAATTCGCCCCGCTGATCACCGGCATCCTGGTGGCCGGGCGCTCGGGCTCGGCCCTGGCGGCGCGACTGGGGACCATGCGCATCAACCAGGAAATCGATTCGCTCACCGTCATGGGCATCAACCCGGTGCGCTTCCTGGTGGCGCCGCCCTTGGCCGCCATGATGATCCTGATGCCGCTTCTGACCCTGTGGGCCGATCTGGTCGGCCTGTTCGCCGCCGGCCTTTACATCGCCATCGAATTGCAAGGCAGCATGGCCAGCTATGCCGACGAGGTGTTGTCGCTCTTGAAGCTGAACGATCTGCTGCACGGCTTGGCCAAAAGCGCCATCTTCGGCGTCTTGGTCACCATCGTCGGCGTCGTCAACGGCGCCTCGGTTTCCGGCGGAGCCGAAGGGGTGGGGCGCATGACCACCCGTTCGGTGGTCCATGCCATCTCGGCCATCGTCATCACCGACATGATCTTCGTCTTCCTGGTGACGCGATGAGCACTGATCCCCCCAGCGTCGAGGTCATCAACCTCAACACCCATTACGGCGACCGTCAGGTGCTGAAGAACGTGTCGCTGACCGTCAAGCCCGGTGAAATCTTCGTCATCATGGGCGGTTCCGGCTCGGGCAAGACCACGCTGTTGAACCATCTCTTGGGCCTGCTGCGCCCCAGTTCCGGCACCATCCGCATCCTCGGCCGGGAAATCAACGCCCTGTCGGCGCTGGACATGCAGGACCTGCGTACCCGCATGGGCGTGGCCTTCCAGTCGGGCGCCCTGTTCTCGAGCATGAGTGTCGGCGACAACATCGCCCTGCCCTTGCGTGAACATACCAATCTGGACGAAACCACCATCGGCATCGTCACCCGCCTCAAGCTGGAAGTGGTGTCGCTGGCCGGGTTCGAGCACCTGATGCCGTCGGAACTGTCGGGCGGCATGATCAAGCGCGCCGCCTTCGCCCGCGCCATCGTCATGGACCCGCGCCTGTTGTTCTGCGACGAACCGTCGGCGGGGCTGGACCCGGTGGTGGCCTCCAGCATCGACGATCTGATCCTGCGCCTGCGCGACGCCATGGGCATGAGCATCATCGTCGTCACCCACGACCTGGACAGTACCTTCAAGATCGCCGACCGCATCTGTGTGCTGGACCAGGGCGAGGTGCTGGCCCTCGATACGGTGGACGCCATCCGCAATTCCCCCAACGAGCGCATCCAGAACCTGCTGAACCGCCGTACCGAAGAGGCGGAAATCGACCCCGACGCCTATTTGCGCCGCCTGTTGGGGGAAAAGGAAAAACTTCGGGACGAGCCGGCAAGCAGAAGGAACGGGTTATGAGGGACGCACGCACCAATTACATCGTCGTCGGCGCCTTCGTGCTGGCCATGCTGGCGGCCCTGATCGTGTCGGTGGCGCTGTTGACCGGCAAAACCGGATCAAACGATCTCTACACCACCCAATTGCCCAACGTCACCGGCATCAAATACGGCAGCAAGGTCACCTATGAAGGCTTCGTCGTCGGCCAGGTCGAGGGCATCCAAGGCCTGCAAAAGGACAACCGCACCTGGTTCCGGGTCACCATGGGCGTCCAGGAAGGCTGGGCCATCCCGGAAGGGTCGCTGGCCCGCATCACCGCGCCGGGCATCCTGGCCGCACCGACCCTCGACATCAAGGGCGGTGCCTCCGACAAGCTGTTGCCCCCCGGATCGGACATTCCCGGCGGTGCCGCCGCCAACATCTTCGCCACCATGAACGCCATGGCCGGTGAAGTCAGCAAGCTGACCGACCAGGGATTGCTGCCGCTGATGGCCACCGTCAACACCCAGGTGGAAGCCCTGGGGCTGATCATGCAAAAACAGGCCCCGGAACTGATGACCAATCTGGTCACCTTGTCCGGCGATCTGGCGACCAAGGCGCCGCGCATCACCAGCGACATGCAAAAGATCACCGGCACGCTGTCGACCCAGGTGATCAACGACAAGAACGCCGAATCCATCGCCCAGTCGCTGGCCAATACCGCAGAACTGACCCACGGTCTGGTGGAAACCCGCAAGAAGCTGGACAACGTGGTCGCCACCATCGACGGCAACAAGGGTAATATCGACCAATCCATGAAGGATCTGCGCCATACCTTGCAGGCCCTGGCCAGAAACATCGATTCCATCGCCTATAACCTTGAAGGCACCAGCCGCAACGTGCATGAATTCAGCCGCCAGATCCGGGACAATCCCGGCGTGCTGATCGGCGGCACCAAGGGGGCCGAAGACGGGCCGGGACGGCGTTGAGGGGAAGTTTGAACCATGCGTAACCTGTTGCTTACCGCCGCCCTGGCTGCCGCCCTGGCCGCCTGCGCCCAGCAAGCGCCGCCCAAGGATCGCTTCTATCGCCTGGAGACGCCGTCGCTTGCCGCCCGCTTCGCCGCCCCGGCCCTGGGCGTGGTCGAGGTCAGCCGTCCCACCACCGACGGCGTGTTATCGGAACGTCCGCTGGCCTATCAGGATGCCGACGGCAGCCTGGGCCGCTACCGCTATGATCTGTGGGCCGAGCCGCCGACGGCGCTCTGGCAAAACGCCCTGGTGAACTCGCTGCGCCAATCGGGCATCGCCGCCACCGTCGTCACCCCGGAAACCCGGGTGCCGCCCGATTGGATATTGCGCGGTCGGCTGAACCGCTTCGAGATGCAGGCAGGCACCGGCAAGGTCGTGGCAAGCCTGGAATTGGCGGTGGTGTCGTCCCGCGACGGCGGGTTGCTGCTGTTGAAAACCTATCAGGCGGAGGTGCCCAGCGCCGCCGGCCCCGAGGCCGAGGCCGCCGCCCTGACCCAGGCCAGCGGTGACATCATCTCTGGCTTCATCACCGATCTCGCGCGGGCCGCCAAGCCATGAGCCTGCGCAAGCGTCCCGTTTCCGCCGCCGGTCGCGGCAAGCCCCGCCAAGGCCCGCCGCCGCGCAATGTCGAGGTGGAAATCAGCGAGATCGGCGCGCGCGGCGACGGCATCGCCCAATTGGGCGACGATCTGGTCTTCGTTCCCTTCACCGTGCCCGGCGACCGCGTCGTCGCCCGCATCGAAGGCCGGCGCGGCGACGGTCTGGCCGCCGCCCTGATCGAGGTCACCCGGGAAGGACCGGGCCGCACCCCGCCGCCCTGCCCGCATTATGGCCGTTGCGGCGGCTGTTCGCTGCAACACCTGGATGACGACGCCTACACCCAGTGGAAAAGCGGTCTGCTGCTGACCCAATTGTCCCGCCACGGCCTGGGCGATGCCCCGGTCGCCGCCATGATCCGGGTTGCCGCCGGTCAGCGCCGCCGCGCCACCTTCGCTTTTCATCGGCGCAAGGGCTCGACCGTATTCGGGTTCAACGCCCGCGCCAGCCATACCATCATCGACCTGGATGATTGCCTGCTGCTGGACCGCGCCATCACCGCCATCATCGCGCCGTTGCGGCACATCCTGACCGAAACCGTGCCCAACGGCGAAGACGGTGACGTCACCGTCGCCCTGACCACCGGTGGCCTGGATATTCTGGTGGAAGCCGATGCCCGCCTGGATCTGTTCGACCGGGAAAAACTGGCCGCCTTCGCCGACAGCCACGATCTGGCCCGACTGTCCTGGCGCCGCCCCGGCGCCGGTTTCATCGAGCCCATTTCGCGCCGCCGCGGCGCCATCGTGTATTTCGCCGGCATCGCCGTCGAACCGCCGCCCGGCAATTTCCTGCAACCCACCGAGGCCGGGGAAAAAGCCATCGCCCAATTGGTGTGCGGGGGAATCGGCAAGGTCAAGGCGGTGGCCGACCTTTATTGCGGCTGCGGCAGCTTCACCTTTCCGCTGGCCGCCGGCGGTGCCGCCGTGCACGCGGTGGAAGGCGACGAAGCCCCCATCCGCGCCCTGGAAGCCGCGGCCAACATGGCCGGGCTCAAGATCACCACGGAAACCCGCGACCTCGCCCGCCGTCCGCTCTTGCCGCAGGAACTGAAGAAGTATCAGGCGGTGGTGTTCGACCCGCCGCGCGCCGGCGCCCAATCGCAGGCGGAATATCTGGCCCAGGCGGCACCGGCCGTTGTGGTGGCGGTATCGTGTAACCCGGCCACCCTGGCCCGCGATCTGCAAATTCTGGTCAAGGGCGGCTATCAGGTGGAAAGCGTCACCCCCATCGACCAGTTCCCCCATTCCGCCCATCTGGAAGCGGTGGCGGTCTTGCGGAAATAGAGCGGCGCGCCTTAAGTACGACGCATCATCCGCCCACGCCGTCATACCCGCGAAAGCGGGTATCCAGGAGTCGCGGAAAAGATGGAAGTGCACCCTCTGGACTCCCGCCTGCGCGGGAGTGACGGGTGTTGCGGTGGACGCGTTGCTGCTGGTTTTGTCCGCCTGGATTGATCCAAGCCGCGATCAGACCCGCGGACCACCCAGGGCCTGACGGATTTTCTCGTCGGTCTTGTACTGCGACAGCGCATAGACCGACCAGATCGCCGCCGGAATCCAGCCGATCAAGGTGATCTGCAAGATCAGGCAGATGAGCCCGGCGAACGGACGACCGATGGTGAAGAACTGCAACCACGGCAGCAGGATAGCCAGAAGCAGACGCATGTGATCCCCGCTCTCAGGAATTGTCGGCAAGTACCGTACCAGCTAGGTACAATGACCCGCAAATCAACACCCGGGCCGGGCCGGCATGGCTCGCCGTCAATTCGCGCAAAGCCGCCTCGACGCTGGCCGCCGGCTTGGCGTCCATGCAGAAATGCTTGAGGGCGCAAGCCGCCGCCGCTTCCGCCGTCAACGCCGACGCCTCGCCCGGAATGGTCACCGTGCGCAAGGAATGAAAGCGCGTGGCCATATGGCCCATATAGCCGTCGATGTCCTTGTTGGCGAGGATGCCGAACACCCCCATCAACGGCATGTCGCGCCACGAGCGGGCATGACGGGCGATGGCCTCGGCGGCATGGGGGTTATGGCCGCCGTCCAGGTATAATTCCCATCCATCCGGCAGCAATTCGACCAGCGGCCCCCGGCTCAGCCGTTGCAGGCGTGCCGGCCATTCGACGCTTTTCATACCCAGGGCGAAGGCGGCGGGCGGGATTTCCGCCAAGACCGGCGGCTTCTCGCCTCGGCTCAACCGTTCCAGCGCCGCCAGGGCCAGACCGGCATTGCGCATCTGGAACGATCCGGCCAGGCCCGGGGCCGGCAAGGTCAGTTCCAGCGACACGCCCTTGTACAAGGTACCGCCATCGGGGGTGGCGCGGGCAAAAAAATCCTTGCCCTCCTTCAGCAGCGGCACGCCCATTTCCAGCGAGCGGGCTTCCAGCACCTTGGCCACCTTGCGGCCCTGATCGGCGACGATACAGGCGATGCCGCGTTTCATGATGCCGGCTTTTTCCGCCGCGATGGCCTCGATCCGTCCGCCCAGAAAGCTTTCATGATCCATGGCGATGGGGGTGATCACGGTCAACGCCGGACGTTCCACCACATTGGTGGCGTCCAGCCGCCCGCCTAAGCCGGTTTCCAGGATGACCAGATCGGCGGGAATGCGGGAAAAGGCCAGGAAGGCGGCGGCGGTGGTGATCTCGAAAAAGGTGATGGGATCGTCCCCGTTCACCTGCTCGATTTCCTCCAGCAACGCCAGCAGGCTGGCATCATCGATGGTCCGGCCGGCCACCCGGATGCGTTCGGCGAAACGCACCAGATGGGGCGAGGTGTAGACATGGGTGCGCAGCCCGGCGGCCTCGGCGAAGGCGCGCATGAAGGCCACGGTCGAGCCCTTGCCGTTGGTGCCGGCCACGTGGACGACCGGCGGCAAGCGGGTCTGCGGGTGGCCCAGCTTGTCCAGAAGCGTCAGCACCCGATCCAGGGACAGATCGATGACCTTGGGGTGCAGGCGGGTCAGACGCTCGAGGACGACGTCGATCATGTCACAGCCGGGCGGCGGATTCGGGGTCGTAATCGGGCGTGTCCATCGGCAGCATGACCAGATCGCCGGCGGGGGCCCGGTTACGCAGCATGGAAATGATGCGGCCCAGGGTGTCGCGCAGATCCTTGCGGTGGACGACCATGTCGATCATGCCCTTGTCCAGCAGGTATTCGGCCCGCTGGAAGCCCTCGGGCAGCTTTTCGCGGATGGTGCTTTCGATGACGCGGGCACCGGCGAAGCCGATGATGCAACCCGGCTCGGCCATGGCGATGTCGCCCAGCATGGCGAAGCTGGCCGAGACGCCGCCGGTGGTGGGATCGGTCAGCAGCACGATATAGGGCAGGCGCTTTTCCTTGACCTTGTCGACGGCGACGGTGGTGCGCGCCATCTGCATCAAGGACAGGATGCCTTCCTGCATGCGTGCCCCGCCCGAGGCCGGGATGACGATCAACGGCGCATCCTGCAACACCGCCAATTCGGCGGCGGCGACGATGCCCTCACCCACGGCGATGCCCATGGAACCGCCCTGGAAGTCGAAATTGAAGGCGGCGATGACCACGTTCTGGCCGCTGCACCGACCATGGGCGACGATGATGGCATCGTGTTCGCCGGTCTTGAGCCGGGTGTCCTTGAGGCGGTCGGTATAGCGCTTCTGATCCTTGAACTTCAACGGATCGTCGGGGACCTTCGGCAATTCGATGCGGGTGTACTTGCCGTCATCGAACAGCATTTCCAGGCGCTTCTTGACGGCAAGGCGCATGTGGTGGCCGCAATGCTGGCAGACGCAGAGCGCCTTTTCCAGATCGCGATGGAAGATCATGTGACCGCAGCTGGGGCATTTGTGCCACAGGTTATCCGGCACTTCCTTGGGCCGCACCAGGGCCTGGAGCTTGGGACGGACGTAATTGGTCAACCAGTTCATGAGCAACTTCCTTCGCGCCTGATGGCGATCAATGAACCACAGAGACACAGAGACACAGAGAGGCTTGTCCAGGAGGAGAAGGCGCCCTTCCCATGGGAAGACATCTCTGTGCCTCTGTGTCTCTGTGGTTGTTCCGTTGTCAGAACCGACACCGGCTTACCGGCATCGGCATCTTTTTTCAATACACTTAGCCACGCGCCCCGCGCACACCGGCGGCCAATTCACGCACCAGGGCCAGGGCGGCCCGGGCCGGGTTTTCACCCTTTCCCTTGGCGTCGAAGGCGGCGGCGACGATGGCCGAGCCGACCACGGCCCCGTCAGCCAGCCGCGCCACTTCGGCCGCCTGCTCCGGCGTCTTGATACCGAAACCGACGCAAACCGGCAACGATGTATGGCGCCTGATCCGCGTCACCGCGTCGCCGATGGCCGAGGCACTGGCCGAGGCGGTGCCGGTGATGCCGGCGATGGAGACGTAATAGACGAAGCCCGACGCATTGCCGACGATGACCGGCAGACGGGCATCGTCGCTGGTCGGCGTGGTCAGGAAGATGAAGTCGATATCGTTGGCCCAGCAATGGGGCAGCAATTCATCGGCTTCCTCCGGCGGCAGATCCACCAGGATCAGGCCGTCGATGCCGGCGCGGCCCGCATCGGCACAAAACTTTTCCGGCCCCCAGGAATAAACCGGGTTGTAATAGCCCATCAGGATGATCGGGGTTTCGGTGTCGGTCAGGCGAAATTCCGCCACCATCTCCAGGCAGCCTTTCAGCGTGCCGCCCGAGGCCAAGGCCCGCTGGGCGGCGTACTGAATGGCCGGGCCGTCGGCCATGGGGTCGGTGAACGGCATGCCGAATTCGATGATGTCGGCGCCCGCCGCCGGCAGGCCGTTCAGCAATTCCTGGCTGGCCGCCCGGTCGGGGTCGAAGGCCATGGAATAGGTCACCAGCGCCGCCCGGTTCTCGGCGGCCAGCTTGGTGAAACGCGCAGCCAGACGGCTCATCACAGCGATCCCCCGAAATCGTCGCCGAGCGCGCGGGCGACGGTGTTGACGTCCTTGTCGCCCCGGCCCGACAGGTTCAGCACCATCAGGTGGTCCTGGGGCAGGCTGCCTGCGATCTTGGCGGCATGGGCCATGGCATGACTGGATTCCAGGGCCGGGATGATGCCTTCCAGGCGGGTGCATTGCTGGAAGGCGGCCAGGGCCTCGTCATCGGTGACCCAGACATATTCAACGCGGCCGGTATCGTGCAGCCACGAATGTTCCGGCCCGATGCCGGGATAATCCAGACCGGCGGAAATGGAATGGGCCTCTTGAATCTGACCGTCGGCATCCTGCAACAGATAGGTGCGGTTGCCGTGCAGCACGCCGGGGCGCCCGCCGGTGAGCGACGCCGCATGCAGTTTGTCCAGGCCATGGCCGCCGGCCTCGACGCCGATGATGCGGATGCCGGGCTCATCCAGGAACGGATGGAACAGGCCCATGGCGTTGGAACCGCCGCCGATACAGGCGACCAAGGAATCGGGCAACCGGCCCTCGGCTTCCAGCATCTGGGCGCGCACTTCCTCGCCGATCACCGACTGGAAGTCGCGGACCATGGCCGGGAACGGATGCGGACCGGCGACCGTGCCGATCAGATAATAGGTATCGGCGACATTGGTGACCCAGTCGCGCAGCGCATCGTTCATGGCGTCCTTCAAGGTCGCCGCGCCCGAGGTGACGGGCCGCACTTCGGCGCCCAGAAGCTTCATGCGGTAGACGTTGGGGGCCTGACGCTCGATGTCGGTGGCGCCCATATAGATGACGCATTTCAGCCCGAACAGCGCGCACACCGTCGCGGTGGCGACACCGTGCTGGCCGGCGCCGGTCTCGGCGATGATGCGCTTCTTGCCCATGCGTTGGGCCAACAGAATCTGGCCGATGCAATTGTTGATCTTGTGAGCGCCGGTATGGTTCAGGTCTTCCCGCTTGAGGAAAATCTTGGCGCCGCCCCAGGTCGCGGTCAGGCGCGGAGCGAAGTAAAGCGGATTGGGCCGCCCGACATATTGCTTGAGCCACGAGCGGAACTCGGCCTGAAAAGCCGGATCGTCCTTGGCCTGATGATAGGCCTGTTCCACCGACAGGATCAGCGGCATCAGGGTCTCGGCCACATAGCGGCCACCGAAAATACCGAAATGTCCGCGCTCGTCCGGGCCGGCGCGATAGGTGTTCAAGCTGGTCATCCCAATCCATCCAACCAAGGCAGGGTGGCTAATAAAGCATGAAGTGTCCTCGGGGGGGAGGATTTTCTAGTCCCGTTCCCATGCCCGTCCGCCATTGCCCCAGTGCCACGGCCGGGGGCTTGAAGTTGGGAATTTAAGCCCCCACGGCTGCTTTGCCTCGCGACGAGGTCAACAATCTGGGCTATACTCGCGGTAAGAGATCATAGTTCAGTGAATGAAGGACAGGGGAGTTTCCACCATGAAAATCAATGTATTCGCCGCCGCCATCCTGGCGCTGGGCTTGGCCTCGCCCGCTTTCGCCAAGGAAGAGCCGGTCAGCTTCGCCGAGGACATCCAACCGATCCTGCAAATCCGCTGCGGCAGTTGCCATCAAGCCGGCGGCGCCGGCCTGGAACAAAGCGGCCTCGACCTGACCACCTATGAAGGCCTGATGAAGGGCACCAAGCACGGCGCGATGATCGTGCCCGGCGACCCGGTCACCAGCAACCTGATGGTGCTGATCGACGGCAAGGCCGACAAGTCGCTGCAAATGCCCCACGGCAAGAAGAAGCTGAGCTCGTGCGACCGCGACCTGATCCGCAAGTGGATCAAGCAGGGCGCCAAGAAGAACTGATGATCCCAAGCCCGTCGCCACCTGACGGGCCATGGCGGACGATACGCCCCGCAGCCGGCAGACCGCCGGCTGCGGGGTTTTCATTCAGCTCTTGACGGCGTCCAGGCTGGCGGCCAGGACGTCATGCAGATCGGCGGCCAACGGGGCATAGCCGCCGGCTCCGGCCTTGGCTTCGCGTTCCAGCGTCGCGGCGCTGGCCGCCAGACGGGCAAAGCCCATATTGGCCGCCGCCCCCTTCAGGGAATGGGCGGCGCTGGCGATGGCGGCATCGCCGTCACCGGCCAGGGCGGCATCGATGGCCGCCATGTAACCGGGCAGCTTGGCGACGAAGGAGGCCCGCAATTCGTCGTGGCTGTCATCGCCCAGGGCATCGCGCAGATCCTCCACCGCCTCGAGATCGATCAGGGGCGGCACCTCGGCGGCTTCGGACGGACGGGCGCGCAGGGCGCGACTTTCCAGCAGACACGGGCTCCAGCGCCCGAGGATGGCCGCCAAGCGGCGGCGGTCGATGGGCTTGGCGAGAAAATCGTCCATGCCGACGGCCAGACAGGCCTGGCGGTCGGCCTCCATGGCGTTGGCGGTCATGGCGATGATGGCGATCTTGTTCTTGGGTTCGGCCAGTTGCCGGATCAGCCGGGTGGCGGCCAGACCATCGACCCGGGGCATCTGCATGTCCATCAGCACCAGATCGTAATCGCCGGCGCGAACCAGTTCCACCGCCTCGGCCCCGTCATCGGCGACGTCGGCGCGGTGGCCCAATTTGTTCAGCAGGCCGACCGCAACCTGCTGGTTGATGGCATTGTCCTCGGCCACCAGGATGCGCAGCGGCGTCGCCGGCGGCGCTTCATCGTCAAGCAGGCCCGGCCCCAGGACATGGGCCGCAGCGGCGCCGTCTTTACCCAGCAAGGCCAACAGCGCCTGCAACAGCGCACTTTGTCGCACCGGCTTCAGCAGGACCGAAGCGATGCCCACCGCCTGAGCCTGTTGCATCACCTCCGGCCCGCCCACCGAACTGGCCATCAGGATGGGCAGCGGCGCCAAGGTGGTGTCGCCGCGCAGGATGGCTGCCAGATCGATGCCGGACAGACCGGGCATGAGATGGTCAAGCACCATCACCTGGAAACGGGTGCCGGCGCGCAGGATTTCCAAGGCCTCCATGCCGCTGAAGGCGGTGGAGACCTGTGCCCCCCAGGCCTGAAGCTGGCGCTGGAAAATCTCGCGGTTGATGGAATTATCGTCCACCACCAGGATGTGGGCATCCGCCAGTGGCCTTTGCGGGGCGGGATCGGCGGGGATTTCGTCGGTGCGCGGCAACGGTACCTGGAACCAGAAGGTGCTGCCCCGGCCCTCGGTGCTGTCGAAGCCGATGGCCCCGCCCATCATGGTGACGATGCGCTTGCAGATGGCCAGCCCCAGCCCGCTGCCGCCGAAGCGCCGCGCGGTCGAGGCCTCGGCCTGGGTGAAGGTGCCGAACAGCTTGTCCTTGGCCGCCTCGGGAATGCCGATGCCGGTATCGGTGATGGTGACGCGCAACTGCGCCTGACCGGGCTCGACCTCATCCACCGTCACTTCCAACACCACGCCGCCTTGGTTGGTGAACTTGACGGCATTGCCGGCCAGATTGAGCAGCACCTGTCGCAACCGCCCGGCATCGCCGCGAAAGACGCCATGGGCGGCGGGCGGGATGAAACAGGACAGATCCAGATTCTTGTCGCGCAGGCGCGGCCCCAGGATGTCGACCACGCCTTCGATCAGCGGCACCAGCTCGAACGAGGTTTCCTCGAATTCCAGCTTGCCGGCCTCCATCTTCGAGAAATCAAGGATATCGTTGATGATGGTCAGCAACGATTCCGCCGACACCCGCACGGTATTGGCGAAATGGGCCTGGTCGCGGTCGAGGCGGGTGTCCAGCAGCAGGCTGGTCATGCCGATGATGCCGTTCATGGGGGTGCGGATTTCGTGGCTCATGGTCGCCCCGGCCTTGGCCTGGCGCAAATCCTCGACCATGGCCTGCAACAGGGCCGAACCGGCCAATATCTGCTTGGCGACCATGACGGCGAAGGTCAGCACCGACAGCACGGTAACCACCGCCAGGACGATCTGGATGACCAGATAGCGGCGTTTGCGCTCGTCGATCTCGCGTTCCAGCGCCTGCATGCGCTGGGTGGCGTGATAGAACAGCCGTCCGGCATTTTCCCGCATGCGCTCCATCAGCGACGAAAACTTGCGCAGACTCATCTGCACCTCCGCCGTCACCAGCTTGCCCGGCTCGATGGCGTTGATGTCGTACAGACGGTTGCGCTCTCTCAGCAAGGTATTGAGCTGGTTGATCTTCAGATCGATCTCGAACAGCTTGGGCCGAAGCTCGATGATCTCCAGCAGAAATTCCTGGCGGTCCGCCGGCGGATGATAGGCGATGGACCGCACCATCTCTTCGCGGTCTTCCAGGTTGAGGCGGATGACTTCATCCACGGTGCCGCCGTCTTCCAGCACGTCCAGACGTCGCCCCAGCGCCAGCACGTGGCGCTTGGCCTCGTCGCGCACCAGTTCCAGACCGCGCGGGTTGCGGGTGGCGGCCATCTGATAGAGCGTCGATTCGATCCGCCCGATATCCTGGATGATCAACTCGCCGATGGCGAGGCGGGCCTTTTCATTGTCGGTGGACCGATCCAGTTCCTCGATCAGATGGGAAAAGAACAGGTCAAGCCCGACCAGCAGGATGAAGCCGGCCAGAAACGAGGTCAGCAGCAGCCCCATGCGAGCCAGCGGATGAATGCCGGCAAGGGATTTAAGGCGGATTTCAGCGCTCATCGGCGCATCAGTAATCGCCGCGCATGGCGGCATCAAGGAAGCCATGCTTGCGGAAAATCGCCTGCCCTTCAGCCGACGCCGCCAGATCGGCGAAAATTCGGGCCGCCCGGGCCTGTTTCGAGAAGGTCAGCAGGTTCAACTCCAGCTTGGCCGGCTGCGACACCGAAGGGTCGAGATCGATGATGTCGACGAGATCGCGGTTTTCCGGGAAAAAGCCGGTGGCCCGCCAGTTCAGGGTCAGGTCGGCCTGCTGCGCCTTCATGGCCTGGACCAGCGACCGGGAATCGGTGGCCAGGAAGACCGAACGGGCCAGAACCGGCGTCGTCAGCCCGGCGCGATCCAGGATTTTCTTGGTTTCGGCGCCGATGCTGCCGGTCTCCGGGTTGCACACCACCATGGACAGATCGGGGCGCAGCAATTCCTTGATGTCCGCCCCCACCCTCTTGGGGTTGCCCTTGGCCACGAACAAGGCGGCGACGTTGTAACCCACCGGCACCGCGTCGCCCAACAGCCCTTCGGCCAGATGCTGCTGGCGATAGCTGGACGAACCGGGGAAATAGATGTCGCCGACCTTGGCCAGTTTCAGCGCCTCGTACAAATCCTCGGACCCGCCCTGGCTGACGGTGACCTTGACGCCGTGGCGGCTTTCCATCAGGCCCGCGATGTCCTTGATCGGCTTGACCATGGTGATACCGCAATAGATCAGCAACTCGCTCTTGGCCTGGGCGGCGGCCAGCGACGGCAGCAACGGCAGGGCGGCCAGCCCGGCAAGCATGGCGCGGCGGGACAGCATGGTCATGAACGAAACCCCCTGGACGGCAAACGGGTGAGCAGCAAAACAAGTGGCCGGCATTCAACCATCGCGCCACGGAAAAGTCCATGCGGACGCGCTTTGTTCCGCCTATAGTGGCGCCATGTCCGCGCCACCCGCCCCGCCCCGCCTGCTGCTGCCCCATGCCCCCGCCTTGACCGTGTCGCTGCGCGGCGCGGTACTGCTGGACACCGATGGCGAGTTCCATCACCTGCCGCTGCCCGCCGCCGCCAAGCGTGCCCGCGACGATTGTCCCATGCTGTGCCACGCCACCGCGGTGGCGGCGCGGCTGGGGATCGAGCCCTTCGCCTGTCTGGACCTGCTGGAATTGTTCGCCTTCGTCCGGCCGGCGCGCTTCTGCCTGCCGACCATCAAGGGCCTGGCCGAGGCGCTGGGGCTGGCCCGCCCCGCCGATGCCGAGGACGAGGCGGAATTGCTGATCCGTGCCGCCCGCACCTTGTTGCAGGAAGTGGGCGAGCGCACCCGGGCCGACACCGCCGCCCGCGCCTCCGACACCCGTTCCGCCGCCTGGACCATGGCCCGAGCCGGCTGGGGCTGGGGCAATTCGGTGCTGGCCGCCCTGGGGGTGACCGGCGATGCCGGACGCGGCTCGGGCCTGCGGGTGTGGGAACGTCTGCCCGAATGGTCGGAACACGCACCCGAGCCGCCCTCGGGCTCCATCGCCGTCGACCCGCTTGAAGCCCGCCAACGCCTGGACCGCCTGTTGGGCAGTGATTCGGAGCAACGCCCGGCCCAGGCCGATTATGCCTCGGCCGCGACCGCCGCCTTTCAGCCGCGCGAACAGGCGGGCGAGCCCCGGCTGGTGCTGGCCGAGGCCGGCACCGGCACCGGCAAGACCCTGGGCTATATCGCCCCCGCCTCGGTGTGGGCGGAAAAGAACGGGGCGCCGGTATGGATTTCCACTTATACCCGCAACCTGCAACGCCAGCTCGACAGCGAGTTGGACCGCCTGTATCCCGATCCCGGCACCAAGGCGCGCAAGGTGGTGGTGCGCAAGGGCCGTGAAAACTATCTGTGCCTGCTGAACCTGGAGGAACAGGTGATGCGCAACCGCCCGCAAGAGGCGGTGGCTTCCGGCCTGATGGCGCGTTGGGCCTTGGCGACGCGCGATGGCGACATGGTCGGCGGCGATTTTCCCGCCTGGCTGGGCGACATCCTGGGCCGTGCCCGCACCATCGGCTTGGCCGACCGCCGGGGCGAATGCATCTTTTCCGCCTGTCCGCATTATTCCAGATGCTTCATCGAACGGGCCGTGCGCAAGGCCCGGCGCGCCGATATCGTCATCGCCAACCACGCGCTGGTGATGATCCAGGCGGCCATGGGCGGGCTGGATGACGGCGCCACCCCCACCCGCTATGTCTTCGACGAAGGCCATCACGTCTTCGACGCCGCCGACGGCGCCTTTTCCGCCCATCTGTCGGGGCTGGAGGGCATCGAGGTGCGGCGCTGGCTCTTGGGGGCCGAGGAAGGCAGCGGCAAATCCCGCGCCCGCGGCCTGAAGCGCCGGGCCGAGGATCTGCTGGGCTTGGCCGCCGAGGCCCCCAATGCCCTGGACGCAGCCTTGGCCGCCGCCCACGCCTTGCCGGCCACCGGCTGGCAGAACCGCTTGCAGGACGGCGCCCCGGTCAATGTCAGCGAACGCTTCCTGGCTTTGGTGCGCCAGCAGGTCTATGCCCGCACCCAAGGCCCCGAATCGCCCTATAGCCTGGAAACCGAATGCCGCCCGCCCATCGACGGCCTGCTGGAGGCAGCCGCCGAACTGGCCCATGCCCTGGGCAAGCTGGGGGCGCCGTTGCAGATTTTGGCCCGGGTGCTGGGGCAATGCCTGGACGATGACGCCGCCGAGTTGGATAGCAATATCCGCTCGCGCATCGAGGGCCTGACCCGATCCATCGAACGCCGCGCGCTGTTGCCCATCGCCGGCTGGAAAGCCATGCTGGAGGAATTGATCGAAGGGCGCGCCCCCACCCAGGACAGTGCCGACAAATACGTCGACTGGTTCAGCGTCGAACGCATCGAGGGCCGCGATTTCGACGTCGGCATGCACCGTCACTGGATCGACCCCACCCTGCCCTTCGCCAAGACGGTGGCCGAGCCGGCGCATGGTCTGCTGATCACCTCGGCCACCTTGCGCGATGGCGACACCGATATGGGCTGGCTGGCCGCCGAGCGACTGAGCGGCGCCATCCACCTGCCAAGCCCACCGGTGCGCGCCGCCATGGCCTCGCCCTTCGATTACCCCAACCAGACCCGAGTGCTGGTGGTATCGGACGTGCGCAAGGACGACCTCAATCAGGTGGCGGCGGCCTATCGTGAATTGTTCCTGGCCGCCGGCGGCGGCGGGCTGGGCCTGTTCACCGCCATTTCGCGGCTGAAGGCGGTGCATAAGCGCATCGCCGTGGCGCTGGACGAAGCCGGCCTGCCGCTTTACGCCCAGCACATCGACACTCTGGACACCGCCACCTTGGTCGACATCTTCCGCGCCGAGGAGGAATCGTGCCTGCTGGGCACCGATGCGGTGCGCGACGGCGTCGACGTGCCGGGACGGTCGCTTCGCCTGATCGTCTTCGACCGGGTGCCGTGGCCCCGCCCGGACATCTTGCATAAGCACCGCCGCAACGCCTTCGGCGGCAAGGCCTATGACGACATGATCGCCCGGCTGCGGTTGAAACAGGCTTTCGGCCGGCTGGTACGCCGCGCCGGCGATCACGGCGTCTTCGTGCTGCTCGACCCGATGATGCCGTCGCGCCTGCACGGCGCCTTCCCCCCCGGTGTCGCCATCCGCAAGGTCGGTCTGGCCGAGGCGGTGGCGGAAACGCGGGATTTTCTCGGGTTCCGGCCCCAAGCGGAATAAAAAGGGCCGCCCGAAATTCGGGCGGCCCAGTCGTGGCAACGGGTCAATAGCGGTCAGCGGAACAACAGCAAGGTCTTTTGCAAGGTGATCCAGATGCCCCAGCCCAGCGGAATCCACACCGCCGCCCAGGCCAGGGTGACCTTCCAGGAATGCCGGGCCTCTTCCGCCAGGGCTTCCACGTCGGCGACGAAATGCTGGTGGGTGTCGTCGGCGATCTTCTTTTCCTCGGCCAGTTCAGCGTCGGACATGTGGTGTTCTTCCGCTACCGAGGTGACCAGCCAGTTGCAGATGAAACCCAGGGCCAACAGCCCGGCCAGGATGTACATGGTCATGGAATAGGCGTCGGCACGGGCGACGCCATGCTCCAACTGGTATTCGCGGATATAATTGACCAGCACCGGCCCCAGCACGCCCGCCGTCGACCACGCGGTCAGCAGCCGGCCATGGATGGCGCCGACCATCTTGGTGCCGAACATGTCGGCCAGATAGGCCGGCACGGTGGCGAAGCCGCCGCCATACATGGACAAGATGACGCAGAAGATGGCGACGAACAGGACCAAGGCCCCGGTTTGCGCCGTCCACGGCACCAGGGCGTAAAGCAGCAGCCCCAGGGCGAAGAAGACGAAATAGGTGTTCTTGCGGCCCAGCTTGTCCGACAGCGATGCCCAGAAGAAGCGACCGCCGATGTTGAACAGCGACAACAGGCCGGTGAAACCGGCGGCGACGGCGGCGATCTGGCCCTTTTGCGCTGCACTCAGTTCATTGAAGGTGGCGTCGATGCCGATCAGCTTGCCGGCGAACACCTCCTGCAACAACGGCGAGGCCATGCCGAGGATGCCGATACCGGCGGTGACGTTCAGACACAGCACCCCCCACACCAGCCAGAATTGCTTGGTCCGCCACGCCACATCCAGATGCACATGCTTGCTGGTGATCAGCGAATTGGCCTGCTTGGACGGATCGGGCGGGGTCCAGCCGGCGGGCTTCCAGTTTTCCGAGGGCACGCGATAGCCCAAGGCGCCGGCCATCATGAAGACGAAATAGATCACCGCCAGACAGACGAAGGTTTCCCACACGCCGACCGAGGCGGGGGTGGCAAAGAACTTCATCAGCTTGTCGGCCAGGGGGGCGCCAATCATCGCACCGCCGCCGAAGCCCATGATGGCCATGCCGGTGGCCATACCGCGACGATCAGGGAACCATTTGATCAGGGTCGAGACCGGCGAGATATAGCCCAAGCCCAGACCGATGCCGCCGATGACCCCCGAGCCCAGCCACATCAGCCAGATCTGGTGGGTATAGACGCCCAAGGCCGAGATCAGCAGGCCGCCGCACCAACAGCAGGCGGACACCACACCGGCCTTGCGCGGACCGGCCTTTTCCAGCCAGCCGCCCCAAATGGCCGCCGACGAGCCGAGGAAGACGAAGAACAGGGTGTACATCCACCCCAGCATGGAAATCTTCCAGTCGCAATGGGTGGCGAAGATTTCCTGGAAGAAGGTCAGCTCCTTCGAGCAGGCGACGGTTTCGGTGATGCCGATCGCGCGCGACAGCGGCAGCCAGAACACGGAAAAGCCATAGGCCATGCCGATGCACAGATGGATGGCCAGTGCCGCCGGCGGAACCAGCCAGCGATTAAAACCGGGCCGGGCGATGATGCGCTCACGCGACAGCATGCTCCCCGGCGACAAAGCGATGGACGCAGTACTCATGCCTATAACCTCCCCTAAGAGCCGCTCATGCTGGCGGCCTTGTCACTCCAACACCACAACCGCGCTTCCCTGGGCGGAAACCGCCAGGGACATACCCGCCTGCCGGGCCATGGACAAGGCCATGGTGGTGGGGGCGGATACCGACGCCAGTAGGCCGATGCCCACCGCCGCCGCTTTCTGGACCAGCTCGAAACCGCAGCGGCTGGACAGAACAACAAAACCGTCGGCCCTGTCCACCCCGGCGCGGGACATGGCACCGATCAATTTGTCGAGGGCGGAATGTCGCCCCACATCCTCGCGCGACAGCATGATGGTGCCGTTGCGGTCGCTCCAGGCGGCGCCATGGACGGAAAAATTGCGGGCCCGCATGGGCTGATGATCGCGTAAGGAACCAAGGGCGCGGGCGATGGCGGCGGGTGTCACCTGGGGGGAAACGACCGGGGCCAGTGGCTGGCGCAGCGCCTCCAGACTTTCGATACCGCAGATGCCGCAACCCGAGCGGCCCTCGATGGCGCGGCGCCGGCCCAGCAATTGGGCGGCACGCCCGTTGGGGATGATCATCTGCACCGACAGCCCGGCCTCCAGGCGCTGGACCTTCAGCTCCTGCATCTCGGATTCCCGGGCGATGATGCGTTCCGACAACGAGAAGCCCAGGCCGAAATCCTCCAGATCGGCGGGACTGGTCAGCATGACGGCGAAAGAACGGCGGTTATAGACCAGTGCCGTCGGCTCCTCCTCCGGCAAGTGCCATTCCACCGTCTCGGCCACCGACAGCGTGCGGTGGCTGACCCCGCGCACCGGGGCCGAGCAATCACGCGGCCCGGCTTCCGCCGCCGGGGATTCGTCGTGATCGGGGGCCGGGTTGGGGCTCATGCGGCGCCCCTACTCGGCCACCAGGGTGTGCACCGCGTTGGCGATGCTGACCTGGACGGCGGTGACCTTGTATTCGGGGCAATTGGTCGCCCAGTCGGAATTGTCGGTGGTGACCACGTTGGCTCCGGTCACCGGGTGGTGGAAGGTGGTGTAGACCACGCCTTGCGGCACCCTTTCGGTGATTTCGGCCCGCAACGACGTCGCCCCCATGCGGCTGGCCAGCGACACCATGTCGCCGGCGGCGATGCCGCGCAATTCGGCGTCGTGGGGGTGGATTTCCAGTACGTCCTCGAGGTGCCAGGCGACGTTGTCGGTGCGCCGGGTCTGGGCTCCGACATTGTATTGCGACAGGATGCGCCCGGTGGTCAGGATCAGCGGGAAGAAGCGCGAGGTCTGCTCGGTCGTCGGCACGAATTCGGTCAAGACGAAATTGCCCTTGCCGCGGACGAAGCCGTCCATATGCATGATCGGGGTACCGTCGGGGGCCTGATCGGTGACCGGCCATTGCAGGCTGCCCGCCTTGTCCAGGCGGTCGAAGCTGACGCCCTTGAAACTGGGGGTGACGCGGGCGATTTCCGCCATGATGTCGGCCCCCGACGACCAATGCATGGGATAGCCCATGGCGGTGGCGATGGCCGCCGCCACCTGCCATTCATGCCAGCCGGTGCGCGGGGCCATGGCCGGACGCACCCGGTTGATGCGCCGCTCGGCATTGGTGAAGGTGCCGTCTTTCTCCAGAAACGAGGTGCCGGGCAGGAAGACATGGGCGTAGGCGGCGGTCTCGTTCAGGAACAGATCCTGCACCACCAGGAATTCCAGGGATTCCAATGCCGCCGTCACATGGTTGGTGTTGGGGTCGGATTGGGCGATGTCCTCGCCATGAACGAACATGCCCTTGTACTGGCCGTGCAAGGCCTGATCGAACATGTTGGGGATGCGCAAGCCCGGCTCGGCATCCAGTTCACGCCCCCACACCACCTCGAACAAAGCGCGGACCGCATCGTCCTTGACCTCGCGGTAGCCGGAAAATTCATGCGGGAACGAGCCCATGTCGCACGAGCCCTGGACGTTGTTCTGGCCGCGCAGTGGGTTCACGCCGACGCCGTCGCGGCCCACATTGCCGGTGGCCATGGCCAGATTGGCGATGCCCATGACGGTGGTCGAGCCCTGGCTGTGCTCGGTGACGCCAAGACCGTAATAGATGGCGGCATTGCCGCCGGTGGCATAAAGGCGGGCGGCTTGCCGCACCAGGAGCGCCGGCACCCCGGTGACGCTTTCCAAGGCTTCCGGTGAGTGGCGGTCTTGGCCGACGAAATCGGCCCATTGGCGGAAATTGGCGAGATCGCAGCGCTGGGCGACGAAATCGGTCTTCACCAACCCTTCGGTGACCACCACATGGGCCAGGGCGTTGACCATGGCCACATTGGTGCCGGGCTGCAATTGCAGGTGATAATCGGCGGAAACGTGCGGGCTTTTGACCAGATCGATGGCGCGCGGGTCGATGATGACCAGCTTGGCGCCCTGGCGCACCCGGCGCTTGAGGCGCGAGGCGAACACCGGATGACCGGCGCTGGGATTGGCGCCCATGACGATGATGACATCGGCCTTGTCGACGCTCTTGAAATCCTGGGTGCCGGCGGAGGTGCCGTAGGTCTGCTTCAGGCCATAGCCGGTGGGGGAATGGCAGACGCGGGCGCAGGTATCGACGTTGTTGTTGCCGAAACCGGCGCGGATCATCTTTTGCACCGCGTAGATTTCTTCGTTGGTGCAGCGCGACGAGGTGATGCCGCCGATGGAACGCGGGCCGTGCCTCTCCTGGACCTCACGGAAGCGCCGCGCGGTATGGGCAATGGCCTCGTCCCAATCCACCACTTGCCACGGATCGGTGATGCGTTCGCGGATCATCGGCTGCAACTGCCGATCCTTGTGACTGGCATAGCCCCAGGCGAAGCGGCCCTTGACGCAGGAATGGCCCTCGTTGGCGCCGCCTTGCTTGGACGGCACCATGCGCACCACCGTATCGCCTTGCATCTCGGCCCGGAACGAACAGCCGACGCCGCAATAGGCGCAGGTGGTTTCCACCGCGTGTTCGGGTTGGCCCAGACGCACCACCGACTTTTCGATCAAGGTAGCGGTGGGGCAGGCCTGGACGCAGGCGCCGCACGACACGCATTCCGAGCCCATGAAATCAGGCGCGGCACCGGGCTTGATGCGCGACCCGAAGCCCCGTCCCGCCACCGTCAGGGCGAAGGTGCCCTGAACCTCGGCGCAGGCGCGCACACAGCGCGAGCAGACGATGCATTTGGCCGGATCATAGTGGAAATAAGGGTTGCTGGAATCCTTGGCCTCGGCCAGATGGTTGTCGCCGGCAAAGCCATAGCGCACCTGGCGCAGACCCACCGCCCCGGCCATGTCCTGAAGCTCGCAATCGCCATTGGCCGAACAGGTCAGGCAATCGAGCGGGTGATCGGAGATGTAAAGCTCCATCACCCCCTTGCGCAACGCGGCCAGACGCGGATTGTTGGTGCACACGCTCATGCCCTCGGCCACCGGCGTGGTGCACGAGGCCGGGGTACCCTTGCGCCCGCTGATTTCCACCAGACACAGCCGGCACGAGCCGAAGGCTTCCAGATGGTCGGTGGCACATAATTTGGGGATCATGACGCCGGCTTGGGCCGCGGCGCGCATGACCGAGGTGCCCGCCGGCACGCTGATGGCGTGGCCGTCGATGGTGACGCTGACCAAGGCCGCGTCCGACCGCGCCGGCGTTCCGAAATCCTTGCTTCGCAGGGTCATGGCAACCTCCGGCCTTGGACGAAATCTTCAGGAAAATGGCGAATGGCGCTTTGCACCGGCAACGGCGTCAGCCCGCCCATGGCGCACAGCGAGCCATCCCGCATCACCGTGCACAGATCGTCGAGCAAGGCCATGTTGTCAGCGACGTCGATGCCGTCGACGATCTTGTCGAGCACCTCGCGCCCACGGGTGCTGCCGATGCGGCACGGCGTGCACTTGCCGCAGGATTCGACGGCGCAGAAATCCATGGCGAAGCGAGCCATATGGGCCATGCGCACGCTGTCGTCAAAGACGACGATGCCGCCATGGCCAAGCATGGCCCCGGCCTCATTCATGGATTCATAATCCGCTGAAAGCCCCAGCATGGATTCGGGGACATAGGCGCCCAAGGGGCCGCCCACCTGCACGGCGCGCAACGGACGGCCCGAGGCGGTGCCGCCGCCATAGCGATAGATCAGGTCGTGCAAGCTGACGCCGAAGGCCAGTTCGACCAAACCGCCGCGCTGGATATTGCCGGCCAGTTGGAACGGCTGGGTGCCGTGCGAGCGCCCGGCGCCGAAATCGCGGTAGAAATCGGCGCCCTTGGCCAGTACCACCGGCACCGAGGTCAGGGTGAGGACGTTGTTGACGATGGTCGGCTGGCCGAACAAGCCCTCCAGCGCCGGGATCGGCGGCTTGGCCCGGACCATGCCGCGCTTGCCTTCCAGGCTTTCCAGCATGGCGGTTTCCTCGCCGCAGACGTAAGAGCCCGCCCCCATGCGGACTTCCAGGTGGAAGTCGTGGCCCGAGCCATGGATGTTGCGGCCCAGCCAATCCTGTTCATAAGCACGGCGGATGGCCTCGCGCAATGTCGCCACCGCGTGCGGATATTCCGACCGCAGATAGACGTAACCCTGGCGCGCCCCCACCGCCAGGGCGGCGATGGTCATGCCCTCGATCAGCAGGAAGGGATCACCCTCGATGATCATGCGGTCGGCGAAGGTACCGCTGTCGCCTTCATCGGCGTTGCAGCAGACGAATTTTTCGCTGCCCTCGGCGTTCAGCACCGTGTTCCACTTGATGCCGGTGGGAAAGCCGGCACCGCCGCGCCCGCGCAGGCCCGATTGCGTCACTTCCGCGACGATCTCGGCCGGGCTCAGGGTCAGGGCGCGTTCCAGCCCGGCAAAGCCGCCATGGGCGCGGTAATCCTCCACCGACAAAGGATCGATCAGGCCGCAACGGGCGAAGGTCAGCCGCTGCTGGTGCTTGAAATAGAAAATCTCCTCGGTCGGGCCGTGGCCCAGCGGATGAGGGTGACCGTCGAGAAAACCAGCGTCGAACAGTTCCGCCACCTGATCGGCGGCGACCGGACCATAGGCGACGCGGCCTTGGTTGGTGACCACCTCGACCAGCGGCTCCAGCCACAGCATGCCGCGTGAACCGTTGCGGATGATCTGCACCGGCAGACGGCGGGCTTCGGCCTCGGCGGCGATGGCGGCGGCCACCGCATCGGCCCCCACCGACAAGGCGGCGGCATCGCAGGGGACATAGAGGGTGACGGGCTTGCTCATGCCAGGGCTCCGTCCAGACGGGCTGGGCTCAGGCGACCCAGCAGCCGGTCGTCGACCACCGCCGACGGCCCCAGGGCGCAATTGCCCAGGCAATAGACCGCCTCCAGGGTGAAGACGCCATCGCTGCCGGTTTGCCCCAGATCAAGGCCCAGCCTGCTTTTCAGATGTTCGACCAAAGTGTCGGAGCCGCGCGCCTGGCAGGCCTCGGCGACGCAGACCTTGACCACATGGCGCCCGGGGCGCGACTGGCGGAATTCATGATAGAAGCTGATGACGCCGTGGATTTCCGCCTGCGACAGGTTCAACCCCGCCGCCAACAGCGGCACCGCCGCCTGATCCACATAGCCGAATTCTTCTTGCAAGGCGTGCAGCATGGGCAAAAGCGCGCCGCGCAAGGCGCGGTGGCTGTCAATGATGGCGCGAGCGCGCTCGGCGTTCCAGTCCACGGCTGTCATCGCGCGGGGGACTCCCTGTCGGTGCTTTGGTTATGTCGGGCGCACCTTCAGGCGTCGCCAAACTATCGTTGGCCTTACCCTGAAACATTCATGACAGCGGTTTCAAATACAAAATACCCATGCTGCGATAGCAAATAGCTATCAACTCCCGCCCGAGCGGGTAGCTTGGGTAGCGGTCCAGGCGATGCCGTTGCGGGCCAGCGCCTCCTTGACCAGCAGGGGGATACGCGACGCCAGCTTTTCTGCCGAGGCAATGGCGGCAAGGGCTTTCGCCGCCGGCACCACCGGCGAGCGGTCGGCATAGACAATACCGACGACATAAGTGACGTCCGGCGTTACCAAGGGAAAAGCTATCAACTCTTCCGGCAGCCGCATCAATCCCAGCAACTGGCCGGGGACGATGGACGACCACGGACCGTGCTGGACGGCGGTGAAGATGTTGATCATGGAATTGGTTTCCACCGCCGGGGCCACCTTGTGCCCGGCCATCAGGAAGGCGGCATCGGCGATGCGGCGGTTTTGCATGTCCGGGGTCAGCAGGCACAAAGGCATCTGCGCCGCCTCGCCCCAGGTGATGTCGACGCGGCCCTGGGGGGCCTTTTGCTTGTGGGTCAGCAGGAAATAGCGCTCGGAATAAAGCGGCTGCATGCGCACGCCGGTGAGCGGCTCGTTGTCCAGATAGGTGATGCCGGCATCGAGCTCGAAATTGTCGAGGCCGCGCTGGATCTGCCGCGACGACAGCGACAGGATGGAGACGCGGATGCCGGGATGGCGGGCGGTGAACGGCGAGACCAGATGGGCGACCATGGGCAGCGCCGTGGGAATGACCCCCAGGCGCAATTGCCCCGACAATTCCTGCCCCGGCGCCCCCAGATCCTGGACCAGGGACTCGAAATCGCCGCAGATGCGGCGGGCGTATTCCAGCACCTTCTCCCCTTCCGGGGTGAATTTAAGAAAACGGTGGCCGCGCTCGACGATGGGAACGCGCAATTCCTCTTCCAACTGGCGGATGGCGTTGGAAAGCGTCGGCTGGGCGACGTTGCACAACGCGGCGGCGCGGCCGAAATGCCGTTCCCGCGCCAGGGCCATCAGATATTGGAATTTGCGCAGCATCGCCAATCCCCAGGGTTCAGCGTCCCAGCAGGCCGTCGATTTCCGCCTGAGCCATGGCCCGGTCGCCGCCGTGGATGATGCCCGAGGCGCAATCCATCAGCACTTGGGCGGCGCGCGATATGACCCGACAGTTTTCCTGCAACAATTCGACTTCGGCGCCGTCGGCGATCAGGTGATCCAGACGGTCCAGGCCGTCCAGCAGCAGGCCGTTGATCTGACCGATGGTGGCCTCGAACGGCTGACGGTACTTGGACGGCACCCGGTCATAGGCATCGATGGCCAATTGCTTGTCGGAAAAGGAAGAATCGGCAAAGTGGGATTTATAATCCTTGGGCGCCCAGGCCTTGCACTCCTCGATCATGTCCGGCATGTCCGGCAGCATGTCGAGCAGCATGACGATTTCGTTGAAGTGATTGAGATAATCGGTCGCCAACAAAGTCTGGGAACTGATGTTGGTGCCCGCGACCTTGACCCGGTATTCCTCGAATCCCGTCAACTCTTCCGGCGGAATGTCACTGTCCACCTTGTCCCCTCTCGCAGCACTCCCCGTGGGCCACATCCTGTCCTGTTGTCGCTCACAATTCAAGCGCCCAGGTTTGTTGGTCAGGCCCGATGATAGGGGTGGCCCGACAAGATCGCCTGAGCCCGCCACACTTGTTCCGCCACCATGGCGCGGACCAGCATGTGCGGCCAGGTCATCGCCCCGAACGACAGCAGCAATGCCGCACGGTCGCGCACGGCTTGGCCATGGCCATCGGCTCCGCCGATGACAAAGGCCAGATCGGCGATTCCGTCGTCGCGCCAGCGTCCCAACCGGGTGGCGAAATCCACCGAGCCCATGGCCTTGCCGCGCTCGTCCAACGCCACCACCATGGCCTGGGGCGGCAGGGCGGCCAGCAGCAACTCGGCCTCGCGCGCCATGCGCTCGGGAATGGACAGCGGGCGCTTTTCCTCGACCTCGCGCACGGTGATGGGCGCGGTCAGGCGTTTGCAATATTGGTTGAACAGGTCAAGCTCGGGACCGGGTTTGACCCGGCCCACGGCAGCCAGCCACAGGCGCAAGATCGCGCCCCTAAAATGCGCGCGCTTCCGGCCGGGCGACGCCCCACATCTTTTCCAGATTGTAGAAGGCGCGAACCTCGGGACGGAACAGGTGGATGATGATGTCGCCGGCATCGATCAGAACCCAGTCGCATTGGGGCATACCCTCGACGGCGACCGGTTGGCCGGCATGTTTCAGCTTTTCCATCAGGTGATCGGCCATGGCCCCCACCTGGCGGCTGGAATTGCCGGTGGCGATGACCATATGGTCGGCCATGCTGGTCTTGCCGCGCAGGTCCACCACCGAGATATCCTCGGCCTTGCCGTCGTCCAACGACGTGTACACCAGCGAAACCAGCTCTTCCGCCGTCAAGGCAGCGGATTTAGGTCGGGGCAGAATCGGTTTACTCCTTCAAATGTGCAGCACGAAGCGCCGTAGCTGAAGCGGGGTGCAGGCGGGTGTGCAAAAACACCCAGGCCGGCGGTTGATGGGCGGCCAGACCGTAAGCTTTGGTCGCTTTTTGTCGATAAGCGGCCATGAAACGGGCGGCGGGCGCGGCCAATGCCTTGCGAGAATAGGGAGAGCGCGCCAAAATCGCAATGGGTACCAGGGCGAAGATGCGTTTCCACTGCCGCCAGCGGCTCATCTGCGCCAGATTGTCGGCCCCCATCAGCCAGACGAAGCGGGCCTTGGGGAAGCGGCGGCGCAGCTTGTCCAAGGTGTGGGCGGAATAGGTGGTGCCCAAGCGCGCTTCCAGGCCGGTGGCGATCAGGCGCGGATGGCCGGCCAACACCCGATTGGCCCAATCCAGACGCTGGGCCTGGGGCGCCATGTCGGCCACCGGCTTCAACGGGTTCTGCGGACTGACCAACAGCCACACCTGATCCAGGCGCAAACGCTTGAGGGCGGTTTCCGCCACGTGGCGATGGCCGCCATGGGCGGGGTTGAACGACCCGCCCAACAGGCCGATGCGCACGGCGCGGTTATCCCCCCACGGGCTGGGCTCATGCATGGTTCAGCCGGGCCGGGTCTGGCCCGAGCCCAGCACCTTGTACTTGAAGGTGCACAATTGCTCGATCCCGACCGGGCCGCGCGCATGCATGCGCCCGGTGGAAATACCGATTTCCGCCCCCATGCCGAACTCGCCGCCATCGGCGAACTGAGTCGAGGCGTTCCAGCAGACGATGGCCGAGTCGCAACCGTTCAAGAACGCTTCCGCCGTCACCGGGTTGGCGGTGATGATGGCTTCGGTGTGCTGGCTGGAATGGCGGTTGATGTGGTCGATGGCGCCTTGGACACCGTCCACCAGCTTCACCGAGATGATGGAATCCAGATATTCGGTGTCCCAATCCTCATCCGTTGCGGCGATGACGCGGGCGTCGACGTCCCGGGTGGCGGCGTCGCCGCGCACCTCGCAGCCAGCCTCCAGCAGCATGGTCACCAGGGGGGCCAGATGGCTGGCGGCAACGGCGCCGTCGACCAGCAGGGTCTCGGTCGAACCGCAAACGCCGGTGCGGCGCAGCTTGGCGTTTTTCACCACCACCAACGCCATGGCCAGATCGGCATCCTTGTCCACATAGGTGTGGCAGATGCCTTCCAGATGCTGGAACAACGGCACCTTGCTTTCCGCCTTGACCCGGGCCACCAGGCCCTTGCCGCCCCTGGGGACGATGACGTCGATATGCTTGTCCATGGTCAGCATCACGCCGACCGCCGCCCGGTCGGTAATCGGCACCATCTGCACCGCATCCTCGGGCAGGCCAGCGGCACGGATGCCGGCGCGCAAGGCCGCCATGATGGCGGTGGCGGAATGAATGCTTTCCGAGCCGCCGCGCAAGATGGCGGCATTGCCCGATTTCAGGCACAGGGCGGCGGCGTCGGCGGTGACGTTGGGCCGGCTTTCATAGATGATGCCGATGACGCCCAAGGGCACGGCGACGCGCTCGATATGCAGGCCGTTGGGGCGGTCCCACTCGGCCAGCACGCGGCCCACCGGATCGGGCAGCGTCGCCACCTCTTCCAGCCCCTTGGCCATGGCCTCGATGCGCTTGTCGTCCAGCATCAGCCGATCGAGCATGGCCGCGCTCAGACCCTTGGCCGCGCCGGCGGCCATGTCCTGGCCGTTGGCGGCGGCGATGGCCGGCGCGGCGGCGCGCAAGGCGGCGGCGGCTTGCCGCAAGGCGGCGGCCTTGGCGCTGTCGGGCGCCTGCGCCAGCAAGCGGGCGGCGGCACGGGCGCGCTCGCCCAGGTCATGCATCAGGGTTTGAATATCGGTCATCGTTTTGTTTCCACTAGAGAAACTGTGTGTTTCGGGTTGAACTTCGCCAAGGGCAAGCCGTGTTTCTGGACATATTCGTTGGAAGACAGCAAGGCGTCGAGATTTTCCCGAACCCAAACCGCCGCATTATCCGACCTATTGCCCTGACTTACTTTGGGTTCAAATTTCGACACGGCGATAGACTCCACCTCATGTTCGTCGCCCAGCGGAAAGCAAATTAACCACAGAGACACAGAGGCACAGAGAGGTCTGCCAGAAATGAAGTGAAGAGGTCATCACGGTGACGTTCTCTCTGTGCCTCTGTGTCTCTGTGGTTCTATAGAAACCGACGCTACCCCTCCATCACCAGATCGTCGCGGTGAATGATCTCGTCACGGCCACGATAGCCCAACACGCTTTCGATGTCGGCGGATTTGCGGCCCATGATGGCGCGGGCGTCGTCGGCGGCATAGGCCGACAGGCCGCGCCCGATCACCCTGCCCGCCCCGTCGCGCACCAAAACGCAATCACCACGGTCGAACTCGCCGTCGATGGCGCGGATGCCCGCCGGCAGCAGGCTTTTTCCCGAGGCCAAGGCGCGCACGGCGCCGTCGTCCAGGTGCAGGCTGCCCATGGGCGACATGGAACCGGCGATCCATTGCTTGCGCGCCGTCTTCGGGCTGGCCGAGGGTAGGAACCAAGTGACCCGCGCGCCGTTTTCCAGGGCGGTCAGCGGGTGCAGCGGCTCGCCCTTGCAGATGGCCATGCGACACCCCGCCGACAGGCAGATCTTGGCCGCCACCAGCTTGGTGACCATGCCGCCGGTACCGACGCTGGAGCCGGGATCGCCGGCCATGGCCTCGATGTCCGGGGTGATCTCGGTGACCTCGGCCAGGAAACGGGCCTCGGGGTGCTTGCGCGGATCATTGGTGTAAAGCCCGTCAATGTCGGAAAACAACACCAAGGCGTCGGCGCCGCTCATCTGCGCCACCCGCGCCGCCAGCCGGTCATTGTCGCCGAAGCGGATTTCGGTGGTGGCCACCGTGTCGTTTTCGTTGATCACCGGCACCGCGCCCAGGCGCAGCAGGGTATCCAGGGTGTTGCGGGCATTGAGGAAGCGCCGCCGGTCCTCGGAATCGGCCAAGGTCAACAACACCTGGGCGACGGTGATGCCGTGGCGCTCCAACGCTTCCTGATAGGCATGGGCCAGACGGATCTGCCCGGTCGCCGCCGCCGCCTGCTTTTCTTCCAATCGCAACGGCGGCGTCAGGCCCAAATGGCGACGGCCCACCGCCACCGCCCCCGACGACACCAGGATGACCTCTTGCCCGCGCGCCCGGAGGCGGGCGACATCGTCACACAAGCTGGCCATCCAGGCGCGGCGGATATGGCCGCTGGCCTCGTCCACCAGCAGGCTGGAGCCGATCTTGACGATCAGCCGGCGCGCCTCATTGATTGGGTTGGTCGTCGCCGTCATCATCGTCGCCGTCTTCATCTTCGTCGTCGTCGATGACGTCTTCGGTCCCGTCACCTGCGATGACGTCTTCCCCTTCGTCCGCCCCGTCGTCCCCGTCCTCGTCCTCGTCCTCGTCCTCGTCGTCCTCGTACCAGATCCATTCGCCATTGGCGCCCCAATAGCCTTCCTCGAACTGGGCATCGGGGTCCTCGACCGCGTCCTTGCGACGGCGGAAGAAGCCTTCCTGGCCGCGCTTGCTGGCGCCGATGGCATTCGACGCTTGGACCACGCCCGGGTCTTCCGCCTTGGACTCCTTGATGTGCTGCAACAAGGTGCCGAGGATGTCCTTCAAGCCGATCCCCGACACGCCGGACAGCGGATAGACCTTGTGGCCGCATTCGGCCTCCAACGCGTCCAGCTTGTCCTTGATGTCCTCGGCCAGCAGCGAATCGCACTTGTTGAGCGCCACCACTTCCGGCTTGCTTTCCAGCCCACCGCCATAGGCTTCCAGTTCGCCGCGCACCACGCGGTAAGCTTCGGCCACGTCGTCTTGGGTGCCGTCGATCAGATGCAGCAGCACGCGGCAGCGTTCGATATGGCCCAAGAAACGGTCGCCGATGCCGGCGCCTTCATGGGCGCCCTCGATCAGACCGGGGATGTCGGCGACGATGAATTCTTCCTGGCCGTAATAGACCACGCCCAGATTGGGATGCAGGGTGGTGAAGGGATAATCGGCGATCTTGGGCCGGGCGCGGGACACGGCGGCCAGAAAGGTCGACTTTCCGGCATTGGGCAGGCCGACCAGACCGGCATCGGCGATCAGCTTGAGCTTCAGCCACACCCACATTTCCTTGCCCGGCCAGCCGGGATCGCCGCGGCGCGGTGCCTGATTGGTGCTGGTCTTGTAATGCAGATTGCCGAAACCGCCATCGCCACCACGCAGCAGCACCAGACGCTGGCCGACCTCGGTCAGGTCGGCGACCACCATGTCGCGTTCCTCGTCCAGGATCTGAGTGCCCACAGGCACCTTCATGACGATGTCGTCGCCCTTGCCGCCGGTGCGCTGCTGGCCCATGCCATGGTCACCCTTGGCCGCCTTGAAGTGCTGCTGATAGCGATAATCGATCAGGGTGTTGAGATTGGCCACGCATTCGACGATGACATCACCGCCGCGTCCGCCGTCACCACCATCGGGGCCACCGAACTCCATGTGCTTCTCGCGCCGGAAGCTGACCGCACCGGCCCCGCCGTCGCCGCTTTTGATGAAGATTTTGGCCTGATCGAGAAACTTCATGGCTGACCTTGATGTGCAAATACGAAAAGGGGAACGGCGGACCGTTCCCCTGATCTAAAACCCATGCGCAGGAAACGGCTGATTATTCAGCGGCTTCCGGCAGCGGCTCGACGCACACGAAGGTGCGGCCTTCGGCCTTGTGACGGAACACGACCTTGCCGGTTTCCTTGGCGAACAAGGTGTGATCCTTGCCCATGCCGACATTGGCGCCGGGATAGAACTTGGTGCCGCGCTGACGGACCAGGATGTTGCCCGGAATCACGACTTCGCCGCCGAACTTCTTTACGCCCAGTCGCTGGCCGTCAGAATCGCGACCGTTGCGGGACGAGCCACCAGCCTTTTTATGAGCCATGGTATTACTTCCTTACTCAGACCGGGATCAGCCGGCGGTGATGTCGGTGATGCGCAGGATGGTGATATCCTGGCGGTGGCCGTTCTTACGGCGCGAGCTTTGACGGCGGCGCTTCTTGAACACGATCAGCTTGGGGCCACGGGCCTGGGCGACCACTTCGGCGACAACCTTGGCGCCGTCCACCAGCGGGGCACCGATCTTTTCGCCGACCATCAGCACCTGGTCAAGCACAACCGAACCACCGGCCTCGCCGGCCAGCTTTTCGACGCGGATCACGTCGCCGTTGGCGACCTTGTACTGCTTACCGCCGGTCTGAATGACTGCGAACATCACGACTTCCTACCGCAAAAATGAACTTGCGCGCCACGAAATACCCGGCGCGAGAGGGCGCAACTATACTCGGGTCGAAACCAGAGTCAAGCACTCAAACTCATCAATCGTCACGCTCGGGCAACGACCGAACCCGGCCCAAATCCCCCCGGGCCGAGACGACAATCCCCCGCCCATTCCTGGGCGGGGGATGCCGGCAAAACCGCTTAGTAGCGATAGGTTTCCGGCTTGAACGGACCTTCCACCGCGACGCCGATATACTCGGACTGCTTGGCGTTCAGCTTGGTCAGGCTGGCGCCCAGCTTGGCCAGATGCAGGGCGGCGACCTTCTCGTCCAGGTGCTTGGGCAGCACATAGACGCTCTTGGCGTACTTGCCGTCGGCGTTGTTGGCGAACAGCTCGATCTGGGCCAGCACCTGGTTGGTGAACGACGCCGACATGACGAAGCTGGGGTGACCGGTGGCGCAGCCCAGGTTGACCAGACGGCCTTCGGCCAGCAGCAGGATGCGCTTGCCATCGGGGAAACCGATTTCGTCGACCTGCGGCTTGATGTTGTTCCACTTGAAGTTCTTCAGACCGGCGACCTGAATTTCGCTGTCGAAGTGGCCGATATTGCAGACGATGGCGCGATCCTTCATGGCGCGCATGTGATCGACGGTGATCACGTCCACGTTGCCGGTGGTGGTGACGAAGATGTCGCCGCGCGGGGCGGCTTCTTCCATGGTCAACACCTCATAGCCTTCCATGCAGGCCTGAAGAGCGCAGATGGGGTCGATTTCGGTGACGATGACGCGGCAGCCCTGCGACGCCAAGCTCTCGGCCGAGCCCTTGCCCACATCGCCGAAACCGGCGACCACGGCGACCTTGCCGGCCAGCATGACGTCGGTGGCGCGGCGGATGCCGTCGACCAGCGATTCACGGCAGCCATACTTGTTGTCGAACTTGGACTTGGTCACCGAATCGTTGACGTTGATGGCCGGCCACAACAAGGTGCCCTTCTTTTCCATCTCGTACAGACGATGCACGCCGGTGGTGGTTTCCTCGGTGACGCCACGGATGGCAACGCCGTTGCGGGTATAGAAGGTCGGATCGGTTTCCAGCTTCTTCTTGATGGAAGCGAACAGAACCTCTTCTTCCTCGCAGGTCGGGTTGACCAGGACCGACAGATCCTTTTCGGCGCGCATGCCCAGATGGATCAGCAAAGTGGCGTCGCCGCCGTCATCCAGGATCATGTTGGGGCAACCGCCGTCGGCCCATTCAAAAATGCGATGGGTGTAGTCCCAATACTCTTCCAAGCTCTCGCCCTTGACGGCGAACACCGGGATACCGGCCTCGGCGATGGCGGCAGCAGCGTGGTCCTGGGTCGAGAAGATGTTGCACGACGCCCAGCGGATGTCGGCGCCCAAGGCCTGCAAGGTCTCGATCAGCACGCCGGTCTGGATGGTCATGTGCAGGCTGCCGGCGATGCGGGCGCCCTTCAACGGCTGGCTGGGGCCGAATTCCGCGCGGGTGGCCATCAGACCGGGCATCTCGGATTCGGCGATGTCCAGTTCCTTGCGGCCCCAAGCGGCCAAGCCGATATCGGCAACCTTATAATCAGTCATGACGGTCCCTTGCCTTTCGCTGGGTTTACATGGTCACGGGTTTTATCAGGGGTTCCGACAAAACGCAACACCACATAAAGATATCTTTATGTCGGCATGAGACTTTAAGCCCGCGCAAACAAAAACCCCCGCCGGTGCCGGCGGGGGTCTTGTATGGAACGGAACCGCTTACAGTTCCCACTTTTCCGGCGAACGCCACAGGCGGGACTTCAGCAATTCACGCAAGGCCAGGAACTCGCCGGGCAGGCGTTCCCGGAACTTGTCGAACAGCTCCTCCTGGCTGCGCGCCTCGGCTACGCCTTGTTCGCGGTCGATGGACATCAGCTCCTGGAACTTGTCCTTGGGATAGTCCAGCCCCTTCCACTCGATATCGTCGAAGGTCGGCACGTGGCCGAACGGGCTTTCCACGCCCGGAGCCCGGCCATGAACGCGGTCGACGATCCACTTGAGCACGCGCATGTTGTCGCCGAAGCCCGGCCACATGAACTTGCCGTTGGCATCCTTGCGGAACCAGTTGACGCGGAAGATCGGCGGCGGATTGGCGACCTTGCGGCCCATGGACAGCCAATGGCTGAAGTAATCGGCCATGTTGTAACCGCAGAACGGCAGCATGGCGAAGGGATCGCGGCGGATGGCGGCCTGGCCGACGGCGGCGGCGGTGGCTTCCGAGCCCATGGTGGCGGCCAGATAGACGCCGTGGGCCCAGTTGAACGACTGATAGACCAGCGGCATGGTCTTGGACAGACGGCCACCGAAGATGAAGGCCGAGATGGGCACGCCGGCCGGGTTTTCCCAATCCGGGTCCACCGACGGGCATTGCGACACCGGGGCGGTGAAGCGGGCATTGGGATGGGCCGCCGGCTCGGTCGAATCCGGGGTCCAGTCGCGGCCCTTCCAGTCGATCAGATGGGCCGGCTTTTCGTCGGTCATGCCTTCCCACCACACATCACCGTCATCGGTCAGGCCGACATTGGTGAAGATGGAATTGGCGGCACAGGCGGCCATGGCGTTGGCATTGGTCGACGCACCGGTGCCCGGGGCGACGCCGAAGAAGCCGGCTTCCGGGTTGATGGCGTAGAACTTGCCGTCGGCACCGGGCTTGATCCAGGCGATGTCGTCGCCCACGGTCCAGATCTTCCAGCCGTCGAAGCCCTTGGGCGGCTGCAGCATGGCGAAGTTGGTCTTGCCGCACGCCGACGGGAAGGCGGCGCCCACATAGGTCTTTTCACCGTGCGGGTTTTCGACGCCGACGATCAGCATGTGCTCGGCCAGCCAGCCCTCGTCGCGGGCCATGGTCGAGGCGATGCGCAGCGCGAAGCACTTCTTGCCCAACAGCGCGTTGCCGCCATAGCCCGAGCCGAACGACCAGATGGCACGTTCTTCCGGGAAATGGCTGATGGTGATGTTGTCGGGATTGCACGGCCACACCACGTCGGCCTGGCCGGGGGCCAGCGGAGCGCCGATGGAGTGCAGGCACTTGACGAACTCGCCATCCTTGCCGATCAGGTCCAGCACCTTCTGACCCATGCGGGTCATGATGCGCATGTTGGTGCACACATAGGGGCTGTCAGTGATTTCAACGCCGATATGAGCGATGTCCGAGCCCAACGGACCCATGGAGAACGGCACCACATACATGGTGCGGCCCTTCATGCAGCCGTCATACAGCTTGCTCATGCGGGCCTTCATCTCGTCCGGGGCCATCCAATTATTGGTGGGGCCGGCATCAGCCTTGGAGACCGAGCAGATGAAGGTGCGATCTTCGACACGGGCGACGTCGCGCGGGTCGGAACGGCACAGATAGGAATTGGGCCGCTTGGCCTCGTTCAACTTGATCATGGTGCCCTCGGCCACCATCTGGGCGCACAGGGCATCGTATTCCACCTGGGAACCGTCACAGATGTGAATGCTGTCGGGCTTGCACAGCTTCGCCATCTCGTCGACCCACGCCAGCAAGCCGGCATTGATCGTCGTTCCGCCGGGGATACCGATATTGCTCATAATCTGCCTTTCTCCGTCCCTTTTTTTAGGGAAGTCGCCCTGATCGCCGATCCGAACCGCCGGACCGGGCGTTGTAGGGGCATCCCCGCTTCGCGCTATAAGGCCGCGCTACCGCCTGAAGAGGTGGGGAAGATACTCGCCTCCGCCTCAGGACGCAATAATATTGCTGTCATGTCTGCCCTGAGGAATGCTCATTCCTGGCCTTGAAATTGCAAGTTTTCCCAGGCTTTGTGCGCGCTTGCCGGGCCGTCGACGGGAGGGTCGAAAGAGATACGGGCAGATACATCATCGCGTATCACATCAACCCCATCCAAATCCCAGCCGGCCACACCGTCGGGTTCCGGAGCGGCGGCAAAGGCGGCGGCCACCGCCGGATCGATGCCGAAAGGGGCCGGCAACCACACCGCCCGACCGAAACCGCCGACGAAATGGGCGCGGTCGGCCACCACCCGCCAGAAACTGAAATCGGCGAAATCCGCATAAAGCGCCGCCCCCGGATGCCGGGCGAGGAAGCGCGCCCGCAACCGCGGGTCGCTGGTTTTCTCGACCCTGCCCATCAGGGTGAGGCGCGGCCCGGTCTGCGGATTGGGATGACCGTCGGTGCCGTCGAACAACAGTGACACCCGGGCATCGGCGGCGATGTTGCGGCTGTGGTCGGACAGGGCCGACAACAGCAGGATGGGCGACAGATCGTGGTCGAGCGCCACCGTCACCAGCGACCCGTAAGGGGCGCCGTCTTCGGCCAGCAAGGTGGACAAGACGGCCTTGCGGCAGGCCCGTACCACCCGGCGCAAGGCCAGCTTGTTGTCCTGGGGCAAGTCCTGCGGCGGCGCCTGATCCATGATGCATCCGTGAGATTGGTCGGGCCACCATCATGGCAGAGCCGGCCCCGACCGGTAAAGGTCATCCCCCTTCCCCGCCGAGGCGGGAAAGGGGGGGCCCGACCACCGGCTCTCGTGTGGGGCGGGAAATAAGAGCCGGCAGCGTCTGGTCAGTGATCTTTCAACCAGCGAAACAGCAGAACCGTGTCGCTGGAAGCAGCCTCGACAGGGCCGCCCCTTTGGCGACACTCCCGGCGCTTGAAACGCTCAGGTAAGGCTGCGGCGATGCGTGCGAACACCTGATCCAACGCTTCATCGCCATCGGCCTCGGTCTGACCGGACCCCTGCACGGCATCGTGATGTCCGGCCCAGGTCTCCGCTTGGTTCCAGTGAATGCGCAGCGCTTTCATGCCTCGCCTCATCCGGTTGATTTATGACTATGTCAATATAGCGTAGGAATAAGAACGCCATTCACGCCGGGCATAACGCGCAACGCAACGATATATTACAATAGTATGAATAACGGCATTCCAGCCGCCCAACAGCAGGGGCTGAGCGCCTCTTTGCCTCCAAATTCGGGGACCGGTCGGCGTTGGCTTTAATTTCGCCACAATGGCGAAGTCAATTGCCCCCAACCACGGGATTAGGCACCCTGTGGCCGGACTTCCTGCCGTAAGGGTATCAAACGTGGCTCACACCATCGCCTTGGTCGACGACGACCGCAATATCCTGACCTCGGTTTCCATGGCGCTGGAGGCCGAGGGCTACAAGGTCCGCACCTATTCCGACGGGGCCGAGGCCCTGCGCGGCCTGACCAGCCAGCCGGTCGATCTGGCCGTGCTCGACATCAAGATGCCGCGCATGGACGGCATGGAATTGTTGCAGCGCCTGCGCAAGCAATCGGCCATTCCGGTGATCTTCCTGACCTCGAAGGACGACGAGATCGACGAGTTGCTGGGCCTGCGCATGGGCGCCGACGACTACATCAAGAAGCCGTTTTCGCAAAAGCTGCTGATCGAACGCATCCGCGCCCTGCTGCGCCGCCTCGACGCCAATGCCGAGGGCGGCGATGCCGGCGCCGCCAACGCGGCCATCGTGCGCGGGAAGCTGGTGCTGGACCCGGGCCGCCATATCTGCACCTGGAACGGCAAGCAGGTCGACCTGACGGTGACCGAGTTCCTGATCCTGAAATCCCTGGCCAGCCGCCCCGGCCACGTCAAGAACCGCGACCAGTTGATCGACGCCGCCTACGGCGAAAGCATCTATGTGGACGACCGCACCATCGACAGCCACATCAAGCGCCTGCGCAAGAAGTTCCGCGACATCGACGACGATTTCGCCCAGATCGAAACCCTGTACGGCGTCGGTTACCGCTATCGTGACGAAGCCTGAACGGCGCCGGCGCTGGCGGCCTTTATCGTCGCCGCTGACCCGGCGCATCCTGCTGGTCAATCTGATCGCGCCGATCATCCTGGCCGCCGGCCTGTTGTATCTGGACCGCTACAAGCAGGGACTGATCCGCTCGGAACTGGCCGGCCTGACCACCCAGGCGGAAATGGTGGCGGGTGCGGTGGGCGAAGGCGCGGTGTCGGAACAGGCGCTGGGCTTCCTGGAAATCAACCAGGATCTGGCCCAGCACATGGTCCGCCGTCTGGCGCAATCGGCGCAGATCCGGGCCCGTTTGTTCGACGCGGTCGGCGCTCTGGCCGCCGATTCGCGCTTCCTGCTGTCGGCCAAGGGCAATATCCGCATCGAGGATCTGGCCCCGCCCCGGCAGATGGGGTGGCTGGCCACCTTGGATTACTGGTGGGAACAGGCCGCCACCTGGATGCCGCTGGACGAGACCCTGCCGGTGCATCTGGAACCGCCGCAGCAAAAGGCCGAACACTTCCCCGAAGTGGTCGCCGCCCTGAGCGGGCGGGCGGAAGGGGTGGTGCGTTCCCTGCCCGCCGGCGGCATCATCCTGTCGGTGGCGGTGCCGGTGCAGCGTTATAAACAGGTGGTCGGCGCCCTGATGGTCAGCCATGACGGCAGCCGGGTGGCGCGAGCCCTGTTCCAGGTGCGCGTCGCCATCTTCCAGGCCTTCGCCGTGTCGCTGGCGGTGACCATCGCCCTGTCCATCTACATGGCCGGCACCATTTCCCGCCCCATCCGCCGTCTGGCCCTGGCCGCCGAACAGGTGCGCCACGGACGCGGACGCGCCCACCGCATCCCCGACCTGTCGCGCCGCGGCGACGAAATCGGTGAATTGTCGGTGGCGCTCAAGGAAATGACCGAGGCCCTGTGGGCACGCATGGACGCCATCGAACGCTTCGCCGCCGACGTGGCGCACGAGATCAAGAACCCGCTGACCAGCGTGCGCTCGGCGGTGGAAACGGCGGCGCGGCTGTCCGACCCGGAAAAGCAGAAAAAGCTGCTGGCGATCATCCAGGACGACGTCGAACGGCTGAACCGGCTGATCAGCGACATCTCCGACGCCTCGCGCGTGGACGCGGAAATGAGCCGGGCCGACACCGAACCGGTGCCCCTGGCCCTGCTGCTGGCAACCCTGGCCGAGGTCTATCAAAGCACCGTCGAAACCCTGCATTTTCCCCTGGAGCTGCCGGCGGGTGATACCCTGGTGGTGGACGGCATCGAAGGCCGGCTGGTGCAGGTGCTCAGGAACCTGATCGGCAACGCCATTTCGTTTTCGCCGCCCGGCGGCACCATCCGGCTGGTGGCCAGCCGCCACGGCCAGACCATCCGCCTCACCGTCGAGGATGACGGCCCCGGCATCCCCGACGGCAAGCTGGAGGCCATCTTCGACCGCTTCTACACCGAACGCCCGGCAGGCGAGAAATTCGGCACCCATTCCGGCCTGGGCCTGTCCATCAGCAAACAGATCATCGACGCCCATGGCGGGCGGATCTGGGCGGAGAACCGGAGCGAAGGCGGGGCGCGGTTCGTGGTGGAGTTGAAGGCTGCGTAGTGGGGTGTCTGCTTGGGGCCGGGAGGGGACCAACTGCTTTCAGCCGAACTAATGCGTAAGCGGAAGCATTCTACGGGAGCCAGGAGTGACTTCGGTCGATGGGGTTTCAGCCCGCATTTAGAGCGCCCATATGGTACCAAACGATACTCATATTTTCTCGACAGTGACTCCCAGAAACTCACTTAATATCCGGACGCGTTCTTTGATACTGGAGGCATCATTCGTACCTTGCTGATTGAGGCGGTCGAACTCCAGCAACTCGAAGGAAGCACCTTCATAATTCTTGATAGCTGCTTCGCGGTTATCCGCCAGCGTCTGCCGAAAATCGAGCAGACTCCGGCGGGTCAGTTTCGCGTCCTCACCATGGGTGCTGGCCGATCGGAAGATTAGATAGTAAACGACAAGAATACCTTGGGCGAGCAGCAACTCGTCCGCATCGGTGAAAACAGCCTCCATCCGATCAAGAACTGTGCAGACATCGGTCTTGAGGCGAATGACGTAGTCCGTCGCACCGTCTCGATATTTCCGCGCGAGTCCGTCGAGATAAACCTTCTTGGTGTCTACAATTTGCCTGGAACTTTTCAGGCTGTCTTCAACAAGCAGAAAGCGAGCCGCCGCCTCTCTATACTGGTATCGGTTATTCTTGAATTTAACCCGGCTAGCAAGGAAGTTGTGCTGAGAAATATCTGCTATGGCCCGAACGAGATCGCCGCCAATGGCGTTTCTCTTCTCCGCTGCGTTCAAGGGCACAGCTTCATTCAAACGCGAGAACATGTCCTCGATCAGATCGAGATCGTTGCCTTCGATTGAGACGGTCACCACCGGCAATACGAATGAGTCAAACTTAACGCGAATTTTCGGATACTGTTTGGCGATGTCCTCATAGCTCAACCCACCGAGATTGAGTTGCGGGTCCCGCTGATACTCAAAGTCAGAGGCAAGAGTGAACTCTCCGTCCATGAACCCCCAGATCGCCTCAAGTCGCTGACGCCCGTCAATGACAGCAAAACGGTAGCCGGTTTCTGACTGCTCATCGTGGCTTAGCGCGTGGAAGTAAATCTTCGGGAGATCATAGTCATTGAGAATGGAGTCGATTAGGAGGCGGCGCTTTTCCTTGGTCCAAACCCCTCCCATCCGCTGATACTCCGGATTCATTTTGATCTCAGAGCGCTCAGCGTAAAGCAGCATGATTGTGCTGTTTTTTAGTGTGGACGTGTCGACAAAGCTCATTGCATCATTTCCTTGAGGATCGAACCGACGCTTGCCAGCTCGGGGAATAGACTGAAACGCGTCATTCCAAGAAGTTTCAGTTCCCTTGAGAGCTGCTCTCGAGCGTCGTGCGGGATCGTATATTTCGCTACATGCGCACCGTCGCCGACGTCTTCGATAGCGACCCTCTTGTTATGGTGAATGGTAAAGGTGCCCATTTGAGCCTGGATACGTGCATTATTTCTGGTCGCGATCGTAGCGACCGGAAAGAGCTCAATCCGCGTATTCTGTCTGAGACTGTCCGTCGAATAGGCTTGCAGTTCATCATCCTCGAATGAGGGGATATACTGCCCCTCGACCTTATCCACGATGTTGGCATGTTTATTAAGAGCGGTTGGCCATAGACACCAGAGCGCGGCATCGGTGTCAGGCCTCGACCGCAAAATACATCGAAACAAGTGGACCCTCGCTCCAATCGAGAAGTCTCGTCGGAACCCCGTAATGCTGCATCAGGAACGTCCAATCAAACGACGTCACCGGACGGCGATCAGCCAGCATGGCCGCACTTTGGCGAAAACGGTTGAGCAGAGTAGCCTCGGAGGTATCTGCTGTTGAACGCATGAAGCCTGGAAGCAGCTGCCACGCGGCGTCAGCGTGCCCCCTGAACCAGATGGTGCCGGGCCTGGCAATCTGGTCCTCCTGAAGGGCCTTAAGGAAATCAGCAACGCAACCGATCTGCCGTTCTAACATCTTTCCCCAGACCCCTTACCTTGGCTGCAAGCGACACTTTATTCACCCAAAGTTGTGTCTACCTGCCTGTTTCTAGATATGACATCGTCGGGAGATGCGTACAACTCTAAATCGTTGCGCGCTATTCACCCCACCAGCGAAGGGATTGGCGGGCATGCCGTCCTGATCCACTAACTAGCGGGCTGCGGTTAGACACGCCGTACCTTGCAAAAGGGGAAAACGGGGTCAAAGGGAAAACGGGGTGGTCAAAGGGAAAACGGGGTGGGAAAACGGGGTGGGAAAACGGGGTGGGAAAACGGGGTGGGAAAACGGGGTCAGGGAAAACGGGGTCAGAGTCCATTTCCCCATACCAAATTCCCGTCTCAATTTTGGATTCCGCCATGTCTGCTTCCGGGCACCGCCATTGAATTCCGGAACGGCCCCCATGGGCGCAAAGCGGTCGTCCACGTCCCTATTAGCGCATAAACACCCCTTCCCCTTGACTCCCCTCCCATCTACGCACACGCTCTCTCCATGCATCTGGTTCATGCCACCAACGTCGAGATCGACGATCATGCCGCCCTCATTTGCTGGCCTTCGGGAAGCGGCACTTCAGCTCTTGCCCTGCGGCTTCTGGACCCGCCGCCGCCAAGACTCACGCGATAGCCGACAGCCCCTTCTCGGCGACCAGGGTCAACAGCTTGCAGGCCGGGCCGGCGGGGCGCTTGTCGCCGCGCTCCCATTGGCTCACCGAATCCTTGGTGACGTTGAGATACAGGGCGAACACGGCTTGGCTGACCTGCTCGCGCTCGCGTAGGGCGCGAATTTCCGCAGCGGTGAATTTCTGAATTGGCGTCAAGCAAGATTGATCGAACCGCCGCATGGTGTGCTTGTCGATGAGCCCGGATTCATGCAGGCCCAGCGCCGTCTCGTGGATTGCCGCCTTCACCTCGCTCGCCGCGAAGCCATAGATGAAAACAACCGCCATCCTTGACTTGAATCCTTGTTGGATATACAAATGTACAACTGTATATCCGCAGGATGGAGGGTGACATGCAGGTCTCCAAATGGGGCAACAGCCTCGCGGTTCGTCTTCCCGCCGCCGTGGTTGAGGCCCTTGAGCTTAAAGACGGCGACGAGATCGAAATCCATGTCGCCGATGCCCGAAATCTCGGCGTTGCGCGCAAGCCTGGCCGGGATGAATTGCTGAAGCGGCTTCGTGCCTTTCGCGGTCGTTTGCCGGACGATTTCAAGTTCGATCGGGATGAGGCAAATGCCCGGTAGTTTCTTCGACACCAATGTCCTCGTCTATATCGCGTCTGGTGATGCCGCGAAGGCGGATCGGGCGGAAGAGATCATCGGCGATGGCGGCGTAATCAGCGTGCAGGTTCTGAACGAACTGACCAACGTCGCACGCCGCAAGATGCGGATGACGTGGCCGGATACGCGCAGCTTTCTGTCCACGCTGCGCTCCTTGTTGACCATCCGACCGATCACGGTCGAGACCCACGAGACCGGGCTTGCGCTGGCCGAACGCTACACTCTCTCCACCTACGACGCGATGATCGTTGCCTCGGCTCTTCATGCCGGGTGCGATACGTTATGGTCGGAGGATATGCAGCACGGCATGACGTTCGGCGAGAGGCTGCGAATCGTCAATCCGTTTTCCATTGCCGGGTGATCCCGCTCAAAAAGGCAACCGGGCCGCTGTTGAGCAACCGCTTTGGAGAGCTGCACCAAAGCTTGGAAGCGGTCTTTATGGGCACAATCCGCCCATCCCTTCCCCTCTCCCCCACCTCCCCTTGACTCTCCCCCCGCCGACGCACACGCTGTTTTCATGCAACTGGTTCATGCCACCAGCGTCGAGATCGGCGGTCATGCCGTTATCATCCGTGGCCCGTCGGGCGGCGGCAAGTCGGACCTTGCCCTGCGGTTGATCGATGGCGGTGCCCTTCTCGTCGCCGACGACCAGACCCAATTATCCGCCCAGGATGCCCGCCTGTTCGCCTCGTGCCCGACCGCCATCGCCGGTATGCTGGAAGTCCGCGGCCTGGGCATCGTCCGTCTGCCCCACCGCGACCGGGTGCCGGTGGCGCTGGTGGTCGATCTGGTGGCGGCCAAGGATGTCGAGCGCCTGCCCGAGCCGGGAATGGCCGCCTTCCTGGGTATCCACGTCCCCCGGGTGGCGCTGGCCGCCTTCGAGTCCTCGACCCCGGCCAAGGTTCGCCTTGCCCTCGGGGTGGCGACGCGAGATAGTATCATCCTGTAATGAGCGAGAATCCCACCCCTTCGCCGGCTTCGGGCCGCGCCGTCATCGTTACCGGGCTGTCGGGCGCCGGTAAGACCTCGGCGTTGAAGGTGTTGGAAGACTTGGGCTACGAGGCGGTGGACAACCTGCCGGTGATGCTGCTGGCCAGCCTGATGCAGGGCGGCGGCGGGCGACCGCTGGCGGTGGGCATCGATATCCGCACCCGCGATTTCGGCGTCGAGCCGGTGCTGGCCGAGATCGACCGCATCATGGCCGAGACCGGACGTGACGTCCGCCTGCTGTTCCTCGATTGCGACGACGAGGTGTTGCGACGGCGTTTCACCGAGACCCGACGGCGTCACCCGCTGGCCGCCGACCGTCCGCTGATCGACGGCATCCGCCATGAGCGCGGCCTGGTCAGTCCGCTGAAGCGCCGCGCCGACGTGGTGTTCGACACCTCGAACCTGGCGCCGGGCGAGTTCAAGCGGGTGCTGTCATCGCATTTCGCCATGGAATCCGATCGCAACCTGTTGGTCTTCGTCACCTCGTTCGCCTATCGCGAGGGGCTGCCGCGCGAGGCCGATCTGGTGTTCGACGCCCGTTTCCTCGCCAACCCCCATTACGTCCCCGAGTTGAAGCCCTTGACCGGGCGCGACCAGGGGGTGGCCGATTATGTCAGCGCCGACCCGGCCTTCGCCGGTTTCTTCGGCTCTTTGACCGATTTGCTCGCGCCACTGTTGCCGCGCTTCGCGGCTGAGGGTAAGAGCTATCTGACCATCGCCGTCGGTTGTACCGGCGGTCGGCACCGTTCGGTCTATGTGGCCGAGCGTCTGGCCCATTGGCTGAAAGACCAAGGCGCCAGGGTCGAGCTGCGTCACCGCGAGCTGGGCCTGGAAGGGATATGATGAGGGGATGGAAATGATCGGTCTGGTACTCGTCACCCACGGCCGGCTGGCCGATGAACTGGTGGCCGCCATGGAACACGTGGTCGGCCCGCAACCCAATGTGGGGGCCGTCTGCATCGGCCCCGACGACGACATGGAGCAGCGCCGCAACGATATTCTGGCCTCGGTGGCCAAATGCGACGACGGCACCGGCGTGGTGGTGCTGACCGACATGTTCGGCGGCACGCCGTCGAACTTGGCCATCTCGATCATGGACAAGGCCAAGGTCGAGGTCATCGCCGGCGTCAACCTGCCCATGCTGATCAAGCTGGCCAGCGTGCGCCATTCCGAGCCCTTGGCCGAATCCGTCGCCTCGGCCCAGGATGCCGGACGCAAATATATCAACGTGGCGTCCAAGCTGTTGACCCAGGACCGTAAATGAACGCCGATTCCGCCCCCGTCCTGGACAATCCCGTTTCGCGGCAGGCGACCATCTGCAACCGTCGCGGCCTGCACGCCCGCGCCGCCGCCAAATTCGTCAAGCTGGCCGCCACCTTCGACGCCCAGGTCAATGTCGCCCATCGCGGCACCGAGGTGTCGGGCATGTCGATCATGGGATTGATGATGCTGGCCGCCGCCCCCGGCTGCTGCATCGATCTGGCCGCCTCCGGCCCCCAGGCCGAAGCGGCGCTGGACGCCCTGTGCGCCCTGATCGCGCAAAAATTCGACGAAGAAGACTGAGCCCGGCCATGGCCGAGACGCTGCTACACGGGATGGCGGTCAGCCGGGGTATCGCCATCGGTACGGTCTACCGGCACGAATCCGACGCCGTCACCGTCGCCGAATTCTGTATCCTGCCCGCCCAGGTGGAAAACGAGAAGCTGCGCTTCACCGTCGCCGCCGAACAGGCCGGCCAGCAGGTGGCGCGGTTGCAGGACAAGGCCCGCACCCTGGAAGGCTCGGCCTCGGAAGAACTGGGCTATCTGCTCGACGCCTACCAGCAGATGCTGCACGGATCGCGGCTGATCCGCGGTGTCCATCGCCGCATCGAGGTCGACCGCATCAACGCCGAAGCCGCCGTCCAGCACGAAATCGACCAGATCGCCCGTGGTTTCGAGGCCATGGAGGACAGCTATCTGGCCGCCCGCGTCGCCGATATCCGCGATCTCGGCCGCCGGCTGATCCGCAACCTGACCGGCAAGACCTATCGCCCGTTCCAGGCCCTGCCCAAGAACGCCATCATCCTGACGGAAGACCTGACCCCCGCCGACACCGCGCTGTTGGACCCCAGGCAGGTGGCCGGCATCGCCACCCAACTGGGCGGAGCCGAAAGCCACACCGCCATCATGGCCCGCTCGCTGGGCTTGCCGGCGGTGCTGGGCGTGGCCGGCCTGCTGAAACACGCCGCCAGCGGCACCACCGCCATCGTCGACGGCAGCCACGGCCAAGTGATTCTCACCCCCGATGCCGCCACCTTGGGCAGCTATCGCCAGGGCCGCGCCCGTTTCCTGCGCGAGCGCCGCACCTTGTCGCGACTGCGCGATGTGCCGGCCATCACCCGCGACGGCGTGCGATTGCTGTTGCAGGCCAATATTGAATTGCCGTCGGAAGTGGATTCGGTCCTTGCCGCCGGGGCCGAGGGCATCGGCCTGTTCCGCTCGGAATTTTTGTACATGAACCGCGACGACCTGCCGGACGAGGACGAGCAATACCAGGTCATGCGCAATGTGGTCGAACGCATGGGCGGCCGCCCGGTGACCATCCGCACCCTGGACGTGGGCGGCGACAAGCTGGCCCATTCGCTCGGCATCATCCCCGGCCCCAATCCGGCGCTCGGCCTGCGCGCCGTGCGGCTGTCGCTGGCCCGCCCGGAATTGCTGGATATCCAGATGTCGGCGATTTTGCGCGCCAGCGTTCATGGCCCGGTGCGCATCCTGGTTCCCATGATCGCCACCATCGACGAAATCACCGCCGTGCGCGCGGCGCGCGACCGCGCCGCGCAACGTCTGTGTCAGGCCGGCAGCCCCCTGCCCGACCCGTTGCCGCCCTTGGGCGTGATGATCGAGATCCCCGGCGCCGCCCTGTCGGCGGATTCCCTGGCCGGGCACGCCGATTTCTTTTCCATCGGCACCAACGACCTGACCCAGTACACCCTGGCCATCGACCGCGCCGACGAAGCGGTGGCCCACCTGTACAACCCGCTGCATCCGGCGGTGCTGCGGCTGATCCAGTTCACCGCCGAGGCCGCCAACCGCGCCCGCATCCCCGTCGGCGTCTGCGGCGAGGTGGCCGGCGACCCGCGCTATGCCGGGCTGCTGCTGGGCCTGGGCATCCACGACCTGTCCATGTCGGCCACCAACATACCGGTGGTGAAAAAGCGCATCCGCACCCTGGACCACGTCCAGTCGCGCGGCTTCGCCCAGCAGGTCATGGGCCAGGGTGATTCCGTCCGCATCGGCCAATTGCTGGAACAGTTCAACCGGAACGGCTGAACAAACCCTTCAGTCTTTGCCGAACCTCCCGCCCCGACGGAAACAGCGGCAGGCGCGGCTTGTCGATCTGGGTCGGCTCGGTGGCCAGTCCGATTTCGCTGATGACATCGTCGGGACCAAGGGCGCGGACGATCAGTTCCACCTCGCCCAGGGCGATGCGGTCGCCAATGCCGGGATAGGTGCCCAAGGTATCGGCCATCCATTGGGCGACGGTGACCTCGCTGCAATCGGGCGGCATGGCCAGACCGTAAAGCAGCCCCAGATCGGTCATCCTGGCCTGGGGATCGATCGGGAAGTCGCCGAAGAACTGGCGGTCGGCCTCGGCGGCGCCGGCGGGGCTGGCGAACAGGCGATCCAACTGGTTGACCCGGTCGGGCCGGGCGAACAGCCAGACCAGATCGCCGGGGCGCAGCGCGCTGACCGTCACCCCCAGCAAGGATCGTCCATCGCGCACCACCAGCGACGGCGCCGCCCAGCGCGGCAGCCGGTGCCCGTGGGCGACCAGGGAATCGGGCACGATGCGGTACGACACCAGTTCGTGGCGGGCGCCGGGGATTTCCAGCTCCATGCGTTCCACCGGGCCGATACGGCGCGGCACCACCTGACCCAGCCAGCGGGCCACCGGCCCCAGGGTCCAGCCCTGCAAAGCCAAGGACACCAGCACGACGATGAAGGTGACGTTGAAGAACAAGCGCCCGTTTTCCATGCCCGCCACCATGGGCAGCACCGCCAGCAGGATGGAGACGGCACCCCGCAGGCCGACCCAGGCGACAAAGGCGGTTTCGTTGCGATTGGTGCGAAACGGCAGCAGCCCCACCCACACCGCCAGCGGGCGGGCGACGAAGATCAGCACGGCGGCGATGCCCAAAGACGGCAGGATCAGCGGGATGAATTGCGACGGCGTCGCCAGCAGCCCCAGGGTCAGGAACATGGCGATCTGCGCCAGCCACGAGGCGCCATCCTGGAACCGCCGCATGGTATCGGGGGCGACCAGGGCGGAATTGCCGGCGACCAGCCCGGCCACATAGACGGCCAGGAAGCCCGAACCGCCGATGACGGCGGTGCCGGCGAACAGCACCAGGGCCAAGGACAGGGCGGCGATGGGCATCAGCCCGCGTTCCAGCCCCAAGCGGTTGACCGCCTGGACGATGACCACGCCGCCGGCCAGACCGGCAATGGTGCCGATACCGAATTGCTGCACCAGATGCACGATCACATAAAGGCCGAAACCGTTATGGGTGGACCGGTCGACGATGAACTCGATCAAGACCACGGTCAGGAAGATGGCCATGGGGTCGTTGCTGCCCGATTCCACCTCCAGGATCGAGCGGACGCGCTCGCGTACGGTGATGCCGCCGACCCGCATGAGAAAGAACACCGCCGCCGCGTCGGTGGAGGCGACGATGCTGCCCAGCAGCAGGCTTTCCAGCCAATCCAGGCCCAGCAGATAAAAGGCCGGCACCGCCACCACCGCCGCCGTGCCGACGACGCCGATGGTCGCCAGCGACAAAGCCGGAAACGCCGCTTGGCGCACAGACTTGAACGGGGTATGAAAGCCGGAATCGAACAGAACGATGGCCAAGGCGATGGAGCCGATCAGATAGGCGCTGCCCACATCGTCGAATCCCAGGCCGCCGATGCCGTCCTGGCCGGCCAACAGGCCGACGCCCAGGAACACCAGCAGCAGGGGGGCACCGACGCGATAGGACAGCAGGCTGGACAACACGCTGATGGACACCAGCGCGGCCAGGATTAAGATCGCCGCATTCATGCTGTCGATCACGCGTGGCCTCCTTTCGCTGTAACCGGTTTAAGGGGCGCCACCCGCCTTGTCCAGAGGGCATGGGCATATGGCGGGCAAGACAGGATGCGATTGCGTCGAGACGGAGAGATTTTTTGGATCACGGCATCATCATCGACGTTCTTATCTTTCTGGCCATTGCCGTGCTGGTTTCACCCCTGTGCCACCGGCTGCGGGTCAGCCCGGTCCTGGGTTATCTGATCGCCGGTTCGGTGGCCGGGCCGGTGGGATTGGGACTGATCGCCGATAACGAGGGAACGCGGTCCCTGGCCGAGTTGGGCATCGTCTTCCTGCTGTTCATGATCGGGTTGGAACTGTCGTGGGACCGCCTGCGGGTGATCCGTCATTTCATCTTCGGCCTGGGCTCGGCCCAGGTTCTGGCCACCGGCCTGGTGGCGGCCATGCTCTTGGCGCTGCTGCTGCCGACGCTGCCCTTTGCCGGTGCCGTGATCGTCGGCCTCGCCCTGGCCTTTTCCTCCACCGCCTTCGTCCTGCAAATCCTGTCCGAACGCAACCAGCTGACCAGCCAGACCGGTCGGGTGGCGGTGGCGGTGCTGATCTTGCAGGATCTGGCGGTGGTGCCGCTGTTGGTGATGATTCCGCTGCTGGGCTCGGGCGCCAGCGGCCTGGGCATGTTGACCGGCATGGCCATCGCCTTGTCCAAGGCGGCTTTGGCCATGGCGGTCATCTTCGTCCTCGCCCGGCTGGCGCTCAGGCCCCTGTTCCAGGCGGTGGCCGCCACCCGCTCGCCCGAGGTGTTCGTCGCCGCCGCCCTGTTCGCGGTGATCGGCACCTCGTTCGCCACCGAATCCCTGGGTCTGTCCCATTCTCTGGGCGCCTTCCTGGCCGGAGTGATGCTGGCCTCCACCGAGTTCCGCCATCAGGTGGAAGCCGATATCCTGCCGGTGCGCGGCCTGTTGATGGGCCTGTTCTTCCTGACCGTCGGCATGACCGTCGATCCCACCGCGCTGCTGGCCGATCTGCCGCGCACCGCCATCGGCGTCGGCCTGCTGCTGGCGGTCAAGGCGTCCATCCTGGCGGTGTTGGCTTTGGCCTTCCGCTTTCCGCTTGCCACCGCCTTGCATCTGGGGCTGTTGCTGGCCCAGGGCGGCGAATTCGCCTTCGTCGTGCTGGCCCGCGCCCAGCAAAGCAATCTGCTCGATGCCAATACCGCCAAGCTGGTCACCGGCATCGTCGCCATCAGCATGGCACTGACCCCGCTTCTGGCCCTGGTGGCGGAATGGATCGCCCGGCACCAGCGCCTGCATGCCGGCGACCTGCCCCATCCGGGGACGGAAACCAAGGATCTGGCCAACCATGTCATCATCGCCGGCTGCGGTCGCGCCGGCCAGATCGTGCTGTCCATCCTGCGCGAACAGAACATCCCCTATGTGGGCATCGAGCGCGAGCCGTTGCTGGTGGACGCCCTGCGCAAACGGGGCGAGCCGGTGTTCTTCGGCGATATCCGCAAGCTCGAGGTGCTGAAGGCGGTGGGCGGCGACCGGGCGCGGGCCGTGGTGTTGACCATCGATTCGGGCTCGAGCCGGGAAAAGCTGGTGCCACGCCTACGCGCCCTGTTCCCGGAACTGCGCATCCTGGCCCGTGCCCGCGACCGCCGTCAGGCCAAGGGGCTGGAAGCCGGCGGCGCCACCGCCGTGGTGCCGGAAATGCTGGAAGGCAGCCTGCAACTGACCGGCCATGTGCTGCGCCAATTGGGCAAGCCGGCGGAAGACGTGCAAGCGCTGCTGGAGGATTACCGCAAGGACGATTACGCCCGGCTGGCGCTGACCCAGGAATCGGATTGACGGGGGAGCGCCCGGGGCTGAAGGATGAGGCGCGGAGAATCTGGCGCTTGCCGCGCGCGCAGGGGCGGTCGGGCGAGATCACGTTCGCCCCCCTGGACGGAAAACCGATTCCGAAAGAAAATTTGTGGACGGCGCGGGGATCAGAACCCGCAGGCCATACCGCGGGCGACGGCGTCTTGCAACTGGCGCGAACCGACCGGCTTGCGCAACAGCGGAAACCCGGTCGAGGCGGCATCGCGCAAGGTCTCGATCGAGGTTTCACCGGTGACCAGCAGGCCTGGGATGTCGTGGCCGAAAGCCTGACGCAACAAGCAGATGGCCTGGGTGCCGGTCTGGCCATCAGCCAGACGGTAATCGGCAACGATGAAATCGGGGAGGGCGCGCAGCACCGCCAGCTTGGCCAGGGCCACCGTGGCACTTTCGGCACCGACGAAACGGTAGCCCCAGGCCTCGAACATGAATTCATAGGCGGAAAGAACCATCGGCTCGTCTTCGATAACAACGATTAAGGGAGGAGTGTCAAAACCTTCCTGCGCCACGGCTGCGCCCATCTCAAAATCCCACCAATTTTTCCTGTGACCCCAAACTCATAATGGATAAAAATCACACTCTGTCACAGCCTGCTTTCAGTATGGATCGCACCCATCTTTAGAAGGCATACGAGTTGTCTAATTTAAATGGCAGCACCTGACAGGTTGCCTTTGGCGGCAAAATTAGTTCTTACTTCATCCTTCAGGAATTCGGGAGTTCGCCGCTCCCCCACCACCCGAGGCCCACGCTCCCATGACCGATACCGTTTTGCCGCTTCCCGCCGGCGCCCTGACCGAGGCGGACCTTGATCCCACCATGGACGTGATCGAGGCCATCAACCGCCTGCGCAAGGAAAAGAACGCCATCATCCTGGCCCATTACTACCAGGATGGCGAAATCCAGGATCTGGCCGATTTCGTCGGCGATTCGCTGGATCTGTCGCGCAAGGCGGCGGCCACCGATGCCGACATGATCGTGTTTTGCGGCGTCCGCTTCATGGGCGAGGTGGCAAAAATCCTGAGCCCGGGCAAGATCGTGGTCATCCCCGATGCCGAGGCCGGCTGTTCCTTGGAGGAATCCTGCCGCCCCGACACCTTCGCCGCCTTCCGCGCCACCCACCCCGACCACATCGCGGTGACCTACATCAACTGTTCCGCCGACATCAAGGCGCTGTCGGATGTCATCGTCACCTCGTCCAACGCCGAGGTGATCGTCAATTCCCTGCCCGCCGACCGGCCCATCCTGTTCGCCCCCGACCGCCACCTGGGCAGCTTCATCGCCAGGAAGACCGGGCGCGACATGACCCTGTGGCCGGGCAGTTGCATCATCCATGAACAGTTTTCCGAGCGGGAACTGGTCAAGCTCAAGACCCGCCATCCCGCCGCCCTGGTCGCCGCCCATCCGGAATGCCCGGAAACGGTGCTGCGCCACGCCGATTACATCGGCTCGACCAAGGGTATCCTGGATTACGTCGTCAAGACCGACGGGACCGAATTCATCATCGCCACCGAGCCGCACATCATCCACCAGATGACCAAGGCGGCACCGCACAAGACCTTCATCCCGGCGCCTTTCGCCGACGGTGCCTGCGCGTCGTGCGCCGATTGCCCGTTCATGGCCAAGAACACGCTGGAAAAGATCTATCTGGCCATGGCCAATGAAGGCCCCGCCATCGCCGTGCCGGAAGACTTGCGGATCAAGGCGCTGAAGCCGCTCGAGCGTATGCTGGAACTGTCGGTGTCCGTACCCATGGGGGGCTCGTCCAATGGCTGACAAGATCGACATGATCGATGCGCGGCGGGTCATCCTGGCGGCGCTTTCGGAAGACGTGGGCGGCAACGACCTGGAAGCCGGCGACATCACCTCGACCAGCGTCATCCCCGCCGACCTGCGCTTCAAGGGCGTCATGCAGGCGCGTCATGCCATGGTGATTTCCGGCCTGCCGGTGGCGGCCGAGGCGTTTCGCATGGTGGTGCCGGAAGCCTGCTTCGCCGCCCGCGTCAGCGACGGTCAGAAGGTCACCGCCGGTACCGTCCTGGCCGAGATCGAAGGCCCGGCCCGCGGCCTGCTGACCGCCGAACGCACCGCGCTCAACCTGTTGCAATTGATGAGCGGCATCGCCACCATCACCGCCCAATACGCCGACAGGATCAGTGGCACCGGCTGCACGCTTTTGGACACCCGCAAGACCATTCCCGGCCTGCGCAAGCTGTCCAAATACGCCACCACCTGCGGCGGCGCCAAAAACCACCGCATGGGTCTTTATGACGGCGTGCTGATCAAGGATAACCACATCGCCGTCTGCGGCGGCGTCGGAGCAGCGGTCCGCGCCGCCAAATCCGCCGGCCATCCCAATATCGAAGCCGAGTGCGACACCCTGGAACAGGTGGCCGAGGCGGTGGAATCCGGCGCCGACATCGTGCTGTTGGACAATATGGGGCCGGACGCCTTGCGCCAAGCCGTCGCCCTGGTGGCCGGACGCTGCAAGACCGAGGCCTCGGGCGGGGTGACGCTGGAGACCATCCGCGCCATCGCCGAAACCGGTGTCGATTTCGTTTCCGTCGGCCGCATCACCCAATCCGCCCCGGCCGTGGATATCGGCCTGGACTGGAGCTGATGGGGGAGAACCCGCTGATGTCCTATGACCTGCTCGTCATCGGTTCCGGCGCCGCCGGCCTGTCGCTGGCCCTGCGCGTTCTGGAAGCCAAGCCGCAGGCCCGGATTGCCATCCTGGCCAAGGGGCCGCTGTCGGAAGGCAGCACCATGTATGCCCAAGGCGGCATCGCCGCCGTGCTGGACGCCGCCGACACCACCGACGCCCATCTGGCCGATACACTGACCGCCGGCGGTGGCCTGTGCAATGCCGAGACCGTGCGTTTCGTCGTCGACAACGCCAAGCCGTCCATCCAGTGGCTGATCGACAAGGGCGTCCTGTTCGACCGCGAGGGCGCCGAGTATCACCTGACGCGGGAAGGTGGGCACTCGCATCGCCGCGTCATCCATTCCGCCGACGCCACCGGCAAAGCGGTGCAGACCGCCTTGATGGAACGCATCGTCGAATCGGGCGCCGAAGTGTTCGAGCACCATATCGCCGTCGACCTGATCCGCGAACGCCTGGGCGGCGGACGGCTGGGCCGATGCGTCGGCGCCTATGCGCTCGACCGTTCGTCGGGCCGGGTCATCACCCTGCCGGCCCGCGCCGTGGTGCTGGCCACCGGCGGCGCCTCGCGCGTTTATCTCTATTCATCCAATCCCGACGGTTCCACCGGCGACGGCATCGCCATGGCCTGGCGCGCCGGTTGCCGGGTGGCCAACATGGAATTCTCGCAATTCCACCCCACCTGCCTTTACCATCCCAAGGCCAAGACCTTTCTGGTCACCGAGGCGGTGCGCGGCGAGGGCGGCCACCTGCTGCGCCCCGACGGCAGCCGCTTCATGGATGATTACGACCCGCGCGGCGAGTTGGCCCCGCGCGACGTGGTGGCCCGCGCCATCGACGACGTGATGAAGCGGCTGGGCTGTTCCAACGTCTACCTGGACATCAGCCACAAGCCCGCCGACTTCATCAAAAGCCACTTCCCCACCGTCCATGCCGAATGCCTGAAATTCGGCATCGACATGACGCGTGAACCCATTCCGGTGGTGCCCGCCGCCCATTACACCTGCGGCGGCGTGCTGACCGATCTGGCCGGTCGTACCGATGTCCCCAACCTCTATGCCATCGGCGAGGTGTCGTGCACCGGCCTGCACGGGGCCAACCGCATGGCCTCCAATTCGTTGCTGGAATGCCTGGTGTTCGGCGCCGCCGCCGCCACCGACATCGCCGCCACCATGGAGTCCATCGCCCCGCCGCCGGTGGTGGCCGCCTGGGACGAAAGCTGGGTCACCGATTCGGACGAGGAAGTGGTGGTCGCCCACAATTGGGACGAGTTGCGCCGCTTCATGTGGGATTATGTCGGCATCGTGCGCTCGACCAAGCGGCTGGAGCGGGCCAAGCACCGCATCAAGCTGCTGCTGTCGGAAATCGCCGAATATTACGGCAGCTTCCGCGTCACCAACAATCTGCTGGAACTGCGCAATCTGGCCATGGTCGCCGACCTGATCGTGCGCTCGGCCCTGGCGCGCCGCGAAAGCCGAGGCTTGCATTATACCATCGACTATCCCGACCGCGACGCCATCGCCCCGGCGCAGAACACCGTGCTGGTGCCCAAGAACTTCACCGCCCGGCGGCAGAGTTAGGAAAGCCGGCTCATGAGCAATCTGTCCAATTCGCGCCGCAAGGTCTTCGCCCCCGGTTCGCTGATCTTCGCGGAAGGCACGCCGGGGGCCGAGGCCTATGTGGTCGAATATGGCCGCGTCTCCGTCTACAAGACCGTGCAGGGCAAGCGCATCGCCATCGGCACCATCCTGCAAGGCGGCATCTTCGGTGAAATGGCGCTGATCGACGACCAGCCGCGCATGGCCTCGGCCTTGGCGGAAGAGGAAACCGCCTGCGTCGTCATCGGCAAGGAGCGCCTGACCGAACAATTGGAAAAAGCCCCCAAGGGCGTGCGCGTCATCGTCGGCGCCCTGTTGGGCAATATCCGCCTGATGGGGGCCGAACTGGCCGAGGCCCGCGTCGTCCTGTCGGAGACCGACCCGCCATGAAGCGGCGCACGTTCCTGGCCGGATTGTTGGTCCTGCCCATGGGCCAGGCCCTGGCGGCCGGGGCCAAGGGCAGCGAATTCTATGTCAAACTGCCCACCATCAACGTGGAATACTGGGACGAAGCCGGTATCTTCCACATGGTGGTGGTGGACGCCACCGCCGTCTTCCACCAGGAAGGCGCCAAGCTGGACAAGTCGGTGGGGGTGAAAATTTCCCATGCCCTGTCGGCCATGACCTGGGAGGAATTTTCCCGCGGCAATCCGGCGGCCACCGTCAAGGCCATCGCCCTTGATCTGGTGCGCAAGGAGCCGGGGGCGGAAAAAGCCGTGGAAGTCCTGCTGGGCCGCCTGATCATCCGCTGAGTGCCGCCATGCCATATGCGATCCGCCTTCTGCTTGCCCTGCTGATCCTGGCCCCAGCCGTGGCCAGGGCGCAGGAAAGCGCAGCCCTGGCCGACGATTTCGACGATTGGCAACATCGCGCCATGACCATCATCACCGCCAATGCCGATATCTCCGGCGATCCCCTGACCGCCACCATGATCGTCTGCGCCGGCACCGCCTGTAGCCACCAGGATCCCATCATCCTGAGCGATGGCGAGGCCGGTCTTCTGCGCGCCTTGTTTGCCGGCACCGATGACGCGGCGGCGGAACGCCAGCGTATCGGCCAGGCCATCGCCCAGATGGAAAACTTTACCGGCGGGCGCAACGGCACCTGGGCCGACGCCCCGGGCAACCGCCATGTGGATTGGGACGAGCCCGACCAGCTCGATTGCGTGTCCGAGGCGGTCAACACCCACAACACCCTGGATCGCCTGATCGGCGCCGGCTTGGTCGTCCATCACCGCCTGGGCGGTCTGGTCACCCGCTACACGCTGTTGCTGCAACATGTGGCGGTGACCATCATCGACGATCAGGGGCTTGAATTCGTGGTCGATTCCTGGGTCGGCGCCAATGGCGAACCGCCCGATATCCTGCCTTATGACGAGTGGCGATTGCAGTGGGCGGTGTAATGCCCCTTGATACGCACACATCCAAAGAGCATACTCGCCCCCGGACCATGGTAAAGAATCGTCCGTGAAAAATAGGCGCAGGGCCGCCCCAAGCCTATTTTTCTCAATTTAAATCAACGGGGAAAAGCGAAGGACTTTTTCACGGGTAACTAAAGAGGGCACGCAATGAAACCGGAAGAGGTCTTCGCCTCGCTGACGGCGTTTCAGCAGGGGCTGGCCGGGCATTTCGACTGGCTGCACCGCTGGTATCAGGCGGTGCTGAACCGCCAGGACGGCGTCAAGTTTCCCGATCCCGCCGCCTGCGCCTGTCCGTTCGATCAATGGCATAAAAGCGCCGGCGACACCCCCTTCGCCACTTTTCCCGATTTCGCCCAATTGGCGGCGGAACATGACGAGGTCCACGACAAGGCGGCGCAATTGTCGGGCCGGGCCCAGGCCGGGCTGACGGTGACCACCTCGGATTACGAAACCCTGATGATGTCGGTGCTGGCTTTCGGCGCCACCGCCCAAGGCCTGGAACGCGAGGTGTGGAAGGCCCTGGCCACCGTCGATCCGCTGACCGGGCTGTCCAACCGCCAAAGCATGCGCACCCATCTGATGGGCGAACGCGACCGCGCCATCCGGCAAAAGCTGCCCCTGTCCCTGGCTTTGGCCGACATCGACCATTTCAAGAAGATCAATGACGGCTTCGGCCATTCCCAGGGCGACAAGGTGCTGCGCGCCATCGCCGGCGTGCTCAAGGCCACCGTGCGCCCCTATGACGTGGTCTATCGCTATGGCGGCGAGGAATTCCTGTTGTGCTTGCCCGGCACCAACGCCGAGAACGGCGCCCTGGTGCTGGAACGCATCCGCGCCGCCATCGCCGCCCTGGAACTGACCGATGATCGCGGCACCCCCATTCCGGTCACCGCCACCTTCGGCATCGCCGAAATCAACGCCGACTTGTCGGTGGATGACGCCATCGAACTGGCCGACCGGGCGCTTTATGACGGCAAGCTGGGCGGGCGCAACAAGGTGGTGATCACCGCCTGAGCAACGCGGGTTGGCCGCCATTGTGTCGCTTCGCGCACGTCTTCGACTCGAGGCGGCGGCCAAGCGGGCGGATGCCCGCGCCCGGCAAGGAACTTGCAACGGTCAATCTTATTGACCGTTGGTACGAAGAGGGGCTGATGGCACGCGAACCTGAAATCATCGCCGCCTATCGCAAGGCGGCGGAAGCCGGCGAGATGACGGCGCAATTCAGCCTGGGCGAGGCCTATCGCCTGGGACAGAAGGTCGCGCGCGACACCACCGAGGCCGTGCGCTGGCTGCACCGCGCCGCCGCCCAAGGCCACCCCCAGGCGGCCCGCACCTTGCAGCAGATGCAGGCCCAGGGCATGGACATCACCCCGCCCGCCGACACTCCCAATCCACGCCAGCGGCAAAGCCTGGACGATCTGCTCGACAGCCTGAAGCCGGCTTCGGGGCCGGAAGGCGATGGCGGCATGGATGCGCCGCTGATCGCCCCCGAGGCCGACAGCGATCCGCTGGACCTGGAGAGCGGCGGCCCGATCGACGTGGACGCCCTGAAGCGGGCCGACAGCCCCGCCGCCTGGGTCGCCCTGGGCAATGCCTATCGCCAAGGCCTGGGCGTCGAGATGGACGAGGTCGAGGCGGTGTCGTGGTACGCCAGGGCGGCCCAGGCCAATGACCCGCATGGCCAATACGCGCTGGCCATCATGTACGATCAGGGCCTGGGCGTGCGCACCAACGATGGCGAAGCCCTGCGCTGGTATCTGGCCGCCGCCAAGGCCGGCGACGCCCAGGCCCAGTACAATCTGGCCAACATGATCCGGGCCGGACGCGGCTGCCCCGCCGATTCCAAGGTGGCCGAGCAATGGTACAAGAAGGCCGCCGCCCAGGGCGAGGCCGCCGCCCTGTTCAGCCTGGGGGCTTTGTACGAGGCCGGCCAGGGCGTCGATGCCGACCCGATCAAGGCCGAGGATTTCTATCGTCAGGCCGCCGCCCTGGGGGTGGCCGAGGCGCAGTTCAACCTGGGCAATCTGCTGCGCGGGCGCGATCTGGACGCCGCCCTGGATTTCTATACCCAGGCGTCGGAACAGGGGCTGCGCCAAGCCCAGCTCAATCTGGGACTGCTGCTGCAAGACAGCGACGCGACATCGGCGGCCTATTGGCTGCGCCGCGCCGCCAAGGCCGGCGACACCGTGGCCATGCTCAACCTGGCCGCCCTGCTGATCACCGGTCGCGGCGTCGGCAAGGACGAGGCCGAGGCCTATCTGTGGCTGGAACAGGCCCGCCGCCTGGGCCGTGGCACTGTCGCCGACATCGCCGGCAAGGGCGTGACAGCCCTGGCCAAGGTCATGGGCGAAGACGGCATCGCCGCCGCCCGCCGCCGCGCCCCCTTGCTTGGCCTGGGGGGCTAAGGCATGGCCAGCCCCAACGTATCCTTTGAAATCCAGGTCATGGCCGACAAGCATTGGGTGGTCGCCCAATTCGCCGATGACGAGGAGAAGGCCAAGGCCTTCGCCGACAATCTGCTGCAAAAGGGCAATCATGCGGCGGTGCGGGTGGTGCGCGACTTCCGCCGCCTGGACGGGTTGCACAGCGAAACGGTGATCCTGGAAAAGACGACGACGGTCAAGGCGGGCGCCGCCGACGTGTCGCTGTCACCCATCACCGACGCCCCCATCTGCAGCCACTTGGCCGATTTCTATGGGCCAGCGGCGCGGCTGACCATGGGGCGGCTGGTGCGCCGATACCTGGATGAGGTGGTGGTCACCCCCACCGAGATGCTGCATTCCGCCGCCGAGATGAAACGCTTCGCCGACAAGGGCGCCTTGCTGTTTTCCGCCATCGACCGGGTCTCCACCTTGCAGGCGGGACTGAGCGGCGAGGATGCCAGGACCCGGCGCGATTTTCTGTCCAAGAGTTGGGACGACATGGTGGCGCGCGGTCGCAAATTCGCCGCCCGCAAGGCCAAGGCGCCGAAGAGTGTCGCCGACATCCTGGCCGAGGTGGAAAAAGGCGGCGAGGAACACCCCTATCTGTGCCTGTCGATGATGAGCCTGGGCCTGCTGGAGACGCGGTCGTGGCTGGGCAAGCTGGATCTCCTCAGCAAATGGGCGGCGGAATCCGCCGGCTCGCCGCTCATGCCCATGATCGACGGCGTGGTCGCCGACATCGTGGTGTCGGCCCAGATGATCCAGGATCTGCTGGGCTTTCAGTCCAATCTGGGCGCGGCGCTGACCCAGTTGTGCAATCTGGCCGAGGGCAAGGCCGAACCGGCCAAGTTCGCCCCCGAGATTTTCACCACCCTCAACGCCATGTTCGCCGCCGGCACGTTGCCCCAGTCGAAAGAGGTTCTGCTGGGGCGCGTCATCCGCGAGTTGGGCGGCGGCAACCCGTTGTCGCGCAACGAACCCAGCCAGGAATTCGAGGTGTGCTGCAAGGTCATGCATCGGGTGGTCAGCCACAAGGGCGTGCTGGGCGGCGGCGCCATGGCCGAGGCCATCTTGCACCGCATCACCCGCATCCATGCCCATCTGGGCACGGTGACCGCGTCGCAGGCCATCGACCTGACCCTGTCGGCCCTGTCCGATCATGCGCTGGGCATCCAGTACCTGCTGGCCCTGGCCTCGTCGCCCCTGGGCCAGGGCATGGGGGCGGGGCTGACCGACCTGATCATCGCCAAGGTGCGCGGCGCCGACCACATCAACAAATGGGTGCCGGTGCGCCAGCCGCCGCCGGAACGCATGATCGCCCTGGCGGTACTCAACCGCACCATCCTGGCCTCGACCGTGTTCGCGGACGAAGCCCGCGACGGCCTGGGCCGGCACGTGGACGAGGTGCTGGCCCGCTACCTGCTGGACGAGGAAGTGATCGAGAAGATCGACAAGCCCGACGACCCCCTGGCCCTGCGCGCCATCCGCCTGATCAAGTTCTGCGGTTCCGGTGTCCTGATCGAGGGGAAATCGCTGGAGCTGGCCCGTTCACGCGTGATCGAGCATCTGCGCCAACCGCAATTCGAGGAGAAGTTCCTGGCCAGCGTGCCCGAACCGGGCAAGGGCGAGCAACACCTGCGAGAATTCCACCGACTTTTGCTGCAAACCGGCTTCCGCTAGGGGTTGGGCGCATTTCTCCCATTGACGGGACTGTGGGGCTCTGGCATTGGGGTGTTCACACGGATGGGTCCGAAATTCAAAATCTTACAGGGGAACGACTACCCATGAACAAGGCTGATCTGGTTTCGCGCGTTGCCGAGCTTTCCGGTCTGACCAAGGCTGATTCGGAAAAGGCCGTCGACGGCGTGTTCGAGGCGATCACTGCGGCCCTGAAGGGCGGTGATGAAGTGCGTCTGGTTGGTTTCGGCAGCTTCTCGGTCGCTTCCCGCGCCGCTTCCGAAGGCCGCAATCCCCGCACCGGCGAAAAGATTCAAATCCCGGCCTCCAAGCAGCCGAAGTTCTCGGCCGGCAAGGGTCTGAAGGAAGCCGTCAACGGCAAGTAAGATCGGGTTTTCCCCGGTCTTCACCCCCTGGCCGCAAGGCCAGGGGGTTTTTCGTTGGCATCGGAGCGCCTTGCTCCACCCGAGCCCCGCCTGTATCCTCGCTTGACCACGAATGCCGCGCAACACCACCGCCTCTCGCGGCCATACGGGTTGCCACGCTCTGGAGGGGCGATGAGCGCAGAGGACAGCTTCGCCCAACCGCAATTCGCCCTGCCCCAGGCGGCAAAGGAAGCGCGGCTGCACCACGGACTCGCCGAAGCGATCCGCCACCATTGCGCCGGATGCCCGCCTTATGCCGCCCTGGTACACGCCCTTTATCCGCATTGGCAGGCCAGTGCCCGATTGACCGACCTGCCCATGGTGCCGGCCAGCCTGTTCAAGTCCATGACGCTGACCACACAGACCGGACACCCGGTGGTGACCACGCTGACCTCCAGCGGCACCTCGGGCCGGGCGGTCAGCCGGATCAGCGTCGACGCCGAGACCGCCGACCGCCAGGCAAAGGCCATGAGCGCCGCCTTGCAGCCGGTGCTGGGCCGCCAGCGCCTGCCCATGCTGATCCTCGACAGCCAGACCGTACTGGGCGGCGGCGGCATCAATGCCCGCGCCGCCGGCATCTTGGGGTTGATGCGGTTCGGGCGTGATCACGTCTTCGCCCTGAACGCGGCGATGGAATGCGACAGCGCCGCCATCGACGGCTTTCTGTCCCGTCATGGTCGGGCGCCGTTTCTGATGTTCGGCTTCACCTTCATGGTCTGGGCCCACTTCTTCGCGGCCATCCGTGATCAAGGCCTGGACCTGTCACAAGGCATCCTGGTCCATGGCGGCGGCTGGAAGGCCATGACCGACCGCAGCGTCGATAATGCGGTGTTTCGCGCCGCCTTCCAGGCGGCCACCGGTTTGCGCCGCATCCATGATTTCTACGGCATGGCCGAGCAGATGGGCACCTTGTTCGTCGAGGGCGATGACGGCCTGCTCTATGCCCCCGACTTCGCCGACGTCATCATCCGCGACCCCGTCACCCTGGCGCCGCTGCCGGTGGGCGAAACCGGGGTGATCCAGGTGTTGAGCCTGGTGCCGCGCAGCTATCCCGGCAATTCGGTACTGACCGAGGATCTGGGGCGTGTCGTCCATGTGGATCAGCCGGTATCGGCGGGACGGCTGGGCAAGGCGTTCCGAGTACTGGGCCGGGTTCCCCAAGCCGAAATCCGCGGTTGCGGCGACACTTTCGCACAAGGGATAAGGGCATGATCCGGGGCATCGGACCATCGGGCAGCATTGCCGACATCACGGCCGCTATCGCCGCCATCGCCGCCGCCGACAATCCGGGGCTTCCTTTCGCCGCCGAGGCGGTGGCGGCCCTGGTCGCGCTTTCCGACCGCCTGCTGGCGGCCCGGGGTTCCCGCCATTTTCCCGAACTGGCCGCCTTGGGCTTCTGGCTGCGCCGCGCCCCTCTGAACACCCTGGCCGCCGAATTCGCCCGCACCCGCCCCGCCCAGACCATGGCGGTGCCCCGCGGGCTGGTCCTGCATATTCCACCGGCCAATGTGGATGTGATGATGGCCTATCCGTGGGCGCTGTCGCTGCTGGCCGGCAATCGCAACGTCATCCGCGTCTCGTCCAGGATCGGCGCCGCCGGCCTGGAACTGCTTGACGCCATGGCGGCGATCCTGGCGGAAAGCCCGGTGCTCGCGGCCCGCAATTTGTTCGTCACCTGGCCGCGCGACCAGCCCCGGGCCCTGGCCGAGTTGTCGGCCCTGGCCGATTTCCGTCTGGTCTGGGGCGGCGATGCCACCATCGCCCGAATCCGCGCGGTGCCCTTGCCGCCGCACGCCGGTGAACTGTGCTTCGCCGATCGCGCCTCGCTGTGCGCCCTGGCGGCGGAGGCCGTCAACCAAGCCGACGCGGCCGATCTGCACCACTTGGCCGAGCGCTTCGCCGCCGACATCACCACCTTCGGCCAGGCCGCCTGTTCATCGCCGCGCCTGCTGATCTGGGTCGGCGACGACGATGCCTGCGAACAAGCACAAATGCGTCTGATCAGCGCCCTCGACCGCCTGCCCGCCAGCGCGCCGCTGGCCCCCGCCAGCGCCCTGGGTCGCAATGCCTATGTCCACCGTGCCGCCGCCGAAGGCTTGGTCACCCGCCCGATCACCCCCGCCGGCCCCATCCTGTTCGCCCATGCCCCCAAGCCGGTGGACGGCCAGCAATGGGGCCATTGCTTCGGCGGTCTGGTCCATGTGGCCCGGGTACCGGGCCTAGCCGCCTTGGCCCCCTTCATCCAGCGGCGCCACCAGACCCTGTGCCATTTCGGCTTCGATCACGCCGAGCTTGCCGCCCTGGTCGCCCAATTGCGCGGGGCCGGCCTGGATCGGCTGGTGCCGGTCGGCATGGCGCTGCGCTTCAGCCATCTTTGGGACGGGGTCGACCTGCTGGAGAGGCTGAGCAAATCCGTGCATCTGCTCCCCCCCTAGGGACGGGTCGCCAATTTTTCCCGCAAGCGCGCATCCTGTGGCATAAGGGGCGAAACACGCCACGGGAACCCGGTCACACATGATACGCTTTGAAAACATCACCAAGCAGAACAGCCACCGGATTTTGTTCTTCGAGGCCTCCGCCGCCCTGAACCGGGGCGAGAAGATCGGCTTGGTCGGCCCCAACGGCGCCGGCAAGACCACCTTGTTCAGGATGATCGCCGGCGAGGAAGCCCCCGACGAAGGCCAGGTCTCCATCGAGAAGCTGGTCTCGGTCGGCTATTTCAATCAGGACGTCGGTGAAATGGCGGGCCGCAGCGCCGTGGCCGAAGTGATGGACGGGGCTGGGCCGGTCAGCACCGTGGCGGCGGAACTGGCCAAGCTGGAAGCGGCCATGTGCGATCCCGAGCAAGCCGATGCCATGGATGCCATCATCGAACGCTATGGCGAGGTGCAGGCCCGCTTCGAGGAACTGGGCGGCTACGAGTTGGAGGGCCGCGCGCGCGAGGTGCTGGCCGGCCTCAGCTTCAGCCAGGAGATGATGGAAACCGACGTCGGCGCGCTGTCGGGGGGCTGGAAGATGCGGGTGGCGCTGGGCCGCATCCTGCTGATGCGCCCAGACGCCATGCTGCTGGACGAGCCCAGCAACCATCTGGACCTCGAAAGCCTGATCTGGCTGGAAGGTTTCCTCAAGGGCTATGACGGCGCCTTGCTGATGACCTCGCACGACCGCGAGTTCATGAACCGCATCGTCACCAAGATCATCGAGATCGACGGCGGCTCGCTCACCAGCTATGCCGGCGATTACGAGTTCTACGAACGCCAGCGGGCGCTGAACGAAAAGCAGCAACAGGCCCAGTTTGAACGCCAGCAAGCCATGCTGGCCAAGGAAGTGAAGTTCATCGAACGCTTCAAGGCCCGCGCCTCGCACGCCGCCCAGGTGCAAAGCCGGGTGAAGAAGCTGGACAAGATCGAACGGGTCGAGCCGCCCAAGCGCCGCCATGTGGTCGCCTTCGACTTCGCCGCGCCGCCGCGCTCGGGCGAAGATGTGGCGGTCCTGCGCAATGCGCATAAGGCCTATGGCGGTCGGATCATCTATGAAGGGCTGGACTTCACCATCCGCCGCAAGGAACGCTGGTGCGTCATGGGCGTCAACGGCGCCGGCAAGTCGACCTTGTTGAAGCTGGTGGCCGGGGTGAGCGAACCCGATAGCGGTACCGTCACGGTGGGCGCCAGCGTCAAGATGGGCTATTTCTCCCAGCACGCCATGGAACGGCTTGACGGCGCCATGACCGTATTCGAATCCCTGGAAAGCGCCTTCCCCCAGGCCAACCAGGGATCGCTGCGGGCCCTGGCCGGCTGTTTCGGCTTTTCCGGCGATGACGTGGAAAAGAAGTGCCGGTTCCTGTCGGGCGGGGAAAAGGCCCGGCTGGTGATGGCCATCATGCTGTTCAATCCACCCAATTTCCTGGTGCTGGACGAGCCCACCAACCATCTGGATCTCGACACCAAGGAAATGCTGATCAAGGCGCTGGCCGCTTACGAGGGCACCATGCTGTTCGTCTCGCACGACCGCCATTTCCTCGCCGCCCTGTCCAACCGGGTGTTGGAACTGACGCCCGAGGGCATCCACCAGTACAGCGGCGGCTACACCGAATACGTGGCCCGTACCGGTCATGAAGCCCCCGGCCTGCATGGCTGATACCATAGCCCGCTGATCGTGGCCGATCAGGGGCTGGTGCCCACCAGCCCGCCTTTGCGGTCGAACACCAACACGTTCGGTCGGACCGGGGCACCGTCCAGCACGCGCCAAGCGACCTTGGCCGCCTCGGCGGCGATGGCGTCACCCAGCGGCAGCCCGGCCGCTTGCGCCAGTTCCAGCACCTCCAGGGCGGTATTGGCCGCTTCGGCACGGGTCACCAGTTCCGCCCCCGCCCCCAGGGCGCGCAGGTGACCGGCCAGCCAAGCCAAATCCACCTGCGAGCGCTTGGAATGCAGATCCATCGCCCCCGTCGCCAGCTTGGACAGCTTGGCGAAGCCGCCGGCGATGGTGACGCGGTCAACCGGGTGGCGGCGCAGATATTTCAGCATGCCGCCGACGAAATCCCCCATATCGATCACCGCTTCCAGCGGCAGGCCGGTCAAGGCCAGCCCCGCCTTTTCCGAGGTGCTGCCGGCACAGGCCAGCACGTGGGTCAGTCCGGTGGCACGGGCCACATCGATGCCGCGCTGGATGGAATGAATCCAGGCCGAGCAGGAATAGGGCACCACCACCCCGGTGGTCCCCAGGATGGAGATACCGCCCAGGATGCCCAGGCGCGGATTCCAGGTGGCCAGGGCCAGCTTGTCGCCGCCCGGCACGGAAATCTCGATCTCGATGTCGGCGGGTTGCCCCAGGCCATTGGTGATCTCCACCACCTCGGCGCTCATCAGTCGGCGCGGTACCGGGTTGATGGCCGGCTCTCCCGGCGCCAGCGGCAAACCCGGCTTGGTCACCGTGCCGACGCCGAACCCGGCACGGAAGACGATGCCGCTGCCCGGTCCTCCCCGGCGCAGGGTGGCGATGATGGTGGCGCCGTGGGTGACGTCGGGATCGTCGCCGGCATCCTTGACCACCCCGGCCCGGGCCCAGCCGTTGCCCTGCTCCGCCAGGGCCAGGGCAAAATCGGGCGTCTCGCCGCGCGGCAGGGTGATCCTGACCCGATCGGGAAATGCCTGACCGAACAGGGCCAGGCAAGCGGCCTTGGCGGCGGCGGTGGCACAAGCACCGGTGGTCCAGCCGGAACGCAGGTTTTTGCCCTCGTCAACCTTGCTCATCGCACCTTCCACGGATCCCTTCCTTACGCAAAATTTTCCTCGGAACGAGAGACCTAGATTAAAAAGCTTCTAAACAACATCTATACCAGAGGGCCGAACGAAGCGTTAGAATATCGCCATATACGAGACTTGCATCCGGTTCAATGGGAGAGCGATATGGTCGAAGGTCACGGAACAACCGCCGGTAAATGTCCGGTGATGCACGGCGCCAACACCACCGCCGGTAACTCAAGCCCCGATTGGTGGCCGAACGCCCTTAACCTCGACATATTGCATCAGCATGATACCAAGACCAAGCCCATGGGCCCGGGTTTCGACTATCGGGGGCAAGTCGCCACGCTCGACGTGGCCGCCCTCAAGAAAGACCTGCACGCCCTGATGACCGACAGCCAGGAATGGTGGCCGGCGGATTGGGGCCATTACGGCGGCCTGATGATCCGCATGGCCTGGCACGCCGCCGGGTCTTACCGCGTCGCCGACGGTCGTGGCGGTGCCGGCACCGGCAACCAGCGTTTCGCCCCGCTCAATTCCTGGCCCGACAACGTCAACCTGGACAAGGCCCGCCGTCTGCTGTGGCCGATCAAGAAGAAGTACGGCAACAAGATCAGCTGGGCCGACCTCATCGTCCTGGCCGGCACCATCGCCTATGAATCCATGGGGCTGAAGACCTTCGGCTTCGCCTTCGGTCGCGAGGACATCTGGCATCCGGAAAAGGACACCTATTGGGGGTCGGAAAAGGAATGGCTGGCTCCCAGTGGCGGCGAGGGCAGCCGCTATTCCGGCGAGCGCGATCTGGAAAACCCGCTGGCCGCCGTGATGATGGGTCTGATCTACGTCAATCCCGAAGGCGTGGACGGCAAACCCGACCCGCTGAAAACCGCCCGTGACGTGCGCGAGACCTTCGCCCGCATGGCCATGAACGACGAGGAGACCGTGGCCCTGACCGCCGGCGGCCATACCGTCGGCAAAGCCCACGGCAACGGCGATGCGGGCAAGCTGGGGCCCGCGCCGGAAGCCGCCGATCTCGCAGAGCAAGGGTTGGGCTGGATCAACCACAGCAGCCGGGGCGTCGGTCGCGACACCGTGACCAGCGGCATTGAAGGCGCCTGGACCACCCATCCCACCAAGTGGGACAATGGCTATTTCGACCTGCTCCTCGGCTATGACTGGTGGCTGCAGAAATCCCCCGCCGGGGCCTGGCAGTGGGAACCGATCAACATCAAGGAAGAGGATATGCCGGTCGATGTGGAGGATCCCTCCATCCGCTGCAAGCCGATCATGACCGACGCCGACATGGCGATGAGGTACGACCCCGAATATCGTAAGATCGCCGAGCGCTTCCACAAGGATCCCGCTTATTTCTCGGAAACCTTCGCCCGGGCCTGGTTCAAGCTGACCCACCGCGACATGGGGCCGAAGGGGCGCTATCTCGGCCCCGACGTGCCCACGGAAGACCTGATCTGGCAAGACCCGGTCCCGGCGGGCCGTACCGGTTATGACGTCGCGGCGGCAAAGGCCAAGATCGCCGCCGGCGGCCTGAGCGTGGCCGAGATGGTGGCGACCGCCTGGGACAGCGCCCGGACCTTCCGCGGCTCGGACATGCGCGGCGGCGCCAACGGTGCCCGCATCCGTCTGGCCCCGCAAAAGGATTGGCCCGGCAATGAACCGGCACGCCTGGCCAAGGTTCTGTCCATTCTCGACCCCATCGCCGCCGAGGTTGGCGCCAGCATCGCCGACATCATCGTTCTGGCCGGCAATGTGGGCGTCGAACAGGCGGCCAAGGCCGCCGGCTTCGCCATAACCGTCCCCTTCACCCCCGGTCGCGGCGATGCCACCGCCGACATGACCGATGCCGCCTCGTTCGACGTGCTGGAACCCGTTCATGACGGCTACCGCAACTGGCTCAAGCAGGACTATGCCGTCAACGCGGAAGAATTGCTGCTTGATCGCAGCCAATTGATGGGCCTGACCGCGCCTGAGATGACCGCGTTGGTGGGCGGCCTGCGGGTGCTTGGCACCAATCACGGCGGCAGCCCGCACGGCGTCTTCACTGATCGCGCCGGGACGCTGACCACCGACTTCTTCGTCGCCCTGACCGATATGGCCTATACTTGGAAGCCGGCGGGCAGAAATCTATATGAAATCCGCGACCGCAAGACCGGTGCCGTCAAGTGGACGGCGACACGGGTGGATCTGGTTTTCGGCTCCAACGCGGTATTGCGCGCTTACGCCGAAATCTATGCCCAGGATGACAACACGGAAAAGTTCGTGACCGACTTCGTCGCCGCCTGGACCAAGGTGATGAATGCGGATCGTTTTGATCCGACCTGAGCCGATGCGGATGGTCCGGGCCGTCCGCGATGATGGCCCGGCAGCGAAGGCGGCTAAATTTTCCGCTGGTCATCCGATGGGCGAGGGCGGTGCCCGGACGTGCTCACAGCAGGCCGCCCGCTCCCAGAATTCCGGCGACGGCGATCAGCCACAGGGGGTTAAGCCGGGTCAACAGCAGGATCACCGTGGCAACGGTGAAGGCAGCGACCTGAACGACGTTCAGTAAGGTCATCTCGGCCAGGGCCCAGGCCGTCGCCGCCATCATGCCGATGGCCAGGGGTTGCACGGCGACGCGCACCCGTCGGCCCCATGGACCGTCCAGATGACGACCACCGTAACGCAAGGTCAGGATGGTCAACAGGGCCGGCGGCACCACCAAGCCGATGGTGGCGGCCAAGGCCCCCGGGAAACCCGCCGCCCGCATGCCGACCAAGGTGGCGAACAGGAAGTTGGGGCCTGGGGCGATCTGCGCCAGGGTAAAACTTTCCATGAACTCGGCGCGGCTGACCCAGCCATGGGTTTCCGAGACGAAGCGCATCATATCGGGGGACAGCGAAATCACCCCGCCGCCAATGGCCAGCAGCGACAGCATGGCGAAATGCAGCAGGATCTGAAGGGCGATACCGTACCCGGAGCTCATGATTGCGTCGTCCGCGGATTGATCAACAAGGCAAGGCCCGCCAGCCCCAGCATGACCAAGGCCAAGGGCCAGTGCAGCAGGGCGATGCCGGCGAACATGGCGGCGGCGAGAACGGCATTGCGCCATGTGGGTTTCAGGCTTTTGGCCATGCGCAAGGCGGTGGCGGCGACCAAGGCGGCAGCGGCCACCGACATGCCACGCAAGACGTCCTGGATGACCTGGGCATGGGCCAATTCCTGATAGGCGTAGCCCAGCGCCAGCACGAAGACGGCGGGCGGCACCACCATGCCGGACAAGGCGGCCACCGCCCCGCCCGACCCGGCCTTCCGATGGCCGACCAGGATGCTGATATTGCAGATGGTCGGCCCTGGCATCAATTGGGCATAGGCCAGAATCTCGAGAAATTCCTGCGGTGACAGCAATTTGCGCTTCTCCACCAGGATGCGGTGCGCCCAAGGCATCACGCCGCCGAAACCGATCAGCGCCATGCCGGAGAACAAGGTGAACAGCCGCCATTTCGACAAACTGCCGGAAATCGGGGGGGACACGGCAATCATGCTTGCGGTTCCGTGGACTGAAGGGTGGTGGAAAAGTGGCGGATATTGTCCATGACCGCATGGGCGGCGGGCGACAGCAGGGCGCCGTCGCGCAAGGTCAAGCCGATATGGCGGACCGTGCGCCCCAGGATCACCGGCAATTCCCGGATCAGCCCGGCGGCGATTTCCTGCTGCATCTGCCGTGGCGACATGGCGGTCAGTAAGTCGCTGCACGACAAAAGATGACGGATGACGGCAAGGTCGCCGGTTTCCACCGACGCCACCGGCGGTTCCAGGCCCAATTCATGAAAGGAATCATCCACCAGCCGCCGCCCCGGGGCGTCGGGACGGGGCAGAATCCACATCTGATCCAGTACTTGGTCGAGCGCGATGACCTCGCGCCCGGCCAGGGGGTGTTCAGCGCGAGCCAGGATGCCGATGCGATCCTCGAACAAAGGTTCGGTGCGCAGGCCCAGAGCTTCCGACTGCGACCGCACCGCACCGAAGATCATGTCGATGTCGCCGGTGCGCAGGGCCGCCGCCAGGGTTTCGTAAGGCCCCTCCACCGTGCGGATGCGCAGACGGGGATGAGCGGCCAAGGTGGCGGCGATGGCGCTGGGAATCACATAAGTGCGCCCCAGGGGCAGCGCCCCCATCACCACCGTGCCGAGCAAAGTGCCGGAAATGGCCGACATGTCCGATTCCAGATGGCGTAATTCGGCGAAGATGCGTTTGGCGGCGGTAATCAGCTTGTCGGTGGTATCGGTGGCCACCATGCCCTGCACCATGCGGTGAAACAACGGACGCCCCAGGCCGCTCTCGATGCGCGCCAGCGACATGCTGGCCCCCGCCTGCCCCAGGCCCAGGCGTCCGGCGGCGGTGGACAGGTGGCGGGTCTCGGCGATCTGCACCAGCAATTGCAGCTTGCGACCACCATAAAGCAGGTTGGTCAACACCGAGCGCTCGCTGCCGACACGGGTGCGAAACACGTCGTCGGCGGCCTGCTGGACCAGGGCATCCACCCGCTCGGCCCGACGCAGAACCGCCTGGCCGAAGGCGTTCAACATCATGCCGCGCGGCTTGCGCTCGAACAAAGGCAGGCCCAACCCCTTTTCCAGTTCCCGGACCGACCGCGTGATGGCCGAGGACGCCTTGAAGATGGCCTCCGAGGATTTGGTGATGCTGCCCTTTTCCGCCACCGACAGAAAGACCCGCAGATGCCCCAGGCAATGCTCCAACCCAACGGGAAGTGTGGCGATGGTTTCCATGGGACCGGCCTTCGCGGACATTTGTGGACGAGCATGCGGACAGCGTGATGCCGCCTTGGGCGAATGTAGTCCGCACGCCCTGGGAATGAGAAGATGATATCACAAAATTAGAAAGCCAATTCACGAATGGGCAATGCCTCTTTGCCACGGCGGGCCGTATAGTGAGGGCAATCAAGAAAGACGGCGAGCCTGTGCCCATGCCTGGGAAATCCCACCAAACTGCGGATTTCGCCGTCAAAAAATAAAAAAGCCCAAGTGGAGGATAACCGAAATGAAGAAGTTTCTGGGGGCGGCATTTGCCTTGGCCCTGGCCGGCACCGCCCCGGATGCGTGCGCAGACGATGCCGTTTTGAAAGCGCATCACTTTCCTGCCCCCCAATCGCCGCCTCCCTGGACGCTTCCCAGGGTACGGATCTGATCGGATCGGATCGGCCCGCCCGCTCCGCCTCATCCTGGACGCAACCGCCGCCATAACGCGGCGTCATCAAAATCGGAGGCTTCCATGGCTGACGACATTTTCATGGACATCGAGCACCATTACGGGCCGATCGGACGGGTGCTGGACTGGTTGTCGCGCGCCTTCGCCGTCGGTGCCGGCTTAACCTTGACGGCCATGGCCGTGCTGTCGCTGGCCAGCGTGGCGGGACGTGCGGCGTTTTCCTTCCCCATCCTGGGGGATTACGAACTGGTTCAGGTGATGTCCGCCGTGGCCGTCGTCATGTCCCTGCCGTTTTGCCAGATGGTGCGCGGGCACGTCATCGTCGATTTCTTCACCACCAGCTTTCCGCCCGTGATCAACCGCTTTCTCGATCTGCTGGCCAATCTGCTGTTGACGATCGGCGCCTTCACCTTCGCCTGGCGCATGGCCGTCGGTCTGCTGGAAATCAAGAAAACCGGCGACGCCTCCATGCTGCTGAACCTGCCCACCTGGTACGGCTACATCCCCATGGTCGCGTCCTTCTTCCTGCTGGGCTGCACCGCGCTTTACGCCGCCTGGGAAGACTTCACGGGAGAACGCAAATGACCGGTATCGGCTACGGCCTGACCATCGGCGGCTTGATGATCGGCCTGCTGGCGCTGCGCGTCCATATCGGCGGCGCCATGTTGATCGCCGGTTCCATCGGCTATTTCTGGGTCGCCGGCAGCGACCCGCTGCTGAATTACTTCAAGAACGCCGCCTATGCGCGGTATTCGGTCTATGACCTGTCGGTGGTGCCTTTGTTCCTGCTGATGGGGCAGTTCGCCACCCATGGCGGCCTGTCGCGCGCCCTGTTCCGGGCGGGCGCCACCATGATCGGACATTGGCGCGGCGGCATGGCCATGGCCGGCGTCACCGCCTGCGCCGGTTTTGGCGCCATCTGCGGCTCGTCGCTGGCCACCGCCGCCACCATGGGCCAGGTCGCCCTGCCGGAACTGCGCCGCCACGATTATTCCCCCAGCCTGGCGGCGGCGGCGCTGGCGGCGGGCGGAACCCTGGGCATCCTGATTCCCCCCTCGGTGCCGCTGGTCATCTATGCCATCCTGACCGAACAGAACATCGCCAAGCTGTTCATGGCCGCCTTCATTCCCGGCATCATCGCCGCCATCGGCTATATGGTGGTGATCTCGCTGATCGCCCGCCTCGACCCCGCTGCCGCTCCGGCCAGTGAAAAGACCAGCTGGGGCCAGCGGCTTCAGGCCATCATCGACACTTGGCCGGTGATGCTGATTTTCCTGGTGGTGATCGGCGGCATCTACGGCGGCATCTTCACCCCCACCGAGGCGGCTTCGGTCGGTACCGTCGCCACCGCCCTGGTGGCGTGGCGTTCCGGCGGCTTGAAAGGACGCGGTTTTCTGGAATGCGTCTATGGCGCCGCCAAGGCCACCGGCATGATCTTCCTGATCCTGTTGGGTGCCGACGTGCTGAACGTCTTCCTGGCCCTGACCCAAATGCCGACGGAACTGGCCAAATGGGTGATCGGCTTCGATCTGCCCCCCCTGGCCGTCCTGTTCGCCATCATCGCCATCTACCTGTTCCTGGGCTGCATCATGGACAGCCTGTCCATGCTGCTGCTGACCATCCCCATCTTCTTCCCGATCATCGTCGGTACCGATTTTTGGGGACTGGATCACGATTCCAAGGCCATCTGGTTCGGCATCGTCGCGCTGATGACCGTGGAAATCGGCCTCATCACGCCACCGGTGGGGATGAACGTCTACATCATCAGCAGCCTGACCAAGGATGTATCGATGAAGGACACCTTCCGCGCCATCGTTCCCTTCCTGGCGTCGGACCTGCTGCGCATCCTGTTGCTGGTGTTCTTCCCATCGGTCGCCCTGATCGCTCTGAAACTGTGACGGTGGGGCAATCAGAACCGGGCCGGCCCGATCAAGGGCCGGCCCTTTCTTTTTACAGAACTCATCACAAAATTAGAACGCTCTTTCACGAATGAGCAAAAGGCCGGGACCGGCAACGGGTGTACATTTTGATCCTGTCGATCACAGCTTTCCGAGGCCGCCATGCCGCATTTTCCCGACCATCCCGATCTACAGCGCATCCCCTGCGTCTGGATGCGGGGCGGCACGTCCAAGGCGGCATTCTTTCATGCGTCCGACCTGCCCGAGGACGGCACCGCCCGCGACCGGCTGATCCTGGCCGCCATGGGTTCGCCTGATCCACGCCAGATCGACGGCATCGGCGGGGGCACGCCCCTGACCACCAAGGTCGCCATCATCTCGCGTTCGACCGATCCGGAGGCCGACCTGGACTATCTGTTCGCCCAGGTGGTGATCGGCGAGAACCGCATCGATTACTCCCCCACCTGCGGCAACATCCTGGCCGGAGTGGCGCCCTTTGGTCTGGACCAGGGACTGACCCCCGCCCGCGCGGAGGTCACCACCGTGCGCATCCGCATGGTCAACACCAATAGCCTGTGCGAAGCGGTGGTGCTTACTCCCGGCGGTCGCGTCGCCTATGCCGGCGACACCCGCATCAGCGGCGTCCCCAATCCTTCGGCCCCCATCGAGCTCAGGTTCCGGAACATCGCCGGCTCCAGCTGCGGCATGCTTTACCCCACCGGCAACAAGACCGACACCGTCCGGGGCGTGGCGGTGTCGTGCCTCGACAACGGCATGCCGGTGGTGGTGATGCGGGCCGAGGATGTGGGCATCACCGGCTATGAATCGCCAGCCCAACTGGATGCCGACACCGAGCTCAAGGCCAAGGTGGAAGCCATCCGCCTGGAGGTGGGGCCGATGATGGGGTTGGCCGACGTCGCCGGCAAGGTCGTGCCCAAGATGACCCTGATTTCCGCCCCCCGCGACGGCGGACACCTGAACACCCGCACCTTTATTCCCAAGAAGTGTCACGACGCCATCGGCGTCCTGGGCGCCGCGTCGGTGGCGACCGCCTTCGCCGATGCCGGCACCGTGTGCGGCGCGCTGGGGGGCGGCCTGGCGGTCCCTGGCGATATCTCGGTCGAGCACCCCACCGGCGAATTCACCATCCGCCTGTTCAACGACCCCACCGAAGCCAGGGCGCCCGCGGTGGCCTTGCTGCGGACCGCGCGCCCCCTGTTCGAGGGAACCGTGCTGGTGCCGGCGGTCGGCTGAAGCCAGGAATTACGTCAAAAAGAGGAAGACATGGCTCGTATCATCGGCGGCATCGCCTGTTCGCATACCCCCACCATCGGCTTCGCCGTGGACCGCAACAAACAGGACGACCCGGTGTGGGCACCGGTCTTCCAGGGCTTTGAACCCGCGCGGCTTTGGCTGGAAGAGAAGAAGCCCGACGTCCTGTTCATGATCTTCAATGACCATGTGACCTCGTTCTTCTTTGACCACTATTCCGCCTTCACCTTGGGGATCGACAGCCAATACGCCATCGCCGACGAAGGCGGCGGCCAGCGCGACCTGCCCCCGGTCAAGGCCCATGCCGCCCTGGCCCAGCATATCGGCGCGTCACTGATGGCCGACGAATTCGACATGTCCTATTTCCAGGACAAGAAGCTGGATCACGGCTGCCTGTCGCCCCTGTCCATCCTGTGCCCGCGCGATGGCGACTGGGCCATGCCCATCGTGCCCCTGGCCGTGGGCGTGCTGCAGCTTCCCATCCCCTCGGCGGCACGCTGCTACAAGCTGGGGCGGGCGTTGCGTCGGGCCATCGAAAGCTTCCCCGAGGACATAAAGGTCGCCATCGTCGCCACCGGCGGCCTGTCGCACCAGGTGCACGGGGCGCGGGCCGGCTTCACCAACACCGAATGGGACATGCAGTTCCTCGAACTGTTCGAGAAGGATCCCGAGGCCCTGACCCGCCTGACCATCGCCGATTATGCCGAACTGGGCGGAGTCGAGGGGGCCGAGGTGATCATGTGGCTGATCATGCGCGGCGCGCTGTCGGCCAACGTCAAGAAGATCCACCAATCCTACTACCTGCCGTCCATGACCGGCATCGCCACCGCGGTGTACGAGAACCAGGACATCCCCCTGCCCAAGGACAAGGAAGCGGAAGCCCGCGCCCATATCGGCCACCAGTTGGCGGGGGCCGAGACCCTGGCGGGCATCCATCCCTTCACCCTTGCGGTCAGCGTCAAGGCTTATCGTCTGAACAAATACCTGCATGCCATGATCGACCCCGAACACCGCCGCCGTTTCCAGGATGACCCGGAAGCATCCTTCGCCGCCGCCGGCCTGACCGAACCGGAAAAGCGCATGGTCCGCGACCGCGACTGGGACGCCATGATCCGTTACGGCGTCATCTTCTTCATGCTGGAAAAATTGGGGGCGGTGGTCGGCACCTCCAACCTGCACATCTACGCCGCCATGCGCGGTGAAACCCTGGAGCAGTTCCAGGCCACCCGCAACGCACCGAACGTCCTTTATTCCGTCACCGGCAAGGATGGCGGCAAGGAAAGCTGGGAGAAGTGAACATGAACACCCCCGCCGGCCGCCGGCCCCTGATCATCGACATTCACGGCCATTACACCACCGCCCCCAAGGCGCTGGAGGAGTGGCGCAACCGCCAGGTCGCCGCCATCAACGACCCCAAGCAGATGCCCAAGCTGTCCGAATTGAAGATCAGCGACGACGAACTGCGTGAAACCATCGAGAGCAACCAGTTGAAGAAGATGCGGGAACGGGGCTCCGACCTGACCATCTTCTCACCCAGGGCCAGCTTCATGGCTCACCACATCGGCGACTTCACCATCAGCAGCACCTGGGCGGCCATCTGCAACGAGCTGTGTTATCGGGTGTCGCAATTGTTCCCCGACACTTTCGCCGGCGCCGCCATGCTGCCGCAAAGCCCCGGAATCGACCCGGCCACCTGCGTCGCCGAGATGGAGAAATGCGTCCGCGACTATGATTTCGTCGGCATCAACCTGAACCCCGATCCATCGGGGGGGCACTGGACCTCGCCGCCGCTCACCGACCGCCACTGGTACCCCCTCTACGAGAAGATGGTGGAGTTGGACATCCCCGCCATGATCCATGTCTCGACCTCGTGCAACGCCTGTTTCCACACCACCGGGGCGCATTACATCAACGCCGACACCACGGCGGTCATGCAGTTGATCCAGGGCGATCTGTTCAAGGATTTCCCCAGCCTCAAGTTCGTCATCCCCCATGGCGGCGGCGCCGCCCCCTATCATTGGGGCCGTTATCGCGGCCTAGCGCAGGAGATGAAGAAGCCGCTGTTGTCCGAGCACCTGCTGAAGAACATCTTCTTCGACACCTGCGTCTACCACCAGCCGGGCATCGACCTGCTGACCCAAGTCATCCCGGTGGACAACATCCTGTTCGCGTCCGAGATGATCGGCGCCGTGCGCGGCATCGACCCCGAGACCGGGCATTACTACGACGACACCAAGCGTTACATCGAGGCCACCTTGAACCTGTCGGCGGCAGACCGCTTCAAGGTCTACGAAGGCAACGCCCGGCGGGTCTATCCGCGCCTGGACGCCAAACTGAAGAAGAAAGGGCTGTAATCATGGCCATCAACGATCTGGGTATCGTCAAGCGCAACATCACCCGCGCCAGCGCCGCCGAGGTGGAGGCGCTGTCCAAGTTCGGCGTCGCCACCATCCACGAGGCCATGGGCCGCGTCGGCCTGATGCAGCCCCATATGCGTCCCATCTATCCGGGCGCCCGGGTGTGCGGCACGGCGGTGACCGTGCTGCTGCATCCCGGCGACAACTGGATGATGCACGTGGTGGCCGAACAGGTGCAACCGGGTGACGTGGTGGTCGCCGCCATCACCGCGCCTTGCACCGACGGCTATTTCGGCGACCTGTTGGCCACCTCGTTCCGCGCCCGCGGCGCCAGGGCGCTGATCATCGACGCCGGAGTGCGCGACGTCAAAACCCTGACCGAAATGGGCTTCCCGGTGTGGAGCAAGGCGATCAGCGCCAAGGGGACCATCAAGGCCACCTTGGGCTCGGTCAATATTCCGGTGGTGTGCGCCGGTGCCGTGGTCAATCCCGGCGACGTACTGGTCGCCGACGACGACGGCGTCGTCGTCGTGCCATCGGCGGTGGCGGCACAAGCCGCCGAGGCGGCGGCCAAGCGCGAGAGCAACGAGGAAGCCAAGCGGGCCAAGCTGGCCGCCGGAACCTTGGGCCTGGACATGTACGACATGCGCGGGCCGCTGGAAAAGGCCGGCCTGAAATACATCGACTGACGAGGTTGGGCATGAGTGCGGATGCGATTGGTAGCATAGCCCTGGTCGGCTATGGCGAAGTGGGGACCATCCTGGCCGAGGATCTGGTCAAGCAGGGACTGACGGTGTCGGCCTGGGACCTGAAGCTGCGCACCCACCCCGGGGACGAAGCGGCGGTGCGCATGCACCGACACGCCGAGGCCAACGGCGTGCGGCTGTGCGATGGTCCGGCCCGGGCCTTGGCCGGGGCGCACCTGGTCATCAGCGTCGTCACCGCCAGCCAAACCCTGTCGGCGGCCAGCGAATGCGCCCCGTTGCTGGAGCCGGGTGCCCTGTTCCTGGATTGCAACTCGGCCTCGCCGGGGGCCAAGCAATCCTGCGCCCGCACGGTCGAGGATAGCGGTGGGCGCTATGTCGAGGCGGCGGTGATGACCTCGGTGCCGCCGTTCCGCATCCAGGTTCCCATGCTGCTGGGCGGCGCCTGGGCCGACCACGCCCTGCCCGCCCTGACCGCGCTCGGCTTCAAGGCGGACGTCGCCTCGGACAAGGTGGGGGTGGCCTCCGCCACCAAGATGTGCCGATCCATCATGATCAAGGGTCTGGAGGCCATGGTCATCGAAAGCTTTACCACCGCGCGGGCCTACGGCGTCGAGGATGCGGTGATCCAGTCGCTGGTCCGCACCTTCCCCGGCCTGGATTGGGAAAAGGAGGGCAGCTACTTCTTCCACCGCGTGCTGCTGCACGGTCGCCGCCGGGCCGAGGAAATGCGCGAGGTGGTCGCCACCGTGCGCGAGGCCGGGCTCGACGGCTGGATCGCGGGCGCCGCCGCCGACCGCGACGATTGGATGGCCGATCTCGCCGATGCCCATGATCTGCGCCAAACCCATCCGGGCATCGAGGATTGGCGCGGCCTCTCCGACCATTTGCTGGCCCTGCTCAAGGCCAAGGAGAACTGACATGCCGGCGGCTTGGTTCGATGATCGTCCGGTGCTGTTCAAGGTCGCCGCCGCTCCCGTCATCGGCCTGCTGTGCCTTGTTGCGGTGGGCATCGGCATGTATTTCACCATCGACCGCCTGAACCATCTGCGCCAGGACATCCGCGACGGCGCCTTCACCCCCTACCAGCAGGCGGCGCAGGTGCAAAATGCCGCGCTGGATCTCTATGCCCAGATGTTCCGCGTCGCCACCCTTGCCGCCTCGGGCAATGGCGGATTGGGCAGCGAGGCCGATTTGCTCAACGTCCAGGCCGACCGTCTGGCGGCACTGCGCGACCTCGCCCCGGTCAACGTGCGCAGCGACCTTGATTCCTATATTTCCGCTGCCCGCGACGTCATCAAGGCACTGCGCAGCGACCCGTCGCTGGCGCTCATCCTGATGAGTTCGGCGGAATTCGCCTATACCGGCCTTGCCTCGGGCCTGGGCGATGCCACCGCCAGGGCCGAACGCCAGGGCCAGCACCTGTACGATCAGGCGGCGCGTGAAAGCCGCTTGGCCGTTCAAGTCTTCGCCCTGGGCATCGGTGCATTCGTCGTCGGCGGCATGGTGGTCACCATCATCCTGAGCCGCGCCATCAGCCGCCCGATCCTCGCCATGACCCGTGCCATGGGCGAATTGGCCTCGGGCAATCTGCGCATCAATCTGGACGCCCATCGCCGCCGCGACGAAATCGGTGCCATGGCCCAAGCCATGGTGGTGTTCCGCGACGCGTTGGCTACGGCCGAGGACATGCGCCGCGACCAGGACCACCAGACCCAACGGCGCGAACAGCGCAGCCGCGACCTCGACAAGGCCATGGACGAATTCCAGACCCGGATCGGCGGAATCGTCGCCAGCGTCACCCGTGCCGCCGAGACGTTGCAGACCGATTCCAGCGTGATGCTGGAAGAGTCCGAACGCACCCGCGCCCACACCCTGGCGGGTGGCGAGGAAGCCCGGCGCACCGCCGGCAACGTCGACACCGTCGCCGCCGCCACCGCCGAATTGTCGGCCTCCATCGACGAAATCGACCGCCGCATGCGGGAAACCGCCCTGGTGTCCGAGGACGCCGCCCACGCCGCCGGCGAAGCCGGCACCGCCATGCGCAAGGTGGTCGAAACCTCACGCGACATCGAAGCGGTGCTGCGCATGATCTCGATGATCGCCGGCCAGACCAACCTGTTGGCCTTGAACGCCACCATCGAGGCGGCCCGCGCCGGTGAGGCCGGCAAGGGCTTCGCCGTGGTCGCCGACGAGGTCAAGCACCTGGCCAACCGCACCGCCACCGCCACCCAGGAAATCGCCACGCAAATGTCCACCCTGCGCGAGGTCACCGACGGCGCTTCGCTGGCGGTGGACGGCATCGTCCAGGTGGTGGGGCGCATCGGCGCCATGGCTCGGGACATGACCCACGCCGTCGAGCAGCAAGGCGCCGCCACCCGCGAGATCGCCCAAGGCGCCGAAGCCGCCGCCCAGGGCACCCGGGGCGTGGATGCCGCCATGGATTCGGTGGCCGGCGCCACCCAGGCCAACCGCGACACCGCCCGGTCGGTGCTGGCCTCGGCCCGCCTGCTCAACGACCAGGCCGAGCAATTGCGTGACGAGATCGAATCCTTCCTGGCCCAGGTGGCCGACACCGGCCTGCGTTCCGCCGACCAACCCTTCATCGACCGCGCCACCGCCGGCCTGGGTTAGCGTATCGCCGAACAACAAGAGCCATCACAGGATTAGAACGATACTTCACGAATGGGCAACGCGGTTTTTCCCAGCCCGGGACTATACTTCGATCACAAAATAGAAACGCCCGGGGACACTGTCCCAAGAGGCGGCGGACAACAAACCAAGGAGGAGATTTCATGTACAGGAGAATGCTGGGAATCGCCGTGGCGGCGACCCTGTTCGGTGGGGTTTCCACCGTCAACGCGCAGGACGTCACCTTGAAGGTCCACCACTTCCTGGGACCACAGGCGCCCCAGCACGCCAAGGTGCTGGTGCCTTGGTGTGACAGGCTGGACAAGGAATCCGGCGGCAAGCTGAAGTGCCAAATCTATCCGGCCATGCAATTGGGCGGCACACCACCGCAGCTTTACGACCAAGCCAAGGATGGCGTCGCCGACATCATCTTCACGCTGGCCGGCTATGCCGCCAACCGCTTCCCCCGCATGGAAGTGTTCGAGTTGCCCTTCATGATGACCAATGCCGAGGCCACCAGCCGCGCCGTCTGGGATTATTATGAAGCCAACGCCAAGGATGAGTTGAAGGAAACCCACCTGCTGGCGGCCTTCGTCCATGGTCCGGGCAATATTTACACCGCCAAGAAGAAGATCGAGAGCCTGGCCGATTTCCGTGGCCTGAAGCTGCGTGCGCCCACCCGCCAGACCAACAAGATGTTGGCCATGATGGGCGCTACCCCGGTGGGCATGCCGGTGCCGGCAGTGCCCGAGGCGCTGTCCAAGGGCGTCATCGATGGCGCCGTCATTCCCCACGAAGTGGCGCCGTCCATCAAGATGGACGAACTGGCCAAGTTCGCCGCCGAGACCGACCGCAGCTTCAACGCCCTTTACACCGCCGTCTTCCTGGTAAGCATGAACCAGGCCAAATACGATTCCCTGCCCGCCGACCTGAAGAAGGTGTTGGACGCCAATTCCGGCGGCGAGGTCTCGGGTCTGTTCGGTCGCACCATGTCGGAAGCCGACGCGGCGGGCCGTGAAAAGCTGGTGGCCGGCGGCGTCGCCATCAACACCATCCCGGTGGCCGAATTGCAGAAGTGGCAGACCGCCTCCGCCGAACTGGACAACCAGTGGGCCAAGGACATGGACGGCAAGGGCGCCGACGGCAAGGCCCTGGTCAAGGCCGCCCAGGACCTGATCAGGAAGTACACCAAGTAACAGTGCCCCCCACATACGACAAAGGCCCGGAACCCCAAGGTTCCGGGCCTTTTTTGTGCTTCAGCCCAACAGCGAATTCAGCTTGAAGCCTTCGTCCGCCGCCTGTTCCGGGCTGGGCGAAATCCCCGCCGCCAGCAGCTTGCGACCGACGATATGGTCGGCGGCCTTGTTGACCGAATCCACCGCCCGCAAGCAGCCGCCCCGGTAATGGAACAGCGAGAACTTGTCGACCGCCATGTCGCCGCGCCGGACCACACTGTCGCACCCCATGGTCAGGCCGACCATCTGTAGCTTCAATTCGTACTGATCCGACCAGAACCACGGTACCGTGCCATAGGGCTTGTCGTGGCCCAGGATGGTGGCGGCGACGCACCGTCCCTGGTCGGCGGCGTTCTGCACCGATTCCAGACGCACCCGGCTGGCGGCGAAGGGATGGTCGAAGACGGCGCAATCGCCGGCGGCGAAGATATCGGGATCGTTGGTGCGGCAATATTGGTCGACGACGATGCCGTTGTCGCAGACGATGCCGCAATCCTCGGCCAGTTCCACATTGGGGAGCACGCCGATACCGACCACCACCAGATCGGCGGCGTGAACGGCGCCGTCGGCGCAGACCACCCGCTGGACCCGGCCCTCGCCTTCCACGGCGGCGACCACCGCCCCACACTGGATGACGACACCCCGTCCCCGATGGAAGGCCGTGAAATAATCGGACAGCACCGGATGGACGACGCGGCCCATGATGCGAGGCGCGGCTTCCAGCACCGTCACCGCCTTACCCAGCTTGCGGGCGACAGCGGCGAATTCCAGCCCGATGAAGCCGGCACCGATCACCACCACTTGCGCGGCCCGCCCCAGGGCTTCGCCGATGCGGTCGACGTCGTCCAGGGTCTTCAGGGTGAACACCCCGGCCAAATCGGCGCCGGGCACCGTCAGGTTGCGCACCCGGCTGCCGGTGGCAAGGACCAGCTTGTCATAAGCCAGCGATCCGCCATCGTCCAGACGCACGCGCTTGCCGGAACGATCGATGGCTTGGACGGATCGACCTCGCCGCAGGTCGATGCCATGCTGGGCATAATAATCGGCGGTGCGGAACAGGATGCGCATGCCGTCGGTCTCACCCAGCAGATAGGCCTTGGACAAGGGCGGGCGCTGATAGGGCGGATGGGGCTCGGCGCCGACCAGGGTGATGGGACCGTCATGGCCCTCTTGGCGCAGGGATTCGACGGTCTGATAGCCCGCCTGACCGGCACCGACGACGACGATCGCCGGCGCCGTCAACTTTGCGTTTCCGGCAAACGCACGACGATGCCGTCAAGTTCCGGCATGGCCTTGATCTGGCACCCCAACCGGCTGTTGGCTTGGCGCGGCGAAGACGTGCATTCCAGCATTTCCGCCTCGGTCTCGCTGGGCGGGTCCAGCTTGTCGAGAAAGCTCTCGTCCACATAGACGTGGCAGGTGGCGCAGCCGCACGAGCCGCCGCATTCGCCCTCGATGCCGTTGATGCCGTTCAAGGTGGCGCCCTGCATCAGGGTCCAGCCGGCCGGCAGTTCGACCCGGTGTTCGGTGCCGTCATGTTCGATATAGGTGACGGTGGGCATGGGTGATCCTCCCTTTTGCTGTTCTTCCATGGATAAGGCCGGCCCTCTGGCGACAGGGGGCCGGCATGGATCAGAGATGGGCTCACCCCACCGCCAGATCCAACCTCATCGGGCTGCGGAAGTTGGATGACGGCACCCAGGGCAGATGCTCCTGCACGCGGGTGAAGTCGGGATAGCGCTTCAGCAATTCCTCGAAGGCGATCTTACAGGCCATCCGAGCGATGGAGGTGCCCAGGCAGGCATGAACGCCGCCGCCGAAACCCAGATGGCCACGCGGCTTGCGGGCGATGTCGAAGATGTCGGGATTCTCGAACTGGCGTTCGTCACGATTGCCCGCGCCATAGGCCAGCATGACGAAGTCGCCCGCCTTCATGAGCTGGCCATGGGCTTCCACATCGCGGGTCAGGCAACGGCGGAAACGCTGGGCCGAGGTGTTGAAACGCAGCGATTCCTCCATGGCGTCGGGGATCAGCGACGGGTCCAGAGCCAGGGCGCGCCGCGCGTCGGCGTGGTCGGCCAGGTTCAGCCCCATCACGCTCATGAAGCCCGACAGCGATTCGATACCGGCCATGATCAAGGTGGTAACGGTCAGTTGGATTTCCCTGTCCTTCAATTGCTCGCCGTCGATCTCGGCGGTAATGAAGTTGGACAGCAGATCCTCGCCCGGGTTCTTCTTGCGCTCGGCCACCAGATTGGCGGCAAAATCGGCCATCCATTCATAGGCGGCGATGTGTTCCGGGCTTTTCTTGCGCGTCGCCGGGTCGGTCTGCACCATCAGCACCGCCTTGTCGCGGACCAGGTCACGGCCTTCCTCGGGCATGGCGAACAGGTGGAACAGCAAATCCACCGTCACCTTGGACGAATAATCGCCGACGAAGTCGAACACCTTCTCGCCCGCCAGAGTGTCCAGGTGCTTGTTGCAGAACGCCTCGGTGGGGGCGATCAGATGTTCCAACGCCCGCTTGGTCACCGCCTTCTGGATCAGCGCCCGCAGCCGGTCGTGACGCGGCGGATCGGTGGTGCCCAGGGTGTTGCCGGCGCGGTTGGGCAACTCATCGACCAGATTGCCCTTGGCCGAGGAATAGATCTGCCAATCGTTCAAGGCGGTGACGATGTCGGCGTAGCGGGAATAGACCCACATGCCGGCTTCCTCGCACCAGAAACACGGATAGTCGTCGCGCAACGTCCTGTAATAGGGGAACGGGTCGGCGTCGATAGCCGGCGAATAGGGATCGAAACGAAACATGAGACGGGTTCCTTCCTGTGGGGCGCGAACGTTGTGATCGCTCGTCTGCCCTGTACTTTATCTGCACCACACCCCGGCCCGGAATGGACGGGACGACGGTTTTCTTGTACTTTCCGTTCATTGATACGAAAGGTGTCACCATGACCGTCCCGCCGTCCGCCGCCAAGACCATCAGCCATTACGGCCTGTTCGGCGAAGCGGGCGACGAGGCCGATCCCGAGTTCATCCATATCGAGGACATCCGCACCCGTTCGCGCCTTTACGACTGGCGCATCACGCCGCACGCCCATCCGCGCATGTTCCAGATGGTCTACATGGTGTCGGGTGGCGGCGAGGTGTGGCTGGACGGCACCGCCCACCCCTTGACCGCACCTTGCGCCGCCTGCGTTCCCGGCGGCGTGGTGCATGCCTTTTCCTTCCAGCCGGAAACCGTGGGCTGGGTGCTGACGGTGTCGGAACTGCTGCTGATCGACGCCCGTTACCGGCGCAGCCGCAAATTGTTCGACCCGCTGGTGGGGGCACCCCGAGTGTTGGATTTCGCCGACGCCACCGAACCGGCCCAGGTGGTGGAAACCATGCTGGAACTGATGCAGCGCGAATTCAATTGGCCGCAATTGGGCCGCGGCTTCATGTGCGACTGGCTGATCCGGGTGATCTTGATGATGGCACGGCGGCAATTGGACCGCCAATCCCCCGACCCGGAAATGGCTGGCCCGCGCCGCGAGGCCTATAGCCGATTTCGTCAATTGGTCGAGGATCGTTTCCGCGACCATTGGCCGGTGGGCGATTACGCTTCGGCTTTGGCCATGACCCCGCCGCGCCTGAACCGCTTGTGCAAGGCCTTCGCCGGCAAGGGGGCGGGCGAACTGGTCCAGGATCGGCTGATCCTGGAAGCCCAGCGCCACCTGATCTACACCTCGGCCACCGCCGAGATGATCGCCTATGAACTGGGGTTCAAGGACCCGGGCTATTTCTCACGCTTCTTCAAGCGCCGCACCGGCTTGGCTCCGGCCCGGTTCCGCCAAGCCAAACTGGCCGAACCGTTCCCCCATTGAAAAAGGCCGGGAGGGGGAAACCTCCCGGCCGATCATCTCATCCCAATAGGCCGGTTGGCCGCTATCACTCGCACGCCATGGCCAGCAGGCCGGCGGCGGTGTTGGAAATGGGGATGTGGTAGTTGCAATGGACTTGGCGCACCGTGGCCCCCAGGGCGCCGCGGCAGGTCAGCCAGTTCAGCAATTCGATGCCCTGGGTGCCGGTCTTTTCCACCAATTCGTCGTTATTGAACCGGGTCACCCAATCGGGATCGCTGACCAGTTTTTCCAGAAATTCCAGATCGAAGGCCTTGTTGATGAAACCGGCGCGGGTGCCCTCCAACTGGTGCGACAGACCGCCGGTGCCGAGGACGACGACGCGGGCGTCGGAGTCCCAGTTTTCGATGGCGCGGCCGATGGCGCGGCCGAAAGCCAGGCAGCGCTTGGCGCTGGGCAGAGGGAACTGCACGGTGTTCTGGCAGATGGGCACGGTACGGATGGGCTTTTCCAGCCGGTCGGGGAACATCAGTTCCAGCGGCAGGGTGAAAGCGTGGTCCACCAGCATTTCCTGGCAGGTGGTCAGATCGAATTCCGCCTCGATCAGGCTGTCGATCAGGTGCCATGATAAATCGAGGTCGCCGCCGAACGGTTGAACGGTGGGGATGCCCCAGCCTTCATCGGCGTTGACGTATTCAGGCGCCGCCCCAACGGCGAAGGTGGGCATCTTGTCGAGAAAGAAGTTGAGGCCGTGGTCATTGTAGACCACCACCGCCACGTCGGGCTTCACCTCCGCCAGCCAGTCATGAACCGGCGGGAAACCGTCGAAAAAGGGCTTCCAATAGGCATCCTGTTGCAGGTTGTTGGCCAGCGCCCGACCGATATAGGGCACATGGGTGACGTTGATGCCGCCGACGATATGGGCCATGTCAGTTCCTCCCCGCTTCAACCAGTTTGGCCATGAAGGCTTCCTTGCTCATGCCGGTCTGCTGAGCGCCGACATCCTGCATATCCAGCTTGTAGATACCGCCCAGCTTGGCGATGTAATAGGCGTTGCCGCCGGCAGCCAGCATGGCCAGTACGTTCAGGTCCAACACCGCCTGCTTCTGTTCTTCATTCAGACCGAACTTGGCGCAATAGCCCTCGCGGTCGGCCAGGAATGCCTGGCGATTTTCCTCGGAATTGAATGAGAAGCACATTTTGTTGAGGGCATATCCCTTGCGGGCCATATCGCCATCGAACAATGTTGTGCCCGGAATATTCAGCTTTGGTCTGGTTGACATGATTTTCCTCTCTGAAAGTCTTCCGTATCGATTTCGCTCTGATTGGCGGGGCTGTAGCGGTCCCCCGACACGGTGTCGTGGTTGATCAGTTGGTCCAGCCGGAACAGAACCTCCGGCGACAGGGAAACGGTGTCCGTTGCCAGATCGTCCGCCAGATGGACGGGGCATCGGGTGCCGAACAGGGCGACCACGTGGTCGCCACGCGACAGCACCCAAGCCAGGGCAAGTTGGGCCGATGTATGGCCGGTTTCGGCGGCGATGGCGCGCAAGCCCGGCAAAAGCGCCAAGTTGCGCTGGTAATGCGGGGCCTGGAAGCGCGGCATCTGCCGACGGATGTCCTTGTCGGCCAAGTGCGCCGGATCGGGCGGCGCCGTGGTCAGGAACCCCCGGGCCAACGGACTGAAGGCGACGAAGGCGGCGCCGATGTCCCGGCAGGTCTCCAGCACCGCGATTTCCGGATTGCGGGTCCACAACGAATATTCGCTTTGCACCGCCGCGATGGGATGCACCGCATGGGCGCGGCGGAGGGTGTCGGCGGAAACCTCGGACAAGCCGATGGCCCTGATCTTGCCCGCCGCCACCAGATCGGCCAGGGCGCCGACGCTGTCCTCGACCGGCACCGCCTTGTCCCAACGGTGCAGGTAATAAAGATCGATCACCTCGGTCCCCAGACGCGCCAAGGCTTCGTCGCAGGTGCGCCTGATGGTCTGGGGGCGGCCATCGATCACCCGTACCCCGTTCACCCCGGTCATGCCGCATTTGCTGGCCAGGGTGAAGCGGCGACGGTGCGGCCCCAGGATCTCGCCCACCAGGGACTCGTTGGCGCCGAAGCCATACAGGGCGGCGGTGTCGAAGAAATCGACACCGGCCTCCAGCGCCCCCAGCAACACCCGCCCGGCGGTGGCCCGATCGGGTGGCGCGCCATAGGCGTGGCTCAGATTCATGCATCCCAGGGCCAGGGCCGAGACGTCGAAGGGGCCGAGGCGGCGGCGGGTCCGCATGGCCTCAGCCCGCCCCGGCCAGTTGCCGGTCCAACTGATGGAGGACGCGGTAGCAGGGCAGCACCTTGGCCACCGAGGCGTTGGGCTCGCGGCCCTCGCGAATGGCGGCGACGAACTCGCGGTCCTGCAATTCGATGCCGTTCATGGATACGTCCACCTTGGACACATCGATGGCGTTCTCTTTGCCGTCCACCAGATCGTCGTAACGGGCGATATAGGTGCCGCTGTCGCCGATATAGCGGAAGAAGGTACCCAAGGGGCCGTCATTGTTGAAGGACAGCGACAGGGTACAGATGGCCCCGGTACTGGATTTCAACTGGATGGACATATCCATGGCGATGCCCAGTTGCGGGTGCAGGGGGCCTTGCATGGCGTGGGCCGCCACGATCTCGCCGCCGGTCTGATAGGCGAACAGATCGACGGTATGGGCGGCATGGTGCCACAGCAGATGGTCGGTCCAGGTGCGCGGCTGCCCCAGCGCGTTGATGTTCTTGCGGCGGAAGAAATAGGTCTGCACGTCCATCTGCTGAATGTTGAACTCGCCCGCCGTGATCTTGTTGTGCACCCATTGGTGACTGGGATTGAAGCGGCGGGTATGGCCGCACATGGCGACCTTGCCGGTCTTGCGCTGCATCGCCACCACCGCTTCGGCATCGGCCAGGCTGTCGGCCAGCGGGATTTCCACCATCACATGCTTGCCCGCGTCCAGGCATTGCAACGCCTGGGCGGCGTGGATGGGGGTGGGGGTGCACAAGATGGCGGCGTCCACGTCCGGACGGGCCAGGGCTTCGGCCAAATCGTGGGCCACATGGGGGATGCCGTACTTGGCGGCGATGTCGTCGGGCCCGTCCTCGGCCCGGCTGACCAGCGACACCACGTTGACGCCGTCGATGGCCTGGAGCGCGTCCAGGTGCTTGGCGCCGAAGGCACCGGCTCCGACCAGGGCGATATTGATGGGCTTGCTCATGGGTTCTCCAGGATCAGATGGCCGACGGCGGTGTTGCTGGCCGGCACGTGGTAGAAACGATGGATCAGCTTGGGCGGCATGGCGGCCATGGCGCCGCGGGCGATCAGCCACATGACCAGTTCGATCCCTTCCGATCCGGCCTCGCGCACATAGTCGATGTGCGGCATTTGGGCCAAGTCTTCGGGATCGGCGATCAACCGGTCGAGAAAGCCGTTGTCGAAATCCCGGTTGATCAGCCCGGCGCGGGCGCCCTGCAATTGGTGGCTCATGCCGCCGGTGCCCCAGACCTGCACGTTCAAGCCGGCGTCAAAGCTTTCCACCGCCTTGCGGATGGCGCGGCCCAGGGCGAGGCAGCGGCGACCCGACGGCACCGGATATTGCACCACGTTGACGGCGAAGGGAATCACCGCGCAAGGCCAAGCCCGGGGCTGACCGAACAGCAGCGACAACGGCACCGTCAAGCCGTGATCCACCTCCATCCGGTTGGCTATGGTCAGGTCGAAATCGTCCTGGATCACCGAATGGGCGATATGGGCGGCCAGTTCGGGATGGCCCTGCACCAGCGGCACCGGGCGCGGCCCCCAACCTTCATCGGCGGGCAGGAAGCTGTCGGCACAGCCGATGGCGAAGGTGGGGATCAGGTCCAGGCTGAAGGCATTGGCGTGATCGTTATAGACCAGGAACACCACGTCGGGACGGTTGTCGCGCATCCAGGCCCGCGACGGTTCATAACCTTGAAACAAAGGCCGCCAATAGGGCTCGGCGGTCCTGCCCTGGTCGATGGCGACGCCGATGGCCGGGACATGCGAGGTGTAGACGCTGGCGGTGATGCGGGCCATGATCCTACCTCCGGCCTTGGGGTTGATGGTGGGGCTGGGCGTCGCCGTCCTCGCCCAAAACCCGGTTGCCTTCGACCGAGCGACCGCCGGCCAGCATCATGGCGCGGTATTCCTCTTCGCTCATACCGGTCATGGAACCGGCCATCTGCTGGAACGACCGGCCATCGGTGGCGCCGATCTTGGCGAGAAAATAGATGTTGCCGCCCAGTGCGATACAGCGGTTGAGGTCGCGGTCCAGCACCGCCTGCCTCTGTGCCGCGGTCATCGGCCATTGATCCAGATAGGCGCGCTCGTCCGCCTTGAAGCGGGCTCGATTCTCGGCCCGCATCAACGACATGCAGAACTGGTTGAGGTGATAGCCCAGGCGTGATTGCTCGGCATCGAAGACCGTGGTGCCGGGGATGTCGGTATAGGGCTTGTCCAGGGCCATCTATTCCTCCGGCCAGTACAGGCGCATGGGGTTGGCCACCAAAAGCTTATGCTGCAACGCGGGCGTGGGGGCGATGTGGGGGATGAAATCCACCAACAGGCCGTCATCGGGCATATGGTCCTTCAGATTGGGATGGGGCCAGTCGGTCCCCCATAAAACCCGGTCGGGGAAATTTTCCACCAGATGACGGGCGAAGGGAACCACGTCGGCGTAGGCATGGCGTTCGCCGTCGAGGGCGGCGGGGCCGCTGGCTGACAGGCGCTCCGGGCAGCTGACCTTGCTCCACACATTGGGGTTGTCGCGCATGAAGGCGACGAAACGGGCGAATTCCGGCCCGTCCACCGGCTTGGTCACGTCGGGGCGGCCCATGTGATCAACCACCACCACCGTGGGTAACGCCGTGAAGAAATCCTCCAACTCGGGCAGATCGGCGGCCTCGAAATAGACCACCACATGCCAGCCCAAAGGCGCGATGCGCCCGGCGATTTCCAGCAATTCGTCCTTTGGCGTGAAATCCACCAGCCGACGCACGAAATTGAAGCGCACCCCGCGCACGCCGGCCCGATGCATGGCCTGAAGCTCGGCATCCGGCACCGTGCGCCGTAAGGTGGCGATGCCGCGGGCCCTGCCGGCGGAATGGACCAGCGCGTCCACCAAGGCGCGGTTGTCGGCGCCATGGCAGGTGGCCTGGACGATGACGTTGCGGGCAAAACCCAGATGATCGCGCAACGCGAACAATTGCTGGCGCGAGGCATCACAGGGGGTGTATTTGCGCTCGGGGGCATAGGGGAAAGTCTCGCCCGGGCCGAAGACGTGGCAATGGGCATCGACGGCGCCCGGCGGCAGGCGAAAGACCGGCTTGCTGGGATGCGGATGCCAGTCCAGCCACCCCGGAGTCTTGGTCAAGCTCATCACGCTGTCCTTGTGTGTGCGGATCACAGGGTGATGGTGACAAAATTCCCGCTGGCGGCCAAGGCCAGGACGGCGCTTTTAGATATAACGATTTGTTATAGGCAGTGAGCGTTATGCATTTCCGTTCGGACCAGATCGCCCAGCAGCGCCATGGCCCGCCGCCCCAGCGGGGTGATCGGCTTCTTGGCCGGAAAGGCCAGAAACAAAGTGCTGTTGACGGCGGGCTCGATCAGCGGGCGGAAGGTGAATTCCCCTTCCCGCCCCCAGGCCCGCAACGCGGTTCGGGTCAGCACCGCGTGGCCGAAACCGGCGCCGACCAAATCGAGGATGGAGGGGATCGAGGTCACCTCCATGGCCACCTTCAAGCGGATGCCGGCAAAGGCCGCCTGGGTTTCCAGCAGGCGGCGCATGGAATGGGAGCGTTCCGGCAGGATCAGCGGCAATCCGGCCAGTTCGGCCCACCGCAACACCGTTGCCGCGTCCAGGGTCAGGGCCACCAACCCCAGCGGTTCCTCGGCCAGCGGCGAAACTTCGATGGCGGGATTGGGGTCGGGATTGTGAATCAGCCCGACATCCACCCGCCCCCCGGCAATCCACTCGGTGACGTGACTGGACAGGCCTTCGACGATGACGGGCCGTGCCTTGGGCAGGGTATCGCGGAATATGCGGGCCAGCGGCACCGCCAACCGCCGACCGACGCTGGGCGGCAGGCCGATGACGATACGCCCCGCCGGTTCGTCCCGGGAATTTTCCATGTCCTCGGTCGCCCGCTCCACCGATTGCAGGATGTCCACCGCATGGTCGAACAGCTTACGCCCGGCCTCGGTCAAGGCGACGCCTCGTCCGTTGCGGCTGAGCAGGATGACACGCAGATCGGCTTCCAGCAGCCTGACCTGACGGGAAAGTGCCGGCTGGGCGATGTCGAGCACCATGGCCGCCTTGCTGAAACTGCCCAGCTCGGCCACGCGCACGAAATATTCCATTTGCTTCAGATTCATCATCCGACCAGCACCCTATTGATTCGCTCCGCTCACCTGCTGGCGATGACAGGCCGCCGGTCCAGCATGGGCGGATCCATCGTCGGTATCAATTGCGCAAAACCGGCGATCCGCAAATGGCGAGAACATGAGACAGAAACCCTGTCTTCCCCATGGATGACAAGCCTTTAGCCTACCTCTGCCCCTAATGTCATCATGTCCGCTCGCGGCATATCGCAGCGAAATCCCTTCGCGTGATTGCCATGTGATTGCTTGCGGGGTTCCGTCAGGCCGAAAAACAAAACGCCCGGTCGCAATGCCGGGCGTTGAGTGCCTGAGAACACAGGCTTCAAAATGGTGCTGCCGAAAGGAATCGAACCTTCGACCTTACCCTTACCAAGGGTATGCTCTACCGACTGAGCTACGGCAGCGTCTTCAGTGCCGGGGCGGCTGCCCCGTGAAGAGGGGCGCTTTATGCCAAAGCTTTCCCCCTCGGTCAAGGGCTTTCTTTCCGATCTTGACCCCGGGCCGAAAGCCGCCAAAATGCAGCGCATGAATGACACCCCAATCCCACCCGACGGCAAGCCCAAGCCGGGCAGCCAAGCCGAGTTGCGCCGCCGCCGTCAGGCCGAGGCCTTGCGCGCCAATCTCAGCCGCCGCAAACAGCAGGATCGCGGTCGCGCCGACGATGATGCCGCCGCCGGGGACGACAGCTTGCATGGCGCGGAAACTGACGGTAAAACGGGCGGCTAAAGTCAGTGGAGCGCCCGTAATGTCCGTCATGCCCGACACCTGGATTCGTGAAATGGCCACCAACCATGGCATGATCGAGCCGTTCACCGAGAAATTGCAGCGTGAAGGCGTGATTTCCTACGGGCTGTCCTCCTATGGCTACGACGCCCGCGTCGCCCCCGAATTCAAGATTTTCACCAATGTCGATTCGGCGGTGGTCGATCCCAAGCAGTTTTCCGACAAAAGCTTCGTCGACCGCGAAACCGATATCTGCGTCATCCCCCCCAATTCCTTCGCCCTGGCGCGCACGGTGGAATATTTCCGCATTCCGCGCGACACCTTGGTCATCTGCCTGGGCAAGTCCACCTATGCCCGTTGCGGCATCATCGTCAACGTCACCCCTCTGGAACCGGAATGGGAAGGCCACGTGACCTTGGAATTTTCCAACACCACGCCGCTGCCGGCCAAGATTTACGCCAATGAGGGCGCCTGCCAGTTCATCTTCCTCAAGGGCGCCGGCCCCTGCGAGACGTCCTACCGTGATCGCTCCGGCAAGTACCAGGGGCAGCAGGGCGTCACCCTGCCCAAGCTGTAAAAGCTTGAAAGGCGCCACGGGCAGGGGGTAAACCCTGCCCTTTCTTTTTTCCGATTTTTCAAAGGACCAAGCATGGACAGGATCCGCATCATCGGCGGCACCCCGCTCAAGGGCATCATCGCCATCGGCGGCGCCAAGAACGCTGCCCTTACCCTGATGCCGGCCTGCCTGCTGACCGATCAGACCCTGTCGCTGTCCAACCTGCCGCATCTGGTCGACATCACCACCATGGCCAATTTGCTGGCCCAGCACGGTGTCGGCATGGCCTTGAACGGCGCCTCGGCCCAAGGCGGCCATACCGGTCGGGTGCTCGACCTGACCGCCGCCGAGATCGTCAACACCACCGCCCCCTATGACCTGGTGCGCAAGATGCGCGCCTCGGTGCTGGTGCTGGGGCCGCTGCTGGCCCGCTGCGGCCAGGCCAAGGTATCGCTGCCCGGCGGCTGCGCCATCGGCACCCGCCCGGTCGATCTGCACCTGAAGGCGCTGGAGCAGATGGGCGCGGTCATCGAATTGTCCGAGGGCTACATCCACGCCAAGGTGGCGGGCCGGCTGAAGGGCGCCCACATCATCTTCCCGCAGGTGACCGTGGGCGGCACCGAGAACATCCTGATGGCCGCCACCCTGGCCGAGGGCGAAACCGTCATCGCCAACGCCGCGCGCGAGCCGGAAGTCACCGATCTGGCCCAATGCCTGGTGGCCATGGGCGCCCGGATCGACGGCATCGGCACCGGCACCTTGCGGGTGCAGGGCCAGGAGCGCCTGCACGGGGCCGACTATTCGGTGGTGCCCGACCGCATCGAGACCGGCACCTATGCGGTGGCCGCCGCCATCACCCGGGGTGATGTCGAACTGGTGGGCGCCCGCTATGACCTGATGGAATCGGTCAACAAGGTGTTGCGCGATAGCGGCGTGGTGATCGAGGAAACCGCGCGCGGCATGCGGGTGCGTGGCGACGTGAACGACATCGTCGGCGCCGATATCATGACCGAACCCTATCCCGGCTTCCCCACCGACATGCAGGCACAGCTGATGGCCCTGGCCGCCACCGCCAACGGCGCCTCGATGATCACCGAGACCATTTTTGAAAACCGCTACATGCACGTGCCGGAATTGCTGCGCATGGGCGCCCGCATCAACGTGCATGGTTCCTCGGCCATCGTCCGCGGCGTCAAGGCGCTGTCCGGCGCCCAGGTCATGGCCACCGACCTGCGGGCGTCGTCGTCCCTGATCCTGGCCGGTCTGGCCGCCCACGGCGAAACCATCATCAACCGCGTCTATCACCTGGATCGCGGCTATGAGCGGGTCGAGGAAAAGCTGGCCGCCTGCGGCGCCGATATCGAGCGCATCAAGGGCGACCCGGCGGAATAATCGATTATTCGGGGAAAAGTCCTTCGCTTCGCTCAGTGTACTTTTCCCCGTTGATTGAAGCGGACTTTTATCTTGTGCCGCCTTTGCGGCATGCCGCAAAGGCGGAAGAAAGAATGAAACCCGCGCGGAAAGCTTGCTTGAGCACGGGTTTTCCGGGTTGGAATCGGGGAAAAGTACACCGAGGCGAAGCCGAGGGACTTTTCCTCGAGTACCATCAATCCCGCGCCACCCTAAAGCCGATGTCGTAGCCGTAAGTACGGGCGTCCTCACCCACGCGTGCGGCCGAACGCGACTGGTACGGCACATAGTACCAGCTACCGCCCTTGACCACCCGCCGGGGACAATTGGTCTCGGTGCGGGCGATGGCGTCGCGCGGGCGGCCCTGGTGGCTGGGATACCAGCAATCGGCCGTCCACTCCCACACATTGCCGTTGAGATCGTAAAAGCCCCAGCCATTGGCGGCCATGCTGGCCACCGGCGCCGGGCGGCGGTCGAAGCGCGGGTCGCAATGCTGACACACCGCCATGCCCTCTTCCATGCCGGTGCCCCAGGGAAAGATGGTCTGGCTGCCGGCACGGACGGCGTATTCCCATTCCGCCTCGGTCGGCAGGCGATAGGGCTTGCCGCTCACCCGCGCCAGCCACGACGCATAGGCTTGGGCATCGGCGAAGCTGACATTGGTCATGGGCATGTGGTCTTCCGGCCAGCGCAACGAAGCCTTGGCGGCACAGCCGCCGGCGGCGACGCAGGCTTTCCACTGGCCGACGCTGGTCTCGGTCCGGGCCAGGGCGAAGGCCTCGACCCGCACCGTATAGGGGGCGGCATCATCCCCTAAACGGCCCAGCCCGCCGGGCAAGGCGATCATCTCGGGGCACTGGGGGCAATCCTTGGCCTGGGCGGGCAACGCCACCACCGCAAGCAGCAGACAAAAAAACCAGCGGATCATGCCTGTTACACTTTGTTGCCAAAAACGATGCGGACGGTCATCCCAGGGTTACCCGCCGATGGTTGAATCAATGCATGGACGAACAGGATTTGTACAGGAGGAAGCCATGAAGACCACATTGAAGACCATCGCCGTTTTCACCGGTCTGTTGCTCCTGGCCGGCTGTGCCGCCAATGCCGACGACACGACGACCAAGGCCAACGCCCCCGGTTACGGCCCCGGCTGGCGTCATGAACAGATGATGCAGGCCCGCCTCAATGGCGACGTCCCCCCCGGCCCGATGATGATGGCGCGCGGCCCCGGTTTCGGCCCCGGCCAACGCGGCTTCGGCCCGCCGGTGGACGAAAACGGCAAGATCGACACCAGCAAGCTGCCGCCGTGGTGCCCTTATGCCGACAAGCCGGCGACCACCACCACCAAATAGCAAGGTTTCAGCCACCCCCGCCCCTACCGGCGGGGGTGGTGCTTTGCCCCTTGGCCCCGGCAATGCTACCATGATCGCCGATCGCCGTTCGGGGGGCCGATGCCGTCTTTGTTTCGCCTGCTGCTGACCATTCTCCTGCTGGCCGCCCCCATGGCCGCCGGCGCCAGGGAGCAACTGGCCATCGGCCTGTCGCAATTTCCCGCCAGCCTGCATCCCAACATGGACTCCATGATGGCCAAGGCCTATGTGCTGGGCATGACCAACCGGCCCATGACCGCCTTCGACGCCAAATGGCAATTGGTCTGCATGCTGTGCGAGCGCCTGCCCACCTTCGACAACGGGCTGGCCAAGCGGGAAACCACCGCCGACGGCAAGGCTGGGGTGGCGCTGACCTACACCTTGGCCGCCGATGCCTTCTGGGGCGACGGCATCCCGGTGACCACCGAGGATGTGCTGTTCACCTGGGACGTGGGCCGCCACCCGCAATCGGGGGTGGGCAATGCCGAGATGTACCGCCGCATCCTGAAGATCGAGGTCAAGGACGCCAAGACCTTCACCCTGCATCTCGACCGCCTGACCTTCGATTACAACGCGCTGAACGATTTCCAGCCGCTGCCGGCGCATCTGGAGCGCGATCGCTTCACCCCCGACCCGGCCACCTATCGCAATCGCAGCCTGTACGATCACGACAGCACCCGGCCCGGCCTGTATAACGGCCCCTATCGCATTGCCCAGGTGGTGGCGGGCAGTCATCTGGTCTTGGAACGTAACGGCCAATGGCGCGGCACCCGGCCCGATTTCGACCGGGTGGTGGTCCGCGCGGTGGAAAACACCCCGGCCCTGGAAGCGCAATTGCTGTCGGGCGGCATCGACATGATCGCCGGCGAACTTGGACTGCCGCTGGAACAGGGGTTGGCCCTGGCCAAGCGCAACGATCCGCGCTTTCAGGTGATTTTCAAATCCGGGCTGGTCTTCGAGCACATGGACGTCAACCTGGACAATCCGGCCCTGGCCGACCGCCGGGTGCGCCAGGCGCTGATGTACGGGCTGGACCGCCAGGGCATGAGCCGGCAATTGTTCGATGGCCGCCAGCCGGTGGCCCATACCCAGGTCAACCCGCTGGACGGCGTGCATGCGGGCGACGTCCCCACCTATGGCCCCGACCCGGCCAAGGCTGCCAAGCTGCTGGACGAGGCCGGCTGGACCTTGAAGGGGGCCAGCCGCCGCAACGCCAAGGGGGAGGTTTTGACGGTGGAATTGATCACCACCGCCGGCAACCGCTCACGCGAGTTGGTGTCGCAGGTGATCCAGGGGCAATGGCGGGCCTTGGGCGTCGACGTGCGGCTGAAGGCCGAGCCGCCGCGGGTGTTCTTCGCCGAAACCGTGACCAAGCGGCGCTTCGCCCATCTGGCCCTGTTCGCCTGGGTGTCGGCGCCGGAGAACGTGCCGCGCACCACCTTGCATTCCAGCCAGATCCCCAGCGCCGCCAACAATTGGACCGGCCAGAACTATACCGGTTACGCCGATCCGCGCATGGATGCCCTGCTCGACGCCATCGAGGTGGAACTGGACAAGCCCAAGCGGGTGGAATTGTGGCGGCAATTGCAGCACCTCTATGCCCAGGATCTGCCGGCCCTGCCCTTGTTCTTCCGCGCCGAAGCCTATGTGCTGCCGCGCGCCCTGACCGGGATGGAACCCACCGGCCACCAGGACCCCAGCACACTCTGGATCGAACACTGGCGGTGGCGGCCATGAGTATCTGGCTGCTGGGACGGCTGGCCCAGGCCGTCATGGTGCTGGCGGTGATGAGCGTGGTGGTGCACGGCCTGATGGGGCTGATGCCCGGCGACCCCATCGACCTGATGATCGCGTCCGACCCCAACCTCACTCCCGCCGACGCCATCAGACTGAAGACGCTGTACGGCCTGGATCAGCCCTGGGGCCAACGTTACCTGGCCTGGGCCGCTCAGGTGATACAGGGGGAATTGGGCTATTCCCGCCTGTTCGCCCAGCCGGTGCTGGCGGTGATCGGGCCGGCCCTGCTCAATTCCCTCACCCTGATGCTGGCCGCCTTGGTCCTGTCGCTGCTGCTGGCGGTGCCCTTGGGCATGGTGGCGGCACAGCGCCCCGGCAGCCTGATCGACCACGCCATCAACGCCTCCGCCTTCGCCTCGGCTTCGCTGCCCACCTTCTGGCTGGGCTTGATGCTGATGCTGGTCTTCGCCGTCAGCCTCGGCTGGCTGCCCGCCGGCGGCATGCAAAGCCTGGGCGGCGATGGCGGCGGCCTGATCGACGGCTTGCGTCACATGGCCCTGCCGGTGGCCACTTTGGCCATCGCCGGTCTGGGCCAATATGCCCGCCACACCCGCGCAGCCATGCTGGCCGAGGCTGGCCAGGATTATATCCGCACCGCCCGGGCCAAGGGCTGCGGCCCGGTCCGCATCGCCCTGAAACACCAATGGCGCAACGCCTTGCTGCCGCTGATCACCCTGCTGGGGCTGGAATTCGGCAGCCTGTTTTCCGGCGCCCTGATCACCGAAACCGTGTTCGGCTGGCCCGGCATGGGCAAGCTGATCGCCGACGCGGTGATGGGCAACGATTTCAATCTGGCGCTGAGCGCGCTGATGCTGGCCACCGCCATGACCCTGGCCGGATCGCTGTTGGCCGACATGGCCATGGCTAGGCTGGACCCCCGGATTTCGCTGCGATGAGGCGCGATCTGCCCGCCCTGATCGGCACCCTGATCCTGGCCCTGCTGCTGGCGGCGACCGTCGCGGCGCCGTTCGTCGCCGCCGACCCGGAAACCATGAATCTGGCCGCCATCCATGCCCCGCCATCGCTGTCCCATCCCTTGGGCACCGATGAATTGGGCCGCGACGTCGCCGCGCGCCTGCTGCATGGCGGGCGGGTGTCGCTGGCGGTGGCCCTGGCCACCGCATTGCTGGCCGCATTCTTGGGCACCGCCATCGGCCTGCTGGCCGGCTATCACGGCGGGCGATTGGATGCCCTGCTGATGCGGCTGACCGATGGGGTGATGGCGCTACCGCTGCTGCCCTTGCTGATCGTGCTGGCGGCGCTGGACCCGGCCAAGCTGGGCATCGGCCCGGAAGCTCAATCGACCGAGGCCTTCACCATCGGGCGCATGGTGGTGATCATCGCCCTGGTCGGCTGGACCGGGGCGGCCCGGCTGGTCCGGGCCCAGACCATGACGGTGAAGGCGCGCGATTACGTCCGCGCCGCCACCGCCCTGGGGGCGACGCCGGCGCGGATCATGCTCCGCCACATCCTCCCCAATGTCGCCTCGCCCATGGTTGTGGCGGCGACCTTGTCGGTGGGCAACATCATCCTGGTGGAAAGCGCCCTGTCCTTCCTGGGCCTCGGCGTACAGCCGCCCATGGCCAGTTGGGGCAACATGCTGACCGGGGCCATGAATGTGATCTGGAGCGCGCCGCTTCAGGCGCTGTGGCCGGGCCTGGCCATCTTCGTCACCGTGCTGGCCTTCAATCTGGCCGGCGACGGTTTGCAACGCCGACTGGATCCCAGAAAGGTGTGACACCCGCTCCGGATCGGGGCCTTCGGCCTCATGCCGAGACGGTGAAGCGGAAGGTGCTGCCCGACGCATCCGCATCGACCCAGATCCTGCCGTCATGGGCTTCGACCACGCGCCGGCACAGGGCCAAGCCGATGCCCGAGCCGCCTTCCATGCCCGGTGGATGGAAGCGGCGGAAAGGCTCGAAAATGGCGGTGCGGTAATCTTCGGGCACACCGATGCCATTATCGGCGACGGCAAATTCCCAAACACCGTCGCCACGGAAGGCGGCGCTGATCTTCACCTCCGGCGTCCGCTCGGGATGACGATAGCGCAAGGCGTTGCTGATCAGATTCTGGAACAAGGCCGACATCTGGTCGGGATTGATGCGCAGCACCGGCAGGGGGGCGACTTCGACATGGGCGGCGGTGGCGGCGATGGTCGCCGATAAATCGCCGATCACCCGCGCCAGCAGCGCATCCATATCGGTTTGCGTCCGCTCGTCGCTGTGATGGGTGCTGCGCGAATAGGCCAGCAGGCCTTGGATGTTGTTGCGCATGCGATCAGCGCCGCCGACGGCGAAATCGATGTATTCCCGCGATTCCACGTCAAGGGAATCGCCCGCCCGCCGCTTCAGCAATTGCAGGAACAGGCCGATGGTGCGTAAGGGCTCCTGCAGATCGTGCGAGGCCACATAGGCGAAGCGCTCAAGATCGGCATTGGTCTGCTCCAACTGCGCCGTACGGTCCAGCAACTGGTTTTCCACCTGTTGCCGCCGACTGATCAACTGGTTGGCCGACAGGGCGAAGCCGTGATGTTCGGCAAAGCGCAAGGCGGTGGTGTCGATGGGATGCGGCGAATCCGCCGCCGCCGCCATGGCTCGGGTCAGTATCTGCGCATCCAGGGCGGTCCGCCGCGACGTCCTTCGCATGATCGACAGAGCGACGGCGCCGATCAGCACCGTCGCCAGCAGGGCCATCACCGCCTTGATCCCCAATCCCTGAACCAACAATTGCCGCTGGCGGGCGATCTCGGCCTCGGTGCGGTCATGGGTCATGCCGGCGCCGACGAACCATTGCCAATCGGGAATACCAGCCACATAGCTGGTCTTTTCCACCGAACCGCCCTTGAAATCGGTCATGGAATAGGTGACCAGACCGCTGCCGGCCTTGGCCGTGGTGATCAGTTGGGCGGTCCCCTCGCGCACGCCCTGGTGGGGGGAGTACAGGCTGTTGGTGCCCTTGAGCGCCCCCACCAGCGACAGCCCGTCCCACTGGCTGACGAAGATATAGCCGTCCTGGTCGAAGCGCATATGGCTGATCCGTTCCAGCAATTCGGCCTTGATGTCGGTTTCCATGTCCTCGACATATTCGCCGGTGCCGACCACCCAGCCCAGGTCGGGGATCAGCCGCACATAGGCGAATTTCAGGTGATCGTTACCGGGCTTGCCCGGCTGTGCCCAGTAATACCGGTACAGGCCGCCGCCGTCCTTGGCGACCAGTTGCAACATATCGTAGACGACGAACTCCCCCCTGGCGCCGGTCTGGCCCAGCATGTTGGTGCCTTCCAACTGGGGCCGCAACGGAAACAGCTTTTCGATGCCGGCCAGATCGAAAGCGAAGTAATAGCCGCGCCCGTTATTGAAGCGGATGGGACGCAGGGCCTCGCGCACCATGGATTCCACTTCCACCCGGCTCTTGTCTTTCTGCGTCTTCAGCAGATTGGCGATGATCGCTTCCGCCTCGTCCACCCGACCGCGCAAGGAATCCTCGACCCTCGCCTCGGTGCGATGACGCTCGAAGGCGATGGTTTCCATCACATCGTCGATCATCCGCTTCAGGTAAGCCCGGGTGCTGTGCTGCTGGGCCTCCCGCAGCTGGTCGGAGCGGCGGCTGAACTCGATGAATTCCACCGTCGCCCAGATCAGACACAGCAACACCAATCCCACCCCGGCGACCATGGTCAGGCGCAGAAAAAGATGGTCGATCAGGCTGGCTTTTCCACGCACGGCGGACACAGCTCCACTTACAACTCTTGGTCAGAATACAGTCTTTCGCCAAAGCCGTATCCCTATCTTTAGCAGCATTATACGTCCTTCCCTTGCCCGGTCCTCTCCCCTTCTGGCAGTGTGGGCGGTATGATCACCACCCCCGCCCAGGCGCGCGCAGCGCTGTCCTTCTCATGCATCGGCCATCTTTACGCCCATGTGTTCGAGCCCATCTTCTATATCGTCGCCCTGGTGCTGCCGGGCGAGTTGGGCTTGCCCTATGAACAGGTGCTGGCGTTGATCATCGCCGCCAAGCTGCTCTATGGCGTGCTCGCCCCCGCCGCCGGCTGGCTGGGTGATCGCTGGTCGACGGTGGGGATGATGGCGGTGTTCTTCATCGGCCTGGGCCTGTCGGCCATGGCGGTGGGGCTGACCGACACCGCCTTGGGCCTGAGCATCGCCTTGGCCGCCACCGGATTGTTCGGCTCCATCTACCATCCGGTGGGGATTTCCTGGCTTTTGCGTAACGCCGTCGACAAGGGCAAGGCCATCGGTTTCAACGGCGTCTTCGGCGGCATCGGCCCGGCGGTGGCCGGCCTGATCGCCGGCGGCCTGATCGAAACCATCGGCTGGCGCCATGCCTTCATCCTGCCCGGCGCGGCGGTGGTGCTCACCGGTCTGGCCTTCCTGTGGGCCTTGCATCGCGGTCTGGTGGTGGAGACCAAGGCCGACCGCGCCCCCACCGCCACCGCCAGCAAGGGCGACACCATCCGCGCCGGCATCGTGCTGACGGTGACCATGCTGTGCGCCGGCCTGATCTATCAGGCGACCCAACCGGCCTTGCCCAAGCTGTTTTCCGAACGCCTGGATGACAGTATCGGCGTCGCCGGCGCCGCTTTCGCCGTCACCGCCGTCTATCTGGTCGCCGGTCTGATGCAGGTGGTCGCCGGTCATCTGGCCGACCGTTTTCCGGCCAAGACCATCTATGTGGTCGCCGCCCTGGTGCAAGCGCCGCTTCTCGCCCTGGTCGCCTGGGGTAGCGGCCTGCCGCTGGTGGCGGCGTCCATGCTGGCGGTGGTCTTCAACATGGCCGGCATCCCGGCGGAAAACCTGCTGCTCAACAAATACACGCCGGCCAAATGGCGGGGCACCGCCTTCGGCCTGAAATTCGTCCTGTCCTTCGGTGTCTCGGGGCTGGCGGTGCCGCTGGTGTCCTTGATCCGCGGCATGACCGGCGGCTTCGAGCTTTTGTTCCTGCTGCTGGCCGGCTCGGCGGTGATGGTCGCCGGCGCCGCCACCTTGCTGCCGGCGGAAACGTCAAAAAAAACCGCCGCACCCGAAGGCGCGGCGGCGGAGTGAAACGACAGAATAAAGCGGAGTGAAACGACAGAATAAAACGGATCAGGCGGTTTGCGCCTTGGGGATCAGTTTTGCCTCGGCGGCACGGACCAAGGCCTTGAGCTTGGTCAGGGCCGAGCCCTCGATCTGGCGCACCCGCTCACGGCTGATGTTATAGCGCTGGGCCAGATCCTCCAGCCGCAGCGGGTTTTCCCGCAAGGTGCGCTGGGTGACGATATCGCGCTCGCGTTCGGTCAGCCCTTCCCAGGCATGCTTCAGCAATTCGCGCCGGTACATCAGTTCCTGGCGCTCACCCAAGGTGTCTTCCACCGAGGGCCTGTCGTCGGCCAGCAATTCCCCGAACGGAATACCGCTTTCCCCCACCGGGGCATCGAGCGAACGCGGGCTTTGCGTCAGCAGCCGTTCCATTTCGGCGACGCGTTGGTCGCGCACCCCCAATTCGCCGGCCACCTGGGCGGTTTCCGCCACCGACAGGGCATTGCCCGACGGACCGGTCAGTCGCGCCTTGATGCCGCGCAACTTGAAGAACAGCTTCTTACGTTCCGCCGACAGGCCGAAATTCACCGGGGTCGAGAATTTCAGCACATATTCAAACATCGCCGCCCGCACCCACCATTGGGCATAGGTGGAAAAGCGCAGATTGCGGCCCGGATCAAAGCTTTCCAAGGCGCGCACCAGCCCCAGATTGCCTTCGGCCACCAGATCGGCGCCCGACAGGCCATAGCCCTTGAACTGGCCGGCGGTCTTCACCACCAGCCGCAGATGGGCGGAAAGCAGGCGGGTGCGGGCTTTTTCGTCGCCTTCATCCTTCCAGCGGCGGATCAGCTCCGCCTCGTCTTCTCCCGACAGCAAAGCGGTCTCGCGCATGGCCTTGTAATAGGCGCTGGCGGTATCCGAGGCGGGGCGAAGAATGGACATCGTCGTCTCCATTGGGCTGTTGTCCGTGATTGAAACTATGCCCGCTTCTCCGTGATAATTCCAATCGATATATCTTGAGTTATTGATAACTAAAAGCTATCAATAGGCCATGATCAGCTTCCGCCAATTGCAATGCTTGGCCGCCGTTGCCGACACCTTGCACTTTCGCCGTGCCGCCGAGCGGCTGCACCTGTCGCAGCCGGCCTTGTCGGCGCAGATCTCCCAACTGGAGGAGCATCTGGGGGTGATGCTGGTCGAGCGCACCCGGCGCAAGGTTTTGTTGACCCCCATCGGGCGCGACATGGCGGCCCGGGCCAAGGCGGTCTTGCGCGACGTCGCCGAGCTTGAGGATCTGGCCCGCCAAGCCCAGGCGCCGCTATCGGGAACCTTGCGCGTCGGCGTCTTGCGCACCTTGGGGCCGTATCTGCTGCCGCACATCCTGCCGGAACTGCGCCGACGCTTCCCCGAACTGAAACTGTATCTGCGGGAGGAACCGCGTGAACGGCTGCTGGCCGAACTGGCCCAGGGCGACCTGGACATCCTGCTGATTTCCGCCGCCCCCGAGGGTGACGACCACCTGACGGTGACGCCCTTGTTCCACGAACCGCTGTGGCTGACCATGCCGCTGGGCCACCGTCTGGCCGAGCGGGTCAAACTGGCCCCCGCCGATCTGGCCGGTGAGAATCTGATCATGCTGGAAGTGGGCGACGGCATGCGCGACCCGGCCCTGGATTTGTGCCGGCGCTCGGGCGCGACCGAACACCCGGATTTTCGCGCCACCTCGCTGGATTCGCTGCGCCAGATGGTCGCGACCGGCCTGGGCACCACCTTGCTGCCGGCTCTTTACGTCCAGGCCGAAGCCCTGGGCGACGATCAGGTCGCCGTGCGCCCCTTCGCCGTCGGCGCCCCCTCGCGCCCCATCGACATGGTCTGGCGCCGCACCACCGCCCGATCCGAGGAATACCGCCTGTTCGCCCATCTGCTGCACCAGAACCTGCCGCCCTGCGTGCAAGGGCGATAGCCGCCCCGGGTCATCAGTGCCGCGGCAAATCGCCGACACCGTCGCCGACGGGCTGCTGGATGATGATGCCGTACCACCCCATGCCTTCATAGGTTTCGTAACCCGGGGTCAGGGCGAAGCCGACCACGTTGCCGAATTCATCCACATAGGCGCCCATATTGCCGCCGCCGGTTTGCAGGCGCACCACATCCTTCAGCACGCCAGCCCCATCCGACGCCGCCAGCACCTTCATGGTGCGATCGACCAGCAGGCAGCGGGTCCGGGCCTTTTCCTCGTCACGCAGACGCACGCCCCTAAGCACCGCATCGGCCTGCGGCTGCCAGTCGAAGAAAATGCCCAAGACCCCCAAGGGCGTGCCATCGGCCTCGCCGCCTTGGCGGATGGCGGTGGCATAGGTGCCGACCAGGGCGCCGCCCAGGGCGGCATTGGCCTCGATGTCGGCCATGGCATAATCGTTGCCGCCGGCCGTGTTCATGGAATCAACGAACCACTTCTGTCCCGACACGTCGGTGCCGATGACATCGGGATAGCGTCCGGGCCGACCATTGGCGATCACCCGGCCTTCCGCATCGGCCACCCACAAATCCAGATAGACGGTATAGGAGTCCAGGATCACCCCCAACCGGCGCGCGGCAAAGGTGGCGGTGCCGGCATCGCGGTGGGTCAGGCAATCGACCATGGCCGAATCGGTGGCCCACCAGCGTACGTCGCAGGAACGCTCATACAGGTTGCGGTCGATGATCTCGATCATGTTGAGCGCCAGATCGGCCAAGCGCGAACCGCGCAACTGGCCGATCAGGGTTTGCCCCAGACTCATCAGGTCGCGGATGGTGGAGGACAATTCGCCTTCCAGCGCCTGGGTGATGGCATCAATGCTTTGCGAAACGTGCTTGACCTCGTTGGCGACGACGGCGAAGCCCTTGCCCGCCTCCCCCGCCCGGGTCGCCTCGATCAGCGCGTTCAGCGACAGGATGCGCGTGGTGCCGGTGACTTTCTTGATGGCTTGGATTTTGTCGTTGGCCACGTTGTGGACCGCACGGGTCAGTTCAAGAATTCGTTCCGGCTCAGACATGGCATCCCCCCAAAGTCTATTTTTTATGCACACCCCGACATTCAGACCAATTTATAGGCATTGCGTTTATGTTTCAATAACCACCGGCACATTGGATCGAAATGTCCGGTGGAAACGAAAAAAGCCCCGCGCTGCGGGGCTTTTTCAAAAACAAGGTGATGTCGGATCAGTCCTCGCGGTGGGTCCGCTCCATCCGTTCGTGTCGCTCCTGCGCCTCGATGGACATGGTGGCGATGGGGCGGGCTTCCAGGCGGCGGATGGTGATGGGCTCACCGGTTTCCTCGCAATAGCCGTAGGAGCCGTCATTGATGCGCTCGATGGCCGCGTCGATCTTGGCGATCAGCTTGCGCTCGCGGTCACGGGTGCGCAATTCCAAGGCCCGGTCGGTCTCGGCCGAGGCACGGTCGGCGATGTCAGGTTCCTGCAATCCACCTTCTTGCAGATGGGCCAGGGTTTCATCGGATTCGCGCAGCAGTTCCGAGCGCCAGGCAAGCAACTTCTGGCGAAAATATTCCTTCATGGATTCGTTCATGAAAGGCTCGTCCTCGGACGGGCGGTAATCCGGCGGCAGCGTCACGGTCATCCAATCCCCCGATTTGATGTCGGTTCGGTCAAGTCGGGACGCAATATATGGGGTGACCCACCCTATCGCAAGCGCCGATGTTCAGGTTGGGTTCGATGCCGAGCGAAAGCCGGTCCTCAGCGACCACGGCTGAGCTTGGCGATTTCCACCTCGGCCCGCAATTCGATCTCGTCAAGCAAAGCGGCAAGACGCGGATCGGGACAGGATTCCTTGCGCAACCGCACCATGTCGGCCAGTTGCGCCAGCTTGGATTCCGGCACCGTGCCCAGCAACAGGCCATGGCGCAACTCTTCCAGCTTGTCCAAGATGTCCTCGGCATGGCGGATGTGGCGCTGGCGTGCCTCGCGGTCGGTGGAATCGCCCACCGCCTGGGCCACCAGCAACGCATCGACGGCACCGATGGCCGCCGGCGCTTCCGCCGCATAGACGTCATCCATGGTCTCCATGGCGTTGACCAGGGCTTGCTTGAATTCGCCTTTCTTGCCGTCGGCCTTACCGACGCGCCGGGCGCCGCCGGACGCGGCGGCCCCCGAACCGACCCCAGAAACCTTCATGGAACCCCAATGGCTGTGGGTTGGTTGGATACCCTGCCAGTGTAGCTTTCCTGGCGTTGCGGTGAAAGCCGCTATTTCTGCCGGGTAGGCGGCAAGTTTTGCCGGGTAAACCCGGTCAGAAACCTGACGATGGACATATATCATCCTGATTTCATTGAAAAAAACATCTGGCACGGACTTCGCATCGACAAACGCGACCATTTTTGTTCGCCGCGTTGCCATCGAGGTCGTCATGAGCCGTATCGCCAAAGCCCAAGCCGCTTCCTCCACCGCCATCCGGGCCTTTGCCCTGGCTGCCGGTCTGGTGGCCGCGACCATCCTGGCCATGCCGCCCGTCGCTTACGGCGCATCGCGCATCAAGGATATCGCCGATTACGAAGGCGTTCGCGACAACCTTTTGGTCGGTTACGGCCTGGTGGTCGGCCTGGCCGGCACCGGCGACGACCTGACCAACGCGCCGTTCACCAAGGAATCCCTGGTCGCCATGCTGGAACGCCTGGGCGTCAACATCCGTGAACAGGGCGGCACCATCGCCACCGTCAAGCCCAAGAACGTGGCCGCCGTCATGGTCACCGCCACCTTGCCGGCCTTTTCCCGCCAGGGCACCCGCCTGGATGTGTCGGTCGCCGCCATGGGCGACGCCAAGTCGCTGGAAGGCGGCACGCTGCTGGTTACCCCGCTGGTCGGCGCCGACGGCGAAATCTATGCCGTGGCCCAGGGCGGCCTGGCCGGCGTCGGCTTCACCGCCTCGGGCGGCGGCACCACCGGTGCCGGTTCTTCCGTGCGCAAGGGCATCCCCACCACCGGCAAGATCGCCAACGGCGCCATCATCGAACGCGAATTGCCGTTCGAGATGGCCCACCTGGAATCGGTCAAGCTGTCGCTCAGGAACCCCGATCTCACCACCGCCAACCGCACCGCCCAGGCGGTCAACGCCTTCCTCGGCAGCGCGGTGGCTCGCCCCACCGACCCCAGCACCGTGCAGATCGTCGTCCCCCCCGATTATCGCGGCAACGTCGTCGGCCTGCTCACCGACATCGAGCAATTGAAGGTCGAGCCCGACCAGATCGCCAAGATCGTCATCGACGACGCCACCGGCACCATCGTCATGGGCGAGAACGTCCGCATCAGCACCGTCGCCGTCGCCCAGGGCCAGTTGACCGTGCGCATCACCGAAACCCCGCAGGTGTCGCAGCCGTCGCCGTTCTCGACCACCGGCGACACCACCGTGGTCGACCGTACCGACATCGAAGTGGACGAAGGCCAGGGCAAAAAGCTGATGGTCGTCCCCCACGGCGTCACCCTTCAGGATCTGGTGACCGGCCTGAACGCCCTGGGCATCAGCCCGCGCGACCTGATCGCCATCTTGCAAACCATCAAGGCCGCCGGGGCCATCCAGGCCGACATCGAGGTGATGTGATGAACGTCAACACCGACACCGCCCAACTGGCCGCCAGCGCCCCGCGCCCCGTCAACGTCAACGCCGCCACCCGCGAGCAGGCCGAGGCCGTGGGCAAGCAATTCGAGACCATGTTCATGAGCCAGATGCTGCAACACATGTTCAGCGGCATCAAAACCGAGGAAGGCCCGTTCGGCGGCGGCCATGCCGAAGCGATGTTTCGTCCCATGTTGCTGGACGAATATGCGAAAATGGTCTCCAACCGCCCCGGTGGCATCGGCCTGGCCGATCAGGTCACCCGGTCGATGTTGCAGACGCAGGAGGTTTGAGCGATGACCGCGACCGTTCTTAACATTGATGACATCGTTTGGGCCTGCACCAACCTATGCGAATTGCTGGAATTCGAGAACGAGGCGCTGGTCCGTCACGATTCACGCACCGTGCGCGAACTGACCGACAACAAGACCGCCCTGGCCCGCATCTATGAAAACGCCATCGCCCCCTTGGCCGACGACCCGCATCTGGCCGAGACGCTGGAGCCCGAGCAGAAGGAAGAGCTGACCGCCCTGGGCCTGCGGCTGAAGGCGCTGGTGGAAGAAAACGCCCTGCGTCTGCGGGCCGAGATCGACGCCACCCAGATGCTGATGGACGCCATGGTCAACGCCGTCAAGGCCAACACCACCAGTTCCGTCCATTACGGCCCCGCCGGACAGTACGGCACCCAGGCCACCGGCGAGCAGAATTCGCTGGCCTTCAACCAGACCCTGTAGGGAGGACCGGCCATGGCACTCACCCTCGGACTGAACACGGCGCTTTCCGGTCTGCTGACCAATCAGCGCGCCCTGGACACCGTCGCCCAGAACGTCACCAATGTGAACACCAAGGGTTACGTCCGCAAGGTGATGAACCAGGAATCCCGGGTTCTCAACGGCTTCGGCGCCGGCGTCCAGGTGGGCTCGGTCACCCGTCAGGTCAATGAAGGGCTGCTGAAGGATATCCGCAAGCAGACCGCCGAGCTGGGCAAACTGCAGGTGGAAAGCAGCTATTACCCGCGTATCGACGACCTGTTCGGCAATGTCGCCGACAATTCCTCCATCTCGCACAAACTGAACGACCTGTACGAAGCCTTCGAGCTGTTGGGCACCCAGGTGGACAAGCCGTCCATCCAATGGTCCTCGGTCCAGTCCGGCCAGGACGTGGCCGATCTGTTCGACCGCATGACCGACCAGTTGCAGAGCCTGCGCCTGGAGGCCGACCGCGAGATCGAAACCACCGTCCAGCTGATCAACGACAAGCTGGCCGACATCCACGACCTTAACCAGAAGATCGTCAAGAATGCCGCCGTCGCCACCGGCACCACCGACCTGGAAGACAAGCGCGACCAGGCGCTGACCGATCTGGCCCAGTACATCGACGTCCAGTACTACCATCGCCAGGACGGCTCGATGATCGTCTACACCAATTCGGGTGAGATGCTGGTCGACAACCAGGACCAGCCGCTCTCCTACACCGCCAATACCCGTATCGACACCTGGATGACCGCCGCCGGCGGCCAGTTCAACAAGATTTCGGTCGACGGCGGTACCGACGATCTGGGGCCGCTGGTCAAGGGCGGCAAGCTGCGGGCGCTGTTGGACATGCGCGACAAGACGGTGACCGACCTGCAAGCCAGCCTGGACGAGGCGGCCCAGACCATGCTGGAAGAGGTCAACAAGGCGCATAACCGCGGCACCTCCTATCCCAATCCGTCCTATCGCTACGAAGGCAGCCGCACCTTCGCCAAGCAAGGACAGGTCGTGCCCAACGCCGCCGACACCGCCGCGCGTTTCATGTTCGGCAGCACCACGGTGACCAGTGCCGGCTATACCAGTCTGACCATCGCCGCCAGCGCCACCAATCCGTGGCAGACGACCATGACCGCCAGTGCCGGCACGCCGTTTTCCACCATGAGCGCGGGCACCACCTTCAGCGTCGACAGCGCCGAGGACACCAGCAACAACGGCACCTATCGGGTGGTCAGCGTCGGCGGCGGCGGCGCCAACATCACGGTGGAAAAGGTCAATCCGCGCCAGACCATTCAAATGTCCGGCACCGAGGACGTGGTCCTCGCCGTGTTCGGCAGCGACGGCAAGGAAGCCCAGCAGACCACGCTCAACACCATCATGCAGACCAATTATTCCGGTTCCTATACCGCCGGCACCGTCGGCACCGGTCGGTCCTTGTCCGATTTCCAGGCCAAGGGCGATCATGATCAGTGGAGCATCAACGAGGTCAGCGCCCACGTGGAAGCATGGCTCAGTTCGCAGGGCTACAGCAGCGCCTCGGTCAACCTCGACAGCGCCGGCAAGATGGTCATCGACCTGGGGGTGACCAACAAATCCCTGGCCTTCCGCGACCAGACCGCCACCGCCGACGGCTCGGCCAGTACCGACGCCACCATTTCCTTCGACGTCGACGGCGACGGCGCCGTCGACCAGACCGTCAAGGGGTTCGCCAATTTCTTCGGCCTCAACGACTTCTTCTCCAATTCCAACCAGAATTCCATCCAGGATTCCAACATCCTGCCGTCCACCTTCAATACCAGCACTACGCGTGATCTGAAGATCCTGGACGGCACCGGCCAGCTTGGCCCCAACATGTCCATCCCGGCGGGGTCCAGCCTGGAAGACATCGCCGACATCATCAACCGCTACAGCCGTACCACCGAATCGGCGCTGCTGAGCTCGGCCCAGACCACCTTCACCCTGACCAGCGCCGCCACCATCAGCGTCACCAATACCAGCGGCCAGGTTTCCACCGCCACCGTCGGCCCCGGCGCCGTCACCATGGAGGAAATCGCCGGCAAGCTGACCTCGGGCACCGTGGTCGGTTCGGTGGTCCAAGATGGCGCCGGCTACCGCCTGCGCCTGCACAGCACCGCCGGGGCGGAACTGACCGTCTCCATCACCGGCGGCGCCATGGCCAGCGGTTCGCTCAGCGAGAGCCTGGGCATGAACAAGGTGGAACGGATCAGCGCCTCGGTCATCCCCGAGGGCTCGGGCTATCGGCTGCGCGTGGTCCAGTCGGAAAACAAGGAAGTCTTCCTGTCGTCGACGCTGGATGTCGGCAACAACAACCTGCTGACCGAGCTTGAGATGAAGCCGGCGGCCACCCGCGCGGCCGGCAATCTGAGCGTCCGCGCCGACCTGATGTCGGGGCCGGAGAAGATGGGACGTGGCGCCGTGCAATGGAACGCCGATCTCAACGGCTATTACATCTCGGAAGGCGACAACACCACTGCCCTGGCCATGGCCGACGCCATGGGCGACAAGCGCGCCATGCAAAGCGCCGGCGGGCTTTACGCCGGCAATTACTCGCTCAGCGAATACGGCGCCGCGGCCATCTCGCTGGTCACCCGCGACGCCGAGCATGCGTCCAAGCAGCTTGAATACCAGACCGCCTTGAGCCAGTCGCTGGACTTCCAGAACACCTCGTTCAGCGGGGTAAACCTGGACGAAGAGGTGTCGGCTATGATTGACTTCCAACAGGCATATTCGGCGACCGCCAAGGTGATCACCGTGCTCCAGGAAATGCTGGAAACGCTCACCGCGATGATTAACTGACGGAGGATGCCATGACCCGCGTCGCTACCTATGGCTCCAACCAGCTTTACCTGTCGCGCATCACCGCCGTGCAGGAACGCGTCAACATGCGCACCCTTCAGGTGGTCACCGAGAAGAAGTCGCCCAACTACACCGGCATTTCCGCCGATGCCAACCGGCTGATCAATTTCGAGAACGAGAAGGCGCGCTCGCAGGCCTTCATCAACAACAACGCCTCGCTGCAAACCACCATCGGTCTGGCGGACGTGTCGTTGACCGCGGTCGAAGCGACCATGAAGACCTTCCGCGACCGGCTGGAGACCTTCTACACCAACAAGAACCGCACCCAGCAGGACATCGAATCGATCCAGACCCTGGCCTTCCAGTCGATGATCGACATGCAGTCGTATCTGTCCAGCAGCGCCGACGGCAAATACCTGTTCTCGGGCGGTCTGGTGTCGCAGGAACCGGTGCAATTGCCCGCCGCCACCCATTCGGCCTTCAAGGATATCTACGACGGCTTCAGCGTCACCTATCCGACCACCCGCGACGCCCACATGCTGGAGACCATCACCAAGACGGCGACCACCGGCAATTTGACCTTCAATGCCGCCAACGGCACCATCACCGCCGCCAATGCCGGCACCTTGTCGCAATTCCCGGTGGGCAGCAAGATCACCGCCGCCGGCGCGTCCGGCGCCAACAACCAGTCCTACACGGTGGTGGCCAATACCGGCACCCAGATCAAGGTGTCGCAGCTGACCACCGAGGGGCCGACCGCCGCCACCATCAGCTATTACCCGGCCGGCAACACCACCACCCCCAACACCTTGAACGGCAACCTGACCTTTACCCCCGGTGCCGACACCATCCAGGTGTCCAGCACCACCGGCTTCGCCGTCGGGCAGGTGTTCAGCGTCGCCGGCACCACCAGCAATAACGGCAGCTACAAGGTGTCGTCCATCGCCGCCGGCCCGCCCGACACCATCACGGTGGAAAGCGTCAAGGTCGGCGCCACCGAAACCGTCGCCGCCACCTTGCAGTCTGAATCCTGGTACAAGGGCGACAACATCGCCATCGAACAGCGCATCGACCGCGAACGCACCGTCGCCATCGGCATCTTCGCCTCCGATCCGGCCTTTGAAAAAGCCTTCCGCGCCATGGGCCTGATCGCCCAGGGCAATTACGGTACCGCCGGCGGCCTGGAAAACAACATGGAGCGGGTCGAGCAGGCCCGCTACCTGATCCGTGATTCCATGCTGCATCCCGCCGGCAACTCGGCCCCCTTCGGCACGGAAGAATCAAGCGATCTGGAATCGGTGCGGTCACAATTGGGGGTGACGCAAAACCTGATCAAGACCAAGACGGAAAAGCATCAATCCTATATCGGCTTCCTCGACGACCGCATCATCTCCATGGAGAACGTCGACAAGAACGAAGCCATCACCTTGTTGCTGGACGACCAGCGCGCCCTGGAGGCCGGCTATCAGGCCTTGTCCAAGGTTCGGGAAATGTCGCTGATGAACTTCCTCAATTAAACCCAGCCCGTCTCGGATAGGCATACAGGCCCGGCCACGTGATGCGTGGTCGGGCCGTACCGTTCAGCGCAGATACTGAAAAACGGCATGGCCCAGAGCCACCATCAGGACAGCCACGGCAACCCAGGTATGACTTCCGGACATAACTATTGAACCTCAAAATAAAAACATTTCACCTTCCGCAAGGTAGCAACACACGACACGAATAACCAACACATACATACGATGCCTGCCGAAGGTGCAAAGCGACAAAAACATCATTATTAGATTTATTGTAAATCATTGTCAGGGACGGCAGCGAACAGGCTTCGGCACAACCTCCTCCCCCTTTTCAGATATTGCATGGACATGCGCTGAGACACATCGTAATACCCGTCACGGGGATGTCCTGGTTGCGGGCATGGCGCCCCACCCCGCTCTGTCGCAGCCGCCACCTTTCCAGGTGCGTAAACGACAAGCCATATCGACTCCCCTTCGGTCTTTTCTTATTCTAAGGTATATGACCCGGCCCAGATGTCGGGCCGCGAGCGGCGTCAAGCCGCCAGAACGAGGGAGCATCCGCTTTTGTCCTCCACCGTCATCTATACCCATCCCCTCTGCCTGGAACACGACACCGGGGAATTTCACCCGGAATGCGCCGACCGGCTCAGGGCCATCGGCCATATCCTCGACCGCGAGGAGTTCATGTACGTCCCGCGTGAAGAGGCGCCCAAGGCCAGTTTGGCGCAGATCCTGCGCGCCCATACCCAGGATCATTACGATCGGGTGATGGAGGCGATTCCGGCCGAGGGATCGGTGGAGTTGGACGGCGACACCTTCGTCTCGCCGCGCTCGGGCGAGGCGGCGCTTTATTCCGCCGGCGCCGCCATCGCCGCCGTCGATGAAGTGGCGACGGGTCGCAGCCGCAACGCCTTTTGCGCCACCCGCCCGCCCGGACACCATGCCGAACGCAACGCCATCATGGGCTTTTGCCTGTTTTCCAATGCCGCCATCGCCGCCTTGCACGCCCGCGACCAGCACGGTTTCAAGCGGGTGGCGGTGGTCGATTTCGACGTCCACCACGGCAACGGCACCCAGGACGTGCTGTGGAACGAGCCCGGCACCTTCTATGCCTCGTCGCACCAGGACGACGCCTTCCCCTATACCGGCAAGGTCGACGAAGTGGGGCCGCCCGGCGGCTGCACCGTGGTCAACGTGCCTTTGCCGGCGGGCACCGCGTCGGATGTCTTCCGCACCGCCTACACCGACATCATCCTGCCCAAGCTCGAGGCCTTCGCCCCCGACTTCCTGATCATTTCCGCCGGCTTCGACGCCCATGCCGCCGACCCCATGGCCCATTTGCGCCTCCAGGTGGCCGATTTCGAGTGGCTGACGCAAAAACTTGCGGGCATCGCCCGCACCCATGCCCAACGCCGAGTGGTCTCGGTGCTGGAAGGCGGCTATGAAACCCGCGCCCTGGCGGCCTGCGTGGCCGCTCATCTTCGTGTGCTGATGGAAGGCTAGATCATGAACTTCGTTGAATGGACCGCCGAAATGTCGGTGGGTTCGGACGCACTGGACGATCATCACAAAATGATCATCGACTGCCTGAACGATCTTCATCCGCTGCTGGAAACCCACGCCCCCGAAGCCAAGGTGCTGGCGGTGATGGCCAAGCTGGAAGATTTCGTCCTGGTCCATTTCAGCCAGGAGGAACAGGACATGAAGCGGGCCGGCTATCCCGACTGGCCGGCGCACAAGGAACTGCACGACCGCATGTACGACGTGGTCTTCGCCCTGAAATCCGACATCCAGAGCGGCGAGGATGTGGACGCCCAGCGCCTGTTCCAACTGATCCAGGACTGGCTGGTCACCCACATCCTGGGCGAGGACCGCAAATACGTCCCCTACATGACCGATCCCGCCGCCAAGCCGGTGGCCCAGTGGAAGCGGTCCAACGGCAGGGATTGCTGATCCCCTGAAAACAACGAAAGGCGCCACCGGCGCGGCCCTCGCCGCGGTCGGTCACGCTTGCTTCGGCGGCGCAACAAATGTATCATTTTCCACACCAGCGAAATGATACTAGAGTGCCCGCCGTGCTTGAGACCTTTGAGATCACCGCCAAAGCCATCGCCGATCCCAGTCGGGTGCGCATCGTCAAGTTATTGGAAAATGACGAATTGTGCGTCTGTCAGATCACTACGGTGCTGGGGCTGGCGGCGGCCACGGTGTCAAAGCATCTGTCGGCGCTGAAAACCGCCGGTCTGGTGCAAAGTCGCCGCGACGGCAAGTGGGTGTATTACCGACTGGCCGAACGCGACCTCAATGCCTATGTCCGCGGTTTCCTGACCTTGCTGGCGGCTTCGCTCGACGACGATCCCACCATCGCCGCCGACCGCCGTCTGTTGGGGCAGGTCAATGCGGTGCCGTTGCAGATGCTGTGCGACCAGGGCCGGGCGGCCCTGGACTTGACGGCTCAAGCCCCAACCACTTGTTGCGGGGCAACACCATGACCGACCATGTCTTTAACGTCCTGTTCCTGTGCACCGGTAATTCCGCCCGTTCGATCATGGCCGAGGCCATCTTGAACGCCGACCTGTCCGGCAAGTTCAAGGCCTTCAGCGCCGGCAGCCAGCCCAAGGGCGAGATCGACCCCACCGTGCTGGCGCTGCTGAAAAAGACCAATTACCCCACCGATGGCCTGCGCTCGAAATCCTGGGAGGAATTCGCGCAAGCGGGCGCGCCGGTCATGGATTTCGTCTTCACCGTCTGCGACAACGCCGCCGGCGAGGTTTGCCCCGTCTGGCCGGGCCAGCCGATGACCGCCCATTGGGGCGTGCCCGACCCGGTGGGCTTTGCTGGTTCCGAGGCGGAAAAGGCCGCCCATGCGGCGGAAATCATGCGCATGCTGCACAGCCGCATCCAGATTTTCACGGCGCTGCCCATGCGCGGCCTCGACAAGCTGACCCTGCAAAAGCGTCTCACCGACATCGGCAAGAAAGACTGACCATGACCACTAATGTTCTGGTGCTGTGTACCGGCAATTCCGCCCGCTCGGTCCTGGCAGAATGCCTGATCAACGATCTGGGCGGCGGCCAATGGCAGGCCTACAGCGCCGGAAGCAACCCCACCGGCATGGTCAACCCGCTGTCCATCGAGATCTTGCGGGAAAAAGGCCATGCCGCCCTTGGGTTGCGGTCGAAATCGTGGGACGAGTTCGCCCAAGCCGACGCGCCCCGGATGGATCTGGTCATCACCGTCTGCGACAACGCCGCCGGCGAGGTCTGTCCGATCTGGCCGGGCCATCCGTCCAAGCTCCATGTGGGCTTCCCCGACCCGGCGGCGGCGGAAGGCAGCCACGACGAGAAGCTGGCGGTATTCCGCCAAGTCTACGACATGATCAAAGCCAAGGTCGAACGTCTGATCGCCCTTGGCCCCGACCGCGCGGCAGAGGTGTAGGATGTCGGCCCAATGCGAAGTGGCCGGCAAAGCTGCCGCCAAGGCCCCCATGGGCTTTTTCGAGCGTTACCTGACCTTGTGGGTGGCCTTGTGCATCATCGCCGGGGTGGCGCTGGGGCATTTCATCCCGACGCCGTTCCAGGCCATCGGTCGCATGGAAATCGCCCAGGTCAACCTGCCGGTGGCGGTGCTGATCTGGCTGATGGTCATCCCCATGCTGCTGAAGATCGATTTCGGCGCCCTGCATCAGGTCAAGGAGCATTGGAAGGGCATCGGCGTCACCTTGTTCATCAACTGGGCGGTGAAGCCGTTTTCCATGGCGCTCTTGGGCTATGTCTTCATCAGCACCTTGTTTCGGCCCTGGCTGCCGGCCGAGCAGATCGACAGCTACATCGCCGGCCTGATCCTGCTGGCGGCGGCGCCGTGCACCGCCATGGTCTTCGTCTGGTCCAACCTGACCAAGGGCGAGCCCCATTTCACCTTGTCGCAGGTGGCGCTGAACGACCTGATCATGGTCTTCGCCTTCGCCCCCATCGTCGGCCTGCTGCTGGGACTGTCCTCCATCACCGTGCCATGGAACACGCTTTTGCTGTCGGTGGTGCTTTACATCGTCATCCCGGTGATCGTCGCCCAGATCTGGCGCAAGGCATTGCTGGCCCGTGGCCCGCAAGCCCTGGCCGCCACCTTGGCCGTGCTGGGGCCGGCATCGCTGGCGGCGCTGCTGACCACCTTGGTGCTGCTGTTCGGCTTCCAAGGCGAACAGATCATCGCCCAGCCGCTGGTCATCCTGATGCTGGCGGTGCCCATCACCATCCAGGTCTATTTCAATTCCGGCCTCGCTTATCTGCTGTCGAAGAAACTGGGCGTCGCCCATTGCGTCGCCGGCCCGTCGGCGTTGATCGGCGCCAGCAATTTCTTTGAACTGGCGGTGGCCGCCGCCATCTCGCTGTTCGGCTTTCATTCGGGGGCGGCGTTGGCCACCGTGGTCGGCGTGCTGATCGAGGTTCCGGTCATGCTGTCGGTGGTGAAAATCGTCAATTCGTCCAAGGATTGGTATGAAGGGAAAGCACCATGACCAAACTTGAAGTCTATGATCCCGCCATGTGCTGCTCCACCGGCGTGTGCGGCCCCGACGTCGACCCGGTCCTGGTGGCCTTCGCCGCCGATCTGAAATGGGCGGCGGAACACGGCATCGAGGTGGTGCGCTACAATCTGGGCCAGGAGCCCCAGGCCTTTGTCGTCAACTCAGCGGTAGTCAAGGAAATGGAGGCCGGCATGGACCGTCTGCCGGTCATCGCCCTTGACGGCCACATCATTTCCACCGGTCTTTATCCGACCCGCGCGCAATTGGCGGCCAAGCTGGGCCTGGGCACCGCCCAGCCCAAGATCACCGTCAAGGAAGCCTCGTCGTGCTGCCCGCCCAAATCCGGGTGCTGTTAATACGCAATCCCGCTGAGGTCGACTCATCGGGATTGGGGTAGGCCCAAGGGGCCGCGCGGCTCATGCCGCTGGAGGCAAGGATTGCCGAGCAACCCGCCCGCCGCTTGAGGGGGCCGCTGATCGGTCACGATCAGCGGGATATGGTATTTAAGGACATGATCATCATGAACGCCTTGCCGATCCCCACCACCCGCCATGCTTTCTTCACCGGCAAGGGCGGCGTCGGCAAGACCTCGCTGTCTTGTGCCTGCGGCTTGGCCTTGGCCGAGACCGGCAAGCGGGTGCTGATCGTCAGCACCGACCCGGCGTCGAATCTGGACGAGGTGTTGGGCACGAAGCTTTCAGGCGTGCCCACCGCCATTGCCGGGGCGCCGGGCCTGTTCGCGCTCAACATCGACCCCGAGGCCGCCGCCCACGACTACAAGGAACGCATGGTCGGCCCCTATCGCGGCATTCTGCCCGCCGCCGCCATCGCCAGCATGGAAGAGCAGTTTTCCGGCGCCTGCACGGTGGAAATCGCCGCCTTCGACGAATTCGCCAAGCTGCTGGGCGATGAAACCGCCACCAGCGCCTTCGACCACGTCATCTTCGACACCGCGCCCACCGGCCATACTTTGCGGCTGCTGACCCTGCCGTCGGCCTGGACCGAGTTCATCGCCTCGTCCACCGGCGGCGCCTCGTGCCTGGGGCCGCTGGCCGGGCTGGAAAAGCAAAAGGCGCTTTATGCCGCCACCGTGGCGCAATTGTCCGACGCGGCTGCCACCACCATCATCCTGGTCAGCCGCCCGGAAAAATCAGCGCTGCGCGAGGCCGAGCGGACCAGAGGCGAACTGGCCGAGTTGGGGGTGAGCAATCTGCGCCTGGCCGTCAACGGTCTCTTCACCGCCCTTCGATCCGGCGATGCCATCGCCGATGCCATGACCGCGCGGGCTGCCCTTTCCCTGGCCGCCATGCCCCCGGCCCTGGCCGCGCTGCCGCGCCATGAGATCGGCTATGTCGCCAAGGGCACGGTCGGCCTCGACTCGCTGCGCGCCTTGGGACAGCCCATTCCCCCCGCCGTCATGATCGGGACCACGGTCCCACCCGACTTGCCGCCCGGCCTCGACGGCCTGATCGCCGAGGTCGCCGCCACCGGCCATGGCGTGATCATGACCATGGGCAAGGGCGGCGTCGGCAAGACCAGCGTCGCCGCCGCCATCGCCACCGCCCTGGCCCGGGCCGGCCACGCCGTCACCTTGTCGACCACCGACCCCGCCGCCCATGTGGCCGACGCGGTGGCCACCGACATCCCCGGCCTGAGCGTCACCCGCATCGACCCGGAAGCCGAGGTCGCCCTTTATCGCGACGAGGTGCTGGCCAAGGCCGGCGCTGGTCTGGATTCTGGCGGTCGGGCCATGCTGGAAGAGGATCTGCGCTCGCCCTGCACCGAGGAGATTGCCGTCTTCCGCGCCTTCGCCCGCACCGTCGACCAGGGCCGCGACCGCTTCGTCGTGTTGGACACCGCTCCCACCGGCCACACCATCTTGTTGCTGGACGCGGCCCAGGCCTATCACCGCGAAGTGCTGCGCACCCAGGCGGAAATGCCGCAAGCGGTGCGCGACCTGTTGCCGCGCCTGCGCGATGCCGATTACACCAAGACCATCATCGTCACCCTGGCCGAGGCCACCCCGGTGCACGAGGCCGAACGCCTGCAAGCCGACCTCGCCCGCGCCGTCATCACCCCCTTCGCCTGGGTCATCAATCAAAGCCTGCTGGCCAGCGGTACCACCGACCCGGTGCTGGCCCTGCGCGGACAGTACGAAATTCCGTTCATCCAAAGGGTGACGCGGGATTTGTCGAAGCGTACGGTATTGATCCCCTGGCGGGCCTGACGCCCGCCGATCACCCCCTGGCGGGCCTGACGCCCGCCGATCACCATAGGCCAGCGCCGTGCCGCGCTTTTCCGTCTCCCGACTGTGGCCGCGTCTGGCCATGGCAGCCTTCGTCGTGCTGGTGGCGGCGCCGCTGGCGCTGACCTTGTTCTATCGCCTGGTGCCACCGCCGGTGACACCGCTGATGCTGATCCGTCTGGCCCAGGGGCACGGGCTGGACAAGGACTGGCAACCCCTTGAAGCCATCTCGCCGCATCTGCGCCGAGCGGTGATCGGATCAGAGGACGGCACGTTCTGCACCCATTGGGGGTTTGACTGGCACGCCATCGACAACGCCATCGAAAAGTATGGCGAAGGCGGCAGGGTACTGGGGGCCAGCACCCTTTCCATGCAGACGGCCAAGAACCTGTATCTGTGGCCCAGCCGCACCTTCATCCGCAAGGGGCTGGAAGCCTATCTGACCCTGTACCTGGAAGCCCTGTGGCCCAAACGGCGGATATTGGAAGTCTATCTGAACATCGCCGAATTCGGCCCCGGCCTGTACGGGGCCGAGGCGGCATCGCGCCGCCATTTCGGCAAATCGGCGGCGGCCCTGAGCGCGCGTGAAGCGGCGCTGCTGGCCGCCGTGCTGCCCAACCCGCTGGAACGCTCGGCCTCGAAGCCATCGTCCTATGTCGCCCGCCGCGCCGCCCTGATCGATGCCCGCGCCGATCAGGTGAGGCTGGGGAAAGATGGCGCCTGCGCCGGTGATTAGGCAGCCACCGCTTCGACCACACGGGCCAAGGCGTCCAGGCGGACACGAAACTCTTCGCGCGCCACATCGAAGCGGTGAAGATGCTGATTGATCCGCCGCATACGCTCGGCAAGCGATGGTGAAAAAGCCGGTAAATCGGTTTTATTCATGATCTGCCCCCCTGATTTTGCAGGGAAAATAGCGCCTTTCCCATTGATGCATCCAGCATACATCAGAATGTCGGGCCTTGACCTGATCGCCGACCACGTGCTAGTAAGTTAGCACTTACTTACCAATGGATCGTGCCATGAAAAAACGGCCTTCGACCACCGCCTCCCCCTTTATCGCCATCATCCTGACATCCTTGCTGATGGCGGATAGCGGCTTTATCTCTGCGGCCCAAGCCGCCGGCGACGCTCGCACGCAGGTTTACGGGCTGGGGACGATAGAGGCCAAGGTCTTGGCCCGCCTGGGATTCGAGGTGGCCGGACGCCTGACCGACATGGCCGTCGACCAAGGGCAGACGGTGGAAGCCGGGCGGGTTCTGGCCCGTCTCGATGCGTCCGAGCAAGCGGCGCGGTTGGCCCAGGCCGAAGCCGATTTGCGGCAGGCCGAAGCCGCCCAGGGTCAAGCCAAGGCTCGACTCGATCGGGCCAAGGCTCTATTGGTCCAGCGGCGCAGCATCAATGACCGTCGCCAGAGCCTGGTACGGCGCGGCACCGTGTCGCAGGAAGCGGCAGAAGACGCCGAGGCTGGATCCGCCGTCGCCGCCGCCGACGTCGCCGTTGCCGCCAGCGACGTGGAGGCCGCCCGCGGCGCCGCCGAAGCGGCGAAAGCCCGCATTCAGCTTGAACGTGCGGTGCTCGACAAATTCACGCTGTCCGCCCCCTTCCCGGCCCTGGTGGTCGAACGCCTGCTGGAAAAGGGGGCGACGGTGGCTCCTGGCGGGATCGCGCTCACCGTTATCGATCCGTCCACCGTCTGGGTCCGCGCCTTTGTCGACGAATCCCTGGCCGGACGACTGGCCATCGGCCAGAAAACAAGCATCACCCTGCGCTCGCGCCCCGGTCAGCCCCTGAGCGGGCGGATCGCCCGCATCGATATCGAGAACGACCGCGTTTCGGAAGAACGCAAGGTTCACGTCGCTTTCGATTCTCTCCCCACGAACTTCCATCTGGGTGAGCAGGCGGAAATCCTGGTCAACGCCGAAGGCGATCGGCCATGAATTTGGCTATTCGCGACATCCGCCATCATCTGGGCCGGTTCGTCCTGACCTGTCTTGGACTGGCGCTGTTGTTGGGCGTGGTCATCTCCATGATCGGCATCTATCGCGGTCTGGTGGCCGACGCCCTGGTCCTGGTCCGCGCCCCCCAGGCCGACCTGTGGGTGGTCGAGGGCGGCACACGCGGCCCCTTTGCCGAATCGTCGCGCCTGCCCTATGACACCCGCAACGCCATCGCCAGAATTGCCGGTATCGCCGAGGCCGGGGCCGTCACCTATCAATCGGTGCAGATCGAAACCGATGGTCACCGGCAACGATTATTCGTCATCGGCTATGAACCCGGGCGCCCAGGCGAACCGCATGGGGTGATCGAAGGCCAGCCCATCGACCGCAGCCATTTCCAGGTGATCGCCGACCGCCGGTCGGGGCTGGCACTGGGCAGTACCCTGCGGCTGGGCGGCGACGATTTCACCATTGTCGGTCGCACCGCCGGCCACGTGGATTCCGCCGGCAACCCAGTGATCTACATGACCTTGAAGGATGCCCAGAAACTGCAATTCCAGCTGTTGGGCGGTGCCGCCCGCCAGCAAGCGGCGCGTGGCGAAAGCGCCAACAGCAACCAAGTCAACGCCATCCTGGCCCGCCTGCCCCCCGGCGGCGACGTCGCCGCCACCGTCGCCGCCGTCGAGCGCTGGAAGCACCTGTCCGCCCTGTCGCAACAAGACCAGGAAAACCTGCTGTTGGGCGCCGTGGTCGACAAAGCCCGCAAACAGATCGGCATGTTCACCGTGGTCCTGCTGACGGTGTCGACGGTGATCATCGCCCTGATCATCCACACCATGACCATGGATAAAAGGCGCGAGATCGCCACCTTGAAACTGATCGGCGCCCCCGACCGCACCATTTTGGCGCTGATCGTGCAGCAAGCCCTGCTGATGGGCGGCATCAGTTTCGTCACCGGCGCCGGCCTGATCACCGCCGTGGCCGGCTATTTTCCCCGCCGGGTCATGGTCGAGGCCGGCGATATCGCCGTTCTGGCGGCGGTGGTCGTGTTGGTCTGCGCCGTGGCCAGCCTGTTGGGGGTCCGCCAGGCCTTGCGCATCGACCCGGCCCAGGCCTTGGGGGGTTGACCATGACCGCATCTCCCGCTCCGTTGGTCAGCCTGCGCGGTGTCGCCAAGCATTATGGCGAGGGCAGCGCCCGCGTCGATGCCCTGAAACCGCTGGACCTGGACATCCAGGCCGGAACCGTAATCGGCCTGCTCGGCCCCAGCGGCTCGGGCAAAAGCACGGTTCTCAACCTGATCGGCGCCATCGTCGAGCCCGATCAAGGCCGCATCGTCCTCGACGGCGAAACCGTCTATGACGGCGGCTGGTGCCGCCGCGACCTGCGCCGCTTACGGCTGGAAAAGATCGGCTTCATCTTCCAGTTCCACAACCTCATTCCGTTTTTGACCATCAGCGAGAATATCGAGGTGGTGCTGACCCTGGCAGGGCGGACCAAGGCCGAGGCGCGTCGCCGCGCCGCCGAATTGCTGGACTATCTTCAGGTGGAACGCCCCCGGGCCATGCCGTCGCAGGTGTCGGGCGGACAGGCCCAGCGGGTGGCCATCGCCCGCGCCTTGGCCAACAGCCCGCGTATCATCCTGGCCGATGAACCCACCGCCGCCCTCGATTCCGAACGCGCCGGCATCGTCATGGACCTGCTGCGCAAGGTGGCGCGGGACCAGGGAGCCAGCGTCATCGTCGTCACCCACGACGAAAAGATCATGGCCCGCTTCGACGCCCTGCACGTCCTGCGCGACGGGGTCCTGGTGGAACCATCATGACGCCACGTAAAACCGGCGAACAGCGCAAGGCGGAAATCATTGAAACCGCCCTGCTGCTGGCCGCCGAACTGGGCCCCGACCGCATCACCGCCGAAGCCATCGCGATCAGACTGGGGATCAGCCAACCGGCCATCTTCAAGCACTTTCCGCGCAAGGGCGATATCTGGGATGCGGTGATCGACTGGTTGGCCCGGTCCTTAGGCCGGGTCTGGACGGAAAGCACCACGGACGAGCCGCCCGAACAGCGCCTGTTCGCCCTGTTGGACGCCCATTTCGCCTTCATCGCCGCCCATCCCGCCGTGCCGCTGGTGTTGCTGTCGCCGGAATTGCAGGCCCGCCATCCGCCTCTGCGCCAGACGATCATGCGGCTGATGGCGCTGTTCCATACCGAACTGCGACAAGCGATCAACGCCGGCCCCAGCCCACCGGGCAATGCCGACCAACGGGCATGGATGATGCTGTCCCTGGTCCAGGGCATTGCCGTCCGCTGGGCCCTGTCCGGCCACGCCTTCGACATCAGGGCCGAAGGTGGGGAACTGGTGAGACTTGTATGGTGACGCAATTGTTTCATACTGAAACTGCGCTAAGTCATTGATTTTTCGTCACACGGAAAAATCGTAACGACGTTAACGTTCCATACTGTCGTCCGCCGCGCTGCCCTGATTGATGCCTGCGCCGATCCAGTGGGGCTGGGGAAAGACGGCGCCTGCTCAACACAATGAAAAGATTGCGTCGAGCGAAATTTTATCTACCCTTAAGGTGTATTGCTTAAGGGCGGGACGGTCATGGGCATTCCTTTTGACATCGATATCAAGCATGCCACCGATTGGCGCACCTTTGCCGGTAAAATGGGCGATGTCGCCGCCCAGGGCTTCCTGACCGCCTTGGGCGGCGACGGTATCAGCGGCGGCATCTCCGCCCTGTTCGACGCCCTGGCCGCCATCGGCAAGACCGAGAAATCGCCGGGGCGGCAGGGCTGGGAATTGTTCTGCCTGTCCTTCGCCTGGGCCTTCGATTCCCTGCGCCAGGATTTCTGCAAACCCGATGTGGCCAAACAGGCGGCGAAAGCAGCGCTGGAACAGGCGCGCACCCGCCTGACCGAGGCACAATACGAAATCACCACGGATTTCCTGAACTATCCCAGCAGCCTGCCGCTGTACCGGGAAATCCGCGATGCCTTCGTCGACCGCCGGGCCGAGTTCCGCCCGCAAGGCACGGAAAGCGCGGAAAGCCTGAAAGCCCGTTTCGATTCCGCCTTCAACCGCGCCATCCATGCGGTATGGTCGCAACAGCCCGACCGCTTCGCCGCCCTGGCCCAGGCGCTGCACGCCCCCGGCCTCGAGGCCAGCGCATCCGAACGGCAATGGCAGGCCTATCGCCAACAGCTGATCCATGAATTCACCGTCAAGCCGGTCTTCGGCCAGGAACAGACCCGGGTGTCGCTGTCGCAGCTTTACGTGCCGCTGCGCGGGACATGGCGGGAGAAGGCCAAAGGCCGCGATGAGCGCTATCAGGAACACATCCCCGAGCGCGCCCCGCGCCATCTGCTGCGCCTGGATGACATGCTGGACAATTGGGTGGATGCCACATCGTCCAAAGAAGACTGGCTGCGCCTGATCGGCGGCGGGCCGGGCAGCGGCAAATCCACCACCTTGAAGGCATTGGCCGCCCGCTTGGCCGGGCGCGACGATATCCGCCCGATCTATGTGCCGCTACAACACATGAATCTAAACCAATCACTGCGCGAGGCGGTGAATTCCTGGCTGACGCAGACGGTGGAATCAGCGTTCCGCCAGCCGCCACTGGAACGCCAAGCGGTGGAAAACGGCCCGCGTCTGGTGCTGATCTTCGACGGCCTCGACGAATTGTCCCGTCCCGGCGGCGAGGGGGCTGCGCAGGTGGTCAATTTGTTCGCCAACCGCCTGCAAGCGCTGCGCAACGAATTGGGGACACACATCCTGGCCCTGGTGGCCAGCCGTACCGTCGGGTTCCAAGAGGCGATCAAATATTTGGCTACCCAGCCGGAGCAAGCCGTCGAGGTGGCAGGATTATGCCTCCTTGGCAACACCAGCAACATGATCGGCGACGAAGCGATCAAGAGGCAGGATCAACGTCCAGATTGGTGGTACAGCTACGCCATCGCCACCGGCCAGCGGAGTGCCACCCCGGTGGCGATGACCCATAAATCCTTGAAGACTCTGACCACTGAACCGTTGCTATGCTATTTACTGGCCCTATCCGGCTATGTCACCGACAACTGGCGGGAAGCGGCGGAAAACCACAACCGCATCTATGAAAGACTGATCGGCGATGTGTGGCGGCGCGGCTGGGGCGACGGCGGTCGGTTGGGGCCGGGACGGGCCCTGACGCAAGAGGATTTCGTCCGCCTGATGGAAAGCGTGGCCCTGGCCGCCTGGCATGGCGGCGACACCCGTACCGCCGACGAAACCCGCTTCGCCGAGGCCTGCGACATCCTTGGCACCACGGACATATGGGCGGATTTCAAGAATATCAACGGCCCGGACATGGGCAATTTGGCACTGACTTTTTACCTGAAGACCTGTGACCACGACCGCCGTGGATTTGAATTCACCCATAAGAGCTTTGGTGACTACCTGACCGCCCGCGCCCTGTTTGCCATCGCCAGGGATTTGGCGCCACAGATCAAACGCAATAAAAAGTCAGCAGCGGGAGAATGGCTGAAAGCCATCGGCAATGGGAAACTGACAGCCGAAATCATCGACTTCATTCGGGCGGAAGCGAGCCTTGCTGGCCCCCAAACCTGCAAAGATGTGCAAGCCAGCTTTGAAATGCTGGCGCCCCATGCCCTTGCAGAAGGCTTGCCAGCCCATAATGATGCGAAATATTGGCGTGAAGCGGAGATCCGACAGGACTCGGCGGAATGGGCCGTTTGGGCGATGATGAATGCGGCAGCGCGCATCACCGGCACTCTGTCGAACATAAAATTCCCAGACAGAAATTCGCTCGACGCCTTACTCTCCAGAGTCAGACATGACGGGCATCTATTCAACACATGCCTATCCCATACAGAAATAAATCATACAGATATAATCTTAAGATCACTACACATCATGGATATAACTCGGTCAAATATTAAAGATGTAAAATTTACGCAAGTTCAAACAACTCAATCTACTATGACCAACACAATATTTACAGGGTGTGCCTTTTACGGCGTTTCATTTATTCGCAGCTTCATCTCTGACGCAAAATTTTACAACTGTACCTTCAAAGACAGCCTATTTGAGTATTGCGATATTTCGAATACATACATTGAAAACACCACCACAGACGAAAAATTATGTGGCGAAATTGGCGCACAAGGCACGCTCCGGAAAGACGGACTCATACTCATCCCCCCCGGTTACCTGAATACCGACGAGGACGGCAACATCCGCTTCACCCCGAAATAGCTGTAGGGTGACGTAATAGTTTCATACTGAAATGGCGTTAACACGCTGGTTTATCGTCACCGCAGGTCCCAGGGCATGGGCTAAGGTTTCATACTTTTCCGTGGGCATAGACGTACCACCAAGCCTGCATGACGTGAACGAATCATACCGGCCGATGCCCGCCAGTACCTCCCCATGACACCAACGAGAACAAAGCATGACAGAGATGCAGCATGGTTGCCCATGGCAACCATCCGGAAAAGAAACGGCAAGCGTCCATAGGTGACGGACGGCTCATCCCTCTTCTCATTCTCGAAACCAGCGAACGGCCTGATCTGGAAGAGTTGATCCGGTGACCTGCCATGGAACGCTCACGCAACCATTGGTCGCACACCATCCAAAGTTACGCTGTCTGGAGCGGGTTGGCCGACAGGCTTTGTGCAGGCCCGACGCGCGCTCATCTCGAAGGCACACCGCAGACGGACAACAGCGTCCCGCTTGGCGGCGACAAATCTCCGCCGCCGCGGCTCTGGCCACAGACTCAATGATCCGTTCTTCTGAAATCCTGCCGCGTTTCATAAGTCCGCCCTTTCTGTGGGCCGGATTCCACTTCATTTTTGAGGAAATCAACCCAGGCCGACCAAAGGGCAAGTGTGTAAAAACCATTAACTTCATTTGTTAAATATATGCCGTGATCTTTTCACGGTAACTTGTTTGCAGTTGCGTGATGCGATACCTTCGCATGTCCAACGGCGCGATTTGCGGAGTTCGCGGTCATGAGCTTTATTGACGGATTGAAGATTCGAAACAAGATTCTGGTCTCGATCGTGACCGTGGTGATGGCGGCGACGGCGGCCTTGACCTATCTGTCCGTCACTCTCAAAAACACCACCGATGAGTTTAATCATCTGATCTTCGGGCCGCTGGAAGCCGCCAGGGTCGGGAGCGAATGGCAATTTCAACTGGCGGAGATGGGGCGGCTGACCAATCAGGCCCTGTTGCAGGGCGACACTATCAATTTGGCGGATTTGCGCACCAAGCTGACGGCCATCAACGCGGCGCGCCGGACGTCGCGTGAAACGTTGCAGGGCTTGTTGCCCGAATACGCGCAGCGATGGACCGAGATGAACGCGACGGCCGCGCTTTTGAACACGGATGCGGACAAGTTCCTGACTCTGTTGGGCCAGCCCGGGGGCACCGCCGCCGCTGACCGTTTCTGGAGCGAAGCCGGACGTCCGGCCCTGATCAAGCAGCGCGACGCCCTGCAGACCATCATCGAAGAGGTGAAAAGCAAGGCCCATCAGGAAACCGACGCCGTCGAGGACGATGTCCACAAAGCGTTGCTGCATTCGGTCCTGGGCGCCTCTATCGGCATGCTGTTGGCGACTCTGCTGGCCCTTTATATCGCCCAAACCCGCATCGTGCGGCCGCTTTCGGTGCTGACCACCAAGACGGTGCGTCTGTCCAAGGGCGATGACGCGTTTGATCTGAACGAAGTGGATCGGCGCGACGAGCTGGGCGATCTGGGCCGGGCGCTGCAAAGCTTCAAGGATAACGCCGCCACCTTGCGCGCCATGACCAAGGCCGAGGCGGTGACCCGCCAGATTGGCGAAGTGATCGGCGCCGCCGCCAACAAGGATTTTTCCGCCAAGGTCGATCTCAACCTGACCGAAGGGTTCTTGAAGGACATCGGTGTGGCCGTCAACCGCTTGCTGGAAACCTGCGCCGGGGCGTTTAAGGATTTCACCCAGCAAGCCACCCAAACCGCCCTTTCCGTGGATGAAGCCAGCACCGCGGTCGGTCAGATTTCCGACGGCGCCCGCACCCAGACCAATCAATTGGCCCAGGTTTCCACCGCTTTGGGCGATGCCGCCCAGGCCATCCGTTTGGTGACGCAGACCGCCGGCAGCGCCCGCGACAAGGCGGAAGTCGCCGCCAAGGCGGTGGATGCCGGCAAGGACGCGGTGGGGCAATTGGCCACCATCGTCGAAGCCATCACCCAGAACAGCCGCAAGGTCAATCAGATCACCCAGGTGATCGCCCAGATCGCCGACCGCACCCACATCTTGTCGTTGAATGCCGCCATCGAGGCGGCGCGGGCCGGCGAACACGGCAAGGGCTTCGTGGTGGTGGCGCAGGAAGTGGGCAAGCTGGCGGAAAGCTCGGCCCAGAACGCCAAGCAGATCGCCGACATCGTCGAACAGGCGTCGCAAGAAGCGTTGCTGGGCAAGGCCGCCACCAAGACGGTGGGCGATTGCATGGGCGACATCGCGTCGGGCACCGACGAAACCAACACGATGATCCGTTCCATCGCGGTCGCCATGGACGAACAGCAAGCCACCGTGGCGCAGATCGAAGGCAATGTGGCGGCGTTGAAGAACATCGCCCTGACCAATTCCAGCTCGGCGGAAGAAATCACCGCCACCATGATCCAATTGTCCAAGCAGTCCAACACCATGCGCCAGCGTCTCGCCGAATTCAAAACGGCCTGAGCCCGTCATGGAAGAGACGTCGACGCGTCTGGCGCACTTGATCGAGGAGCGCATCGGCATGCAAGCCAAGCTGTCGATTCCCCGGATCGCGGCCATGCTTGAAACCATGGCACCGGCCGCGCGCCAGACGTGGAGCAAATCCTTGTTGGATTCCCAACCCGACGATCCGTCCTGGCTGGATTTCATCGAAGACATTTTCAATCACGAAACGTTTTTCTTTCGCCACCCCCGTCAATTGCAGCATCTGGCCGAAAACGTCCTGCCGGATCTGATCCGGGCGCGGCGGCAGCGCGGCGAAACCCGGTTCCGAGTGTGGTGCGCCGGATGTTCCTCGGGCGAGGAAGTGCACTCCATCGCCCTGTTGGTCCGCCAGTCCCTGGCGTCCCCTGAAGGGGGGGGCGTTGGTCAGTGGGACCTGGAATTCCTGGGCACGGATTTGTCGTCCCGCATCCTGGACACCGCCCGCCGGGGCCATTACGTCGCCAGTCCGGGGTTGAACAGTTTCCGCGACATTCCCGATTACGCCCAGGATTGGTTCCGGGCCGTGCTGCATGAAGGCCGCGATGTCTGGAGCCCGGATCCCGATCTGGCCCGGCGCATGCGGTTCCTGCCCCATAACCTGACCTGCGACCCGCCCCCCCTGGGGGATGTGGATCTGGTTCTGTGCCGCAACATCCTGATTTATTTCAACCTGCGCCACGCCCATGCCGCCATCGCCACACTGGCCCAGGCGTTGCGCCCTGGCGGCATCCTGGTGCTGGGACCAGCGGACGGATTACGCGAAGCGCCGGGGCTGGAGATGGTCTGCGACCCCCAAGCGGTTGTCTGGCGCAAGCGGGAGGCGGCATGACCACGCGGGTAAGTGTCGCCACCGCGTCTTCGTTCCTGTCTTTGGTGATCCGCCGCACCCTGGCGGCGGTGCGCCATATGGACAGCCTGCCCGTGGACCGCGATGCCCAAACCGCCGTGACCACCCTGACCGCCAATCCGGAACTGGCCATCATCGACGCCGAATTGTTGGGCGGCGAGGACGGGGCCTTGACGGTGGCGTTGGCACGCCGGACGCGCCCAAGCATCGTGCTGGATTCCTATGGCCGGGGCATCCCCACTGCCTTGGCCGCCTGCCCGCACATATACGCCCTGAGCGGACGACTGAAGGGCGAACTGGATCTGGAAAGCATCGAATCCGGCTTGCGCCCGCTGATCAGCGAAGCACGGCGCAACCGCCCCTTGATCGCACATGACCAGCCCGTGGTGGTCCCGAAGCCGCCTTCGGGCCCGGCCTTGCCGCCCGCCGGCGCGCTGGATCTGGTGGTGGTGGGCGTATCCACCGGTGGGCCGCCGTTGTTATTGCAATTGATGTGCGACTTGCGCGAACCGATGGTGCCGCTGTTGATCGTTCAGCACATGCCGGAAAACCATACCGCCGGTTTCGCCGCCAGGCTGGCCGAGGAATGCGGCCGCGAGGTGGTGGAAGTGGGGGCGGGACCGTTGCCGCCGCCCCATGTCATCGGCGTGGTGCGCGGCGGGCGCGATTACGGGGTGATCCGCCGCCCCAGCGGCGGATTGTCCCTGCGCGAAGTGCGTTTGCCCGACAATCCGTTCCATCCCAGTATCGATTCCGTGCTGCTAAGCGCCGTCGCCGCCGACCTGGCGGTCGCCGCCGCCATCCTGACCGGCATGGGTCAGGATGGGGCCGAAGGCGCGGTGGCGTTGGCCGCACGCGGCTTGCCGGTGGTGGCCCAGAGGCCCGACACCTGCGCCGTGGCGGGCATGCCGCAGGCGGTCATCGATCGTGGTGCGGCCCAGCGCGTCTGCGGTCCCGAGGGATTGATCACGACCTTGAACACGTGGTGTTCCGCATCGACCCAACGCGAGGATTGCCCATGACACGCCCCCCTGTCGGATTGGTGCTGATCACTGCGGACACCACCTTCGCCACCCTTTTCCGCCATGCGTTGGAAACGCGCGAGGATCTGGTCGTGCACGACGCCGTCATCCCCGATCAGGCGCTTGAGACCGTCCGTCGCCATGGCCCCGCCCATGTCGTCGTCGATGCCGACGGACAGGCCGTGGCCAATGTGGTGCGCCTGTGCCGCAAACTTTTGCTGGTCCGTCCGGTGGGGGTGGTGCTGACCGGGGCCTATCTGGGGCTGGGTTCGGCGGTCCTCACCCACATCCTGGAAGCGGTGCCGGCCCGATCGGTGATGAAGCCGGGAGGCTGCGCCGGATTGGCCCTGGCCGACGAGACCACGGCCGCTAGCTTTGCCGACGCCCTGGTCCGCGCCCTTGGTTGCGGAACGGAGGCGGCATGATGCACGACATCGATCCCGGTCTGATCGCCGATTTCGCCGAGGAAGTGATCGAGCACGTGGCCAGTGCTGAAACCGTGCTGGTGCGGGCCGCCGCCGAACAGATCGGCGCCGATGACATCAATCTGCTGTTCCGCAGCTTTCACTCGGTCAAAGGGTTGGCCCGGGTCATCGGTTTTCAGGCCGCCGAATCCTTGGCCCATGCCGCCGAAACGGTCCTGTCCGACGTGCGTGATGGCCGCCGCCCCTTGGACGAGCGGGTGCAAAACCTGCTGCTCCAATCCCTGGACGCCCTGAAACTGGCCCGCTCCAGCCTGTTGGACGGGATCGGTTATGCCGGCGACGATGCGTTGCTGGCCCAGTTGCAGGCGCTGGGCGATCCCCAGGCCGCCCCTCAGGCCGACAATCCGTCCCGGCTGCCCGATCATCCCCTGGCCGATCTGTACTTCGACGCCGGAACCTTGGACGGTCTGGTGGAATTGCTGGAAGAAGTGCTGCCCGATATCGCCGCCTGCATCGCCCGCGGCGCCGATCCGGCGGGGGGGGACGTGGACACCTTGGTCTTCGCCTTGGAACGCATCGATTGCCTGGGGCCGGTGCAGCCCCTGCAACGGCTGAAGCGGGAACCGTCGGTGTCGGTCCTGGTGGAATGCCTGCTGGCGTTGTCGCATTTGTTCCAGGTGATGGAATGCGACGGATTGGCCCCGACCCTGGCGCTGATCCGGCCCAATCTGGTCCAGGCCCTGGTCAAGGCGCTGGATCAGGGGCAGTGGTCGTCCATCGAGAACCTGGCCCGCATATTGCTGCCCCATTCCCCCTATCACGGGGTTTTGGCGCAAATCCCGCGTGATGACTGCCCCGCCGATCTGCGGGCGCGGGCCTACGAGGTGACGGCGGCGGCGTTGCGGTCTGAACTGGGGGGCGACGACAACACGCCACCGTCGGAATTGGGCGGCTTGGCCGCCACCGAAATGCGCAACGAACTGGCCGCCCGGCTGGGCCCGCCCGACGCAGCCATGAAGATCCTGGGAAACCGCAGGATCGATCCGCACCGCTTCCGCGCCGCCGGTTCCGCGCTGGCGCAACGGCTGGCCCGGCTGCAAGACGCGTCCGGCGAATTCTTCGAAGTGCGCTTCGATGTGCCGCCCGCCAGCCCGGCATTGATCGAGACGGCCCGCATCCTGGCCTTGGACTGGGACCCATTGCTGGCCGAGACCGCCCTGGTGGACGGCGTCCAATGTTTGTGTCTTCTGGTCTTCAGCGATCTGTCGGAAGACAATATCAGAGCCCGGCTGGATAACGTTCCCGCCTTGCCGGTGGTGGTGGGCGTGACCAAGATGAACGGCCAGCAAGGCCAGGTCCGCTTCACCTTGATCGAACGCCGCGAAGGCGCGGCGGTCGGCAGCGGCATCCAAGTCCGCGTGCCGGTGGCGCTGTTGGACACCATGTTCGGGCGATTGGGGCAATTCTTCGGGGTGATGACACGCTTCAACGCCTTGGTGCTGGACAACGAAGTGCCCGCGGCCTTGCGCGAATTGTCCGATTACGCGGTGCTGCACGCCCCACATCTGGCGGCCAAGGTGGATTTGCTGGCACGCCAGCACCGCGACCTGTCGACGATCGAAGCCGAGGCCCACCGCCTGTTGTCGGTGGTGCACGAAACCACCCTGGGGCTGCGCGTCATCCCGCTCGACACCTTGTTCTCGCGCTTTCCCCGCATGGTGCGCGACACCGCCCAGCAGACGGGCAAGCAAGTGCGCTTCGACGCCCGCGCCAACGGTATCCGGGTGGATAACGGCATGCTGGAATTGCTGTCCGACCCGTTGATGCACATGCTGCGCAACAGCATCGATCACGGCGTCGAGCCCCCTGCCGATCGCGCCGCCCTGGGCAAGCCGGCCCAAGCCACGGTGATCGTCAGCGCCGAACAGCGCGGCAACCACATCGTCATCGAAATCCGCGACGACGGGCGCGGCATCAATATCGAACGCGTGTTGGAAAAAGCCGTCGCCAACGATCTGGTCAGCCGCGAACAGGCGGCGCTGCTGACCGACGACCAGATCGCCCGCTTCATCTTCGCCCCCGGCTTTTCCACCGCCCAGGCGGTCACCGACACGTCGGGGCGTGGCGTCGGCATGGATGTGGCCCTGGTCAACATCACCAAGCTGGGCGGCAAGATCGACATCATCAACCGTCCCGGCCTGGGCTGCTGTTTCCGTCTGGAAATTCCGCTGTCCAAGGCCATCCAGTCCATGCTGCTGGCCGATACGGGCATCCAGAAAGTGGCCTTTCCCGACCGCACGGTGTCGGAAGTGGTGATCTGTGCCACGGACGGGGTGCAGTTGGTCAACGGCCAGAGGTCGATGCTGCTGCATGACCGCTTCCTGCCTTTGTTCCGGTTGATCGACCTGTTGGGCCTGCCGCCCGGCCCCCCCCGGATCCACGGCGATTTTTCCGTGGTGGTGTGCGAACATGACGGCCAGCGCATCGGCGTCGAGGTGGCGGCGATCCTGCGTCGCGCCGATCTGTTGATCCAGGAAATGCACCCGCGCATCGCCCATCTTCCGGGTATTGGCGGCATTTCCACCATCGGAACCGACAAGATCGTCATCGTCGTCGATCCCGACGGCCTGTTCGCTTTGGCCCGCCAGGCGGCGGTGTTCGGGCTGCGGTCCCACGACGTCCGGGTGGCGGAGGGGTTGTTCTGATGATCGAGCATCTGGTCGCCCGCTGCGGTGTCTATCGCATGCTGTTTCCCAGCGAAAATGTCGGCGACATCCGCCCCCTGCCCGAATTCGTCCGTTTGTCTCCGGTCAAGATCCGGCGTACCGTCCCCGTGGTTTTGGATTTGCGGGTCTATCTGGGAGTGCCTGCTCCCGATTGCGGGGTGCGCATGGGCTGGCATTCCACGGATGGCGCACGCCGTGTGGATCTGGTGCTGGACGAGGTCGAAGCCATCGTTCATTGCGGCCCCGGCGACCGCCGCCCCACCCCCATGCTGCCGCCACGCCTGCGTCTGTTGTGCGACGGCGCCATGCCTGATTCCCAGGGCCGGTTCCGGCTGTGTATCCGACCTGATACGGCTCTGCCCGTGTCCAGCCCACGCGACCGCCGCGACGTCCTGGCGGCCCTGCGTTTCGAGGAGATGCCATGACCACCGACAGCAAGACGATCCTGATCGTCGACGACAGTTCGATCATGCGCCGCTTGGTCCGCGAAATCGTCGAGGCCGACCCGATCTTCCGGGTGGTCGATGTCGCCGAGAACGGCAAGATCGCGTTGCAGAAAGTGCGCGAACATAAACCCGACGCGGTATTGCTGGACATCGAGATGCCGGAATTGTCGGGCCTTGACACCATGCGCCGCCTGGGTCTGCGCAGTTCGTCCAAGATCATCATCTTGTCGTCCCTGGGTTATGAGGGATCGAAGGAGCGCGCGGAAGCATTGCGCCTGGGGGCCGCCGACGTCATCGACAAGCCGTCGGGGTCGGTCAGCATGGACATCAAGGCGGCGCGGGCCTCGGTGATCAACCAGACCCTGCGCCGGGTGCTGGGCCTGCCCCCCGCCCCAGAGGCCGCCGATGCGGCGCCCTCGGCCGCCCTCGAAGAAACCGTTTCCACCCCCCCGACCCAGCCCGCCGGCGGTTCCGCCGCCGGTTCCGCCCCCCTGGCGATGGCTTTGGACACGGTTCGTCAAGCGGTGCTGGCCTTCGGCATCGATGGTCGCCTGTTCTATGCCAATGCGGTCGCGCCCAGGCTTTTGGGCGATGACGGCATCGCCGCCGGGCGCAGCACGCTGGATCAGGTCTTCGACGGCCTGAACGAATTCATCGTCGATGATATCCGCGCCGTTTTAGCCGACGGCGCGGCCAAGGCCGCCTTGCCGGTGGATTACGCCCTGCCGTCGGGGGATTGGCTGCCGTGCCTGTTCACCATCGTGCCGGTGCCCGATCCCAACGGGCGCGGCAACGGCGTCTTGGTGCTGATCGAAGACAAGTCGGTCGAACATTCCTTGCGCAAGGTGTTGGATCAGACCATGTCGTCCAGCGTCACCGACGCCATCATCGCCGGTGATTCCTTGGGACTGGACGGCAAGGAAGCGGACGCGACCATGTTGTTTTGCGACATCCGCTCGTTCACGACCTTGTGCGAGAACATGTCGGCGGGGTCCCTGGTGGCCATGCTGAACGAGTATTTCACCTTCATGGCCGATGTAATCCGGGGCAATAACGGCATCATCGACAAATATATCGGCGACGCCATCATGGCGTTGTTCGGGGTGCCGAGCGCCAATCCGCGCCAGGCCGACGACGCGGTGGCGGCGGCCATCGCCATGATCCAGGCGCTGGAACTGTTCAACGGCGATCGCGCCAAGGCGGGGGAAGCGTCGTTCCAGATCGGGATCGGCATCGCCAGCGGCATGGTCATCGCCGGCACCTTGGGGTCACCCGAACGCAAGAATTACACGGTGATCGGCGATGCGGTGAATTTGGCGTCGCGCATCGAAGGCCTGACCAAGCTTTACGGCGCCGAGATCCTGGTCTGCGGCCGCACCCGCGCCGCCATGACGGGCCGCGTGCCGACCCGTCTGGTCGATGTGGTCAAGGTCAAGGGCCAGGACACGGCCACGGAACTGCACCAGATTTTGAACCGCGCCATTCTGGGGGCGGCGCTGGACACCCATCTGTCCAGTTTTGCCGCCGCCCTCGCCGCCTATCAGGAGGGGCGGTTCCAGGCAGCCGGAGAGGCCTTTGACGCCATCGCGCGCCATATTCCCGACGACGCCACATCCGCCATGCTGGCGGCGCGCTGTCGCGATCTGGCCGCCGCCCCGCCGGCGAATTGGCAGGGAATCTGGAAATTGGACAGCAAATAGGGGGCAGGCCATGGCACAACGCGACCTTCTGTGCTGCAATTTTTCCGACGGGATCGTCGCTGTTCCGCTGGAACAGGTGGTCGGCGTGGTCGAAGGCGGGCCGGTCACGCCCTTGCCCTATACGGCATCATCCTTTGAAGGCCTGGTCGAGGCCTTGGGCCAAGTCATGCCCCAGGTCGACCTGGGGGCGTTGCTGGGCCTGGATTCGACCGCCTCGGGTATCTTGGTGGTGGTCTCGCATCTGGGCGGATCGTTGGCCCTGCGGGTCCCCAAGGTCAGCGCCATGATTTCAGTGGACGGCGACAAATTCGCCGCCGCCGCCCGCGACCGCAATGCCCTGTATCTGTCCGAATTCGAACAAGGTGGCCAGATCTTCTCGGTCCTGGACCTGGACATGGTGGCCAAGGCCGAGGAACTGGGAGGCGCGGTGCCCGAAGGGGCGGTGATGCTGGCCGAGGCCAGCCACCGCGCCCCCCCGGCCGCTCCCGTGGACGACATCCAGTTGGTCTTTCTAATGCTGGAGGTGGACGGTGAACCCTATGCCATCCGCAACAGTGACATCGCTGAAATCAATCTGCCCCACCATGTGCGGCCCATGCCGAAATCTCCCGACTGGATCGGCGGACTGATCGATTTGCGCGGGCGGCCCGTGGTGGTTCTGTCTACCGCAGCCCTGTTGGGCCGCGACGCGGCCAGCGCCACCGCCGGGGATGCCCCGCAGGTCTGCCTGATCGCCGAAATCGAACCGGGCCTGGAAGTGGCTTTGGCGGTGGACCGCGCCGTCGGGCTGGAACGGTTGTCGCCTGACGACGTCCACACCATGCCCCAGGCCATGGCCGGAGTGGAAAGCTATTTCGTGCGCGGCGCCGATGAAATCGTCGGCATCATCGATCCCGTCGCCCTGGTGACGCAAATTCTGTTCACCTTGCGCCAATGGTTGCCGCAAAACGTCGCTGCCCCGGTCGCGACCGGCGAGATGGGGGGCAATTATCGTCGGTTCCTGACGCTGAGGGTGCGCGATGAATTGTTCGGGATGGCGCTGGACCGCATCGAACGCATTCAGGCTGCGGTGGATTTGACGCCGTTGCCCGACACCATCGCCTTTTTCGACGGCATGGCCGATGTGGGGGACACGGTGGTACCGGTGATCGATCTGAACCGGCAATTGGACCGCAGCCTGTCCAGCCTGGACGGCGACCGTCACCCCCCCTGCATCCTGACCATGCTGGAAGGATCGTTGACCGGCATCTTGGTGGATCAGGTGCTCAGCATCCTGGACGTGCCCTCGGACAGCATCGAACCCGTGGTCAACGCGCCCAAGCTGCCGATTTCCCATATCGTTCCCCATGGCGGGCGCATGATTTCAATTCTCAGCATCGACCGGTTGTTGCCGGCGCAATCCTGATCCGGACGCAGATCAAGAGGTCACGCCCAAAGCAATGTCGAGAATAGTGGGTTGACGCCACCGGACAAAAATATCCGGTGACGCGATAGTGTCATACCAAACAACACCTAACCTGACCTGTTCCCCGGCTTGATCCCGTTCAGAGGTTGGGTATCCTGGATTCGGTATGAAACTATTTCGTCCGGTATGAGACTATTTCGTCGAGTATGAAACTATTTCGTCACCGGACACATCCGCTTCACCCCGAAATAGCGCCTATTCCACCGTCACGGATTTGGCCAGATTGCGCGGCTGATCCACGTCGGTGCCGCGCGCCAGGGCGACGTGATAGGCCAGCACCTGTACCGGCACCGCGTACAGGATGGGGGCGACGAAGGGATCGACCGGCGGCATCTGGAACGAGGCCATGGGCTTGACCGCCAGTTTGCTCAGGCCTTCGGAATCGGAGATGAAGATCACGCGGGCGCCGCGCGCGATCACTTCCTGCACATTCGACGCCGTCTTGTCGTACAGATCGTCCGACGGACACAGCACCACCACCGGCACGTGGTCGTCGATCAGGGCGATGGGGCCGTGTTTCAATTCGCCCGCCGCATAGCCCTCGGCGTGGATATAGCTGACTTCCTTCAGCTTCAACGCCCCTTCCAGGGCGATGGGGTAGCACGGGCCACGGCCCAGATACAGCACGTCGCGGGCCTGGGCCACGTCTTCGGCGATCTGGCGGATCTTGTCCTCGCCGCGCAGCATCTCGGCGATGCGCGCCGGTACTTCGGCCAGGGCCTGCGACAGCCGCGCTTCCTCCGCCGCGTCAAGGCGGTTGTTGGCCCGGGCCATGCCCATGGCCAGGCAGGCCAGCACCACCAATTGGGTGGTGAAGGCCTTGGTCGAGGCGACGCCGATTTCCGGCCCGGCCTGGGTCAACAGCGCGGTGGTCGCCTCGCGCGCTATGGTGCTTTCCGCCACGTTGACCAGGGCCACGGTGTGCAGACCGGCGTCACGGCAATAGCGCAAAGCCGCCAGGGTGTCGGCGGTTTCCCCCGATTGCGAGATGAACACCGCCATGTCGCCGGGCACCAGCACCGGCTGGCGGTAACGGAATTCCGAGGCGATTTCCACTTCCACCGGCACCCGCGCCAGTTTCTCGATCCAGTACTTGGCGACCGAGCCAGCGTAATACGAGGTGCCGCAGGCGACGATGGTCACCCGCTTGACCGTGGCCAGATCAAACGGCAGATCGGGCAAGGTGATGGTGCGGCTGGCCGGGTTGAGCATGGTGTTCAGGGTGTCGCCGATCACCTGCGGCTGCTCGTAGATTTCCTTGATCATGAAATGGCGGTGCTGGCCCTTGCCGATCAGGGCGCCGGACAATTGGGTCAACCGCACCTCGCGCTTGACGATCCTGTCATCACGGTCGCGGATGACCACGCTGGAGGGCGTCAGCACCGCCCAATCGCCCTCGGCCAGATAGCTGATCTTCTGGGTCAGGGGCGCCAAGGCCAGGGCGTCGGAGCCCAGGAACATCTCGCCGTCGCCATAGCCGATGGCCAGCGGGCTGCCTTCACGCGCGGCGATCAACAGATCGGGGTGATCGGCGAAAATGATACCGAGGGCGAAGGCGCCGTGCAGGCGCTTCAGCGCGGCGGCGGTGGCCTCCTCGGGCGATTTGCCTTGGCCCAGGTAGAAGTCGATCAGTTGCGCCACCGCCTCGGTGTCGGTGTCGCTCTCGAACACATGGCCGCAGGCGGTCAGCTCGGCCTTGAGCTCGGCGTAATTCTCGATGATGCCGTTATGCACCACCGCCACCCGCGCGGTGGCATGCGGATGGGCGTTGCGTTCGGTCGGCACGCCGTGGGTGGCCCAGCGGGTATGGCCGATGCCGATGATGCCGCCCAAGGGCTGGGTGACCAGCAGGCGCTCCAGGTTGATCAGCTTGCCCTCGGCCCGGCGACGCTCGATCCGGCCCGCGACCAAGGTGGCGATGCCGGCGGAATCATAGCCGCGATATTCCAGCCGCTTCAGCCCTTCCACCAGATGCGGGGCGACCAGATCCTTACCGATGATGCCGACGATGCCGCACATGGATCACTTCCCCTGCTTCTTGGCCTTTTCCGCCGCCTTGGCGGCGCGGAAGCGGTCGGCCCAGCCGGCCACCTCCATCTGGGCGCCACGGCCCACGGCCAGGGCGCCATCGGATACGTCCTTGGTGATCACCGATCCGGCGCCGATCATGGCACGGGCACCGACCTTGACCGGGGCGACCAGCGACGAATTGGAACCGATGAAGGCGTCATCGCCGATTTCGGTTTGCGACTTGGTGAAACCGTCGTAATTGCAGGTGATGGTCCCCGCCCCCACATTGGCCCCCGCCCCCACATGGGCGTCACCGATATAGGACAGGTGGTTGACCTTGGCGCCGGCCTCGATCGCCGATTTCTTCACCTCGACGAAATTGCCGATATGGGCGCCCGTGCCGATCTCGGCGCCGGGGCGCAGGCGGGCATAGGGGCCGACATCGGCGCCGTCGGCGATGGTGCAGCCCTCGAAATGACAGAAGCCCTTGATCACCACATGGTCGCCGATGGTGACACCGGGGCCGAACACCACATGCGGCCATACCGTCACATCGCGGCCCAGACGGGTATCCCAGGAAAACCACACGCTGGCCGGATCGACCAAGGTGGCGCCGTTATCCATGGCGGCGCGGCGCAATTCCGCCTGAATGATGGCCTCGGCCCCGGCCAGTTCGACGCGCGAATTGACGCCCAGCAATTCCTGTTCGTCGCCGAGGACGAAGGAACAATTGGCGCCATCGCCACGGGCCAGACCGACCACGTCGGTCAGATAATATTCGCCCTTGGCATTGTCGTTGCCGACACGGTCCAACAGCCCCCACAGACAGGCGCCGTCAAAGGCCATGACGCCGGAATTGCACAAGGGGATTTCGCGCTGGTCGTGATTGGCGTCCTTGAACTCGACAATGGCCTTCAGCCCTTCGGCCCCGACCACCAAACGACCGTAATGACCGGAATCGACGGGCTTGAAACCCAGCACCACCACCGCCGGGCTTTTGTCGGCATTGCGGCGCTCGGCCAGCATGCGCTGCAAGGTGGCCTTGGTGATCAGCGGTGTGTCGCCGTACAACACCAGCACGTCGCCCTGGAAGTCCTTGAGCAGGTCGCGCGCCTGCATGACCGCGTGGCCGGTGCCCAAACGCTCGGTCTGCACCACGGTTCGGGCCGGGGCCACCTCTTGCGCCACCACGTCCATACCGGGACCGACCACCACCACCACCTTGTCCGGGCTCAGGCCCGACACGGTCTCCATCAGGTGCTGGATCATCGGTCGTCCGGCCAGGGGATGCATGACCTTGGGCAGGTCGGATTTCATGCGCGTGCCCATGCCGGCGGCAAGGACGATGACGGCCAATTGGGGAGCGGCGAGTTCGGATGTGCCCTGGTCCAAAGCGATCAATACCCAAGCGGTTGCGGTGATCGGCGGAAAGTGCCACAAAGGAACGATACGAGCCAGTCAATCTTTATTGCGGAAGGTTTCAATGAACCGGGTCAGACGGGCGGCGATTTTCGATTTGGACGGCACCCTTATCCACTCGCTGCCCGATTTAACGGTGGCCGTGAACAAGACTCTCGCCGATTGGGAGCGTGCCCCCTTGCCCGACAGCGAGGTCGGCCCCATGGTCGGCGATGGCGCCGGTACCTTGGTAACGCGGGCCTTCAACGCCCGCGGCGGCCTGCCCGGCCCCGATGTCGCCCCCTATCTGCAACGCTTCCTCGATCATTACGAGCCCCATGCCACCGACCTGACCCGGCCCTGGCCCGGCGTCATCGAAACCTTGGAATATCTGCGGGCCAAGGGGCTGATCCTGGCGGTGTGCACCAACAAGCCGACCAAGGCCACCCACGATATCCTGAGCACCCTGGGTCTCGATCATTTCTTCGCCGTGGTGGTCGGCGGCGACGACGCCCCGGCGCTGAAACCCAACCCGGCTCATATCAATGCCGTCCTCGACCGTCTGGGCATGAATCACGAAGACGCGGTGATGGTGGGCGATTCCATCAACGACGTATTGGCCGCCAAGGGCGCCAAGGTGCCGGTGGTGGTGTTGAGCTTCGGCTATTCCCGCGTGCCGCCGCATGAATTGGGCGCCGATCTGGTGGTTGACGACTTCACCATGCTGAAGCGGGTCATCGCCGGTTGAACCGGCAAAAGGTTAGCGCCGGTTGAACCGGCAAAAGGTTAGCGCCGGCTGAACCGGCAAAAGGTTAGCGCCGGCTGAGCCGGCAAAAGGTTAGCGCCGGCTGACGCGCACCAGCCCGAACAGCACCACCGCCGCCAGTACCACGGAGGGGCCCGACGGCGTGTCGAAACGCCAGCTTCCGCCCAGGCCGCAAACCACCGCCACCATGCCCAGGGCCGAGGCCCACAGCGCCATCTGTTCCGGCGTGCGGGCCAAAGCGCGGGCGGCGGCGGCGGGAATGATCAACAACGCGGTGACCAGCAGCACGCCGACCACCTTCATGGCGCCGGCCACCACCAGGGCGATCAGCAGCATCAGCCCCAGGCGGGCACGGATGACGTTGTGGCCCTCGGCGGCGGCCAGATCCTCGTCGATGGTGGTGGCCAGCAAAGACGGCCACAGCCGCCACAGGGCCAGCAGGGCGACGACGGCGCCGCCCCAGATCACCGCCACGTCGATCCAGCCCACCGCCAGGATATCGCCCAACAGCCAGCCCACCAGATTGACGCGCACATCATCCAGCAGCGACAGCGCCACCAGACCGGCGGCCAAGGCCCCGTGCGAGACGATGCCCAGCACGGTGTCGGATGCCAGCTTCTTTTGCCCCTCACTCACCCCCAGCACCACCGCCAGGACCACGGCCAGCAAGGTGATGCCCAAGGACGGCGACAGGCCGGCGACCATGCCCAGCACCACGCCGAGCAAGGCGGAATGGGCCAGGGTATCGCCGAAATAGGCCATGCGCCGCCAGACGACGAAACAGCCGAACGGCCCGGCCACCAGGGCCAAACCCAAGCCAGCGGCCAGGGCACGCAGCAAAAACTCATCCATGGCGGCAATCCGGTCCGTGGATGTGCTCGACCGTGCCGTCGGGGAGATGTTCGACAGTCCCGTCGGGGAGATGTTCGACAGTCCCGTCGGGGAGGGACGGTGGGCATGGTCATGCACATGGGTATAAACCGCCAGCGAGGCGGCGACGCGCGGCCCGAACAGGGCCAGATATTCCGGGTGGCGGGCGACGTTTTCCGGGTGGCCGGCACAGCAGACATGACGGTTCAGGCACACCACCTCGTCGGTGGCGGCCATGACCACGTGCAGGTCATGGCTGACCATCAGCACGCCGCGCCCCTCGTCGCGAGCCAGACCGGCGATCAGGTCATAGATTTCCGCCTGACCGGCCATGTCGACGCCGCCCACCGGTTCATCCAACACCAACAGATCGGGTTGGCGCAACAAGGCCCGGGCCAGCATCACCCGTTGCAGTTCTCCCCCCGACAGCTCGCGCACCTGTCGCCCCATCACATGGCCGGCGGCCACCCGGTCGAGCGCCGCCACCACATCGCCCTTGGGCGCCGCCATATGCAGGAAACGGCGGACCGACAGCGGCAGGGCGGCCGGAATATGCAAGCGCTGCGGTACATAACCGGCCACCAATCCGGGGCGGCGGGTGACGACGCCCGTTTGCGGCACCAGCAACCCCAATGCCACCTTGACCAGAGTGGATTTGCCGGCGCCATTGGGACCGATGACGGTGACGATCCTGCCCGGTTCCACCGTCAGCGAGATCCCCGACAAGGCCAGATGGCCGTCATGGCTGACGCTGACATCGTCCAGGCGGACCAGCGCGTTCATGGACTTTCCCCCCGGCAGGCGGGACACAGTCCCTCGGCCTCGACGGTCAGGGTGGCGAGCTCGAAGCCATGGCGCCGCGCCGCATCGCGTACCGCCGCCTCGATCACAGCATCGTTCAGTTCGGCGGCGCTGCCGCATTGGCGGCACAGCAAAAACTGACCGGCCTGATCGTGGCCGGGATGGGCGCAACCCACATAGGCATTGAGCTTTTCGATACGGTGGATGAGCCCATGGGCCAGCAGAAAATCCAACGCCCGATAAACCGTGGGCGGCGCCGCCTTGCCCAAGGCCTGCAACAGGGCATAGGCGCCGATGGGGGCATGGCTGCGCCACACCAATTCCAGCACCCGGCGGCGGATATCGGTCAGGCGGGCGCCGCGGCGGCGGCACTCCTCCTCGGCGGCGCCCAAGGCCTGGGTGATGCAATTGTGGTGATCGTGCTGCGGCGACGGAAAGTTCATGGGGCTTGCCAGGGCTGAATGTTATATTATAACGTCCGGTTCGTAATTCATCATTGCACGGAGCAATCCCATGTGGAAGTCCCTGGCGCTATGCGTGCCGCTGCTGGCCCTGTCTGCGGCCCCGGTCCTGGCCGAGGTGCCCAAGGTGGTGGCGTCGATTCAGCCGCTGCATTCCTTGGCCGCCATGGTCATGGACGGCATCGGCCAGCCGACCCTGCTGGTCAGCGGTAATGCGTCGGAACATGGTTATACGCTGAAGCCGTCGGACATGCGGGTGCTGGAACAGGCCGAGATCGCGGTGATCGTCGATACCGGCTATGAAACCTTTCTGGCCAAGCCGCTGAAGGCCCGGGGCAAGAAGATCGACGTGGTGGCCATGGCCGACCTGCCCGGCATGACGGTGCTGGAACCGCGCGAAGGCGGATTGTGGGACGGCCACCACGAAAAGCACGACCACGGCAGCCATGGTCACGACCACCATGACCAATTGGACGGCCATGTGTGGTTGAACACCGCCAATGCCCAAATCCTGGTGGCGGCGCTGACCGAAATACTGGCGGAAAAGGATCCGGCCAACGCCGTCCGCTATCGCCGCAACGCCGACGCCGCCAAGACCCGGCTGGCCGCCCTGGACGCCCGGTTGCGCGACACTCTGGCCCAGATCAAGGACCGACCCTATGTGGTGTTCCACGACGCCTATCAATATTTCGAGGCGCGTTACGGCCTGTCGCCCGCCGGCTCCATCACCGTCGACCCCGACCGTCCGCCGCCGCCCAAGCGTCTGGCGGCGCTGAAGGACAAGCTGGTGCAGGCCAAGGCGGCCTGTGTGTTCCGCGAGCCGCAATTCCCCGCCCCCATCGTCGAAACCCTGGCCAAATCGGCGGGCGCCAAGGTCGCCCTGCTCGATCCGCAAGGTGCCGCCCTGCCCCCCGGTCCCGATCTCTACCCGGCGCTGTTGACCAATCTGGCCGATTCCTTGACCAAGTGCCTGTCGGCACCTTAATACCAGGGGACGGTATTCCCCGGAGACGATCATGCCCAAGTTCGACGCTGCCCTGGCCGCCATCAAGTTCAACGAAGACGGCTTGGTTGCGGCCATCGCCCAGCAGCACGACAGCGGCGAAGTGCTGATGATGGCGTGGATGAACGCCGATGCGGTGCGCGAGACCCTGGAAACCGGGCGCGTCTGCTATTGGTCGCGCTCGCGCCAGGGATTGTGGCGCAAGGGCGAGACCTCGGGCCAGCAGCAGCGCTTGAAGGAATTGCTGATCGATTGCGACGGCGACACCTTGCTGGTCAAGGTCGATCAGGACGGCGTCGCCTGCCACACCGGGCGGCGCACCTGCTTTTATACCGCCGCCCGCGGTGACGATCTGGTGGAAGTGGAACCGGTCAGGATCGACCCCAAGGAACTCTACAAATAATGGATACCATTCCCGTCACCGTGTTGACCGGCTTTTTGGGCAGCGGCAAGACCACGCTGCTCAATCATTTGCTGGCCCATCCCGGGCTGGCCCAAACCGCCGTGCTGATCAACGAATTCGGCGAAATCGGCCTCGACCATCTGCTGGTCAAGCATGTGGCCGAGGATATCGTTTTGCTCAATTCCGGCTGCCTGTGCTGCACCGTGCGCGGCGACATGGTCAATGCGTTACGTGACCTGTTCCTGAAACGGGTCAAGGGCGAGGTGCCGGACTTCACCCGCGTCATCATCGAGACCACCGGCCTGGCCGACCCCGCCCCGATCATCCATACCCTGATGACCGACCCGCTGCTGGCCAGCCGCTATCGCCTGGACGGCATCGTCGCCACCGTGGACGGCGTCAACGGCACGCGCACCTTGGACAACCACGCCGAGGCGGTGAAACAGGCGGCCATCGCCGACCGACTGGTGCTGACCAAGACCGACATCGCCGATTATGCCGCCATCGAGGTGCTGCACGCCCGCTTGCGCCAGTTGAACCCCGCCGCCCCCATCCTGCGCGCCGATAACGGCAGGCTGGACCCGGCGGAAATTTTGGATGCCGGCCTGTTCAACGACCGCGACAAGATCCCCGATGTGCGCAAATGGCTGAACGCCGAGGCCTATGCCGACGAACATGATCACGGCCACCATCACCACGACGTCAACCGCCATGACGACCGGGTGGCTGCCTTCGTCTTCACCACCGACAAGCCGGTCAGTTGGCCCGCATTGTCCTTCGCCCTGGAACTGCTGATTTCCAGCAAGGGCGAGAACATCCTGCGGGTCAAGGGCATCGTCAACGCCATCGGCCACGACAAGCCACTGGCCATTCACGGCGTCCAGCACGTGTTTCATCCGCCGGCCGCCCTGGATTCCTGGCCCGATGCCGACCGGCGCACCCGCATCGTCTTCATCACCCGCGATTTCGGCCGCGAAGCCATCGAGCGCATGCTGGGTGGGGTGTTGAGCATCGCTGACGAGACCGGGGTCAATTAAGAATCCACATTAGAATTGTTATTGATTTGCAAGTGCGAATGGTCTAGCGTTCTTGTCAGATGTTGGCCTCTCCGAGGTCAGCCTCCCTCTCTAAGACAACTCCTTCGCCGCCCGCCTCCCCCCCTTGGCGGGCGGCTTTTTCTTGGCTGCACCGTCATCTTTTTGTAACCCTTGGTGGATTTGCCTTCCCTCTTCAACTCTGCTATCCAGAAGAGGGAGAGAGGGATGATGAAACCTTTTGTTCGTATTGGGCACATCCTGGCCTGCTGCGCCTTGTTGACCGTCGGCAGCGGACGGGCCTGGGCCAAGACCGATCTGGTCTGGTGGCATTCCATGCCCGGCGCCCTGGGGGCGTGGATCGACGATCTGGCCGACGGCTTCAACAGCCAAAATCCCCATTACCGTATCGTTCCCAAGTACCAGGGCAGCTATGATGCCAGCATGCAGGCGGCCCTGGCCGCCCATGGCCAGGGCAAGGCGCCGCATCTGGTGCAGGTGTTCGAGGTCGGCACCGCCACCATGATGGCGGCCCGCGACGTCATCCGCCCGGTCTATGAGGTGATGGCCCAGGCCGGGCTGGATTTTCTCGACAACGCCTATCTGCCGGCGGTGCAGCTTTATTATTCCAGTCTGGATGGCAAATTGCTGTCGCTGCCGCTCAATTCATCGACGCCGGTGCTGGTGGTCAGCCGCAAGGCGCTGGTTCAGGCCGGGCTCAACCCCGGCCAGTTGCCGGCAACTTGGCCCGAGGTGGAAACCATGGCCCGCAGCTTGCTGAAATCGGGCTATGCATGCGGTTTCACCAGCCAGTGGCAATCGTGGATCTTGCTGGAAAACATGTCGGCCTGGCACGACGTGCCCTTCGCCAGCAAACAAAACGGTATCGGCGGCATCGACATCGAGTTGAAATTCAACTCCCCCTTCCATGTCCGCCACGTGGAAAGGCTGGCGTCCTGGGTCAAGGACAAGGTGTTCGTGCCCATCGGGCGCCGTGACGAGGCCCTGGCCAAGTTCCTGGACGGCACCTGCCCCATGCTGCTGGCCACCTCGGCCTCCTATGGCGAATTGAAGGCGACGCAGAACAAGGATTTCGCCATCGGCATGCTGCCCTATTGGCCGGAAATCCAGTGGGCGCCGCGCAATTCCATCATCGGCGGCGCGACGCTTTGGGTGATGAGCGGTCATCCCCCCGGCGATTACACCGGTATCGCCCAATTCTTTCAGTACCTGTCGACGCCCGAGGTGCAGGCGGCATCGCATCAGCGTACCGGCTACCTGCCGATCACCCGGGCCGCCTATTCGCTGTCGCGGCGCCAGGGCTTCTATGAAGGCAATCCCGAGGCGGAAACCGCCATCAAGCAGATCACCTTGCACTGGCCGACGGAAAATTCACGTGGGGTGCGCCTGGGCAATTTCGTCGCCATCCGCGCCATCATCGACCAGCAGTTGGACGCCATCTGGGCCGGCAAGGTGACCGCCCAGCAAGGCCTGGACGAAGCGGTCAGCAAGGGCAACGAATTGCTGAAAGCCTTTGCCCGCGATGTCACCGTCAAGCGCTGATCGGTCTGCCGTGAAATAACTTTTTCACGGTCGACTACATCTTGCGGACTTCGGCCAAAAAGCGCGACAGGCCGCCGGTCAGTTCCTGAGCGTCATGGGCCAGATGGTCGGCGGCGCTTTGCACTTCACGCGCGGCGGTGCCGGTTTCGTTGGCGGCCTGGGTGACCGACCCGATATGGCTGCCCACTTCCTGGGCCCCATGGGCCGCTTCGCCCACCGAACGGGCGATCTCGTTGGTGGCGGCGCCTTGTTCCTCGACCGCGGTGGCGATGGATCCGGCGATTTCGCTCATTTGGGCGATGGTGCGACCGATCTCGCCGATGGCATTGACCACGTCACCGGTGGTGTCCTGGATGGCGCCGATTTGCGTGGTGATCTCATCGGTGGCCTTGGCCGTCTGGTTGGCCAGATGCTTGACCTCGTTGGCGACGACGGCAAAACCCTTGCCGGCATCACCGGCCCGCGCCGCCTCGATGGTGGCGTTCAGGGCCAGCAGATTGGTCTGGGCGGCGATGGTGTTGATCAGGCCGACCACCTGACCGATGCGCGACGCCGCTTCCGACAGGCCACGCACGACGCCGTCGGTGCGATCGGCGGCAGCCACCGCATTGTGGGCGATGGCGGTGGATTGCGACACTTGGCGGGTGATTTCGCCGATGGAGGCATTCAATTCCTCGGCGGCGGCGGCGACGGTTTCCACATTGCTGGTGGTCTGCTCGACGGCCGCCGCGACCATGGAGGTCTCGGCGCTGGTCTGATCGGCATTGCGGGTCATGGTGCCGGCGGAGGCCCGCATCTGCGAGGCGGCGGCATTGACCGCCTGCGCCGCCGAGGAAACCCCGGCTTCCAACTCGTCGGCCAGCCGGGTCAGAGTCTGTCGGCGATCGGCTTCCGCCTGCCGGCGCACCGCCTCTTGCTCCTCGCGCATCTTTTGCATGGCGATGGCGTTATCGCGAAACACCATCACCGACCGGGCCATTTCGCCGATTTCGTCCTTGCGCCCGGCGCCTTGCGGCATCGCGTTGGTATCGCCGTCGGCCAGCTTGTGCATGATGCCGGTGATGTCGGCCATGGCCCCGACCATGCCGCGACCGACCACATAGGACACCACCAGCACCAGGACCACGATCAGACCGATGCGCAGGCCCTGACTGACCAGTTCGGCGCGAAAGGCGGTATCGACGTCATCCACATAGATGCCCGAGCCGACCACCCAGCCCCAGGCATCGGCGCCCTTGACATAGGAAATCTTGGCGACCGGCGCCTCGTGTCCCGGCTTGGGCCACAGATAATCGACAAAGCCGGCCTTGTCCTTGGCCACCACCTCGACGAAGGCGACGAACAGAGCCTTGCCGTTGCCATCCTTCAGCCCCGACATGTCCTTGCCGTTCAGTTCCGGCTTGATCGGGTGCATGACCACGCGCGAGGCCATGTCATTGATCCAGAAATATTCGTTGTCGCCATAGCGCAGCGCCTGCAACGCGGTCATCGCCGCCTTCTTGGCGTCATCCTCGGCCATCAATCCGGAATTGGCCTGCTCGATGAAATGCTCGACCAGGGCCGTACCCGTCTCGACGATGTGCTGGGTCTTGAGCCGCCGTCCCTCCAGCATTTCCGAACGCAAATTGCTGAGGGCCAAGCCGACCAGCACGATCATGCCGACCAGAGAAACTCCTAGGATCAGCAGTATCTTGCTGCGAAAACGCCAGTTGTCGATGAACATGCCCGAGACCCCGATAGGATGAATTATTGTTATAATTCAGCGCCAAACGCCATAGATGGTGATTATTGTGGCATCCCGGTGCGGCGGGTCAACGTGAATATGACCGGCTACGCCTTTGGGTTAGGCCTCAATCCGCTGAAAAGATGAGAAAACTCCAGCAACAATACGAAAAAGGGCGTTGCCGCAGCGCAGCGGCAACGCCCCATGCTTTCCCACCAAGGGATCACCGCGGCAGGGTGGTCGCGCCCATCAGGAATTCATCCACGGCACGCGCCGCTTGCCGCCCTTCGCGGATGGCCCACACCACCAGGCTTTGGCCGCGGCGGATATCGCCGGCGGCGAACACCTTGGGGTTCGAGGTCCGGTAGCTGACGGTGTCGGCCAGGATATTGCCGCGACCGTCCTTTTGCAGGCCCAGGCCATCGACCAGACCTTCATGCACCGGGTGGACGAAGCCCATGGCCAGCAGCACCAGATCGGCTTCCAGGACGAACTCGGTGCCCTTGATGGGTTGGAACTTGGCATCGACCTCGACGCAGTTCAGCCCCTTGAGCACGCCGCCTTCGCCGAAGAAGGACTGGGTCGCCACCGACCAGCGCCGCTCGCAGCCTTCGTCGTGCGACGACGAGGTGCGCAGGCGGTTCGGCCATTTCGGCCAAGTCACCAGCTTGTCTTCCAGCACCGGCGGCTTGGCCATGATTTCGATCTGGGTGATCGAGGCAGCGCCCTGACGGTTGGAGGTGCCGACGCAATCGGCCCCGGTATCGCCGCCACCGATCACCACCACCTTCTTGGCCGCAGCCAGGATGTCGGCCGCGCCCAGCACTTCACCGGAAACCCGGCGGTTCTGCTGGGTCAGGAAGTCCATGGCGAAATGCACGCCGGTCAGTTCGCGCCCCGGCACCGTCAGATCGCGCGGCTTCTCCGACCCACCGGTCAGCACCACGGCATCATAGCCATCCAGTTCGGCCACCGGCACCGAGACACCCACATGGGCGCCCACGCGGAACTCGACGCCTTCCGCCATCATCTGGGCGGCGCGGCGTTCGATCACCGACTTGTCCAGCTTGAAATCGGGGATGCCATAGCGCAACAGACCGCCCACATGGGCGTTCTTCTCATAGACCACCACGTGATGACCGGCGCGGGCCAATTGCTGGGCCGCCGCCAGACCGGCGGGACCGCCGCCGACCACCGCCACCTTCTTGCCGGTGCGCGGCTTGGAATTGTCCGGCTTGATCCAGCCTTCGGCCCAGGCCCGCTCGATGATGGCGTTCTCGATGGTCTTGATGGCCACCGGAATATCTTCCAGGTTCAGGGTGCACGACGCCTCGCAGGGCGCGGGGCAGATGCGCCCGGTGAATTCCGGGAAGTTGTTGGTGGAGTGCAGCACCTCGATGGCTTCGGCCCAACGGTCGCGATAGACCAGATCGTTCCAGTCGGGGATGATGTTGTTGACCGGGCAGCCCTGGTGACAGAACGGCACACCGCAATCCATGCAGCGCGCGCCTTGCTTGGCCAACTCGGCGTCGGACAACGACTTGGTGAACTCGTTGTAGTGCTTCACCCGCTCTTCCGGCTTTTCATAGCCGGGAGTTTGCCGCGGGAATTCCTTGAAACCGGTCGCCTTGCCCATCTCAGTTACCCCCCTGCTTGGGTTCCTGGGCCTTTTGCATTTCCATCAGCGCGCGGCGGTAATCCACCGGCATGACCTTGACGAACTTGGGCATGTGATATTCCCAATTCAGCAGGATATCGTGAGCCCGCTTGGACCCGGTGTAATGCACATGGTTCTTGAGCATGGCCTGGATGCGGTCGGCATCGCCACGGGTCATGTCGCCCATGACGTCGACCAGACCATGGGCCTCGAGGTCGTTGCTCATACCTTCATGCTTTTCCATGGCGTCTTCCTCGGCCTGCACCGGTTCCAGTTCGACCATGGCCAGATTGCAGCGCTTGGCGAAATCACCGGCCTCGTCCAGCACATAGGCGACACCGCCCGACATGCCGGCGGCGAAGTTGCGACCGGTCGGACCAATGACCAGGACACAGCCGCCGGTCATGTATTCGCAGCCATGGTCGCCCACGCCCTCGACCACGGCGATGGCACCCGAGTTGCGCACGCCGAAGCGTTCGCCGCCGACACCACGGAAGTAGCATTCACCCTCGATGGCGCCGTACAGCACGGTGTTGCCGACGATGATGTTGTCCTCGGCGACCAGCTTCGACACCTTGGGCGGATAGATGATGATCTTGCCGCCCGACAAGCCCTTGCCGACGTAATCGTTGCCCTCGCCTTCCAGCTCCAGGGTCATGCCCTTGGCGGCGAAAGCGCCGAAGGACTGGCCCGAAGTGCCGGTCAGCTTGACGCGGATGGTATCCTCGGCCAGACCGGCATGGCCCCATTTCTTCGCCACTTCGCCGCCCAGCATGGCGCCGGCGGTGCGGTCGTAATTGTGGATTTCCGCCTCGAGGCGCACCGGCTCCCCTGTGTCGATGGCATTGCGGGCGCCCGCGATCAGCGTGCGATCCAGCACCTTGTCGATTTCATGGTCCTGGGTTTCGCAATTATGGACCGGCTCGCCCTTGCTATCGACCTTGTGGAACAGACGGCTGAAATCCAGACCGTCGGCCTTCCAATGGCTGATGGCCTTGTTGGTATCCAACAGGTCGGAACGGCCGACCATCTCCTGAAGGGTGCGGAAGCCCAGCCGCGCCATCCACTCGCGCACTTCCTCGGCGACGAAGAAGAAGTAGTTGATGACGTGCTCGGGCTGCCCCTTGAAGCGCTTCCTGAGATCGGGATCCTGGGTGGCCACGCCCACCGGGCAGGTGTTCAGGTGGCATTTGCGCATCATGATGCAGCCGGCGGCGATCAGGGGCGCGGTAGCGAAACCGAATTCATCGGCGCCCAAAAGCGCACCGATGATCACGTCGCGACCGGTGCGCAAGGCGCCGTCGACCTGGACGGCGACGCGCTTACGCAGGCCGTTCAGCACCAGGGTCTGGTGGGTTTCGGCCAGACCGATTTCCCAAGGCGAACCCGCATGCTTGATCGAGGTGAGCGGCGAGGCGCCGGTACCGCCGTCGAAGCCGGAAATGGTCACATGATCGGCCTTGGCCTTGGTGACGCCGGCGGCGACGGTGCCGACACCCACTTCGGAGACCAGCTTGACCGAAATACGGGCGGCGGGGTTGACGTTCTTCATGTCGAAGATCAGCTGGGCCAAATCCTCGATGGAATAGATGTCGTGGTGCGGCGGCGGGCTGATCAGACCGACACCGGGGGTGGAGTGACGCACCTTGGCGATGCTCTCGTCGACCTTGTGGCCGGGCAACTGGCCGCCCTCACCGGGTTTGGCCCCCTGGGCCATCTTGATCTGGATGTCATCGGCGTTGACCAGATATTCGGTGGTGACGCCGAAACGGCCCGACGCCACCTGTTTGATGGCCGAGCGCATGGAATCGCCATTGGCCATGGGCACGAAGCGTTCGGCCAATTCGCCGCCTTCACCGGTATTGGACTTGCCGCCGATGCGGTTCATGGCGATGGCCAAGGTGGTGTGGGCTTCCCACGAGATCGAGCCGAACGACATGGCGCCGGTGACGAAACGCTTGACGATGGCGCTGGCCGGCTCGACCTCGTCCAGGGGAATACCATTGCCCGCAGGCGAAGCCTGCAAGCCATTGGAAATGGCGGCTCCGCCGCCCGCCGGCTTGATGTCGAACAGACCGCGCAGGGTCAACAGACGCTGGCTTTGTTCATCGATCTGGCGCGAGAACTCCTTGAAGGTCTCGTAGGAATTGGTGCGCACGGCATGCTGCATGGCCTGGATCGATTCCGAGGTCCAGGCGTGATCCTCGCCGCGATCGCGCCAGGCGTATTCACCGCCCACATCCAACGCGTTCTTGTAGATGGGGGCGTCGGAATAAGCCAACTGATGCCGGCGCACGGCTTCCTCGGCCACTTCCGCCAGACCGACGCCGCCGATACGGCTGGCGGTGCCGGCGAAATAGCTGTCAACGAAGCCCTGGGCCAGACCGACGGCGTCGAAAATCTGGGCGCCGCAATAGGATTGATAGGTCGAGATGCCCATCTTGGCCATCACCTTCAAGATGGCCTTGTCGATGCCCTTGATGAAGCGCTTTTGCACTTCATGGGCTTCCAGCTTCTCCGGCAGGGTCGGACGCATGCTTTCCAGCGTCTCGAAGGCCAGATAGGGGTTGATGGCCTCGGCGCCGTAACCGGCCAAGCAGCACATGTGATGGATTTCGCGGGCTTCGCCGGTTTCGATCACCAGACCGACCTGGGTGCGCAGACCCTCGCGGATCAGGTGATGATGCACGGCGGAGATGGCCAGCAGCGACGGCATGGGGATGCGGGTCGCATCGACCTTGCGGTCGGACAGGATCAGGATGTTATAGCCGTCGGCCACCTTGGCTTGCGCCTGGGCACACAGATCGGCAATGGCCTGTTCCAGGCCCGCCGCGCCGTCTTGCGCCGCCCAGGTGATATCCAGGGTCAGCGACTTGAAGCCGGAATTGGGCACGTTCTCGATGCGGCGGATCTTCTCCAGATCCTCATTGGTCAGGATCGGCTGTTTCACTTCCAGCCGCTTGCCTTCGGCCCCATGCTCCATGGCCAGCAGATTGGGGCGCGGGCCGATCAGGTTGACCAGACTCATCACCGATTCCTCGCGGATCGAATCGATGGGCGGATTGGTCACCTGGGCGAACAATTGCTTGAAGTAATTGAACAGGTTCTTGGGCTTGTCCGACAGCACGGCGATGGGGGTATCGGTGCCCATGGAACCGATGGCTTCCTGGCCGGTCACCGCCATGGGCTGCATCAGGAACTTCAGATCTTCCTGGGTATAGCCGAACACCTGCTGACGCTTGAGCAGGGTGGCGCCGTCGAAGCCCTTGGGCTCGACCGCGATCTTCATGTCTTCCAGCACCATCTGGGCCTCGTCCAGCCATTGCTGGTAGGGCTTGGCCCCGGCCAATTCGTCCTTGATCTCGGCATCGTCGATCAGACGGCCTTTTTCCAGGTCGATCAGCAGCATCTTGCCCGGTTGCAGGCGCCACTTCTTGACGATCTTGTCCTCGGCGAACTTGAGCACGCCCATTTCGGACGCCATCATGATCTTGTCGTCTTCGGTGATCAGATAGCGGGCCGGACGCAGACCGTTGCGATCAAGGGTGGCGCCGATCTGGCGGCCATCGGTGAAGCACAGGGCGGCGGGGCCGTCCCAGGGTTCCATCAGCGCCGCATGATATTCATAGAAGGCGCGTCGCTTCTCATCCATCAGCGGGTTGCCGGACCACGCCTCGGGCACCAGCATCATCATCGCGTGGTGCATGGGATAGCCGCCCAACACCAGCAATTCCAACGCGTTGTCGAAACAGGCGGTATCGCTTTGCCCTTCGGCGATCAGCGGAAACAGCTTTTCCAGGTCGGGGCCGAACACCGGGCTGCTCATGGCCTTGCGCCGCGCGTTCATCCAGTTGACATTGCCGCGCAACGTGTTGATCTCGCCGTTATGGCTGATCATGCGGAACGGATGGGCCAGACGCCAGCTGGGGAAAGTGTTGGTGGAAAAACGCTGGTGCACCAGGGCCAGGGCCGAAACCATGGCCGGATCGGACAGATCCTGGTAATAGGCACCGACCTGATCGGCCAGCAGCATGCCCTTGTAGACGAGGGTGCGCGACGACAGGCTGGGAATGTAGAAATCGCGTTCCGCTCCCGCCGGAATGGCGTTTTCCGCCTGCTTCCTGATGACGAACAGCTTGCGCTCGAACGCCTGCTGATCGGCGCAATTGGCACCCTTGGCGACAAACACCATGCGGACGAAGGGCTCGGTCGGCTTGACCGTCTCACCCAGGCCGGAACCGTCGGTGGGGACGTCGCGCCAGCCCAGCAGCACTTGGCCTTCGGCGTTGATCAGGTTGTCGACCAGGGCGACACAGGCGGAACGCAAGCCCGCATCCTGGGGCAGAAAAACGGTGCCGGCGGCATAAGAGCCCTCGCTCGGCAACACGATGCCCAGCTTGGCCGCTTCGGCCCGCAGGAAGGAATCGGGCATCTGGATCAGGATACCGGCGCCATCGCCGGCCAACGGATCGGCGCCCACCGCACCGCGATGGGTGAGATTTTTGAGGATCTCCAGACCCTGCTCGATGATCTCGTGCGACTTGCGGTTCTTGATATCGGCGATGAAGCCGACACCGCAGGCGTCGTGTTCATAACGAGGGTCGTAAAGTCCCTGCACCTCAGGCAATCCGCTCATCGTACACTCGGTTCCCTTAGGGCCCTCCCGCAAGGCCGAAACGGCTGGCGGACGCGGCCTAATTTCCAATGTTGTCCCATGGCGCCCGGCAAAGCCGCTGCACCATCCGGCGATGGGTTTATCCATCCTTCCGAAGCGAAGCCGACTTCATACGGCATTCCGCCGCGCTCGCCAAGCATCGCTTGCCCTTGTTTTCCGCAACTTGGTGAATCAGGGCATTTTGCCGTCCCACCCCCGCCCCATGGGAGGGGGGGCTGCCTACCCGGTGGACGGATGTCCAGTCATTTTGGAATGGCTCCACGCATGGCCGTCAGTCCTGCGATTTTCTTTGACTCACCCGATGGATGTGTTTTGCTGCTTGTGTCCGGCGCAGGGCAGTCGATCGAAATGGGTGACTGCGCCGAAAGATCAAGGCGTTATAGACACTTAGTATTAAAATATTAGGCCCGCATGACCGACGATTTCGAGCTTTTCGACGACGCCCCCGCGCCCCCCGCCGTTGGCTCCGCCCCTGCCGCCGGTGGCGATCTGTTTTTCGACGATGACGAACCCGGCGCCACCGACATCCCCGCCGGCATGAGCATGACCGAGCGCGTCGCCCAGTATCTCGACCTGTTCCAGGTGGATGACGCCGCCCAACGCCTGATCGCCAATCATTGCGGCAAGGTGGTCGCCGCGGTCGAAACCATGGTCAGCCGCGCCTCCGACTGGGTGCAGCGCACGCCGCCTTTCGGCGAGAAGATGAACAGCGAGGCCGGGGCCACCTTGAAAAGCGCCCTGGTCGAGCATTGGTCGCGGTTGTACCGGGCCGAATTCACCGCCGATTACATCGCCACCGCCCAGCAATTGGGCTTCATGCTGGCCTATCTGGATCTGGGCGCGTCGTGGTATCAGGCCATGGCCGCCAATGCCGCATCGCAAGCACTGACGCTGCTGCGCGACCAGCGCCGTTTCGACGATCTGGCCGGAGTACTGACGCGGGCCAGCCAGTTGGACGTGTCGCTGGTCACCCACGATTATTTCGAGGCGGCCAAGCAGACCCGTTCACGCATGGTCACCGATCTGGCCCAGGGCTTTGAAAAGTCCATCAAAGGCGTGGTCGACGAGGTGGGCGCCATGGCGGCGACGCTGAAAGCCAATTCGTCGCAGATGCTGCACCGCCTGTCGCACATGGATTACGAGACCGTCAACATGGCCGCCGCCGCCGAGGAAGCCGCCTATTCGGTGCAGAACATTTCGGCCAATTCGTCGGAACTGGCCGGATCGATCCAGCATATCCTGGGCAACGTGGTGCGCACGGCGGAATCGGCGGAACAGGCGGCAATCGCCGCCAACGCCACCTCGGAGGCCATGCAGGTGCTGCTGGGGGTGGCGTCGCGCATCGGCCGCATCGGCGAGACCATCGACACCATCGCCCGCCAAACCCGCATGCTGGCCTTGAACGCCACCATCGAGGCGGCCCGCGCCGGTCAGGCCGGGCGCGGCTTCGCCGTCGTCGCCCAGGAAATCAAGAAGCTGTCGGAACAGACCAGCACCGCCACCCACGACATCGCCGCCAGCGTCGCCGAAGCCGTCGACGCCACCAATGCCGCCGCCGACACCATCCAGAACACGGTTTCAGCGGTATCGGGCATCAATCAGGTGGCGGCGGAAGTTCGCATCGCGGTGGAAGCCCAGACCCAGGCCACCGCCACCATCGCCGACCATGTGGGCGAGGCGGCATCGGGGGCCAAGGCGGTGACCTCGTCGGTCAACAGCGCCATCGAGGCACTGAGTGTTTCCGCCTCCGCCGCCGGGGAACTGAACGAAAGCGCCGATGCCCTGGCCATCAAGGCCGATCACATGCGTAGCGAGGTCGATTCCTATCTCGTCCGCCTGCGCGCCCTGGGCTGATCATGACCGGCCAAGTCAGCCCCGACTGACCGCGGATACGAAGCGATAGCCGTGGCCGCGGCAGGTTTCGATCAGACCATCCTCGCCCCCCAGTTTCTTGCGTAGCCGGCTGATCAGGATGTCGATGCTGCGCGGCCCCGAATCGGCGTCGTCGGACCCCAGGGCGACCATCAGCGCGTCGCGGCTTTGAATGCGCCCGGCCCGGCTGACCAGGATGTGCAACAGATCGAATTCGGCCGGCGTCAGATCAATGGTACGCCCCAGACCATCAAGCACCGCCCGCGCCGTCAGGTCCATGCACCAGCCGGCGAAACGTAAACGATTGGCGGAACCATTGCCGCGCAGCCCGGCGCGGCGCGCCAACACGCTTTTCACCCGCGCCAGCAATTCACGCGGATAGACCGGCTTGGCCAGATAATCGTCGGCGCCGGTTTCGATACCCAGCGCCCGGTCGTCGGGGCCGCCGCGCTCGGTCACCATGATCACCCCCACATCGGAATGTGCGCGCAGATCGCGGGTTAGGCTGATGCCGTCACCGTCGGGCAGATTGACGTCCAGCAGCACCAGATCGATCTGGCCGGTGGCCAGCCACGCCCGCATGCCCGCCGCATCCTCGGCCTGTTCGACGCGATAGCCGGCCTTGGCCGCCGATGCCGCGATCAGGGCGCGGACGGTTTCGTCATCGTCGACCACCAGAATGCTGGATTTGACGCTCATGCCGCCTCTTTTCTCGATCCGGGAAAAATACCAGAAACACAAGCCCGTTACAGTCCCCTTCGTCACTCATTTGCACACACGGCCCGCGCCTGCAATAATAATTGCATGGCGTTAAAGTTATTTATGAGTATAAAGAAACAATTCAGAAATATTGCTAAGCAGTCAATGCCGTGATTTTGGGCAATAGATAACCATAAGCTTGTTATGGTCAAAAAAATTTCAGCCCTTGCCAGCCGCCACGTTCACGGTGATTTGTGACTTTTTCCACCATCATCGTAATGCATATATTTTAACCATCACCGCCGCGATGGTTATTTTTTAAACACTTGCTGCCACTGCTATCGGCACTCTTTCGCTATTGCACAAATAACTTGCACCATCGCTGCTACTAAAATTATTGAAAATCAATGAGATAAGCAAAATCCTCCGACTTGGCCCAAGCCTTGCCTATTCCCTCGGCACCTGCAATCTCGCACGGGGGATATCAGAATGAAGTTCAACCGGATTCTTGGCGCCGGACTGTTCGCCACCGCCACCGCCCTACCCATGCTGGCGCAAGCCGCCGAAGACACCATCAAGGTCGGCGTGCTGCATTCGCTGTCGGGCACCATGGCCATTTCCGAAACCACCTTGAAGGACACCGTCCTGATGATGGTTGACGACATCAACAAGAAGGGCGGCCTGCTCGGCAAGAAGGTTGAAGCGGTGGTGGTCGATCCGGCCTCCAACTGGCCGCTGTTCGCCGAAAAGGCCCAGGAATTGTTGGAAAAGGAAAAGGTCGCCGCCGTGTTCGGCTGCTGGACCTCGGTGTCGCGCAAGTCGGTGCTGCCGGTGTTCGAGAAGATGAACGGCCTGCTGTTCTATCCGGTGCAGTACGAGGGCGAGGAAAGCTCGCGCAACGTCTTCTACACCGGTGCCGCGCCCAATCAGCAGGCCATCCCCGCCGTCGATTACCTGATGAGCAAGGATGGCGGCGAAGTGAAGCGTTGGGTGCTGGCCGGCACCGATTACGTCTATCCGCGCACCACCAACAAGATTTTGGAAGCCTATCTGAAGTCCAAGGGCGTGGCGCCAGCGGACATCATGATCAACTATACCCCGTTCGGGCATAGCGATTGGCAGACCATCGTCGCCGACATCAAGAAGTTCGGCACCGCCGGCAAGAAAACCGCCGTGGTCTCCACCATCAACGGCGACGCCAACGTGCCGTTCTACAAGGAACTGGCCAATCTCGGCGTCAAGGCCGACCAGATCCCGGTCGTCGCCTTCTCGGTCGGCGAAGAGGAACTGGCCGGTATCGACACCAAGAATCTGGTCGGTCATCTGGCCGCCTGGAACTACTTCCAGTCGGTGAAGAGCCCCGAAAACGACGCCTTCATCAAGCAGTGGCAGACCTTCATCAAGAGCCCCAAGCGCGTCACCAACGACCCCATGGAAGCCACCTATATCGGCTTCAAGATGTGGACCCAGGCCGTGCAACAGGCCGGCAGCACCAACGTCGACGCCGTGCGTCAGGCCATGTACGGCCAGCAGGTCAAGAACCTGACCGGCGGCACCGCCGTAATGAACACCAACCACCACCTGTCCAAGCCGGTGTTCATCGGCGAAATCCAGGCCAACGGCCAGTTGCAGACCGTGTGGAAGACCAAGGACGTCATCAAGGCCGACGCCTGGAGCCCCTATATCCCGGAAAGCGCCAAGCTGACCGCCAACTGGACCTATCCGTGGGTGTGCGGCAACTGCACCGAGCCCAAGTTCAAGTAAGCCTGCCCGACCGGCCCCCGCCCGGGGGCCGGTCTTTTTCCCGCCGGGGGTGCCCATGCGTGCGTTCCACCTGATCCTTGCCTTGGCCGCGCTGCTGCTGGCGGCGCCCGCCGCCCGCGCCGACGATGCCTTCGCTCAAGCCCTCGGCGCCCTTAATGCCGAATCCTATGCCGACAAGATCAATGCCGCCGAGGCCCTGGCCGCCCTGGGCGACGGTCGCGCCGCGCAAGTCCTCGACGCCTTGGCCGATGGCCGCCTGATGGTCGCCGCTGGCGGCGCCATCCTGATCGACCGGGGCGGCAGCTATGCCGACCCGATCAGCGGCCAGATCGTCACCGCCCAGGCCGATGCCATCACCGTCAACAACCGTCTGCGGAGCGTGGCGCGGGCCGCCGCCGGCCGGTTGGCCCTGTTCAGCCCCGACGCCGCCGCCCGCAAATCGGCGGTCGAGGCGATCATGAATTCCCCCGGCCCCGAGGCCGCCGACATGGTGCGGGCCGCCCTGGCCAAGGAATTCGATGACAGCGTCAAGGCGGCCATGATCACCGCCCTGGCCAGCCTGGATTTGACCAGCGCCGATCCGGCCCGCCGGTTGGACGCGGTCAGGCAATTGGCCGATTCCTCCGACCCGTCGGTACGTAGCCAGATCGAAACCCTGCTGCAAACGGAAACCGATGCCAGCGTGCGGCAGGTGGCGGAAAAGAGCCTGGCCTCCATCCAGTTCCGCGTCACCCTCATGGGCTTCGTCGCCAATCTGTTCCAGGGACTGTCCTTAGGCAGCGTGCTGCTGTTGGCCGCCATCGGTCTGGCCGTCACCTTCGGCGTCATGGGCGTCATCAACATGGCCCATGGCGAGATGATCATGCTGGGCGCCTATACCACCTTTGCCGTGCAGCAGCTGTTCCGCGCTTTACTGCCGCCCGATCTGGTCGACCTTTATCTGGTCGCCGCCATCCCCGCCGCCTTCGTCGTCACCGCCTTGGTCGGCATGGGGCTGGAGCGGGGCATCATCCGTTTCCTCTATGGTCGTCCGCTGGAAACCATGCTGGCCACCTGGGGCATCTCGCTGGTGCTGCAACAGGTGGTGCGCCAGATTTTCGGCGCCACCAATATGGAAGTGGCCAACCCGGCTTGGATGACCGGCGGCTGGGAACTGGCCGGCGGCTTCACCCTGACCTACAACCGCGTCATCATCATCTTCTTTTGTCTGGCCGTCCTGGGCGGGCTGGCGGCATTGCTGCGCTGGTCCAGCTTCGGCCTGCACATGCGCGCGGTGACCCAGAACCGCCCGATGGCGGCGGCCATGGGCATTCCCACCGGCCGCGTCGACGCGCTGACCTTCGGCCTGGGGTCGGGGATCGCCGGCATCGCCGGGGTGGCGCTGTCGCAAATCGGCAATGTCAGCCCCAATCTGGGCCAGGCCTATATCGTCGATTCGTTCATGGTCGTGGTCTTCGGCGGCGTCGGCAGCCTGTGGGGCACCCTGGTCGGCGCCGTGTCCCTGGGCGTGGTCAACAAGTTCCTGGAACCCTATGCCGGGGCCATGCTGGGCAAGATACTGGTGCTGGTCTTCATCATCCTGTTCATCCAAAAGCGCCCGCGCGGCTTGTTCGCGCTCAAGGGCCGCTCGGTGGAATCGTAAGGGGGCGCCGTCATGCATTCCATCTTGAACCCCGCCCGACGCGGCTTCTGGTTCGGCTTCATCGGTTTGGGCGCGCTGTTCCTGCTGGTCATTCCGGGGCTGAACCTGCTGGTCCCCGTCGAATCCGCCCTGCATGTGCCCAATTACATGGTCACCTTGATCGGCAAGTATCTGTGTTACGCCATCCTGGCCATGGCCATGAATCTGGTATGGGGCTATTGCGGCGTCTTGTCCCTGGGCCATGGCGCCTTTTTCGCCCTGGGCGGCTATGCCATGGGCATGTACATGATGCGCGCCATCGGCACCCGTGGGTCATACGGCAATGCCGAATTGCCCGATTTCATGGTGTTCCTGAACTGGAAGGAATTGCCGTGGTTCTGGTATGGCTTCGACAATTTCGCCTTCGCCCTGTTGATGGTCATGCTCATCCCCGGCGTGCTCGCCTTCATCTTCGGCTGGCTGGCCTTTCGCTCGCGCATCAACGGCGTTTACCTGTCCATCGTCACCCAGGCCATGACCTATGCCCTGATGCTGGCCTTCTTCCGCAACGAAATGGGCTTCGGCGGCAATAACGGCCTGACCGATTTCAAGGACATCCTCGGCTTCGATCTGTCGCAATCCTCGACCAAGCTGGGGCTTTACTGGCTGACCGCCTTGCTGCTGGGCGCCACCTTCCTGGTGGTGCGCTTCATCGCCGCCTCCAAGCTGGGCCGGGTGATGATGGCGGTACGCGATGCCGAAAGCCGGGTGCGCTTTTTGGGCTATTCGGTCACCGGGGTCAAATTGTTCGCCTTCACCGTCTCGGCGGTGCTGGCCGGCATCGCCGGCGCGCTCTACGTGCCGCAAGTCGGCATCATCAACCCGTCGGAATTTTCCCCCGCCAATTCCATCGAAATCGCCATCTGGGTGGCGGTGGGCGGACGCGGCACCCTGCTGGGGCCGGTCGTGGGCGCCTTCGCCGTCAACGGCGCCAAGACCTGGCTGACCGGTGCGGCGCCGGAATTGTGGCTGTTCGCCCTGGGCGCGCTGTTCATCATCGTCACCCTGGCCTTGCCCAAGGGGCTGGTTGGATTGTGGGCCGATTTGCGAGCACGGACGGCCAAGGAGAACGCCCATGACTGACGACATCCTGATGGACGAACCGCGCGGCCCCGGCATGGCCACCCCCGGTTCCATCCTGTACGTGGACAGCGTCACCGTCAGCTTCGACGGCTTTCGCGCGCTGAACGAATTGTCATTGATCATCGAGCCGGGCGAGCTGCGCACCATCATCGGCCCCAACGGTGCCGGCAAAACCACCATGATGGACGTCATCACCGGCAAGACCCGCCCCGACCAGGGCGACGTGTTGTTCGACGGCGGTGTCGATCTGACCCGGCTGACCGAGGACCAGATCGCCAATTTGGGCATCGGTCGCAAGTTCCAGAAGCCCACGGTGTTCGAGCATCTGAGCGTGTTCGAGAATCTGGAACTGGCGCTGAAATGCAAGCGTGACACTCTGACCACCTTGTTGTTCCGCTTGAACGGCGAACAACGCGACCGCATCGATCAGGTGCTGGGCACCATTGGCTTGCAGGACAAGGTGAGGATGCAGGCCGGCGCGTTGTCGCATGGGCAAAAGCAATGGCTGGAAATCGGCATGCTGCTGATGCAGGACCAACGCCTGCTGCTGCTGGACGAACCGGTGGCCGGCATGACCGATGCCGAGACCGAAGCAACCGCCGCCTTGATTCTGGAACTGCATAAAGACCCCCACCATTCGCTGGTGGTGGTCGAGCACGACATGGAATTCGTCCGCGCCCTGGGCGCGCGGGTGACGGTGCTGCACGAAGGGTCGGTGCTGGCCGAGGGCTCGCTGGACGCGGTCCAGGCCAATGCCAAGGTCGTCGAAGTCTATCTGGGGCGCTGATCATGCTGATGGTGGAAAACATCAATCTCTATTACGGCGCCAGCCACGCTTTGCGCGGCGTATCGCTGAAGGCGGCCAAGGGCCGGGTCACCTGCGTGCTGGGCCGTAACGGCGTCGGCAAGACCAGCCTGATGCGGGCGATCATGGGCCAGCAGGCGGTCAGAAGCGGCGCGGTGCAGTGGGAAGGCGCCGACATCACCACCCTGCCCGCCTACGAACGCGCCAGGGCCGGCATCGGCTTCGTCCCCCAGGGCCGCGAGATTTTCGCCCGTCTGAGCGTGCGCGAGAACCTGGAAACCGGCTTCGCCCCGTTGAAGCGGGCCGAGCGCACCATCCCAGCCGAAATCTACGAGCTGTTCCCGGTGCTGGCCGACATGCAGGGTCGTCGCGGCGGCGATCTGTCGGGCGGCCAGCAGCAGCAATTGGCCATCGCCCGCGCCCTGGTCACCCGTCCGCGCCTGTTGATCCTGGACGAACCGACCGAGGGCATCCAACCTTCCATCATCAAGGATATCGGTCGGGTCATCCGCCTGCTGGCGGAAAACAAGATCAAGGCCTTCGGCGAAATGGCCATCGTTCTGGTCGAACAATATTTCGACTTCGCCAAGGAATTGGCCGACGATTACGCCGTCATGGACCGGGGCGAGGTGATCCTGGCCGGCGCAACCGCACAGATGGTCGAGGCCGATGTCCGCAAGCATCTTACCGTCTGACCCGGAACTTTCCCGCATGCATGGCCGGGCCGAGTTGGGCTTCGTCCATGTGGACGGGGCCGACCGGCTGGCGCATCTGTACCAGCGCGCCCCCTTGCGCGTGCTGTTCCCCGACCCGCCGGCGGACGAGCCGCCGCAGGCCGCCCTGGTCACCACCTCGGGCGGGCTGGCCGGCGGCGATGTGCTGGAGCTGTCCGTCCATGCCGGCCCCCGAGCCCGCGCTTTGGTGGTGGGCAGCGCCGCCGAGAAGGTCTATCGCTCCACCGGAGCCGATACCGTGATGGATGTGCGCCTGACCGTCGATGACGGCGCCCGGCTGGAATATCTGCCGCAGGAAACCATCCTGTTCGACGGCGCCCGGCTGCGCCGCGCCACCCGCATCGACGCCCATGCCACGGCCCGCGTGCTGGCCGGCGAAATACTGGTGTTCGGGCGGACGGCAAGGGGTGAGCGTCTGCATACCGGCCTGTTGCGCGAAGCCTGGGAAATCCGCCGTGCCGGGCGGCTGGTCTGGGCCGACGCCCTGCATGTGGACACTGATCTGCGCGCGGTTCTTGATGCCGCCGCCGGCTTTGACGGCGCGGTGGCCGCGGCCTCTTTGGTCTTGCTCACCGACGAGCCGGCTGATTTGCGCGACCAGATCCGCGCTGATCATGGCGATTATGCCGGGCGCTTCGGTGCCGGCATCGTCAACGGCGTGCTGGTGGCGCGCTGGCTCGACCGCGACGCCCAATCCTTGCGCGCGGCCTTCGGCCAGACCTGGAAAACATTGCGGCATCATGCCTTGGCCCTGCCGGCCCGATTGCCGCGTCTGTGGGATATTTGAGGGGGGAGAACGACCATGAACCTGAGCCCGAGGGAAAAGGACAAGCTGCTGGTGGCCATGGCCGCCATGGTGGCGCGGCGGCGGCTGGAGCGCGGCGTCTTGCTCAACTACCCGGAAGCGGTGGCCCTGATCACCGATTTCGTCGTCGAAGGCGCGCGTGACGGTCGCCCGGTGGCCGAACTGATGGCGGCGGGGGCAAGCGTGCTGACCCGCGCCCAGGTCATGGACGGCATCGCTGAGATGATCCACGAAATCCAGGTGGAAGCCACCTTCCCCGACGGCACCAAACTGGTGACCGTCCACAACCCCATCCGTTAGGGGGCGGCCATGATCCCAGGCGAAATCATCACCCAGCCGGGCAGCATCGACCTCAATGCCGGGCGCTCGACCCTTACGGTCGAAGTGGCCAATACCGGCGACCGCCCGATCCAGGTGGGCAGCCATTACCATTTCTTTGAAACCAACGCGGCCCTGTCCTTCGACCGGGCCAAGACCAAGGGCTATCGCCTGGACATCCCCGCCGGCACCGCCACCCGCTTCGAGCCGGGCCAGACCCGCAAGGTTACCCTGGTCGCCTATGCCGGCACCGGCGAGGTCTGGGGCTTCAACGGTTTGGTCAACGGACCATTGAAGTGACGACAAGAATGAACACGAATGAACACGAAAATGGGCGAATGCCCCTGCCTCCTGAGGTCGAGGATGCGACACATCGCATCATTGGTGCGGCACTCGAGGTCTCCAATGTTCTTGGGACCGGCTTTTTGGAAGCGGTCTACCGGCGCGCTCTTCTGACGGAATTAAAACTTCGTGGACTGACCGCCGTCGAGGAGGTCCGTTTCACCATCAACTACAAGGGCGACACCGTCGGCACCTATGTCGCCGATTTGGTCGTCGTCCAATCCGTTATCGTCGAATTGAAAGCCGTCTCAGCTTTGGACCGGACGCATACCGGGCAAGTGCTGAACTACCTGCGTGCCAGCGGTTTACTCGTCGGTTTGCTGTTCAATTTCGGTCAAGCAAAGTTGGAAATGAAACGGGTGCGCACATGAGAAAACCCATTCGTGTTCATTCGTGTTCATTCGTGTCGGCTTAATCCAGGGGGAAGCAGTCATGGCTTACAAAATCGAACGCAAGGCCTATGCCGCCATGTTCGGGCCGACCATCGGCGACCGCGTGCGCCTGGGCGACACCAACCTTTTGATCGAGGTGGAACAGGATTTCACCATCTATGGCGAGGAAGTCAAATTCGGCGGCGGCAAGGTCATCCGCGACGGCATGGGCCAGTCGCAGGCGTCACGCGCCCAAGGGGCGGTGGACACCGTCATCACCAACGCCCTGATCCTCGACCATTGGGGCATCGTCAAGGCCGATATCGGCCTGAAGGACGGGCGCATCCATGCCATCGGCAAGGCCGGTAACCCCGATATCCAGCCGGGCGTCACCATCATCGTCGGACCGGGAACCGAGGTGATCGCCGGCGAAGGCCGCATCGTCACCGCCGGCGGCATCGACGCCCATATCCATTTCATCTGCCCGCAACAGGCCGACGACGCGCTTTATTCCGGTGTGACCACGCTTCTGGGCGGCGGCACCGGCCCGGCGGAAGGCACCAACGCCACCACCTGCACCCCCGGCCCCTGGCATCTGGGCCGCATGCTGCAAGCCGCCGAAGGTCTTCCGGTCAACATCGGCTTTTTCGGCAAGGGCAACGCCACCCGGCCGCAAGCCCTGGTGGAAATGATCGAGGGCGGCGCCTGCGGCCTGAAACTGCATGAAGACTGGGGCACCACCCCGGCGGCCATCGACGCCTGCCTGTCGGTGGCGGACGAATATGACGTGCAGGTGGCCATCCACACCGACACCTTGAACGAATCGGGCTTCGTCGAAAACACCGTCGCCGCCTTCAAGGGCCGCACCATCCACGCCTTCCACACCGAAGGCGCCGGCGGCGGCCATGCTCCCGACATCCTGAAGCTGTGCGGCGTCGCCAACGTATTGCCGTCATCGACCAACCCGACCATGCCGTTCACCGTCAACACGGTGGACGAGCACCTGGACATGTTGATGGTCTGCCATCACCTGGATGCCCGCATCGCCGAGGATGTGGCCTTCGCCGAAAGCCGCATAAGGCGCGAAACCATCGCCGCCGAGGACATCCTGCACGATATCGGCGCCATGAGCATGATGAGCTCGGACAGCCAGGCCATGGGCCGCATCGGCGAGGTCATCACCCGGACCTGGCAGACCGCCCACAAGATGAAGGCGCAGCGGGGCAACCTGCCCGGCGAATCCGGCAACGACAACACCCGCGCCAAGCGCTACATCGCCAAATACACCATCAACCCGGCCATCACCCACGGCATCGCGGGCCATGTGGGCAGCGTCGAGGTGGGCAAGCTGGCCGATCTGGTGATCTGGAAACCGGCCTTTTTCGGCGTCAAACCCGATCTGGTGCTGAAATGCGGCTCCATCGCCGCCGCCTTGATGGGCGACCCCAATGCATCCATCCCGACGCCGCAGCCGGTGCATTACCGTCCCATGTTCGCCGGTTTCGGTCGTGCCCTTCAGGCCAGTTCGGTGACCTTCGTCAGTCAGGCGGCGGCCCAACGGGACATCGGGCGGCGACTGTGCCTCGACCGCGCCCTATTGGCGGTGACCGGCACCCGCGGCTTGGGCAAAGCGGCCATGATCCACAACAACGCCTGCCCGGATATCCAGGTCGACCCGGAAACCTATGAGGTGCGCGCCGACGGTGAATTGCTGACCTGCGAACCGGCGGCGGAGCTGCCGTTGGCGCAACGGTATTTCCTGTTTTAGGAGGCTGTGCTTAATCGGATGCACTGATGTTTCAACCGTCGTTCCCGCGCAGGCGGGAACCCAGAGGGTGCACGACTGATTTTTCCGCGACTCCTGGACCCCCGCTTTCGCGGGGGTGACGAAAAAAGATGGATGAAATGAAAACCACAGAGACACAGAGACACAGAGATTACCGGGCAGACGGCACCGTTATTGCCTCAAGGCAGGTATCTCTGTGCCTCTGTGCCTCTGTGGTTAAACCCATCTGGTGTACCCACCGATGACCCGCGCTACCGCCCTGCACCCTGCCGGCACTTGGTCCCGATCAGCGCAAGCCGGCACCGTCACCTTGGCCGCCGCCGACCGCCACCGCCGCCGGGTCATGCTGACTGGCGACGACGGCGCGCCGTTCCTGCTGGATTTACCCCGCGCCCAGCAAATGAAGGATGGCGACGGGCTGGAATTGGAGACTGGCGGCTTCCTCCGGGTGGTGGCGGCCCCCGAGGAGGTCATCGACATTTCCTGCCGCACCGAGGCCGAACTGGCCCGCATCTCCTGGCATATCGGCAACCGTCACGTGCCGGTACAGATCTTGCCCAAGCGGACACTTCGGGTAAGCATGGATCACGTGCTGATGACCCTGCTGGAAGGCCAGGGCGTGCAAGCGTGGCGACGCCGGGCGCCGTTTCAGCCGGAACCGGGCGCCTATGACCCGCATGGCCTGATCGATGCCCCCGCGCCCGTGGTGCGGCGGGCATGACCGCCCTGCTGCGGCTGATGACCTGGCTGTCGCCGGCCTTTCCGGTGGGTGGCTTCAGCTATTCGCACGGGCTTGAGCGGGCGGTGGAAGCCGGTCTGGTCTCCGACCGCGACAGTCTGATCCGATGGCTGGAAACCGTTCTGCGCCACGGCACCGGGCGGGCCGATGCTGGCTTGCTGCTGGAAGCCATGCGCGCCCATGCCGATGCCGAGCGCCTGGACCGATTGGTGGACTTGGCCGATTCCCTGCGCGGATCGGCGGAACTGGCGCTGGAATCAGCGGCGCAAGGCACCGCCTTTGTCGCCACCATCGCCGCCGCCTGGCCCGATCCGTGGCTGGACCAGTGGCGAATTCGATTGAAACAGAGAAACCGGCAGCCGGCCTATGCGGTGGCGGTGGGCGTCATCGCCGCCCGCGCTGAAATCGCCGAGACGGACGCTTTGTCAGCCACCTTGCAGGCTTTCGCCGCCAATCTGGTGTCGGCGGCGATCCGGCTGGTGCCGCTGGGCCAGACCGACGGCCAGCGCGCCATGGCGGCGCTGGAACCGGTGATCGAACAGGCGGCGGGCTTGGCCCTGAGCCGTCCGTTTTCCGATCTGGGCAGCGCCACCGCCATGGTCGATTGGTGCAGCCTGACCCACGAAACCCAATATACGAGGTTGTTCAGATCATGAGCGCATTCCGCGTCGGCATCGGCGGGCCGGTGGGGTCGGGCAAGACCGCCCTGACCCTGGCCCTGTGTCTGCATTTCCGCGATCACTACGACATCGCCGCCATCACCAACGACGTCTACACCCGCGAGGATTGCGAGTTCCTGACCAAAAACGGGGCGCTCGCGCCCGACCGCATCCTGGGGGTGGAAACCGGCGGTTGCCCCCATACCGCCATCCGCGAGGATGCGTCGATCAATCTGGCGGCGGTGGACGAAATGCATGATCGCCATCCCGGTCTGGAATTGCTGCTGATCGAATCGGGCGGCGACAATTTGACCGCCACCTTCAGCCCGGAACTGGCCGACATCACCCTTTACGTCATCGACGTGGCGGCGGGCGACAAGCTGCCCAGGAAGGGCGGCCCCGGCATCACCCGGTCGGACCTGTTGATCATCAACAAGACCGACCTGGCTCCACTGGTCGGGGCCAGCCTGGAGGTGATGGAGCGCGACAGCCGCAAGATGCGGGGCCAGCGTCCTTTCGTTTTCTCCAACATGAAAACCGGCGCCGGACTGCCCGAGATCGCTGGCTTCATCGTCAAGGCCGGCGGATTACGGCCCTGAGTCGGTGCGGAAGCGGAAGCGTTTTCCTCTCGCCTATGCCTGCCCCTTGGCCTGCTCCAACACGCCCATCAGGTGGTCGCGCTGGCCCAGGATGTTCTCGGCCTGCTCGGTATGCCCCAAGGTGTTGAGGATGGAAGCGAAGGTTTCCAGGGTCGGTACCAGCGGCCCCAGGGCGCTGGCCGGGTCGATCTTGGCCTGTTCCTGGAACACGCCCACCGCTTCCACCGCCGCGTCCAGGGCTTCGGCATCGGCATGGGCCTCGTGCTGGCGGCTGGCCAGATTGGCCAGGGACTGGGCCAGGAACAGACGATACTGATCGGCATCGGCTTCGGCCAGGGCGCGGGCCAGTTCGGCGGCTTCCTCCACCAGCGGCAACGATTCGCCATAGAAACCGTCGCGGCTCTTGGCGAAGGCGCCCTGTTGCAGGGTCAGGGCCAACAGGTGATGCACCGCCATGGGCACCCGATCTTCCGGGAAGACTTCCGCCGTCATCCGGCGCACGGCGATGGCTTCTTCCCACAATCCGCCTTCGGCCAGGGCCATGGCGTTGCGGTGCAAGGCGTCGACCATGATGCCGAGGAAGGAATAAAGCGCCTCGCCGCCATCACGGAAGGTTTCCACCGCCTGACCCAATTCGTCGATGGCGCGCAAGCTTTGCCCTGCCCGCCACGACCGGCCCGACTGGTTCATCAGGGTCGAGACCAGAACGAAACGAGCCTCGGCCGGGGCGGTGTCGATCGCCCGCTTGCCCAGGGCCAAGGCCTCGTCGCCGGCCAACCGGGCCTCATCGTCGCGCCCCAGATCGGACAGGCGATTGGACATGTTGTTGAGCGCCGAGGCCAGATGGACGGCGAAGGTGCCGACATCGCTGTCGGTCAGCAGGCGCAGATGGTCGACGCCCTCGATGGAGGCGGCCAGGGCGCGCTCCATCTCGCCGGCTTCCGACAATTTGGCGGCCAGGGCCAGTTGCGCCTCGGCGAAGGCGGGGATCAAGGCCGGCGGCTCGGCCTCGACCGCGGCGCGGTGGCTGGCGATGACGTCGCGCAACTCGGCCACGTCCATGCTGGTGAAATCGGTCATCTGGGCACTCCTGTCACAGGTGTTCACATCCCCACGACCACGGCCATCAGGAGCGACGATATCAAGAGGGAAGGTCAGCAGCCGCGCTTGGGCAATGCCTCGACCGAATCAAGCCGGCCCTTCAGGCTGAAGCTTTTGAAGGTCTGGACGATTTCCTGAGCCACCCCGTTGGGGTGATAGGCCAGCGACATCTCGAAATTGGGCACTTCCTCGGGGCTGGACACCGGGAAGAAGGCCAGATGCATGGGCCAATGCGGCGTGCCCAGCAAGGCCGACACCGGCTTGGCCGGCAAAGCCTGGCTTTGCTTGCCGATCAGGGCATTGACCTCGTAAGGGCCATCCAGGCCGGAGCCGTCGAACACCACCCGCCAGAACGACCGTCCGCCGCTTTGCGCGTGATCGATCAGCCGCAAAGTGTGCTCGGTCGGGAACAAAGTGCCCTTGGGCAGGGGCAAAGTCATGGGCTCGGGCCGGGAGAAACGGGCGGTGCCGCCCTGGCCCTTGCCCTTGAGGTCGGCATGGCCCTCGACGTCCTCGGTCACCTGACCGTCGCGGGTATTGCGCATGCGGAAGCGATAGTGCAGCCCGTCCTTGGATTCCCAGGTGATGAAATCGGTCGCCGACAGCGCCTGCCCGCCCTCGGTATAGGCATAGGTGATGGCGATGCGGTTTTCCACCACCCAGCCGTCGCAGGTATCCTCGAACTGATAGCTCATGGTGCCGCTGGCGGCGGCGATGCCGGAGCCGGGCTTGGTGGTCGACAGCCCCATGGAATAGACGGCCCGATGCGGCGCCAGATCGGCCGGACCGGCCAGGGCTTGCCCCGCCGCCGTCACGACCACCACGGCCACAGCCATCCGCACGCCACGCACCATCAGGAACCTCCAAGACAAAGTGACCGCATTATACATGGCACCGCACCAACCACCAGCAATGTATGTGCCGGTTTATTTTGCCGCCCATCCGGCATTTTCTGCCCAGCGACCGGCAGGAATTGCCCGTCCTCGTCGCCGTTTTAGCGGCATTCCCCGCCTTGGCCTTGGCACGAAGCATGCAAAGTACCCTGTCGAAGTGTTGCGAACACGACACGGAGGATGGGAATGACCTTCGACTTTACCCCCGACTGGCAGGACAGCCTAGCCAGCCAAAGCGCCGACGAAACCACCATGGTTTCCCTGCGCCCGCATTCCGGCCCGGCCAAGCCCAAGGCACCGCCCCACCCCAGCAACAGCGAACTGGCCGAATTGGTCCATGAATTGTTCACCGAAGGCACCCTGAGCTGGGACCAGTTGCAGTCCCTGTCCCGTGTCGCCGAGTTGAAGCCCATGCTGGAGCCGACCATCGCCGCCATTCCCAGTGTCCGCCGGGTTTCCGGCCACCGCCGATGAGCTTCATCCGCACTTGGTTTAAACGCGCACCCAACCCCACCGACAGGGATTTCGCCATGGCCCCCATGATGCAGACCGCCCGCCACGACACCGCCCCCATCCTGGCCCTGCCGGCACCGCGCGCCCAGGTGCGCGCCCGCTACGACCTGCGTAACGTCAGCCCGCGCCAATATGCGGAAATCGCCCACGAACTGTATCTGGAAGGGTCTTTGCGCTGGGAGGAATACCAGTGGATCGGCTTCCCCAGCGAATTGCACCCCGATTACGACACCACCATCGGCGCCCTGATCGGCGAGCGGGCCGACCCCGACCGCCCACGCGACATGCTGGCGGCCATGGAGAGCCACGTGGATTTCATCCGCCGCTACCAAAGCGGCGAGGATGGCGGTTTCTGGCGGGCCGAGCGCGCCCTGGATGTGCTGCGCCGCCAGAGCGAACCGCGCTGGGCGTGATCGGCACCGCCACGCCAAAGCCGCCACCTTGCAGAGGATGGCGGCTTTTTCATGCCCGCAACGACCGTATCTCAGTACAGATAGTTGAGCACGCTGCCCGGCCGCACGGAACCGGGTGTGGTCACCCGCATGTTGTGCTCATAGGTGCCGACGCCCCGCATGACGTAATCCATGAACACATTGGCGGACTCGCCGCCGGAGATCTCGTCGGCCAACTCGGCGCGGAAACTCGATGCCGCCCTGGCCATGAACGGCGTGCCCTGGCGATCAGGGTCGCGATGCTCGGAAAAGCCGAAATCCAACTCTTCGTCGTAACGCAGCAAGCGATTGTCGCTGACCCCGACCTGAGTGGAAAAACCGGCCGCTTCCGCAGGGCCGCCCGATACCGACGCGACATTGCGACCACCCGACGCGGGGCGGGCTGTCGCCGCCGCCGCCATGCCGGGCGTCGCTAACGCCGAGACTTTGTTGGTACCGAGTGCCATACTATTTGTTCCCGTTTCGTCCCAAAAGATACACGTGGACGAAGTCTAAACTAACCCAACCCTGAATATACCTTTAAGGTGGGGGTAGAATCCATTGGATTCGTGCTTGGCCGACGAATGTTTTGCCCTGCCCCCACCCCATCTCGCAATTGCAAAATCTTCATACATGGGTATCGACGGGCAGGCATATAATAGGCGAGTTATTTTCGTCACCAAAGGGGCCAGGGACCATGAACGAGATTCGCACTTCGCGCCGCCAGTCGACGGCGGAACCGCAGCCGGATGGCACCACTCACCCGGTTCCCACAAGCGCCCCCACACCGCCCCCCATCCATGTCAACCCGGTGCACCAGATGCTGGCCCTGCCCATGGGCGCCGAGCAGTTCCGCACCCCGTTCCCCATCTTCACCGAAAGCACCGACCGGCTGATGCATGCGATGCAGGGGCGCTATACCAACGCCCTGTCGCCGGCCTCGCTGCTGCTGGCCTATCTGGACTGGCTGGTGCATCTGGCCAATTCGCCCGGCAAGGTGGGGGAAATGGCCCAGAACGCCCTGTCCAAGGCGCTGCCCCTGGCCCGCTTCACCGCCGATTCGCTGATGGGCCGCACCGATCCCGACCCCTTCGTGCCCTTGGCCCAGGATTCCCGCTTCGCCAGCGAAGGCTGGCAGAAATTCCCCTACAACGTCATGAGCCAGGCTTTCCTGTACACCGAGCAATGGTGGCACTACGCCACCACCAATGTGCGCGGCGTCGGCAGGCACCGCCAGAACGTGGTGGAATTCACCGCCCGGCAATTGCTCGACATGATGTCGCCGGCCAATTTCTTCCTGACCAATCCCGACGTCATCAAGATCACCACCGAGCAGAACGGCCAAAATCTGGTGCGCGGCCTGCAAAACCTGTCCGACGACATCATGCGCAACCTGACCGGTCGCGATTACGCCAAGGACGAGAAGTTCCAGGTGGGCAAGGGCGTCGCCTGCACGCCGGGCAAGGTCGTCTTCCGCAACAAGCTGATCGAGCTGATCCAGTACACGCCGACCACCGACAGCGTCCACGCCGAACCCATCCTGATCGTACCGGCCTGGATCATGAAATATTACATCCTCGACCTGTCGCCGGCCAATTCCATGGTCAAGTGGCTGGTGTCCCAGGGCCACACGGTCTTCGTCATCTCGTGGAAGAATCCGGGCGCCGAGGACCGCGACATGGGCATGGCCGATTACCGCCGTCTGGGGGTGATGGCGGCGCTCGACGCCATCAACGCCGTCGTGCCGGGGCAAAAGGTCCACGGTGCCGGCTATTGCCTGGGCGGCACGCTGTTGTCCATCGCCGCCGCCGCCATGGCGCGTGAAGGCGACGACCGCTTGGCCTCGGTGACGCTGCTGGCGGCGCAGACCGATTTCGAGGATGCCGGCGAGATCATGCTGTTCATCGACGAAAGCCAGGTCACCTATCTGGAAGACGTCATGTGGGACCAGGGCTATCTGGACACCAAGCAGATGGCCGGTGCCTTCCAGATGCTCAGGTCCAACGATCTGGTGTGGTCGCGCATGATCCGCCAGTACCTGTTGGGCGAAACCGACACCGCCAACGACCTGATGGCGTGGAATTCCGACGCCACCCGCCTGCCCTACAAGATGCACACCGAATATCTGCGCCGGCTGTTCCTCAACAACATGCTGTCCAAGGGACGCTACACCGTCGAGGGCCGTCCCATCGCGCTGACCGACATCCGCGCCCCCATCTGCGCGGTGGGCACCACCAAGGACCACGTGGCACCATGGAAGTCGGTCTACAAGATCGGCATCCTGTCTGACACCGACGTCACCTTCATCCTGGCCAGCGGCGGCCACAATGCCGGCATCGTCTCGGAACCCGGCCACAAGGGCCGCTCCTACCAGATCGCCACCCGCGCCGATGCCGACAAATACGTCGATCCCGACACCTGGGCCATGGTCACCCCCAAGCAGCAGGGATCGTGGTGGGAGCCGTGGCAGCAATGGCTGGTCGCCAACTCGTCCGGCCAGATCGCCCCGCCCACCATGGGCGCCCCCGATGCCGGCTATCCGCCCATCGCCGCCGCCCCCGGTGCCTATGTTCTGATGCCTTGATAGAAAGCATTAACCATTGCCGTGTTCTACTGCCTGTTGGAGTCACTCCAACAGGCAGTAAGGCGGCGACAAATGGCTAACGACGACACCATGGTAGGGGCCAAGCACCAGGAAGCGGTTTACGGCGTCAACGTCGAGTGCATCGCCGTGTTGGGGACCGCCAATCTGCCCATCGCCCAGTTGCTGAAGCTGGGTCGTGGCGCGGTGGTGGAACTGGACCGCAAGGTCAACGACCCCGTTGACCTGTACGTCAACCGCAAGCACATCGCCCGGGCGGAAGTGGTGGTGGTGGAAGACCATCTGGCCGTCACCGTCACCGAGGTGCTGAAGCGCGCCGCCGACTAGAGCATTTTCACGCGAAACGTGAATATGCGATAAGCCCGAGTGGCGTCTGAACGGCCCGGCACGGGCCATTTGTATGACTTGGACTTGTTTCCGTTCACTCCCAGGAAATCCATACACCATGAAATTCTTCATCGACACCGCCGAGGTCGCCGAAATCGAAGCCCTGGCCGATACCGGTCTGGTTGACGGCGTCACCACCAATCCGTCCCTGATCGCCAAGTCCGGCCGCAACATCCTGGACGTCATCTGCGAGATCTGCGACATCGTCCCCGGCCCGGTTTCCGCCGAAGTGGGCGCCACCGATTTCGCCACCATGCTGGCCGAGGGCCGCAAGCTGCGCGACCTGCGCCCCAACGTCACCGTCAAGGTGCCGCTGACCATGGACGGCCTCAAGGTGTGCAAGGTGCTGTCGGATGAAGGCACCCTGGTCAACGTCACCCTGTGCTTTTCCGCCAATCAGGCCATCCTGGCCGCCAAGGCCGGCGCCGCCTTCGTCTCGCCCTTCGTCGGGCGTCTGGACGATATCGGCCAGGACGGCATGCAGCTGATTTCCGACATCGTCGAAATCTATGGCCAATACCCCGATTTCACCACCGACGTGCTGGTGGCCAGCGTGCGCAACCCCATGCATGTCACCGATGCCGCCCGTCTGGGCGCCCATGTGGTGACCATGCCGCCGTCCATCCTGAAGCAGATGTACGGTCATGTGCTGACCGACAAGGGCCTGGCGGCGTTCTGCGCCGATTGGGCCAAGACCGGCCAGAGCATCCTTTAATTCAGGCTGCGGAAAAACTCGGCCCATCTCCCCTGCGATTCGTCCCCCCCCCCCCCCCCCCGGCCATGTTGGGACAATATCGCGAACTTTTTCCTATCCAACTCGCACACCGTTCAGCCCGCAACCGTCTCAATCAGTTCCCGCCAGCGCCGACCGATAACCTGGGGGGCGAAACGGGTGTCAATATAGGCTTGCCCCGCCGCCACTCGCTCCTGTGCCTTCTTTGGATTGGCGAGCAGCCATTCGACCGCCTCAACGAAATTGTCGGAACAATAGCTGTAATCGGCCAGTTCCTGATATTGCGGCAACGGTGAAACCAGTGCGAAGCGCCCCGCATGAATGGCGCAAACCAGCCGGTTATGCCCCTTAACCATATCTTTTTTCTCAATCTGGCTGGGGATCACCACGGCATCAGACCAAGCAATGGCTTTTCTCTGGTTAGCTTCCGACCATTGCAGTGTTTTCACCTGAATGTCGACCTTGACCGCAGGGAGGCCTATCAACATGGGCAGAACCAGATCAGGTCGATTACAGACGACCAAAAGGCATATACTGAATGGCTGATCGGCAATCTGAGTGAGAAAGATTAGAAGCCCACTCAAATTAGAGGCGTGACCAAACCAAACGAGATTCAATGTCTTGCCTGCTGGTTCCTTGGGAGAGCAACGCAATCCCTCGTAGGGCTCCTCTATTAAATGGGGCTCAACAGAGAAATACCGCACAAACTCATCCCGCATCGCCTTGGTTTGCACAACACAAGCTGAAGATAATTGCGCCAGCTTCTTGTTGAAGTTTTTATCGAAATGCCAATCGCCAAACCCTGATATGACCTTTCGTCCCCTACCGACCGCGGCTTGACCCAGCTTGGTCAAACTGCCATCGAAATCCTTGCCGAAAATCAGAATCTTTTGCCGGTGAGCGGAAAGAAAACCATTGGCCGAAGAATAGGCCTTGTGGCCGACCACGCTCCCCCCAACCTCAGCTGCCGGGTGGGCGATCATGTAGCGTGCCCCGGCATTCGTCATATCCAGTCGCTTGCCAAACGGCACCCAACAAACGTCTTTGCTAAAATCAACAGCAGGCATCCGAACCGCTCCAGCAAAACCACCCCATCCAGCCCCACACACCTAAAGGGACAGCGGCATGTTTTTCAAGAAACCAGCGGTATTTCAAGTGAAATGTAGTCCACCTTAAGTCTGTGAAACGGATGTCAACCGCTCCATCTCGGCCCGGAAACCGGCCAGATTGCGCTGATAACCGCCGTCTCCCCGACTGCCCCAATCCCTCAGCACCGGGATTGCGCCCTCGCGATGGCGACTTTATCCACGTCCCCAAGCCGCCGCAGCAAGGTGGAAAACCTAGACATCACCGCCCATGGGTTTGGCGGCCAAAGGCGAAAGCCTGGCCTGACGGCGTTCGGGGAAAAGTCCCTCGGCCTTGCCTCGGTGTACTTTTTCCCGTTGATTGAAGCGGAGAAAAATAGGCTTGGGGCGGCCCTGCGCCTATTTTTCGCTTTTCGATAAGAAGCAAAGCCCAGGGACTTTTTCGCCAACGCCCAGAGCAGATCTACACCGACCGGGTGAAGCCGTTGGTGATGGGGTAACGCCGGTCCTTGCCGAACGACCGCCCGGTGATCTTGACGCCGGGCGGGGCTTGGCGGCGTTTGTATTCGGCCCGATCCAGCATGCGCCAGATCCGACGCACCATGGCTTCGTCATAGCCTTTGCCCACCGTCGCCTCGACACTCGACTCGCCCTCGATCAGGCAGGCCAGGATGCCGTCCAGCACGTCATAGGGCGGCAGGGTGTCCTGGTCCTTCTGGTCCGGCTTCAACTCGGCCGAGGGCGGCTTGGTGATGACCCGTTCGGGCATCACCGGGCCGGCGGGACCTAGCGCGCCGGCGGGGAAGTTGTCATTGCGCCAGCGGCAGACGGCGAAGACCGCGGTCTTGTAGACGTCCTTCAGCACCGCATAGCCGCCGCACATGTCGCCATAAAGAGTGGCGTAGCCGGTGCTCATCTCGGATTTGTTGCCGGTGGACAGCACCATGGGGCCGAACTTGTTGGACAAGGCCATCAAGGTCAGGCCACGGGCGCGCGATTGCAGGTTTTCCTCGGTAATGCCGGCGTTGGTGCCGGCGAAATGCGGCGCCAGCATATGGTCGAACGCATCCATGGCCGGGCCGATATTGATCGTGTCCAGACGACAGCCCAGCATCCCGGCCACCGCCGCCGCGTCGTCCAGGCTGTCCTGGCTGGTATAGGGCGACGGCATCATCACGCACCACACCTTGTCGGCGCCCAGGGCATCGGCGGCCACCGCCGCCGCCAGGGCCGAATCGATGCCGCCCGACAGCCCCAGCACCACGCCGGGAAAGCCGTTCTTGCCGACGTAATCGCGCAGGCCCAGAACCATGGCCTGATACAGATCCTCGTCGCGTTCCGGCACCGGAGCGACCAGGGGGGCCATGGAGCCGGCGACGTTCCAGACGCCGTCCTGCTTTTGCCAGCGGGTGGTGACCACCTGCTCGGCCCAGGCGGGCAGCCGCACCATGACCTCGCCCTTGCCATCCAGCGCGAACGAGGCGCCGTCGAACACCAATTCGTCCTGGCCGCCCAACTGGTTGACGTAAATCAGCGGCAGGCCGGTTTCCACCACCCGGTCCCGGGCGCGGGCCAGCCGGACGCCCACCTTGTCCAACTCGAACGGCGAGCCGTTGGGCACCACCAGGATTTCGGCACCGCATTCGGCCAGGGTCTCGGCCACGTCCGAATACCACATGTCCTCGCACACCAGCACGCCCAGGCGCACGCCCCTGAACTGGATGGGTCCGGGCACCGGACCAGGGGCGAAGACGCGGGCCTCGTCGAAGACGCCGTAATTGGGCAGGTGATGCTTCAACCGGCTGGCGGCGACGCGGCCATGGTCCAACAGCAGGGCGGCATTGTGCAGACGCCCGGCCACCCGCCACGGCGCGCCGACCAGGATGGCCGGACCGTTATCGGCGGTATCGACGGCAAGATCTTCCACCGCCTGCTCGATGGCGTCGAGAAAGGCCGATTTCAGCACCAGATCCTCGGGCGGATAGCCCGACACCACCAACTCAGGGAACACCACCAACTGGGCGCCGGTGGCGGCGGCCTGGGCGCGGGCGGCGCGGATGCGGGCGACATTGCCGGCGATGTCGCCGACCACCGGATTGATCTGGGCTAGAGCAATGGACAAGCTGTCGGACATGGAAAGGCACCCGTGAAAAACCCAAGGGGTGAGCCTATGGCCCGGTGCCGGATGTGTCAATTCCTGCTAATCTTTACGGATAAACAGGAGAACGGTCATGACCGACAGCGAAGCCCCCACCGGCCCCAAGGCCTGCGAAGCCATCGCCACCACCATGATCGGCCATTTCACCACCCGCCTGGAAGTCGAGGCCGGCAAGCGTGGATCGCTGTCCGCCGCCGATATCCGCCAATTGGCGGAAATCTTCATGGCCGCCGAGTTCAACCGCTTCCAATCCACCTATCGACGGTCCTACGACACCTGCACCGCCACGCGTGAGGTCAAGCAATGGGAAAGCACGCGCAAACGCCCGTTCGACCGCGTGCTGATGAAGTCCTTCGCCCATCTGTTTCCGCCGCGCCAGGGCGACGATGGCGGCCAGGGGCTGCTGTCGCGCCGGGTCATCCCCGGCTTCAACCTGGCCATCGACAAGATGATCGGCCCGGCCCTTTACGAACAATGTCAACGCAAGTCCCAAGCCATCCTTGATCGTCACCGGGCCAATAGTGGCCTTGATTGGGACGCCATCCACGCCGACCCGGAAACCCACGCCTTGACCAACGACGTGTTGATCGTGGTCGCCCATTACTTCGCCAATTTCCAGCGCCGGCGCGAATGGTTTTTGGCCCTGGTCAATTCCCACCTGGGCAAGGCGGGGCCAGAGGGCGCCGATGCCCATTGGCAATTGACCGAACACGGCTTCGCCGAGTTGATGCGCGCTTTGTTCGCCGATCTGCGCGCCGCCCTGTTCGCCTCGCCCTTGGTCTTGCGCCGCCGCTATGGCGACCACACCGTGGAAACGGTGGAAACGTTCCTGCAACGGCTGGAACGGGAATAAGCCCCCTTGACTTCGAGTGCGCTCGAAGTTTTAGCCTGGGTCGTGTCGAGACAAGCGGACAACACCCATGAAGATTGGCGAACTGGCAAAGCGATGCGACCTGAGCGTGCACACGATCCGCTATTATGAACGGATCGGCCTGCTGCCTTTTGTCGACCGCGACCGATCGAGCCACCGCGATTATGACGCAACCATATTGCCGTGGATCGCCTTTTTGGGACGCTTGAAAACCACAGGCATGCCTGTCCGCGACATGCTGCGCTATGCCCGATTGCGCCAGCGCGGTCGCGAGACCGAGGCCGAACGCCGACACCTGCTGGAACAGCATCGCCAGTGCGTAAGCGAGCATGTGGCCAGGTTGCAGGAATGCCTGCTCGTCCTTGATGGCAAAATCGCCGGCTATGCCGACAGCGAACGGAAGGATCAAGACCATGCCCCCCAAGCACAGTGACGACCAAACCCGCTATCAGCGCGGTTGCCGCGCCCTGGCCGCCATCGACGGCGAGGCCGGACAAAGGGTGATCGACGCCCTGGCCGACATCGCCCCTGATTTCGCCCGTTACCTGATAGAGTTCCCGTTCGGCGACATCTACAGCCGTTCCCAACTGGATTTGCGATCGCGCGAAATCGCCACCATCGCCGCCTTGACGGCCCTGGGCAACGCCGCCCCGCAGTTGAAGGTCCACATCCACGCCGGGCTGAATGTCGGGCTAAGTCGCGACGAAATCACCGAAACCATCATGCAGATGGCCGTCTATGCGGGCTTTCCCGCCGCATTGAACGGCCTGTTCGCGGCCAAGGAGGTCTTCGCTCAGCCCAGCGGAAAACGCTGAAAAGCCGTGGCGGCGGCAAAGCCCAGGATCGCCCCCAGCAGCACCAGCGCCAAACCGGCACCGATCTTCCAGCCGGCGCCCGGACCAAGGACCGCCTGGGCCATTTCGGGGGCGTCGGTCCAGCCGGGTTCGGGCGGCACCCCCGGTTCGGGAATGGCCAGCTTCGACCGCCGACCGTTCAATTCCGCCGACCATACCGCCAGCTTGTCGGCAGCGGTGTCGTGTTCCAGCGCCTCGGCCAGCCGGACATCCTCGGCGGCGCCGCTCATGTGCAGGACACGGGTCAGCAGCAATTGCGCCAGCCGCAGATAGGCCCGCGCCGGCGGCGATTGCGGCGCCATCGACACCACCGGCAGATCCCGCGCCGCCGCCTCGATCACCACGTTGTCGCGCGGCACCAGCACCGGCATCACCCGCGAACCGAATTCGGCGATGATGTCCTCGGTCAGGCGCTGGGTCAGCGCCCCCTCTTCGGTCATGTTGAGCACGATGTTGATGGTGTGCAGGTCGTGATTGTAGTTGGAGCGCACCCGGTTGACGTTCCACCACGCCTTGTGCAGGCCGTCCAAAGCGTGCGGGCTGGGCATCACCGGCATCACCACCACGTCGGCGGCGACCAGGGCGTTGACCGAGACGATGCCCGGCGCCGGCGGGCAGTCGATGACCAGGATATCCACGTTGTCGGGCAGCTTTTCCAGCGCCTTGGCCAAAATGCCCTGGCATTCCGGCTGCATCGCCAGTTCGATGTCGGCCCAGGCCAATTCATCCGAGCCGCCGATCAGACGCAAATTCTCGTAATCGGTCTTTCTCAGGCACTCCTCCGCCGGGGCGCGGCCGGTCAGCAATTGATAGGCCCCGGTCGAGATGGGCGGCGTCACCCCCACATTGGTGGTGGCATTGCTTTGGCTGTCCAGGTCCAGCAGCACCACCCGCTTGCCCAGGGCGGCCATGCATACCGCCAGATTGACGCTGGTGGTGGTTTTGCCGACGCCGCCCTTCTGGTTGAAGACGGTGACGATGGTGGGCTTGGCGACGGACTTGGCGACTGATCGGTCGGCGACTTCTTGTTCGGCCATAAAGACTGCATCCCCAAGCCATGCGATGGCAGCACAATACAATCCCCAGCCGGACGGGGAAATACTCCAGATAGGAAAAAACCCTGTTGGCGGTGGGATTGGTTACACATATACTGCGGCGCCATGACCAAGCCGTACTTTGAAATCATCCGCCTGATCGAACGTCTGCACCGTCATTTCCTCGACGTGTTGCGCTCGGAGTTGCGCCGTTTGGGCATCGAGGACATCAACGCCGTCCAGGCCTTGCTGCTCTACAATATCGGCGAGAACGAGGTGGTGATCCGCGACCTCAAGGATCGCGGCTATTACCAGGGCTCGAACGTCTCCTACAACATCAAGGCCTTGACCGAATGCGCCTACCTGACCCAGGAGCGCTCGGCCCATGACCGCCGGTCGGTGCGCCTGAAGCTGACCGACAAGGGGCTGGAGTTGTGCAACGCCGTGCGCATCTTGCAAGACGACCTGTCGGCGGTGTTCGGCGACGAGGATTCGGCCAAGGCCCTGCAAGGCACCGTCGACACCATGCTGCGGCTGGAACGCACCTGGGGCGATTTCGTCCATTACGGCCGCCCCCGCGCCGTCTGATGCCGCCCGGCCAATGAAATGACCCGTTGGGTCATTTCATGCCGAGACGGCGGGGCTCAAG
>VBWB01000017.1 GCA_006218045.1 Stygiobacter sp.
CGGCCTCCAATTTGATGGAACCACCTTAACTCGGTGTCCACCGAACCGGCAGCAGGCCAGACCTCCTGGGCTTGAGCATGGTGATATCATTCTCCATGAACCTTCCAGATTCTGACGGGTGTTCTCTCTGTTTTGGCTCATCGATGCTTCAAGTCGGCTATGTCAGGATGTGAGTGAGCCTGTCTGAGGCGCTTCCCATCGTCTCAATGAGCCAGGGTCGTGTGGGGCCGGTCGCCAAGTTCAGTTGGGCGTCTCAATAGACTGCGATTTGGCATTTGATACAAAACGGCCTTAGCCTCTTAGGTGTCATTGGGACATCAGGGGGCTGCCATGCTGATCGGTTACGCGCGAACTTCCACGCTTGATCAAAAAGCCAGCATCGATGCGCAGGTGCGCGACCTCACCGCAGCCGGGTGCGAAAAGGTCTTCAGCGAGCAGGTTTCGTCCGTGGACATTGCCGCCCGCGAGCAGCTTGCCCTGGCGCTCGATTTTGTCCGCGAAGGCGACATTTTGGTGGTCACCAAATTGGATCGGCTCGCAAGGTCGGTCGCGCACCTGCTTTCCATCGCGGATACGTTGAACAAGAAGGGCGTCGCCCTGCGCATTCTCGGGATGGGCATCGACACCGCCACCCCGACTGGCAAGCTGATGCTGACCGTACTGGGGGGCATCGCAGAATTTGAACGGGAAATCATGCTCGAAAGACAACGAGAGGGCGTGGCCCGCGCCAAAGCCGAAGGGAAATACAAAGGTCGCAAGCCGACCGCCATGGCACAGGCGGACGAGGTGCGTCGGCTGAAGACTGAGGGCATCGGTGCCACCGAGATCGCTGCTCGGCTTGGGATCGGTCGCGCTTCCGTTTATCGTGCGCTGAACCAAGCGGCATAGCTCAGTCTGAGAATGTCCTTTCATCGTACCTTGGTAATGCGCGAAGGATGAACTGCCCCATGCCGACCGACCTTGAGAAGCTCAAGAGCCGCCTGCAAGCCCTTCGCGCAAAGACCGTCAGCAATGGATGCACCGAGGAAGAGGCGTTGGCTGCGGCTGCCAAGGTGGCTGAACTGCTGGATCGCCATGATCTGTCCCTCAGCGATTTGGAAATTCGCGAGGAGCAATGCGAACAATCCGCCATCTCGACCAACAGGAAGCAACGGCAGCCCATCTCAGCCTGCGTTCCCGCCATTGCCGAGTATTGTGATTGCAAGGTTTGGCGGGAGAAGGATGCGGATGGACGAATTCGATACGTGTTCTTCGGGCTTCGCCCCAGCATCGAGATGGCGCACTACGTCTACGACGTGATCGCGGTCACCATGCAGAATGCCTGGGAACAATATGCCCGGAACCAGCGGTTCATCCGATATGGGCATGACGAAAAGGGATCGTTTTTGTTCGGCATGGCCGTTTCCATCGCGGACAAACTGATTTCGATGAAATCCGAGCGTGACGAAGCCATTAGGATCAGCAGCGGACGTGATCTCGTGGTTATCCGGCATGCCGTGGTTGATTCTGAATTCGCCAAGCTGGACCTGAATCTTCGTCGTGGGCGGGCATCAGGGAAGAAGGTGGCGGCTGGGGCGTTCGAAGCCGGTCAAGCCGCAGGACAGAACACCACCATTCATCCTGGCGTTGGCGCTCAGGGTTCTGGAAAAGCGCGGTAGGCAGTTCCCGGCAGGATTTGGGATGGGGGAATTCGCCATCTCCCGTATTCCAACCGTCCAACGACGTTCCGCCGGTGTTTCGAGATGCACCCTTGCACATGTGACCCGCCCTTAATCTTCAGCACCCGGATGATGTCCTGAAGGTCACCGTGGATCGCGCTCGCGACGACCATCGCGGCTGGTGCCGCTGACCTTCTCGGCGCGGACGATTTGGCACCCCGCTGCCTTGAGGGCATCGATCTGGATGTCGAGGCTTTGGTCGGCGGATGAACAGCGGGCGTAACCGTAGAGCATGGTGTCCCCTTCGGGTCTAAGACCCAAAGAGTTGGCCGTAACATAAGCCTGAATGCAACCCTAATGGAGCAATAAATGCGGAGTGTGGCCGTGTTGCGACAGGGTGTACCCAAATGTTTCTGTCGAGCAGATGGAAAATTGAACTACCTGAAACCAGCACGGGATAATCGGTCAAAGAAAGGCAATGATTCGCATGACCGACAAACGATCACTCAAAACGGGACATTTACAGGGGCTTCGGCAGCGGATTGCTCACCGGCTTTCTCATCGGCTTGAGCATCTGTCACTCCAGGAAATTTCATTCTTGTGGTCGATGTACGAGTGGCTGCGCACCAACACCTGGGTGACATCCAAGCAGGGTCACTGGCTCTTGGACATTCTCGAACGAACGGAGGGCAAGCGGCTGAAGCAAATTGCTAAATAAGATTGATGCGGCGGCAGCGCCGCGTCACCAACATCGGGTCATCGAATGACAAACGGGGATTGGCGGGACAAACGACCGCACCCATGAGGCTTGGACCCGAAAGCCGCACTCGGATGCGCGAGGTGTTCGTCGTTACAACGGGGTTCGACCGAACGGCATTCGAAAAACAAAAAGATGGTGCGCTGGGAAACAGGTCCAACACCACCAACCACGATGTGACCGTACACGCATTCTGGTTGATCCGACGATGGCGCGAGCCGGGGGTTAGCTGTTCGGTCCCGGAGTGTGATGGTGCATCATTAACCCGTCAGGGGGAGGATGCACCATCACACTCCGGGACCAAACACGTAGCGAGCGGAGGAACAAGTGAGGGTCGTTCAGGCACCGCGTAGCGTGTGCCTGTTTCGGTGATGAAAAGGTCAGGAGCAGATCGATGGCGAAGACCACGATCAAGACCAAGGCGGTGACCGCGACCAAACCGGCGGATTCCACCACCACGGCGAAGATCAAGACCGAGCCGAAGCCCAAGGCGGGACGCCGAGAGCAGATAAAACACCAGAGCTACTTCGCCCATGTGACCGACTGGCGGGTGAGCTACGGGCTGATGAAGGGCGGTGATGCGCTTCACCACGCTGGTCCCTATTGGGAGCATGTCAAGCTGGTCGTGATCGCGGAATACTTCTTCCCCGAGAAGTTCGCCGGTCAGGTCGCGGAGATCAGCTTTCATGGCGAGCGCAAAGCCGATGTCGAACTGGATCATCCGACACCCGAGCAGTTCCAGCCCAACCGGGTCGGCACCATCGAGGTCAGGAAGGACCGGGTGACCTACTACGGGACGTTGCCCCTGTCATCGCTATGGGGGCTGCTCCCCGCGTTCGCCGCTGGCAAGATCAAGGCGATGCGGTTCCACGGAGTCAAGCGGGGTGAAGCCGCGATCTGGTCCATGGGCTTCGACCACCAGATCGATCCCGACGAGATCGGGTGACATCTTGATGTACTTTTTTGTTGTCACAAATGCGTAAATGGTGAATTGTGATATCAACACCGTTGACGCAGGAGGTTGATTTGACTGTTTACCAAACCATCGAAGAGTTTCTTGAGGCAGCCCATTCGATTGTCCCTTTCAGCATGGCAGCGACGTACCTGAATCTCTCTATCCACAGCATCCAGCCCATGGTCAGCCGAGGAGAACTGGCTATGGTTCGGGTCGAGGAGGATGGTGAAGTTTGGAAAGGCATCACCATCGGCTCCCTGTTGGGCGCAAAGAAAAAGAGAGAGGTGTCGCCCGATGAGATCGCCAAGGTAGATGTCATTCTCAGGGAACAGGGTGGGGAGCTTATCAACTACGGGGACCTGATGGATCGGATTGGTTTGAGCTACCGCAACCCCCACCATCGGAGCCGGATCGGTGCGATCCTTGGAGCAGTATCTCGCCTGAGCTACGGCAAGGAAGGCTACATGCTCTCTGTTCTGGCTGTGCAGAAAGGCACGCAACGCCCGAACGCCGCATTCTATGATCTCGCCCGCGAAATCCTCGATGAAGCTGACGACATGGAGGATGAGGATATTTTTCGGCAGCAGCGCAAGCTCTTGCGCAAGGCGCTGAAGTAGGCGTTAGCCATGGCGGGTCAGTTTGTCCACATGACCGGCACCATCCTGCACCACGGATCATCCAGCATCCGCTGGATCATTTTCGACCGTCAGTTCGAGGAGGAGCGAGTCCGGATAACGGAGCATCAAGAACTCATATGCACTCGTTCTTACGTTTTTCCGCTTGCATCGCCGCCAGAAGCCGCTGTAGGGTGATTTCAAGGAAGAACGAGTAGTGACGAGCATGAAATCGAACGTATCCGTTCCCGTCCCAACCAGCCAGTTCATTCGACTCGCCAACTTCCTGCGCGAGCAGGGCAGCGACCGTGACCCCGTGGATGCGGTCAGCGACGCCATCGAATATTGGATGGAAAACGCCAGTTGGAAGCCGGAAGACCTGCTGCCGGAAACGATGAATCGCGGCTACACGTGGAAGCACAAGGACAGCTACCTGTTCCTGCCCCACGGCACCGACATCCGCATGCGCTACAAGGACCGCACCTACTACGCCAAGGTCGAGGGCGACGAGATCATCTATGAGGGCAAGCCCTATTCCCCTGCCAGCTTGGCGAACACCATCGCAAACAGCAGCCGCAATGCGTGGCGCGATCTCTGGATTAAGAAGCCCGGACAGAACCAGTGGGCGCTCGCAGATAATTGCCGTGGAATGACGGTGAAGATCGACGGGACGGACATCGAGCTATGACCGCCTTTACCAAGCACGCCCGCGTTCGCATCCGCCAGCGCGGGCTTCGGGAAAGGGATGTCGAGTTCATCCTGAACCATGGCACCGACACCGGCGATGGCGCGATCCTTGCCGACAAGGACGCCCGGCGGATCATCGCGGAAGCCAAGAAGCAGATTGAGATGGCGGAGCGGCTACGGAACAAGCGCGTGGTGGCGGACGGCGACGCGATCATCACGGTGTTCCACGCCGACCGTCATAAGGCGCACGAGGTTCTGCACGCCTGCCCCCCCCTGTTCTGCCAAAACCAAGTGGTTTCCGGTGACGTGGTTTCGGACAGTTACAAGTGGCGGATTTCCTGCCTTTCATGGGGCGCGGAGATGGCTTGTGAACGGCCGGCACGGGTGTCTGATAAAATGACATTCTGGGTGCCGCCCTTGCCCAACCTCGCGCCAACCACTACATTGTATTCGGTTGTGTTCAAGAGGACGCCCGCCATGCAGAAAGATGTGACCATCACCGCCCGCATCGAGTCCGAACTGTCCGACCGGTTGAACCGTCTGTCGGCGCTTCAGGGGCGGAGCAAGTCGTGGGTGGTGGGCAAGGCGTTGAAAGCCTATCTCGATGCCGAACTCGCCTTTGTCGAGGCGGTCGAGGACGGGCTTGCCGATCTGCACCAGGGTCGTACCGTTCCGCATGACGAGGTGGTTGCCCGCTTCCGCTCCCGCTTTGGGGCCGGTGAGTGATCGTCCGCTGGACCCAAAGGGCGGAAGCCGATCTCTTCGATCAATGCGACCACATCGCCAAGGACGATCCCACCCTGGCTGCCCGCATCGGCGTCGAGATTTTCGCGACGGTCGAAGGGTTGGGCGAATTCCCCTTTCGCGGTCGTGCGGGTCGCGTCGATGGCACCCGTGAACTGGTGCTGGCGGGATTGCCCTGGATCGCCGTCTATGCCGTCACCGACACCATGGTGGTCGTGCTGCGCCTGCTCCATGGCGCGCAAGCCTATCCGTCTGAAGAACCGTGACAGCCTGACAGTATAATCCATCAATTCAGTTGATGAATTATGTGTATGCGCGCCTCTAGTACGCCGCGCCCATGCAGGTCTAAGGTGTATTTTATGTAATCAGTATTTTTATGTTGCCATTATCGACCGGAACGGGCATTTGGTTACCAGTGGTCGGGCAAACAGCACACTGCTGAATTGCTCAAGACACCGCACACCTTCACCGAATCGGCGGCAATATGACCGCCACCTCCCGAATGGTGCGTGAACTCAGTGTTTTTTTGGTTGTCGCGTCAGCGGCAGCCAGCGGGTTCATGCGACCGGTTGGGATCGTTCTGTCTTTCTGACACACGCTCACCTGGGTCGCCGACGAAAAAACGTCGGGGAGGTTCCCGACGTGTGTTCAAAGAAAGAGGACGAACATGGCTATCCTTACTGACCTTATCAACAAGCTCAACGGGGAGGAATTCTCCCTTTTGCTCAATGCCGTCACCAGCGCCGTAATCAGCGATGGCTATCCTGAAAATCGCGCCGAACTCATAGATGCGATCCGAACTGAAGCAAAGCAGCGGGGCGACACTCACCTGCCTGCCGTTCTCATCTTTGCGGAAACTCTGCACGACGATGACGCAGCCGAACTCGCCATCTTTTGCGATGGCTTTGTCGAAGGACAGGATTCGGGCGGACGAGAATGCCTCCTCGACTATTGGGAGACGTTGCGCTCCACCTTTGTGGAGGCCACAAACACCACGGACGCGAAAAGCCAAACCGAAGAATTGCGGCATTCCCTGGCTGATTTGGTCAGTGACTACCTGAAAGCATCCACGATGACCGACTTCAATTACCCCGTCGCGGTCGATTAAGTTTCGACCGCGCTGGCTGGAAACTTCAAGCTAGTGGAGGAAATGCTCGACTTGTGTCATCGAGCGGTCGCTATCAAGGCATAAGGTCGTGGGGCGGGTTGGGGAAGCAGAAAGCGCCCCCAGCCCATCGCCTTCACAGAACCGTTTTCGCCTTCACCCCGGCGCGGTATATGGCTTCCACAAGCTGATCGCGGTCACCATGCCGAACGATGTCGGCGCGGGTGCCGCCGATGGTTTTCTCGACCGCAGCCCAGACCGCATCGGTCATCCTGATCGAGACGCCCGTGGTCATGGCGAAATCGGCGGGCTTGATCACCCGCATCGCCAGTGTGATGCCCTTCGGCGCCGACAGTTCCAGCCCAGCATCCATCAGCCACATTTCGGCGTCATCACGAAGGTCACGCAGGCGAACACCGGCGACGAGGTGCAGGTCGATCACCTCGAACAGCGAGAATGTCGCCGTCGCCATTGCCTTCAGCATGGTCGCCCGCTGCCCCTTGGGTGCAGGTCGGGCAGTAAGCAATTGCTCGGGGAGCTTGCCGCCATAGATGGCGAGGTCGAGGGCGGGCGCCAGCTTTTCCAGCGCCACCCCCAGTGCCGCTGCCGGCGTCTTGGCGATGCCGAGCCTGACCGCCAGTTTGATGGCGGTGCCGTCGATCATAACATCGGCGGCAAGTGCGGTCTGGATATCGGTGTTGTGGCGTCGCCATCGCTGATACTCCGCGAGAACTGCATCGCGTTCGCCCGCCACCTTGCGGCTGTCCGCGTCGGACGGCACGAAGGGGATCAGCCCAAGGCGGTATGCCTGTTGCTGCATGTCGGGCGGCAACTGGCGGGCATCGACAATCATGCCGCCGACATCGAGGAACCATGCACGGGGATCGTCGGCCAGCACGTCGGGGTGAAGCCACTTGGTATCCAGCGGGCGAATCTTCAGCGCGGCGACGACTTCGCCGCCCTTGGCAAGGCCGGTGCTGCGACCGATACCAATCAGGTCGCACATTTCGCCCAGCGACGAGAACACCCCTCCATCACCACCCAGATGATTGACCTTGGCGAGCGCATAGAGGATGCCGCCCGCCCACGATTTCGCATTGCCCTTCACCAGCGGGCTGGGGGATTTCCGTGCCAGGATCGCCGCCGCCTTGCGGGCGAGTTCGCCGTAATGGTCGTCCAGATGAGCGCGGCAGAATTCGTCGGTGATGGTGGTCACCGCATTGAAGATCGGCTCCATCGCCTTGGGAACACGGTAGCGGGTCATTATCGATGTCCATCTGCGCCATAACATTGATGACGGGCAAGATGCTCGGTACTGTTGCCGATCACAAGGAGCATGCATGTCCCCCGGCATCGTCAAACTCACCGAAGAGCAAGCCCACGCCCTGGTCCACGATGACCTCGACGGCGACGGTCCCTGCCAGATGAACGAGGCGCTGTCGCTGACCGACCTCGCCGCCACCAGCGTGGTGCCGAACGCCCGCATCCTGATGGCGGAACTGGATGGCAAAGGTGCCAAGCTGACGGCGAAGGGGAACCTCAACCGCAAGCTGGTTGAGTCCCTGGTGGATCGGTTCCAATGGCAAGGCTACGACCCTGGCTATGTCCGCCAACTGAACAAGGTGGTCAACGAGGACGACTACACTCCCGCCCTTTACCTGCATGCCGTGCTGAAGCTGGGCGGTCTGGCACGTACCGAGAAGGGGTTTCTCAAGCTGACCAAGAAGGGCAAGGCGTTGCTGCCCGAAGAGGCGGCGGGGAAACTTCAGGCGGCGCTGCTGCGCACCACCTTCACCCGCTACAACCCGGCATTCCTCGACCGCTATCCGATGAAGGACATCTTCTCGTGGCAGATTTCCTTGATCTTCTACCTGATCGGTCAATTCGCCGACGATTGGCGCCCTGCCGATGCGCTGATGCGGTCGGTCACCATTCCGTGCGAGGAAGCAGGCGACCCCCGGTTTCCCGATGCCCCCTGGCGGACTTTCGAGGCACGGGTGTTGCGCTATCTGCGCTGGTTCGGGCTGATCGAGGAAAGTCAGGCTGCCGCCAACGATGACTGGCGACAGCCCAGGCTTTTCCGCAAAACGGCACTTTATGATCGGATGCTGACGTTTCGGGTTTAACCGCCACCCTATTGAGCCATGTACTTCTCACACTGGCTCACGAACGCATCTCGTGCCGCCTTCCAATCTGTGATCTCTTCCTCGGTGTTCGGCTCATCGTCATCGCCCCAATACGACCCCTCGAAATACATGGATGTGCATAGCTCGTATTTTAGCTCAGCAAACATGTTGTAGGAAATCAGCGCGAATTTTGGCAGAAGCTCGGTTGCGGACGGCTCGTAAGAACGAACGTATTCAAGGCTGCACTGATCGCATTTATCCCAATCGTCCTCGTCCTGATCCTCAATAATCATCCACACTGATTTCGATTTCGCTTCCTCATAATGCGCTATTACCTCAGGAAGCTCGTTCTCCTCGGCATATTCGACAAACCATTCGTCACCTGAAGCGTTGTCATTATCGCCGGGGATGAATGAAAAACGACCTGCACGATCTTCGGCACAAAGGGTGAAGCTCTCCATCTTGCCGCGCACCATTAAGTCGATGCCCCACTTGATCGCGTCGCTGATGGTGTCCTCGTACTGCGCCGTCATCCACGTGCCGCGCTGCTGGTCGTGTGTATAAAGATGATATTTCATAGCCATGCACTCCATGTTCGATCTGATGCAAACATGGTTACCGTGCTGATCATTGCGTTGTACAGCCTTGGCCGAGTATGGCCGTTATTGTTTGCGGTGACTGCGGCCTGATTGTCACGTAACTTATCGCCAAGACTGGATAGTGCTATCAGTCTGCAAATTGAATGACATATGCGGCATGCGCTGCTTGGCTGCATAGGACGGTCGGACGAATCATTAACCTGCGCGGTGTCATTTTATCTGACATTTCGGGCAAATGAGTGACTTGGGCGCGGGGGCGACCCGCCGAAGGCCCTGCGCAGGCCATCTACTGCGAAAGTTGGCGGGTGAAGGCTTCCCAGAGATAGAGAGCGGCGTCTTTCGATCCGAGGCGCTGTGATTGGCGCCCCATCGTCAGCATCCCCATGGGACGGAAGAAGATGCCGCGCCCGTCGTCCTCAACGTGGAGAGCCTCGTTGTAGGAACTGTCTTGGTCGAGTTGGAAATAGCCCTGCGAATAGCAGATTTCCTGCCCTCGTCCTCCCAGCCATATCTTGCAGCGTTCCACACTCTTGCCATCGACATACACCTCAGCGGCGAATTTCGTCGGGCTTACTTGGGTATAGCGGCATTCGACATGGGGTCGTTGATGTGCCTCCATGGCTTTCAAGGCTTCGCCGAAATAGGTGGAGATACGTTGAAAAGCTTCGACCGCAAACTTGTCCCGCTCCGCATCGGCGATTTTCCGCCTTAAAGTCGGAATCATCACGGGAATGCCGCTCGTCGCCGACCGTTCATCGGCGTTCTGGGCTGGTGTTGCGCCCGTCTCATGCGCCCAGTGCAGGGAGAACAAGTCCGCCTCACCGGCTCCCTTCGCGAGTTGCTTCTTGCCAATAGCGGTTCCCGCGATGTTGCGAACCTGTTCTCGGCGTAGCTGGGAAAAGAAGTGGTCGGAACACCAAACTTCGTTCGACGCGACCACAGGTTCAATCCGTGCAGCCCGGTCAATGCCGCCGCTGGCGACATCGATAACGGAACCATTCTCCTCGATCAGATTAACTTTTTGAAGATCGACACCGATCCGAATGGCAATGGGTTCGGAGAATCCGATGCGCAGCCAGTCGGTGTTACGGAAGCGATCTTTGACGGTCAGCGCCGCCTCAGCCATTTCCATCGCGTCCACACCGCAAACGAAAAAGCCGTCACCTGTGTGCTTGGTCAGAACCACTTGAAACCGCCCTTTGATCTCGTCGAGCAATCGGTGAACGAGGACATTGAGGTGCTTCTTCAAATGGTCTTCAGCAACCTTTGAAGAGCCAACGATGTCCGCGAAGACAATCGGGCAGATTTGAGTGCGGTTCATTCTTTATGCCACCATCGTCGCGGTGCTATCGGCAACGTTGCTCTCGGTCGGCGTTCTGCGTACCGCCGAAAGCGGCCCCAGCGGAATTTCAGGAAAAACTTGTGGGATGGTCAGCGTCAGCGGCGGGTTGCCATCATGAAATTCCCGCAGCAGGTTGTTGCCATCAATGCGTAGGGTGGCGCCACCCCCAGCTTCCCCGACCGCATTTGCCCAACGTACAACCCCATCCAGATTGGCTGGTGAGAAGAATCTGGACGACGAGTTGATATCTTCGATCATCGTCACCGCTTCATTGAGGGCCTTCTCGAATGTGCTGACGCGGGTCCGAAGGACGCCGGTGGCGATCAAGTGAGAGTCCACGCCCGCTAACGGCTCAAATGCTCGTTCAATCCGTCCGACCACATTTTTCAGCCTGCCGTCGAGACGGGGTAGCCCGTAGACGAAATACCTCCCCTCGCAGCGATGAAAGGGCTTTTCCTTGGTCGTGGTGAGCCGCTTCCGCGAAAAGTCAGGGTCATTGACGAAATGCCCCCTAACCGTAGCCGCGTCGATGTCCTCGACCTCGCGGTTCAGTCGCTTGGCGAGGTCACTGATCTTCCGTTCCTTGTTTCGCCGACGCTGGCGTTCCGCCTCGTCGTCGGTGACCATTACCCTGGTGTAGAGGGTGCCGTCAGACGCGCCTTCAAGCCGATCACCGAGACGGGAAAATTTCCTGCCGAACTGAGATCGCAGGTCATAGAGCGCACGAACCTGCGGCATCGAGGTCAAGCCATCAAGGTAAGCGAGGATTTCCGGCAGACGGTCGATACATTCGCCGATGCGCCGCAATTGCGAGGCACGGTCCTTCCGCTCCTCATGCGCCTTGATGATCGCGTTGTATTCGATGTCGTGCTTGGTTTCGCAGCAATCATGACCCAGGGTCGTCCTGGTGCCGTTGGCAAACCTCAGCACCAATCCCTTTTTGTGATTGTGGGAACGACCGCATGCTCCGCAATCGACCCATCCTCGCGCATCGTCGTCTTTGATCTGATAGTAAGCCTCGACTTGCATGCCCGTTCGATCTTCCGGCATGCGCTTGAGCATCTGATCAAGTTCGGTCGGGTGTTCGACCTCCAAGATGGCGCCCAACAACGCCTGATCTTGGAGGGACAGAACGAAACTGGGTATGGACATGCAACCCCGCTCCTGGATGTTGCTTGAATTACCCGTAGAAATAGGTCAATTGACCGTGCCGAGTCAATATTTTGAAGCGTTGATCTCCCCATCACACAAGATGATGTTCTGCTGCGACGGCAGATGTTCCCTGCGGCATGCTCTCGGCTGCCTTAGCGCCGAGGAAGGTATTCAGTCGTGCGGCAACCAGCTTCCGGCGTTCAACCAAGAATGCCTTGTAGCTGGCGATATCCAGCAGCGCAGGGTCATTGGGTATCGCCTGCGACATCACCGACTGGTGGTTCTTCTCGATCAGCGGGGGCAGGTATAGGGCAGGAGCCTTGTTGCTGATGGCGCGGTTCGTCTTGCCGCCGATGAAAGCCAGATTGGCGATGTCGTCGGCTTCGCGGGAGGCCAGCCCCACCTTGGACAACAGTGCCTTGGGGAAGATGTGATGGAATTGCAGACGGTGCTGGGCGCCGGAGTGATCCAGGGCGATGGTGAGATTGGACGACCAGTCCTTGGCACCGGCTGCGCGGAATGCCATGAACATGGTTTTGAACAGCGCGCTACGCTGGTTGCGCCCTTCCAACTCCTCGGGGCTGATGTCCAGGCGACCGACCTGTGACCGCAGTCGGTCGATCAGGTCTTGCATCGGCTTGTCGTTCTTCAAAGCTGACAGGTCTTGGTCGAGGATCGTCTCGCTTGACCCACGGGAGAACCGCCCCTTGGCGTTGGCGATCAGCGTCCAGTAGCGGAGTTGGGCTTCCTCTTCGGCGCTGATCTGGTACCCGCGCCGGTGACCGTAGTAGGACAGGACGATCAGCAGGGATGGTGACGATAGCAGCGCCGGGCTGTCGATCCCCACGTTGCTTTTCAGGAAGTTGATGGCAAAGCGCATGCCATCGCCGGACTCTTTCCAGGCTTTCTGTAAGGCGGCAAGGTCGAGGGAGGTAACCGTCTTGAACCGGGACTGACCGGTGGCGAACGCCATCAGGTTCTTGAGGTGGATACCGAGTTCCAGATCGAAACCCAGCTTGGTGCATTCGGCTTGGAATCCGAGAAACGTTTGCAGCGAGTGCTTCCATTTGGCGGTGATCTGGGCCAAGGCGAGATCGGAACTGCGGAGCTTCGCTCCCAGCGAGTTCACCCGCACGAAGATTTCCGTCACCTCGTCATAGGACAGGCTGCGTTCCAGCACGTCCATGCGATAGACATATTTGCGGATGCCGCGCAGCCGCGCGAGGCGCTGGCTGTATTTCTCATAGCGGGGATCATCAAAGCCAGTGACACCTGCGGCCTTCAAGAACGGGCGTCGTTGTCGGTCTTGAACACGGCGGACACCTTCACCCACTGGGGCAATTGCTCCAGCTTTTTCGTCGCAACCACGAAGGTCATGCTGTTGAACCGCTTCAGCAGTTCATCCTCCGAGGCGTCCGTCTCGTCCTCGACCAAATCCTCGTCGTCATTGGCGTCTTCATTGACCTCGGTGATCGGGATCATGGTGTCGGGGTGTTCCAGATTGAACAGCAGGTCTATGGGCCGCTGCCGTTCCCCCAACCTGACCGGCTCGCCCCGAATGACCGCCGAAAGCGAGGTCAACCGCTGCTGACCGTCGAGCAGCAAGCGGGTGCTTTGATAGGGATTGTTCTGCTGGGTCACGGCGAAATCCTGCAAGGGAACGGCCTCATCCGTCTCCCACAGCAGAATGGCGCCCGAGGGATAGCCGCGATAGAGCGAGTCCAACAGGTCGCGAACACGGGTAGAACGCCAGACATACCGGCGCTGCATCTCGGGCAGACGCAGCTCCCCGCGCTCGATCATTCCCACCAGTTCTTCAACGCTGGCTTCAGCTTTGGCCATGATCCCTCGCCCCCTTCGCCCCGCGCCCCCGTTTCGCCTTCGGTGCCGCCACCCGTGCCGCCTGGATGCGTTCCAGCAGCTTGGATGCCGGTTCGTCGGCGGGGTCTTGCGGCACCAGCTTGCCGGTGAAGGCTTTGTCGAGGATGGATTGGTCGAGGCGCCCCAATAGAGCAAGAGCGCCGTCAGCATGCGGGAAAATCAAATCTATCGCAGAAATAAAGGCTTCGGCTTTCTGTACGATCTGGCGCTGGACCGCAAGTTCTGGAATCGGCAATCGCAATGAGCAAATCGCGGTTGCATTGATATTGGGTTGGGCGACCGCTGTTCTTCCAGCAAGAAGTTGCTTCTGTCCAGAAGGAGAAAGGAGAAAAAGCAGGACATACTTCGGATCAGCAATTTTCTTTCTAAGTCTAACACGAATGAGGTAGGCACTAGGCAATGCCGGCCCAAATGTCTCCTCATACAAAGCGCACTTACCAATGGTTGCGCCTGTGCGGGTGACCATCAAATCACCATCTTGAAACCCCCATTTCATTAGCTCATCGCCGGATACATTTACTTTTGGCGGTGACTTTGGCGCCAGTCTTCCATAACTGCCGATATCCGTGGTTCTCAACGTTGGGATGCCATCGTCCACATAAGCTTCACTCGCGATACGCGGTCCGTAGAAGGTGGATTCGACCACATCATCCAGTGGGGCGGGACTGGTCGTGCAATCCTTAAAAGCGCCCTCCAGTACCGCCTGCCGATAGCGTTCGATCAGCTTGGGAATGTGGGCGAGTTCGTCCCGCGCCCGAGATGAGCGGGCGAACAGGGAATCGATCTTGGTGACGATGCGGTGTTGTTCATCGGCGGGAGCCAACGGAACCTCAATTTGCGCAACACCTGCTGGCCTTGCACGCATGAGCGAACCACCAACGCCTGACACCTCTTCCAAGAAGAGGGTGCGGAAAAATGGCGAGGTTAGGGCGTAGCATAGATACGATGATTTACATTCAGGCGAACGAACCACAATCCATTCTGTTGATGCGATTTGTCTCCTCGCGGAAACTGGTGCGACAGTCCAAACCCGATTGAGGTGTGGCACAATTTTACACAGTAGAACGTCGCCGGGCTGTACGCACTGCTTGGAAGATTTGATTTCAGCCCCCTTGACGATTTCAGGTAAACCGTTTGAGAAGCTGGGCACGCTGTAAAGCTCGAAAAGCTCGTCAGGGAATTGGCTCGGCTCGATTTTTTCTGTACTCGGCATTCCAAGGTCAGCGAGGGCGACGTTCAGCCAGTTCATTCTGCCGCCTCCTCGATCTCAACTACCTCGCCGCCGACTTCCTCGGCCAGCGCGGCGATCTCGTCCAGCGCCGCTTGCAGATGCCCCATGATGGCGGCGGCGATCTCGCCGGGTTCAGTCAGTCCATCCTCTAGGTCGCCGCTCTCATCGCGTAGCCAGGACAGGTCAAGGTTGTCGTTGCGCTCGGCGATCTGCTGGCGGGTGTAGCAGCGCCAGCGGTCATCGGGGTCGGTGAGAGTGGAGTCGCGGTTTCGCCCATGCTGGTCGTCACCGAACACCCGTTCGAACGGCGCGAAGGTGCTGAGCAACAGCGGGCGGGTCTTGCCGAAGGCAGGCATATTGGCGCGCATGTCAAAGACCCACACCGCCTTGGTGTTGGCTTTGGCGGTCTTGCCCCTGGTGAAGAAGATGACGTTGGTCTTGACGCCTTGGGCGTAAAAGATGCCGGTGGGCAGCCGCAGGATGGTGTGCAGGTCGCACCAGTCCATGAGCATCTGGCGCAGAGCGCGACCGGAATTGTCTTCGAAAAGGACATTATCCGGCACCACCACGGCGGCGCGACCACCGGGTTTCAGCGCACGGATGATGTGTTCCACGAAGGCAAGCTGCTTGTTGGATACGTCGGCGGTGACCGAGAAATCACCGCGCGTCGGGCGACCGCCGCCCTTTTTGGTACCAAAGGGCGGATTGGTGATGATGATGTCGGCTTGCCCCAGCGCCTCCCCCTCGTGCGACAGGGTGTCACCCTGCTGGACGCCGAAACCGCTGTCGCCACCGATGCCGTGCAGCATCAAGTTCATCAGGCACAGGCGATGGGTGTCGGGAACCAGTTCCAAGCCGACGAAGGCTTGGGTGCGCTGGAAGAACCGCTGCGCCTCGACCAAACCGTAGAGGTCGTCGGTCTGCGCCTTGATGTAATGGTCGGCAGCGACCAGAAAGCCGCCGGTTCCGGCGGCGGGGTCTTGGACCACCTCGCCCGGTTGCGGCTTGATCAGGCGGATGATGCAGTCGATCAGCGGGCGCGGGGTGAAATACTGCCCGGCGCCGCTCTTCTTCTCGTTGGCGTTCTTCTCCAACAGCCCTTCATAGAGGGTACCCAAGCCCTCCTCGCGGGCGCTGAACCAGTCCAGCCCGTCGATGGCCTCGACCAGCGCCTTGAGGTTGGTGGGCTTCTTCAGGCGGCTCTGGGCGTCGGCGAAGATCGCCTGCACCAGCCCGCGCCCGTTGGTGCCAAGGTCGAGCAGCAGGTGCTTGTAGAAAGTCAGTTGCTCCATGCCCTCGCGGTGGAGCAGGTCCGCCCACCTCTTGCCCTCGGGCAACTGATCCTGCCGCCCCGTCTCCGCCATCATCTTGAGGAACAGCAGGTAGGTCAGTTCGGTCACGTACTCGTGGTAGGTGATGCCGTCATCGCGGAGGATGTCGCAGAGGCGCCACAGCTTGGCGACGATGTCGGTAGTGACGGTCATGCTTGGTCCTTGGGTGACGGGAACTTGTAGGCGTCGTTCTCCAGCAGATCGCCAATATCTGCAAGCCATTGGTTTTCCGCAGTCACAATATCATCAGGCAACAGGATGGACATGCCGTCATCACCACCGTTCCAGATTTGAACATGCCAGCGGCACGGGTCTTCGCCGCCGGACCATTCATCGAGGGCGGCCAGCGAACCTTCATCTGCGTAGCCGACCTGAAAGCTGGTCCCGCAATTGGTGCATCGCGCGGTCGCGTCGGCGCGTTCGGCATCGCATTCGGGGCGGCATTCACAAAACTTCCCGCTCCACGTCAGAATTTCCATGGGGAAGAGGTCGCGGCAGCGGGTGCAAGGCAGCGGCGGCGTGCGTTCGCCGGTGCGGTCCCTTACGCGGTAGCCCGCCATATGTCCTCCCGAATATCCCCCAGGATCGCTTCCAACCTGCCGCCGAACACCTTGTTCAGCCGCTCGAAGCCGCCGTCCTGCTTATACTGGCTGGACTCGAAGAAGTCCCGATCGACCACAACCTCTTTCGCCACATCGTCACCGATGCGCTTCAGCCATTTCTGCTGCACCGGTGTCCACGTGTGGCCTTTCAGGATGCGCGCCATGGCGTCCTTCACGCGGTCGGCATAGGGGCGCAGCGGGTCGCCCAAGGCAGCTTGGCGGACATAGCCGATGATGGAGGCGGCGATATCCTCGGATTTGGCTTTTTCCCAGGCGCGATGCAGGGCGGCTTCGGTGAATTTCTGCCCATCGAGAATCAGCCTGATCTGGCGCAAATCCTCCCGTGTCAGATCGCGGGGGCGGGTGACGACAATGGACAGCGCGGCCACCTTGTTCACGTTATCGCGCACCCAGGCGGCGAAAGCGTCGAGGTAATCCTCGGGGCGCTGCCACTGGTCGCCAAACACCGTCTCCGCCGAGATCAGGTGATCGGCGTGGTCGGAAATGGGGATCGGATCGCCGGGGCGGTCGGGACGCCAGTCAAGAATGGGACCGAGTTTGGGGCGGTCCTTGAACCATGCCGCCAGTTCCCCGGCGGTGGCGTCGCTCAGGCGTTTCACCGTCGCCTCAGGCGGCTCGCCCGCCGCCTGCTCGTACATCCGCCGTCCCTCGTCCGAAAGCAGTCTCGCACGGCGTTTGAGCTTGGTTTCGATCTGGGCGCGGACGGCTTCGCGGTGACGGTCGTCGGTGACGGTGACCAGTTCGGCGATCAGCTTCTCGAAGGTGACTTTCGGCTCGACGCCGACCGGCTTCATGTCGGTCATGTCTTGCAGGGTGGCATAGAGATCGACGGCATCGAAGATGCGGAACACCTCCTTGCCGATCTCGTCGCATTTGCGTGTCGCCCGACCCAACATCTGCTCATAGAGGATGCGGCTGTTGACCCGGCGCAGGAACACCAGATTGGTGATCTTGGGAATATCGACGCCGGTGGTCAGCAGATCGACGGTGACGACGATCTTGGGCTGGGGGTCGTTGCGGAACGAAAGGGTGAGGTTGCGCGGCTTGTCCACACTGCCGGTGATCTTCTTCACGTCGGCATCGTCGATGCTGCCATAGGCTTCCTCGAACGCAGCCTTGACCTCTTCCACCACCATGTCGGCATGGGCATCGCTGACGGCGAAGATCAGGGTCTTGTCGGGCAGGCTGGGGTCGATGTAGCGCGCCAGGGCCTTGGCGACGACACGGTTGAATTCCCTGGTGATAACCCGCCGGTTGAACTGCTCGATCTCATAGCTCAGTTCGTCAGGGGCGAAGGTGCTGTGGATGGTGCCGTCCGTGGTGTTCAGCAGGTCGAGCTTTTCACCCTTCTGCCAGTTGATCCCGGCCTGCGACAACGCGGTTTCGATGCGGATCGGCGGCTCGTGGTCGATGAGGAAGCCGTCAACCACCGCCTCGCGGTAGCTGTAGGTGAAGATCGGATTGCCGAAGATGTCCACGGTGTGCAGTGCGGGCGTGGCGGTCAGGCCGATCTTGACCGCATCGAAATGCTCCAGCACACGGCGGTACTTGCTGATGTAGTCGGCTTGGTCGCGGAACTCCAACTCCGAGTCCGACAGTTCGCGGTCAAGCAAATAGCCGCGATGGCACTCATCCACCACCATCAGATCATACTGGTCGATGGGCGGCGAGGCAGCAGGATCGTCCACGCCCAGGACGCGGCGCGCCAACGCCTGAATGGTGCAGATATGCACCTTGGTTTCCGCCTCGGGATCAATGTCCTCCAACCCCTTGACGCCGAAAATCTCGGCGAAGGTGCGAACACCGACCACCTTGGTGGTCTTGAACTCGTCCCCTGTCTGCTTGCCAAGGATGTTGCGGTCCACCACGAAACAGACACGACGGAACCGCTTGGATTCCAATAGGCGCGACAGCATGGCGATGGCGAGCTTGGTCTTGCCGGTGCCGGTCGCCATGGCGACGAGCATCTGCCGCTGATCATCGGCAAGGGCTTCCTCAACCTTCTCGATGGCTTTGCGCTGGTAGGGGCGCAGGTCGAAGCCGAAATCCATGGGCATGGATTTCAATGTCGCATGGGCGGCGTCGCGGTCCATGGGCAGTTGCCCGCGCAACCCCTCGGGCGTCGGCCAGTCCACCAGGGCGCGGCGACGATTGGTGGATTTGCGGGTGTCGCGGAACCAAATGCCCGATTCGGTCTCGATCTGCTTGAGGTATTCCCGCCCGTTGGTGGCGAAAACGAAGGGAATGCGGTAGTCGCCCCAAGGACCATCAAGGTCAACGCCAGCGACAGGCTTGAAGCCCTTGGCGTAGCGTTCGGCTTGGTCGATGGACGCAGAGACGTTCTTGCGCTTACGCTTCGCCTCGATCACGCCGATACAGGTGGTGTCGATGAACAGGGCATAATCGGCACGACCATCCTCAGTCGGCCACTCGGCAATTGCCATCGCCTTGTTCTTGGCGGGGCGAGCGCCCGATTTGTAGGTCAAGGTCTGGCTATCGGCATCCCAGCCGCGATCCCGTAGCTGGCGGTCGATGATCGACCGGGTGGCGGCTTCGTCCAGATCAATGGCGGCAGCGGCGACCTTCGCTGCCTCGACCACTTGTTCGATGGTCGCGGGAGCGGTCGGTGCGGCAGCTTGTGCAGCCTGAAGTTCTTGCACTAGGGCGGCTTGCTTGGCTTCGGCATCTTCCAGCAGTTTGCGGAGAGCCGCCTTTTCCTCTGCCTCCTGACGAATACGCTCCTCGGCGGTCAACCGTGCCTGTTCGGCTTCCTGTGCCGCAATCTGGGCGCGTTCGGCGGCGGACAATGATTCGGCGTGCTGTTGCCGCAGGCGTTCGAGTTCAGCGGCAAGAACAGCACTGGCGCGTTGCGGATCGGCAGGTGGGGCAAACGGCTTCGGCTGGAAGGTCTTGTTTCCACCATAGGAGCGGTGGAACCAGACACCCAACTGCCACGCCATCTTCAGTGCATTCAGCGCGGCAGTTTGATCGGCATAGCCATCATGAACCGCCTTGTTACCAACGATACGGATTTCATGGAACAGCCGGGCGGCATCACGGGGAATGGCGCCGCGATCCTCCAGGCGTTCGAGCAGGTCTTTTTGATTTTCTCGTGGATCACGATATTCGCGCAGTCGTGAAGCGATGGTTTGCGCCATGGCTTCACCGAACTGCCGCAGCTTGATCAGTGTGACATTTGTATCGTCACGAAAGCTGCGTTCGGCCAGCGTGCCGAGTCTGACAAGCTGCGCATGGGCATCAAGAAAACCGAAGTTGGGAGAGGGCTGCACACCACGCCTATATCACCGCAAAGACCTGTGTGGAGGGTAAGGTTATCTACCGGTGCGCGCAAGGTGATGATGGTGCGCTTCACTCCTTATCCATCATCCCCCACGACAATGGTCATCTCGGACTCGTTGATAGGTTTGAACTGCGCATCAAATTCCGCCTGCTCGCGGACGCAGGCCGCCTCTGCGGATGTTGATAAGGAAAGTTTCGCCAGTTCAGGATTGGCAGCGACCTTGGCACGCCAGCGGGCAGCGATAGCTTCAATTTTATTACGGGCTTCGGACGGCGACTTCATGTTGAAGGTGTCCTCGAACAATGCTGCGCGCAAGATGGATACCATTGATTACGCTCAGGCATAGTCTACCCTGTGGTGACCGCCATCGCAGTGAGGAACTCATCTCGTCCATCTGGCGACAGACCGTGCGGAACAGTCCCTACCCACCGCACACGGAACAAAACAGCAACTTGCTATCCGCGCCGTCATTATTTATCTTTCTGGTTTGGTCGGTCGCCCAAATGGGAATTTCCGCCAATATCGTTGGAGCGCAGCCATGGATGATCACCTGTTGCCACTGGATGTTGCCCGCGCCTTGATGGACCGGTACGGCAGTTCCGCCCTTGATGTGGCTCAAACCGCGTCAATGCTGCCCAGCAGGGCGGCGACATGAAGGCGCACGACCACGCGCTCATGGTGTTGACGATGGTCGAACAGCTCGTTGACCAAAAGGACATTTCACCTGTCAATCCGACCTTCATTGACGACGATGGTTCGGTGATCAGCGATGCAGAAATGCGGCGTTGGTTGGACGGAGCGAAGGTCGTGAATGTGATCAGCGGCGAAGACCTGCTGACGGGGAAGGTCAACTGGTTCTGATTTCAACGGCTCTTGGCCGACGCTTCGAATCGGCCATACGCTGTCTCCATGACCACAAATTCACTCAAGAAACTTCCCGCCGACGCAACCATCGCGGAGATCGTCGCCGCATCGTATTGCCGCCGACCATGCCCGTGGTTCCGCATGGCATCGGCGCCGTAGTCGCCAGCGCGATTCGCACGCCCTGCTGCGAACCGTGCCTGAGAGACACCGCGTATGTCGGGTTTCATCTCGTCCCCAACCAGATGGTGGGCAGCATTCACCCTGGCTGCGACGACCGCGACCTCATCGCCATGTTGGAGCAGGCAACCCGCCACCAGACGATTGGTCACTGTTTGCGATGCGGTGCCGTTGGTCGAGAAGCAGGCAGCGCCGAACTGGCGCATCTCTCACATCAGATCGACCTTGGCTGCCAAGCCGAGGATGACGCATTTGAACACCTTGGCGTCTGGCTGATCCGAGAAGGAGATGCGCAATGGACGACCCTGTATCTCCACTGGAGTCTCGGCTGGCGCCCGACCCGACACCAGACGAACTGATTGCCAAAAGCGAACGGCGACGGCGGGAATGGGGGCGGTTGCGACGACAGTTCGAGGCATGGCTCGCTGCTCATGCCGAAACCGAGGAATGCCTGCCGATATAGGCGCTATTTTCCGTTGAGATAAGTTGATGTATAATGACGGTATGCGCTCGCTACTCGCCCATGCCTGTCTGCTCATCGTCCTGGCTTTGGCCCGTGCGGATGCCCATGCGCAGACGTGGGAACAGTACAATGATCCTGGCTACTGGCAGCGCCAGCGTGCTTCGGTCCTGTCGCGCGACAATCCCAACGGTCCTGGCATGAATCTGGCTGAACGGGCGAATTACTGCGAAGAGCAGAGCTATCGCGTCAGCCATGAGGTGGATCGCGCCGGTGCTTTCATCATCGACAATCACATGCTGGCGTCGCCGGGGCGTGGTTACATCACGCAGGGGGCGGCGGTTCAGGATCAGCGCGAAATGAACACCCTCGCCACCGTCGCTTTTCGCGACATGCGTGAAGCGAAATACAGCGGTGCCAATGTCGCTCGTTGCAGCGAGATTGCGAACACCGCGATTCGTGAAATCCAGAACGTGCTTCGCAAGTACCCGAACTTCAACGAGTACGATCCGAATTCCTCCACGGCGTATCGGTGATCCTACGAGGGAACTTGCGTCATCGACCAGAGCGTCAGGTTGACGAGCGGTTCGGTCACGATGACCGCTTCGGCAACGACGTTCCGAGCCGCCGCCAATAGAGTTACCCGCGTTTGCGACGCCGCTGCGATTCCAGCACCCCAGCCACCGCAGCCAGCACTTCGAGGTCGTCTTCGGGCAGAAGTTTCAGGGCATTGGCGAGAGTCTGCGCGCTCGCTGAGGGGAACTCCGGTTCGGGCGGGATACCTCCTTCGTCGTCAAAAAAGTCTTTCATTTTGACATTAAGAAGACGGGCAAGCTGATCGAGGGTGTGCAGGCTGGTGACGACCTTGCCACGCTCGAAGTTCGAGATCGTCTCGATGCTTTTGCCCAGCAGTTGGGCAAGCTGCGCCTGGGTCAGCCCGCGTGTTTCGCGGAACTCTTTGATGCGCCTGCCGACTTGTTTGCCAATTTCCATACCCGAACTCTGACGTTGTGTTCCGGGACTGACCATTGGCGCGATTTTTCTACCTAGCGCATCGGTGTAATTTTCCTATAATGGCGACCGGAAGTTGGGGGCGACCCGTTTCCGCAGGGGGAAGCCATGTACGTCAAATTGCAGAACGACCTCACCCACGATGTGAAGGTCTTGAAGGTTGGATTCGACTGGCTCGCCTTCTTCTCGGTGTTCCTGTTCGGTATTCCGCACCTGATACGGGGCATCTACACCGTGGGCGCGCTGCTGCTGGGTTGGAGCCTCGCCGGGATGCTCATGCCGATGGATGACATGACCGCCGAGGAAGCCGGTGTGGTGGTGCTGCTGAGCTTGATGATGTCGGTCGGCGTCGGCATCTACCTCGGCAAGACCGGGCGCGCCCAGCATGTCAAACGACTGCTGGCCAAGGGCTACCGATTCTCCGAACCCGATGGCGAGATCACCAAGACGGCGAAGACGCTGTGGGGGATCGCCTGATGCTGCGGCGCCTTCTTGCTGTCGGGCTGATGACCTTCGCCCTGTCGGGCTGCTTCAAAGCCAAGTTCGCGTCGGTTGTGGACGGCAAGGGCAACGTGAAAAGCCAAGCCGAGGTGGTCACCAACATGCTGTTCTCGGGCATGCTGGATGAGCATGTGAAGCGGCTGCGCTCGCAGGGCATCCCCGTCAATGTATCCCTGCGCGACGGCATGATGGTCGTCCGATGGGAGCAGCCCGGCTACCCGTTCGAGGGCGGATGGGCGTGCAAGGGGCTGTTTACCATCGAATGCCGCTATGCCCTCAACAACCCCATTCCCGATCTTACGCCGCAGATGCAGGCGCTCATGTCCGAGATGAAGAAGGACAAGAAGGCAGCCGAGCAACTGTATCCCGAGATCAAGATGATCGTGGTCCTGCCGTCCGGCACCCAGGTCAAGGCGTCCGACGCCCACGAGGTGTTCGAGGACGGCGACGGCGTGAACCTGCTGTGGGACATCGACCCGTACAAGACCGGGATGATCAAAGCCAATTTCGTCGCCAAATTATAGGGGGAAACCAGATGAAGACGCTGGGTGCGTTGGTTGCCATGCTGCTGTGCTTGTCGGGGGCGGCTCAGGCAGGAAACCTGTTCGACAAACTCGACCGCATGGATATGCCGGCCAAGGAGCAGCCGAGGAAGGAACCGCCGCAGGCAGCCAGCCCGAAAAAGGGCGTGGAACCCAACATCGATCTGGATGAAATCTTTCAAGATTCCAAGAAGCCGGCGCCGACCAGCGGAGCGCCAAAAGCCGCCAGCGGTTCTCGCCAGGACATGCCCGCACAGGGGAAGGTGAAGTTCGCCTTGACCCGCCTGGAGCCGACGCACAATGCGGGATGCGAGGCACAATTCCGCGTCTTCAGCGCCAACGACAGCGCCGACCTCGAACTGGATGTTTATGCCCTCGACGATGAGGCCAATACCCTCAAATCCAAGAAGATGAAGTTGGTGTTGGAGCGGCCCTCACCCGGCGACACTCATTCGGTCGTATTTCCTGACACCTTCTGTCTCACGGTCGAGCGTGTTCAGTTGCGCCCCTTGAACAAGGCGTCGTGTATCATCAACAACCGTCGCTACGACTATTGCGAAAACGCGATTATCACGGAGAGCCTTGGCACAAAGTTCGACTTCTGCGAATTGTGCATGTAGGGCGGTGCGAGGATGTTCGGCGCACTGCTCAAGGCGATCAGGCAAATCGGTGACCGGCGTCTGCGCGGCGTCACTCTGCTGATGATCCTCATCGGCATCGGGCTGCATGTCGGGCTGATCGCCATTGCGACCGTGGTTTTCGACGCCTCCAACGACGAGGATTGGTTGGCCGTTCTCGGGAAACTGGGTGGGTTCTTCGCAGTCTTCTTCATCCCCACCTATTTCTATCCCAGCATCGTCACCGCCATCTTCGAGACGTTGTTTGTCGAGCGGGTCTGCGTACCGGTGGAATCGCGCTGGTATCCAGGCCGGTCGCCAGCCCGCAATGCGCCGATCCGCGAAGCCACATGGATGGCGATCCGCCTCGCCGTGGTCGGCGTGGTGGTGAATCTCCTCGCTCTGCCGCTCTACATCGCACTGCTGATCACTGGTTTGGCGTTCCTGCTGGGGTATGCCATCAACGGCTATCTGCTGGGACGCGAGTTCTATGAGATTGTCGCCGTCCGCCGCGTGGCGCGGGTGGAAGCCGATGTTCTGCGCAAACGCTACCGCAAGAGTATCTGGCTGGCAGGGGCGCTGATCGCCTTTCTTTCACGGTCCCGCTGCTCAACCTCGTCGTCCCCGTGGTGGCGACCGCCTTCATGCTGCATTTGTTCGAGCATCTGCGCGCCAAGGACTCGGCTGCCGCGCTGCTCATGCTCGAATCCACCCGGATCGAAGAGGGGGTGTCGTGACCGAGTTCGTGCTTCAGGTCAATGCGGGTGGCGCCTGGAAGACTGCCCAGAAACTCACCGACCGTGCCATGACGCTGCGGGCCTGCGCCGAGCTAACCGCGCAGGGCAACGAAACGCGGGTGCTGGAGGCAGTCGTGGTGGATGGCAAGACCACCTACCGACAGGTTTCTTTCGAGACGGCGGGCGTTGCCACCCCCGCACTGGGGCAGGCTGTTCTGAAGGCGGAATTTCAGAACCAACGGACGGCGACCCTGAGGCGGGGACTGGTGCTGGCGGAACGGCTTTTGTGGGTCGCCACCATAGTCAGCGCCATATTCGGTATGCTGAACGCCATTCCCATGTACTTGGATGCTGGTGGGTTCCCAGGGCGCACCAATGCGCTGATCTTCGCACTGGCTTGGACGGTCATCCCATTTGTATTGGCTCGGGCGGTATCGGAGATCGCCGCGTCGCTTCGAACCTGAGGATCATCCCAGGCGCACCGGTGACCGCAAGCGACACCTTTTCACCGGATACCCCTGCCCGAACAGTTGGTGCCGCCGGTGACGCCCGGATCGACGGCAAGGATGGTCAGCGCCACACGCATGCCGCCATGCGCCCTTCAGCGCCGAGCAATTTGTCAGCGAATTGGACAAGCAGGGAGTTGGGCTGCGCCTGCGGGCGCAGCACCTTGATTAATCCGCCAAACCCTGGGATGTAAGTTTCAATGCTCAGACGGGTTAAGACGGAGAGCCCCGCCGGAATTTGGCTATTCTGGCGTCAATTAGGGGCGGATGGGCCACCCATCCGGGTAAAATGACATATCAAAAAAGGTAGGTTATGTTTGGACTTATCGTTCTCATTTTAGGCGGTGATTTGTAACATTTGTTGACGAAGACTGAGCCTTGAGGAAGTCGAGGGGGCGACAAACTACCTGAGTAGAATTCTGGATTTAATTGCGCCAATCGTTTCCCTCTGAAGCATTCCTACCCGAAGTTTTCCGTCAACCAGGGTTGGCACTGGAAATTTGGCGCTTCCTGAGTTTGACCTGTAGGAAAAAACCAAAAACGATATCTCCCCGAAAGTAGCGTCGTATTTCTCTACATATTCGCAATTAAATGAGCTTAGGTATGCGCCTTTTATGTTTCCAAAATAAAATTTATAAAAATCGAAGTCCGCATCCGTGTACCCTTTTGGAAGATACGCAACAATGCCATCATTATAATCCACCGAAATGCGTTCAAGCATCGACTGAATTTTTGTCCCAATCGGAGTTGAACAGTAAAATTTATCCATCATGCCGGCTATCGCGGATGGAATCTGGATGAGCACCACAACGGATACAACGACCACCAGCATGGCTAGTTTATGCAAATGCACACTGACCTCCACTCGCTTGAGGGTGAAATTTACGAAAGTATTAACCGACATTTCCCAGATGGGTGGCCCATCCGCACCTTATTGACGCCAGAATAGCCAAATTCCGGTCCAACCGTAAGGCGGAATGGCGCGATGGTGTCTACCATCGCAGCATGAACGCCGCCCCGACCGGCTTTGAGGTCTCCTGCGTCGTGATTCCAGCCCGTTTTGTTGCGTGACGGGCGCACTTCGCCCGCCGTTCGCGCCGTAACGACGACTTCAGCCGTCAGCATGGCGTAGGCTCTCGTGGTCGGAGATCGTCGATCATGTCGAGGATGCGGCGAAACAGGTCATGCGGCACCGCGACCTCGGCCATCTGGAAGAGGGCGTAGCGGGCGTGGGCGATAACCTTGGCTCCGATCTTCACCATCTTGTCGCGGATGGTGGTCAGCGACCAGCTTTCCATTTCGTCCGGCAGGGCCAGAGTGCGCAGGAAGTTGGACAGGTTGTAGGCCAAGGCATGAAGCTGAAGCGGCACAGCGTTGGCCTTCATCGTCCGGCAGGACAGGCGGGTCCACTTCACCGCATTCTTGCCCTCCTTGATGTACTGCTCCGCCGTGCCGCGCAGATTGTAGAAGGCGACCACGCGGTTGGCGGGCCGGGTCAGGTTGGTGACGATGAACCCGACGCAGGGATACAGTTCACCGGAATGCCACTTCACCTTGGCGACCACGCGGCGCTTCCGGCTCCATGATTTGGCCTGATAGCTGAAGCTGGCGTAGAACCGCTGAACATGCTTCGGCGGACGACCAACCGAGCGTTTCAGCAGGTGGGCGATGTGGCCCTGAAGGACAGCGTTCGCCTTGAGGCGGATGGTATACTTGTAGTACAGGTCAGGCAGGGCGAAGGCTGCATCGCCCCGGAAGAACCGACGCTTGGTCCTGTCGCGATACTGCGTCACGACCGGCTCCAGCACCGAACGCCAGTCGGCGGCGCTGTGGACGTTGCCGGAACGCAGGGTGGTGCGTTCCTGGTCGCCAAATTGGTTGAAGACGAACAGCGGATGGTAGCAGGTGCAACCGGAGGGGCCGTTGTAGGCGGTACCTTCCTGCTCGCCGTGGGTGGGGCTGACACTGCTGTCCATGTCCAGCACCACCACGGTGGTGGGGCGGCGGGCGTGAACCGCGTCGATCCATTGCCCCGAGAGATCGGCCAGGGCAGCGAGGTTCGCCTTGCCGGTCAGTACCTCGGTCTCAAACCGGCCCATCTGGCTGGTGGAGGCGGCTTCCTTGGTCACCGCCCTGCCGCCGACGATCCAGCGCATCGCCGGATCATGGCCGAGGCGGTCGGCGTCGTTGACATCTTCGTACCCGGCAAGCCGACCGAACACCGACTGCCGGAACTGGGCGATCATGGTGTGGCGACCGGTCTTGCTGTCGGCCAGTACCTGACCGGCCATCTCGGTGAGGCCGAGGGCGTCATCGAGTTCACGGAAGGCGAGCAACCCGGCGTCGGACGTGACCTTGGAACCGTGGAATTCCAGCTTCAGGCGGCGGTCAAAAGCGACCCGAAGATAAGCCGATTCTGCTTCACCCGCCGCCATCTCCATGTTAATTGAAACGCGCCCCATTCGTCACCGGGCTTTGCCTGGGCGGCGAGGATGAAAGCGGCAGCGGTCGAGCGACTGATCCCCGCACCACAATGGATCAGCAACCGCCCTCGCGCAGGCACCTGCCGACCGAAGTCGAGGATTGCCAGGGCATGGACGGCAGACGGATAGGCATAGCGGTCCTGCGCCGACAGCTTCCGCGCCACCATGCCGTCGAGGGCATGGACATCCCAGAATGCCAGCCGCAGAACTGTGATTGGCGCGGGAAAGTCCAACGGTTCATCGTGCGGGTCGATGATCGAGATCACATGAGTTGGCCCGAATCGTTCGACCGCTGTCGGCAGTTCACTCACCCCGCAGATTGCGAGAGAAAATGGCAGGCGATCCGGCGGGTGAGTCGGCATATGGCCAGCGTATCAAGCCGGTCGGGCGCGGCCAAGACAGCCAGGGAAAGTTTCCTCAGACAACTTGCTCAGCGAACCGCCAATTCCATCAGGGTCGCGTCCTGGGCGCGCTCCATCCAAACAATAACCAGCATTTCCCCGCCCCAACGATTCAAAGCCTCGGCAAGCCGCTGATCGCCCAATTCCGTGCCGCGCTCGTTGGTGACGACGACGGTACCGCCTGCCCGCCGTTGACGATCTTGGATACGACGCGACGCATCGGCATCAATCCAATACGCATGGGCGTAGCGGAATTTACGCTGCAACCGCTCGAAGTTGTCAGCGGAGTCCTTGCAGATGCGGTCATGAATTTCCGCCACTTTCTCGATCAGAGAGTTCTCCATGATGGTATTTATAAAATGCTGCCAGATCAGCGCCCTGCTGTCGCAGATAAATACCTCTGCAACAGCAGCAAGGAGGGTGCCATGGCATCACTACAAGATTTTTATCAGCGCATGTGGGAACTAAACGCCGTTGATTCCCAGCGGGAATTTTCGTGGATGTTTGGAAAAGGCGATTCTTGGTACTCGACATCGGTTGCCCGAAAGCGCGCACCTGGGTTGGATGCGCTTGTCCGATTTCACTTTTCTCTTCGTGACCTTGAGCAGCGGTCACGAGAGGCTGCTCGGAGCGAGCCTAATCCAAAGGTCGCCGCAGATTACATCGCGGGTGCGGATGAAACGTCCAAGATCAATGCTGAAATCTGGAGGGCGATTGAGGCTCTTGCCCGAGATGGGGTGGCCGAGCGGCCATAGATGGCATCTATTCACGGAAAAACATGGAGAATATATCGCCACCATCTTGGCCGATGATTAAATGCGGCCATAACATACACTCAAGACAACGCGGAGGATGTTATGTCTGTCCTTAATCTCAAGTTCACCGATGCCAAGCGTCCGCTGGTCAGCGAAACTCGCCGCAAGACCGGGCGCGAAGTCGTGCTGGAGGGCATTCAGCACCAGATCGGGCTGCTCAACGACTCCAGCTACAAGGTTGAGCGTACCCGCTACGCCAAGGATGCGGAGGGGAACTACACCCGCAAGGCGGTCGCCGCGCCGCCCAAGCCGTGGTGGTGGACGGCTGGTGACGGCACCCACATGGTGCAGATCAAATACGGTTCCTCGACCGTGGTGGAACTGGAGCCGGGCAAGCCCACCATCATCGCGGGCAAAACCAACAAGGACGTGATCACCGTCTTGACCCAGGTGGTGGACGCGGTGAAGGCGGGCAAGTTGGACGCCCAGATCGAAGCCGCCAAGGGTAAGGCGAAGCGCGGCAAGACGGCGGAATAGCCGCCGATCAGGGGTGGGGCTGGAATATCCAGCCTCACGCCGCTTTCCTCTGCTGGCCCGCTTCGGCAAGCCGCTGGTGAGCCAGTTCGATCCATCGAGGCTCAAGCTCGAACCCGACGAAGCGGTTGCCAAGTTCCTGGGCAGCCAGCGCCGTCGTTCCCGACCCGGTGAAAGGATCAAGCACCACGTCGGTCGGACCAGTCAGCAGCTTGATCAACCGACGCGGCAGTTCGACAGGGAACGGCGCAGGGTGTGATGACCGATGCTCGGGCATGATGTTCCACACGCTCTTGGTCGCTTCCATGAACTCCGTTTTGGTCATGCGCTGCACGCCTTTGAGGTCAGACCGTTTCCAATCCCCCTTCGAGAAAATCAACACGTGTTCATGGTGCTCCCGGATTGCAGGGGCAGACGGGCGGCACCAGCTTCCCCATGCGCAAGATTGCGACTTGGCACCGACCTTATTCCAGACGATCTCTGCCCGCATGGTGAAGCCGATCTCGGTCATCAGGTCGATGAACAGCGACGCCAGCGGCATATACGGGTCGCGCCCCGTGTTGGCGATGTTGATGCACACCCGACCCTTCTCGGCGGTGACGCGGTAGACCTCGGCGAACACCTGCGTCATCAACGCCCGGTAATCGGGCAGCGTCAGCGTGTCATTGGACTGGTCACCGTACTGGATGCCGACATTGTAGGGCGGCGAGGTCACCGTCAGATGCACACTGCCATCGGACAGGATGCCCATATCGGCGCAGGACTGGTTATGGATGGTGATCGGACAGATGTTCTCGTTGGCTGCGGCAGGCAAAATCATCGGCTTCGTATTCGGAATCTTCGGCAGCAGCGTGCCGATCTCACGGGCATGCACTTCGAACAGCGGCGTCGTGTAGTTCGCCCCAATAATTTCCACGGCACCGTCATGGCTATGGGCGGTGTAGCGCATCCGATGCTCGATCACGTTGTGGCGCGCGAATGCCGCCTTGGCGATATCCAAGGAATTCAACGTCCAAAGCACGGAGTGCTGGCAACGGTCGATAGTGGCGGTAAACTCGGGCAGGTCAAATTTCCCAAATTTATAGCAGTCTTCGCCGACGCCCACATATGGTGGGTCGGCGTAGATGAACACCCCGCGCCCAGGCGCATCCATCACTTCGCGGTAATCCACGTTGGTGATTTTCACCCCCTGGAGCAGTTCGGCGAAGCCGCGAAGGCGGGTGATCTTGGAGCGGGTCAGAGCCTTTCCTACCAGCACACGGGATTTCGCGAAGCCATACCCCTTCCTTTCGGAGCCAAGCACGATTTGACCATGCAGGAAGGTGGCGGTAGCAAGCTCAAGCGGGTCGGACGAGTTCCGCCATTTCTTCCACAATTCGAATAGTTTCAGTGTGCCACCTTCATGCTCGGCGAAAATGTCGAGGAGGCGCTCGACCAGCACCTCGGCATCATCGCGCAGCACACGGTGAAAAGTTGCTACCGGCAGGTGGATATCGTTGATCCAATACCGCTGGCACGGCGCGATGCGGCGCAGATAATTGAAGACAGCACCGCCACCGACGAATGCTTCGCGATATTCCTCGAAATCCCAGGGGCGAAGCCGCGCCAGAAGGTGGGCGATCCGAGCTTTTCCGCCGGTGTAGGCGAGTGTGGTGAGATCACTGTCGGCAAGGCGGTAGAGCATCACGCAGCCTCCTTCTCGATGGCATTCCAATACCGCACCGGGTGGTCGGGAGTGGTCGGCGCGGAACGCTCGTAAATGTCGATCTTCGACTTCGGCAGGCGCCGCAGGCAGTCGGTGAAGGGCGTGTGGTTGCCCCAAACCACAATCGCCAGCCCTTCGGGCAGACGGCTGCTGACCTCGATACCTTTGCCGCCGTCGCCTTTCAGGAAGGCGAGCTTGCCGGTGACGAAGAAGACGCGGGCATGGTCGGCCACGAAAGCACGCCAGTAGCGACGATGGGTGCGGGCAGGAATAATGCCGACCACCGTTTCGCACAGCGGCTTGTCGCGCTCCGCCGATTCCCAGGTAGGGGCATTCGGCATATGACGGCACCAAACCGCGTCGGCAGCCTTTTGCAGCCACGGACCAAGGCTGTGGTAGGGAGGGTTGAGCCAGACACGCCCGTGCCATTCCTGCGCCAACCCGTCATCAGCAAGGGTGAAATGCTGACGCGCCCACACAGGAGCATTGGCGCCCTTGCACGGCGAACACGGATCAAGGTCAAACGGGCTGGTTGCCGTTGGCGGCATAGAGGTGCTGGAGCAGCCAATCGGGCGTGTACCACTCGCAGTTCTTCTGCTCGCTGCCCTGACGGACGAAAAGGTGCCTCGGATGCCATTCCTTGCTGGAAACCACCTCATCCCCCAAGGGCATGGTGGTGGCGGTGTCATCGATCTCGGTGACCGGTTCTTCCTCGACCGCCAACGCGACGGCATCATCCTCATTGGAATTTGCCGCCACAGGCGCCTGCTCCAGCATCCCCCCGATGTCGCGGGCATGGATCGCGTACAGCGGCGTGGTGTAATTGGCGCAGATCAGTTCCGACGCCGCGTGGTGGTCACCCATGGTGCTGGCGTAGCTGCGGACGATGGGCGACATGTCCGCGAAAAGGACACGGTTGCTCGGGCTGTCGTCCACGGTCACCAAGCAGGAATGCTTGCTGGAGCGGACGCGCTGGGCAAGCTCGGCGAGATCGGCATCACCGAACGGGTACATGGTTTTGCCCACGTTTGCATACGGGGGGTCTGCCATGACGAACACATTCTCACCCGGCTCGTCCATCACCTCACGGTAGTCGAGGTTGGTGATGCGAACGCCTTGCAACCAGTCGGAAAACTGAGGGATGTAGTTGATGTGGACGCGCTTGATGCCGCGACCATCACGGGGATACGACGGATTATAACCCGACATCCCATTCGTTCCCGACCGCGACAGGTGATTGCGAATGTAGAACCCCCCAGCCGCTTCGGCGTCGTTGTCGCTTTCGACCATCTGGCAGGCGAGATCGAACATCTCTTCGCTTCCCAAACCGAAGCGGTTTTCGAGGGCATAGAGTTCGCGGACCAACGCATCAGGATGTTGCTGGACGGTCGTCCAGAAGCGGAAGACATCGGGATCGAGGTCGTTCAGCCAGCCCTGTTTGCAGCGCCCAGTGCGGATGGCATGGAACAGCGTCGCAGCACTGCTGGCAAAAGGCTCAGCGAACATGTGAACCTTGAACGGCAGAAGCCGAACCAGATGGGGAGCGACTTTGTGTTTCCCTCCTGGGGATTTGAGAATGCTCATCACGTGGTCAGGGACACGGACACTGGTCAGCAGATGGTCGCGGAAGCGCATCACGTTTTGGTTCTGGGACATTACGCAGCCTCCTCGTCGCTGATGGTGTCGGTCTTCGCGTTGTCGTTGACCGCCAGAGATTTCCGTTCGAGCAATCGGGTGATTTCATCCTGATCGCGGATGATGATGCGCAGGTTGGACAGGTTGGCGTTTTCATCGATATCGCCCACCAAGACGATCCGCCCAGGCTGCTGTGTCAGGGCTTCGCGGCTTTTGCGGTCGTCTTCCTTGTTCAACACCAGCACGGTATTCCCGTTGGCGGCCGGGGCTTCGAACCCGATAGTTCCGATGTCGTTCAGGAACGTCTGAATGCGGCGGAGCTTCTTCCGCTCACGTTCAATCGGGTCAGGCGCATGGGCTTTGCGCCAAGCCTTGGCACACCCGCTGACACCGCCCAGGTGATGGACGTAACGGGGCAGATGATTGTCGGGGATTTCGGGAACCTTCTCTTCGAGGAACCGCAGCGCGGTGGCGAGCAAACCATGCCAGCGCCGCATGTCGGTCTTGCCGCCTGTCCCCATGAAGATCGTCTTGACCAGAAGAAGGCAAATCGGATCAACCGCCTTCCCCGTGACCTTCAAATCATAATTCTGCCGAGCGAATTGGATGAAGCCAGCTTCGTCCTTGCGGATTTCCAGCAAGGCATACAGGGCGTCGATCAACAGCTTGGTCAAACCCGCGTGGGTGCGAAGCTCGACGTTGATGGTGGCTTGCGCCGTGGAGATCGGTTTTTTCAGAATGAGATTGTAATTCATATCGATTCCCCCTGAGAGCAGTTAGGCAGCCGCGCGGAGCGCCATCGCATTCGAGGGCGGCAGGTCGGGCGAATTATTGTCGTTGGCGGGGATGGGCAGGTTGGGAAGCTGAAGTGGCTGATGATGCGGAAGGCGACGGGTCTGTTTCATGGCGGCTCTCCTGTGTCGTGGAGAGAACCCTGTCGGATTCCTTTGGCATTGTGCTTGAGGGTGGAGAAAAATGTTGAAGCCTCGACCGGAACATGGCCGGATTCCGGGAAAAAATCGGGCAAAAAAACTTCTGCGAGATCGAATCTGAAGGGGGAACCAAAGTGCGGAGGGCGAGAACGACGACGAATGTGGTGGCTTACTACCGCAGCGAATGCACCAAGAATGGCTTCGAGTACGCAAGTGAAGCCACGAACCTTCAGCGCGAATCCATTGCGGCATGGGCTGATGGATTGGGCTACAAGGTCATTGGGGAGTTCGTAGATCGCTATAACCCGGGTGACGGCCCAAAATTTGAGCTACCGGGTTTGATGTCCGCCCTTGAAAAGTGTGGCGCAACTGCCGCAGCGTTGGTCTGCCTGCCTTTTATAAAGCAGTGGCGACCCAACATTCACATGGATGCGCGGATTGAGGAATTTCGGGAATGCGGCGGCAAAATTATTGAAATCAGAAGAGAGGAGGCGGAAAGCCTCTATGAATTATTCGCTCTACGCGCTTCTGAAAAAAATGCCGATAGAATTCGCAGAAAGATAGAGCTTCGACAAAAAAGAGGACAAGACCTCGGGCGCTACAGACGCCGAATCGCATCGCTTGAACACCAGCGCGAAATGCATCCGCTGATTCTCGAATTTATCGAAATGGGGCTGCCGGACAGCGAGGCCATACAGCGCCTTAATATGATTGGACGCTTCACAGTCCAGCAAAAGCCATGGAAGCCAACTAATTACCGGAAATTGCGCCAAGTGGTTGCGACAGCGGATTTTTTGGCGAAGTCAGCCAAGGAGATTGCCAAGCTTTCCACGGCGGCAGGTGTGCTTGAGATCAGGTTAAAACCTCGAAGCGGTCGCGCAGAAAACTGATCGCCGGGTGATTCTCAACAAATTCCGCCACTTGCCACGCATCTTTTCTGCTCCATATCGTCCCCGTCAGGTGGATCGATGGTTCGATGATGTCGTCGTACAGGGTAACCGGCAATATGCTCCGACGATCAATCTTCAGGATTTCAAGGGCTGTCTCGTGGTCCCCAGTAGATGGCTTCCACACAATCAGATTGCTTGCGTCGAGCAGACCACGCAGGTGCGTTTCTCCGATCATGAAATGATGTATTTCTTCGAGTGATGGGTTTCGTAGAAAGCTCATCATGCACCTTGACCATCCATGCCAAGGTATTTTCTCGCCAACTCACCCCCCACCAGTCCAGTCTTTTTCTCGGACAACATGGTGTTCACGATTCACATGGCTTGAGGGAGTTCGCCCTACGTATGCGATGCCCTGGGGACGGGGGAACCGTCCGATGCGAGCCGCGTGGTAGAGGCGCTGGACCGGTCGAAAATAACGGGCGTCACCGATCCGCCCCAACCAAGCTGAACACCTTGCCCCCAGGGTTCGCCAGCAGCACCTCGCCGGTGATCGACACCGACACATCCCGAGCCTCGCCTTCCACCCATCCGCTGAACTCGACCGAGATTGAACGGGCGCGTTCGACCCCATCCGACAAGCCATGGGCATAAACGGGAATGCACGCCGCGAACTCCACGACCACGTGGTGACGGTCGGCGGTGTAGTTGGTCACCTCGATCACGGCGTCCTGCGCCAGCAGCCCATTCACCCTGACCAGCAGTTTGTCTGATCGATGGACGTATGGCGCTGCCGCAACAGGGGCGATGCACCGGCACCGTATGGGGACCACGACCAATTTGAGCTTGGCAGGCTGGTGGGAAAGTTGGTTGGCGCGCATCAATGACCTCCTGGGGGTATGGAGGTATTTAGCCGTCGGCGGCCATCTGAGGCACGTAGAAGCCCATTTGGGGCTGTCATAGCAGCCACGCCCTCAGGCACAGTTTTTGGGGCAACTGTGGGGCAAGCCCCCAAAACGCAAAAACGCCCCGCTTCTGGCGGGGCGTTAAAGCCTTGAAAACAAGGGAATAAATGGTGCCCAGGGGCGGAATCGAACCACCGACACTGCGATTTTCAGTCGCATGCTCTACCAACTGAGCTACCTGGGCACTGACCGGCGGGCTTGGTGTTCACCGCCGTCCTCGTGAAGAGGAGGCGCTTATAACGGGTTTCATCGGACCTGTCAAAGGGGGGAATACGTTTTTTTTACATCCCCGCCAAAGCCGCCACAACGCCATAGGCCAAGGTGCCGGCAAGGGTTGCCCTGGCCGCGTTTCCGCTCCACCGGTGGGTCAGCCAGACGGCGGCCAAACCCGCCGTCACCGCCGGCAGCGTGGCCGACAGGCGGTCCGCCGGCAGCAGGTCCGTCACCGACAAAGCCAGCATGGCGGCGATGGAAGATGGCCCCAGGGCCAGCAGAAAGCGGCGCAGCCGGGGCGGTAAGGGGCGGTCTTGCAGGCGTTCCGACGCCAGCATCGGCAGCAAACGGATGGCAAAGGTGGCGATGCCGCCGGCCAACGCCACCCAAGCCAAGGTGGTGGCGTTCATGCCGCCTCCTCGCCGGCGGCAGGCAACAGCGCCGCTAGGCCCGCCCCCACGATCATCGCCACCAGCAAGGCGGCATGACCGGGGATGAAACGCGACAGGATCGCCACCACCACGGCGGCGGCCAAGAGCGGGATCACGCTTTGCCGACGCAGCAATGGCAGCAGCAGGGCCAGGAACAGGGCCGGCAGGACGAAGGCCAAGGCCGCCTGTAACTGTGGCCAACCGGAGCCGGCGACATTGCCGACAATGGCCCCACAGACGGTCCCCGCCAACCAGGCGCCATAGGCGCCCATCTGCACCCCCAAAAGCCAGGTTTCGCCGTGGCGTGGGGTGATGCTGGCCGCAGCCAGGGCGAACACTTCGTCGGTCAGGCCAAAAGCCAAAAGCGGGCGCGGCAGGCGCCGCCCGGGCCGGGGCAATTGCGACAGCAGCACCGGACCATAGAACAGATGGCGCAAATTCATGGCCGCCACGGCGCCGATCACCGACAACGGCGATGCCCCCGCCGCCAACAGCGATACCAGGGTGAACTGGCTGGCCCCGGCATAGACCACCGCCGACACCAACAGGGCCTGCAACGGCGACAGCCCCTGCCCCACCGCCAGCAGGCCAAAGGAAATGGCGATGGGGAAATAGCCCAGCATCAGCGACACGCTGTCGCCAAGCCCCCGGCCGAAGCCGAAGGGGCGGTCAGGAGCGGTCGTCGCCGTCCTGCTCATGCTGTTGTTCGGTTTCGTTGGTTTCCACCCGATAGACCCCGCCCAGCCAACGGTTCAAATCCACATCGGCGCAGCGGCTGCAACAGAACGGCAGGAATTTCGGCTGCGGCGGCTTGCCGCAGACCGGACACGGCTTGTTGGAATTGGCCGGCTTCATGCGCTCACGCCTCGGTCACGGCGATGTCGTCGCGGGCGCGGCCCTCTTCCGCCCGGATCAGCGGCTTGCGGCCCAGCCGGGCCTCGATCTCGGCCAGGGCCGCGGTTTGACCATGCAACAGTGCGGCAACATCGGCGGCGACGGTCAGGACCAGGGCGCGGCCCGGATGATGGACGGCCTCGGCCAGGACCAGACGCAAGGCGCGCAGGGCGGCGGCCCGGGGCGACAACAGGGGGACGTTTTCCACCATCAGATCGGAGAGGGACGGCCCGCGCCGTTCCCGCGTCATTTCCACCAATCCCAGGGCGGTGGCGCCGATGACGTGGGTGGCGGTGGGATCGCTGGAGATGGATTGCTTCAAGGCGGTGATCAGCTTGATCAGCGCGCCTTTACCGCCGGCCGAGACGAAATCGACGATGATCTGGCCGGCGATATTGCGTAGGCGCAATTGGCGGGCGATGACCGACACCGCCTGCTGGTTGGCCTCGATGGGTTGGGCCGGGCCGGAATCCACATCGATGGCGGTCAGCGCCGCCGTCCCCTGAAAGGTGACGCGCCCGCCGCAGGGCAACGGCACCACCGGAGCCAGACAGGCGGCGACCGCGTCCTCGGTGTCGTAAAGGTCGAAGACCGAACCGCCGCGATGGCGTTCCACCAGGGCGCCGAAACGGGCTTGCGCCTGGGCGAAGGCCAGATCGTCATCCACCAGCACCCGCGATACGCCGGGATGGTCGGACAGCATGCGATCCAGCGGATCGGGGCGCCACAAAACGGCGGGGGCGCGGGCGTCGCGCTGGTCTTGCTGCATCTGCTGCCACTGGCTGCGCAAGGCGGTCAAATCGGCTTCCAGGGCCGGTTCGTCGGCATTGACCGCATGCAGGCGGGCGACGATGCCTTCGTCGTCGTGCATCATGCAGGCAAGGCGCTCTTGCAGAATGGCGCGGCGGTCATCGGATAATTTGCGTGGCACCGACAGGCCGGGACGCATGGGGGTATAGGCGATGAAGCGGCCCGACAGCACCACCTCGGTGGTGAGGACGGCGCCTTTCAGCCCCTGGGCATCGGCCTTGACCTGAACCAGCACCGAAGCGCCCTGATTGAGCTTGACGCCTTGCAGGAAGCCGGGCTTGTCCTGGCCGATATCGACGAAGATCGCGCCCATCTTGGGGGCCAGTTCCACCACCCGGCCCAGCACCACGGCACCGGCCAGCAAGCTTGGGCGGATCACCGCCAGATCGACCAGACGACCGTCGCGGACCAGGGCCAGACGGCTTTCACCCGGTCCCCAGGAATAGAGAATTTCAGAGGCCATGGAGCCCGACGCCCTTCAGCAATTGGGCGGTTTCATGCAAGGGCAGCCCCACCACGTTGGAATAAGAGCCGCCCAGATAGCGCACGTAAGCCGCCGCCAATCCCTGGATGGCATAGCCGCCGGCCTTGCCATGCCACTCGCCCGAGGCGAGGTAGCCGGCTTCCTCAGCCTTGTCCAGGCATTTGAAGGTGACGATGGTGGTGACCAGTCGGGTATGGGCGGTGCCGTCGGGAGTCAACAGGGCGACACCGCCATGCACGCGGTGACGGCGTCCGGACAGCAGCGACAGGCATTTGCGGGCGGTGCGTTCGTCTTCGGCCTTGGGCAGGATGCGGCGGCCACAGCCGACCACGGTATCGGCGGCCAGGATGAAGCAGCCGGGATGGCGCTGGGCGACCATACGGGCCTTGGCCTCGGCCAGACGTGCCGCATGAGGGGCAGGAAGCTCACCCTTCAGCGGCGATTCGTCCATGTCGGCGGGGTCGATCTTGGCCGGGATGATGCCGATCTGGCGTAACAAATCCAGCCGACGCGGCGACGCGGAAGCCAGAACCAGACCGGAAATCTCGACAGGTTCGCCCACGCGCGCGGAACTTACTTGAAGCGGAATGTGATGCGACCCTTGGTCAGGTCGTAAGGGGTCATTTCCACGTTGACACGATCGCCGGCCAGCACGCGGATACGGTTTTTACGCATCTTGCCCGAGGTGTGGGCAAGAATTTCGTGTTCATTATCCAGCTTCACCCGAAACATTGCGTTAGGCAGCAATTCGGTCACGTTACCGGAAAATTCGATGACATCCTCTTTCGCCATATGTCCTTCCAGGCGTTTGGGTCTTGGGCAGATGGAATAAGTGAGCGTTTGCACAGTCAAGGTCAAGTGATTTTAAGCACTTCCCCCCATAAGCCTATTCCCGCGCCAAACCCGAGACCGGGAAACGCTTACGGATTCGCCGTTCCAATTCGTCGCGCACCTGGCGATAGGCATCCAGGCGGGCCTCGCGGCTGCCTTCCACCAAAGTGGGGTCGAAGGTGTTCCAGAACTCGACCTCGCAGGCATTGGTGCGGGTCAGGTCCACCGCCTTGTGCTGGGCCTCTGGACTGAGACTGATGATGACGTCGAAGCTGTCGTCTTCCAACTCGTCGAAGGTACGAGGGCGGTGGCGCGAGATGTCGATACCGATCTCGTCCATGACGGCGACGGCGAAGGGGTCAAGCTCGTCGGCCTTGACCCCGACCGAGGCCACATAGGCCCGCGTGCCGTACATGCGGCGGAACAGGCCTTCGGCCATGGGCGAGCGGATGGCGTTGAACGTGCAGCAGAACAGAACGGCCGACGGCAACTCCCCCACGCCCTACCCCCTTATGTGCAGGACGCAAACCAGGGTGAACAGGCGCCGCGCCGTGTCGAAATCGATATCGACCTTGCCGGCCAGACGTTCGCGCAGCAGTTCCGACCCTTCGTTGTGCAGGCCGCGCCGGCCCATGTCGATGGCCTCGATCTGCGACGGCGTCGACTTCTTGATGGCGGAATAATAGCTTTCGCACAGGATGAAATAATCTTTGACGATGGCCTGGAACGGCTTCAGCGGCAGCGGCACCTGCACCAGTTCGGTCCCGGCCTCGGCGCGGACGTCGAAGATCAGCCGGTTGTCTTCCAGCCGCAAATGCAGATTGTAGGGGCCGATGAAATCGCCGCCTTGCAGGGCGAAATAGTTTTCTTCCAGCAGATCGTAAATGGCGATGTTGCGCTCGTGCTCCACCTCCGGCTTGCGCCGCACCATGGTCTTTTCATCAAGCTGCACATGGATGATGCGTTGACGATGGGGCATCAGGACGCAGCCATGTTCAGACGCAGCGCCACCGACAGACCATGGGCGCCCAGGCCCTCGGCCCCGGCCAGGGCCACCGCCGCCGGGCCGATGGCGCGCAAGGCATCGGCGTCGCAGCCCAAAAGCGTGGTCCGCTTCATGAAATCGTGCACCCCCAGGCCCGAGGAGAAGCGGGCCGAGCGCGCCGTCGGCAGCACGTGATTGGGGCCGCCGATATAATCGCCCACCGCCTCCGGGGTATAGCGGCCCAGGAAGATGGCGCCGGCATTGCGGACCTTGGCGGCCAGGGCATCGGGATTTTCCACCGCCAGTTCCAGATGCTCGGGGGCGATGCGGTCGACCAGGGCGACGCAATCGTCCAGATGGGGAATGATGATGATGGCGCCATGGGCTTCCCAGCTCTGGCGGGCGATCGGCCCGCGCGGCAGGATGTTCAGGTGGCTTTCCACCGCCCTGGCGACGCGATCACCGAAATCGGCATCGTCGGTGATCAGGATGGATTGGGCGGCGGTATCGTGCTCGGCCTGGCTCAACAGGTCGGCGGCGATCCAAGCCGGATCGTTGGCGCCATCGGCCACCACCAGGATTTCCGACGGGCCGGCGATCATGTCGATGCCGACGGTGCCGAACACCTGACGCTTGGCGGCGGCGACAAAGGCATTGCCGGGACCGACGATCTTGTCGACCGGACGGATGGTCTCGGTGCCGTGGGCCAGGGCGGCCACCGCCTGGGCCCCGCCGACGCGGTAGATTTCATCGATGCCAGCCAGCCGGGCGGCGGCCAGCACCAACGGGTTCAGCACGCCGCCGGGGGTGGGCACCACCATGACCAGGCGCTCGACTCCGGCGACCTTGGCCGGAATGGCGTTCATCAGCACGCTCGACGGATAGGCGGCGGTGCCGCCGGGCACATAGAGGCCGGCGGCCTGCACGGCGGTCCAGCGCTGGCCCAGCCGCACGCCGGCGGCATCGGTGTAGGCATAGCCCTGCGGCACCTGCCGACGGTGAAAGTCGGCGATGCGTTCGGCGGCCAGTTCCAGGGCGGCCATCAGTTCGGGCGACACCTGGGCCACCGCTTTGTCCACTTCGGCGGCGGTGATGGCCAAGCCGGCCGGAATCAGATGCGGCAGCCGGTCGAACTTGGCGGTATATTCCACCAAGGCCGAATCGCCGCGATGACGCACGTCGTTGATGATGGCGGCGACGGTGGCGTTCACGTCCTCGTCGGTTTCGCGCTTCATATGCAGAAGCGATTCAAACGCATCGGCGAAATCGGCGGCGCGGGAATCAAGCAGCAGCATGGGTGGTCTCACAGGCGGCACGGAAGGCATCGATCCAGCCGGTCATCTCGACCGGACGGGTTTTCAGCGCGGCGCGGTTGACGATCAGGCGCGAGGTCACCTGGGCGATCACCTCGACCTCCTTCAGGCCGTTGGCCTTCAAGGTCGACCCGGTGGACACCAGATCGACGATGCGCGAACACAGGCCCAGACTGGGGGCCAGTTCCATGGCGCCGTTCAGCTTGACGCATTCGGCCTGGACGCCGCGCTCGGCGAAGAAGCGCCTGGTCACTTCCGGGTATTTGGTGGCGATGCGCACATGGCTCCAGCGACGGGGGTCGTCGTGTTCGGCCAGCCCCACCGGCTCGGCCACCGACAGACGGCAGCCGCCGATGCCCAGATCCAGCGGCGCGTAGATTTCCGGGTAGTCGAATTCCATCAACACGTCGTTACCGGCGATGCCCAGATGGGCGGCGCCGAAGGCGACGAAGGTGGCGACGTCGAAGGAGCGCACCCGGATGATGTCGATATGCGGATGGTTGGTGGAAAAGCGCAAGGCCCGGGTCTTGGGGTTGTCGAAATCCGCCTCGGGCTCGATCCCGGCGGCACGCACCAGGGGCATGGCCTCGTCGAGGATACGTCCCTTGGGCAGCGCGATCACCAGCTTGTCATCCATCACCACGTCCGAAAACTCCGCGAAAAAAGGACAATGATCTTTACAGGTTTTCCCCTGGTCACACCAGTCCCGCCAGTTTGCCGTAAAGCCAGCGCCCGATCTTTTCGGCGCCCTGGGGGCTGTTGTGCAGGTAATCATAGAAGTCGCCGTCGCCAAACTGTAGATCGCGGGCCAGATCCAGGCACAACAGCCCGTTCTCGCGGCACACTTCGCGGGTGGCGGCGTTATAGGGGGTGAGGGCGTTGTATTGATCGACACCATTGGGGCCGGATTGGGTGACCAGCCCCATCACCTTGCCGCCCGCCTTCTTGAAATCACCGCGGGTCTGGGTGACGAACACCGGCACCGCGCCCAGGGCATGGATTTCGTCGGCCATCAGCTTCAGCCGCTGGCGGTATTGCTCGGCGTTGGAATCGCCGGCGTGCACCACCTGGGCACCGGTATCGGTCCATTTGGCGGCGGCGTAATCGACGGCGTCGTGACGCAGACGGGCGCGGCTGGCCACCACCATGCCGGTGATCTGCCGGCCAAGGCGGAACAGCGCGCTTTTTTGTTTGATGATGCGGTCAAAGGAATGATGACGCAGGGTATCGACCCAGGCGCCGCTGACCTGGGTGTCGTTGATGCCCACATGGGCCAGGACGAAGCGCGGCTTCAGCCCCGGCACATGCGGGAACCAGTCGCGCAATGCCTGCAAATGGCCGACCGTGCTTTGGCCGTCGATACCGGCATTGGCCACCACCACGTCGGTGCGCCCGGACTCGCGGAACTGCCGCTCCAGCACCTGTTGCCAGGTCTGTTCCTCGGGTAGATACATCTGATTGGTGGTGCTGCCGCCAATGGTCAGGATGGTCACCTTGGTCGGATCGACATCGCCGCGAAGGCCCCATCGGTCGCGGCGATAGACGAAATCACCGCCGCCGGCATAAAGGCGCGCGGCGGAAACCATGGTGCGGGTAGTACGCGGCAGGTCCAGCTGATCCAACGGATCCTTGCTGAACCAAGTGCCGAACAGCAATTCCGCCGCTGTCGCCAAGACCAGCAGCAGGGCAAGATTGATGGCGGTGACCTTTAGTATGCGCTTTATCATCCGCGCCTTATAACGCCTAAGCCCCCTTCGGCGCAACGCGCCGAAGGGGGCTTAGGCTTGATCGGCTTACTTCGCCGGGCGGACCGGGCGACCGCTCTTGGCGTCGAAGGTCATGGTGCGCAGCACCTTGCCGTCGGCACCGATGATCTCGCCGCTGATCTTGCCGTCTTCGATGGTCTTGACGGTGCCGACCTTGGCATCCTCGCCGCGCCAGGCGATCATCCCTTCCAGGATGTCCTTGACCTGGGTCTCGGTCAGCGGCTTTTCACGGTCGGCACACCGACCGGGACCGCCTGGGCCGCCCATCATTTCCCACGGGCCGTCACCACCATGGGGGCCACGGGCCTGGGCTTGGGAGATGCCGCCCAAGGCGGCCAGGGCGACGATGGCGGCGATAACGATACGGGACTTGGTCTTCATGAAAAACTCCATCGGTTTGGTGAAGGACTGATGGGGCTTAGATGACCAGAGGCCTGTAACGCCGGTATGTCGCCAGCTCGGGCATTTGGCAACAAAGGGTATCGGGCTGTTACCTTCTGTTGCGAAACACCAACGGACGCCGCCCGTGGCCCGCGCTATATTGGGGGCATGAACACCACGCCGCACATCCTGGTGGTCGACGACGACCACGAAATCCGCGAATTACTGGCCCGCTTCCTGGCCAAGCACGGCCTGCACGTCTCCACCGCCCGCGACGGCACCGAGATGGACCGGTTGCTGGATGCCCACGGTATCGATCTGGTGGTCCTTGATCTGATGATGCCGGGCGAGGACGGCCTGAGCCTGACCCGCCGGCTGCGCACCCAGGGCAATCGCCTGCCCATCATCATGCTGACCGCCATGGCCGAGGACACCGACCGCATCGTCGGATTGGAAGTGGGCGCCGACGATTACCTGCCCAAGCCGTTCAACCCGCGTGAATTGCTGGCCCGCATCAAGGCGGTGCTGCGCCGCGCCCCGGCGGAAAACGACGCCGCCGCCCCGATCTCCGGCGGCGGCGGCCACCGCCTGCGCTTCGACGGCTGGGTGCTGGACATGGCCACCCGCGACCTCACCGATCCCGGCGGCGTGGTGCTGACCCTGTCGGCGGGTGAATTCGACCTGCTGCGCGCCTTTGTCGAACATCCGCGCCGGGTGCTGTCACGCGATCAGTTGCTGGATCTGGCCCGCGGTCGCCAGGCCATTCCCTTCGACCGTTCCATCGACATCCAGGTCAGCCGCCTGCGCCGCAAGCTCAACGACGACCCCAAAGAGCCGCAATTGATCAAGACCGTGCGCGGCGGTGGCTATCTGTTCACCCCGGACGTGGTGCGGTCATGAAAATCCTGCCGTCCTCGCTGATGGGCCGCACCGCCCTTGTCCTGGTGCTGGCGGTTCTGGTCGCCCTGGGGGTCGCCCTGGCCCTGTTCGTCGGCAATCGCGGCGAGGCGCTGTCCGCCCTGGGCGGGCGTTATGCCGCCGAACGGGTGGCCACCTTGGTCAATCTGCTGGAGGAAACCCCGCCGGAAAACCGCCGCCATGTGCTGCGCCGCCTGGACGCTCCGGGCCTGCGCGCCGGCTGGGGCATCAGCCCACTGGTCACCGACGACGAACGCCCCCAGGGCATGGCCAAGGGAGTGGTGCGGCTGCTATCGCGGGAAATGGACGGGCGCGAGGTGCGCGCCAGTATCGGCCCGCTGCCGCCCCCGCCTCCGCCGGAAGCCGGCATGGCTCCCCCCGGCATGGACCGCCCCAAATTCGGCCCCGGCTATTTCGGCATGGGTCACGGCATGATGGGACCGGGGCTGCGGGTGGCTGTACGCTTGAACGACGGGTCGTGGCTGAACGTCTTCGCCCCCATCGAACACGGTGATTCCCTGTGGCAGGCCCGCTTCGTCCTGCCGCTGTTGGCCGCCCTGGTGGCGGTGACGGTGGCGGCGCTGTGGGCGGTGCGCCGGGCCACCCGCCCGCTGGCCGGTCTAGCCGCCGCCGCCGAGCGCCTGGGCATGGACGTCAACGCCCCGCCCCTGCCCGAGCGCGGCCCGCGCGAGGTGCGCGCCGCCGCCCAGGCCTTCAACGTCATGCAGGACCGCATCCGCCGCTTCGTCGACGACCGCACCCAGATGCTAGCGGCCATCAGCCACGATTTGCGTACCCCGATCACCCGCATGCGCCTGCGCGCCGAATTCGTCGAGGACGACGAGCAGCGGGCCAAGATGCTGGCCGATCTGGAGGAAATGGAACACATGATCGCCGCCACCTTGGCTTTCGCCCGCGACGACGCCACGCGGGAAGAGCGCAGGCCGGTCGACGTCGCCGATCTGGTGCGCGATCTGGCCGAGGATGTGGGCATCGCCTATGACGGCCCCCCATCCCTGGTCGCCCCCGCCCGCCCGCTGGCGCTGAAGCGGGCGGTGGCCAACATTTTGGACAATGCCCGCAAATACGGCGGTTCCGCCCGCGCCCACCTGGCCTGCGACGACGGCCTTTTGACCATCCGTGTCGACGATAGCGGCCCCGGCATCGCCGAAGCCGACCACGAAAAGGTTTTCGCCCCCTTCATCCGCCTGGAAACCAGCCGCAACCGCGGCACCGGCGGCACCGGCCTGGGGCTGGCGGTGGCCCGCGCCGCCATCCGTGCCCATGGTGGCGACATCGTCTTGCAAAACCGGCCCGAGGGCGGGTTGCGGGTGATTTTGTCCTTTCCGGTGGGCTGACCCCGTGCCACCTTGGTCGGCCCCTGCCGAAGGATCCCGCATGCGTCGCCTGCCTGTCGTACTTTCCCTGTTTCTGCTGATGGCGACCGATCCGGCCCAGGCCGCGGGCGGGGGGGGCGATGACAAGCCCGCAGCGTCGGTGGCCGCCGCCAAGGGCGTCCGCGACCTGCAATTGGCACCAAGTCAGACCCTGTCCGAACCGATCAAGGGCGTGCGTCTGAACATCACCCAGTTCAGCTATCCCGGCGTGCCGGAGCGCGCCTCGTGCCGGACGGTGATCCGGGTGGAAAACACCAGCGAGCACACCATCGCCTTCTATTCCCTGATCCGCACCTTCGACACCCAGCAGGTTCCCTTGAGCACCTGGATGACCCCGTCGGGCGAATTGCCGCCGGGCAAATCGGGGGAGCGGCTTTATTCATGCAAGCTCGCCCGTTACATGGTGCTGGACCGCGGCAGCGCCGGCGGCTGGCCCAATACCTGCCTGGTGGACGGCGATGAGCGCTCGCCCTGCCCGCTGGAACTGACCTTCGACGCCAATATGGACCTCCTGCCCGAACCGGCGACCAAGAACGGCAAGAAGCCTTAATCCCCCAACATTTGACCTATGCCAGCGGCCTTGCTCCCAAAGTGTGGTCATTGTGCCCCGAAGGAGTAGGAGTCTGGTTCCTCCGACGCGTATACCTCCGCGCCATGGAATCCCTACGCCGTGTGTGGTGTTCTGACCCTGCCACAACGCAACCACGGAGCGCCGCCATGAACACCCACGACGATATGATCCAGTTGGCCCAGATGCTGGAATCCGAATGGAACGGCGGCAAAATCGACCGCAAGTTCGTGCGTGATCTGGCCGAGCGCCTGCTGCCCCACCACCCCGAACTGCGCCACACCCTGTCCAGCGTGCGCAACCGCATGAGCCGGGGTTGATATACCCCTTTCAAACAAACCCGTGGTTTCTTTCGGTTAAACATACCTACGCCTGATTGGTTCATCGACCGGCAAAGGACTAAATCCCGGCCAGGGCAACCAAGGACGGAGAGCACCATGCGCGATCACGCCGACATGCAGCTTCTGGCGCGGCTGCTCCGCCAGGAATGGGAAGGGCACAGTATCGATCGGCGGGAATTGCGCGATCTGGCCCGCCGCTTGCTTCCCCACAATCCGGACTTACGCTGCACCTTGACCAGCATCGACAACCGCCTGAGCCGGGTTTGATCATACCGGTCGTCGTTTCATTCGACTCGCCGAAGCCGCATCACTTGTCCTTAGGCGGTTGCCCCGCTGGCCAAAGCCGGTCACACTGACCGCCTGCGGCGCGGACGGAAGGGCAAGATGCAGGCACCCGTGGTTAATTTCGCGGCGGAAAACATGGTCAGGCGAACTCCTGATCATATCGTCGCCATGGATCAGGCCGACTTGGCGTATATCCGCGACAGCCTGACCGATGTCGGTCAGGCCTTCGGCATCGCCGCCCTGCCCGACATCCCCCTGCATCTGCTGCCGGCCCGTGCCCTGATGCGGCGCCTGGTCGACCTGCGCACCAGCTTGAAGCCGCAAACCCTGGAACAAGGCGTGACCCTGGGCCGGCTGGCCGGCGCCATCCTGCGCCTGGATACGGCGGTGGCCTTCGACAAGGCACGGCGGAAGTAAACGGACCACCCGATAAAAAAGGGCGCGGCCTAAGCCGCGCCCCCCTGACCGCGAACATGATCCGGCTTTAGTGGATCGATTCGCCGTGCAGC
>VBWB01000048.1 GCA_006218045.1 Stygiobacter sp.
GCGCCTCCCTTCAAGGCGGCGGTGATCGGCAGCAGGAAGCCGCCGTCGCGGGCGCAAGCGGCAGACAGGATGACGGCCTGGGTGTCGGAAAGTTGGGTCATGGGGTGGTACTCCAAGGATGGCGCGGGCCAGCCCCGCGCCTGTACCATCCCGAGCCCCGCCAGCCTGAAGCCGGTCGGGGCCTGCCCCCGCGAAGGGGGGATCGGAAGGGGAAAGCCGTTGATCAGGCGGCGAATTCGCCTTCCTGGAAGGCGCTGTCGGTGATGGTCTTCAGCATCTCGGCGTAGTGGGTCATGGTCCCGGCGTGGCCCCAATTGATCTCGTCGGGCGTCCAGTTGAAATGGTCGGCGCTCAAGTTTTGCAGCCGGGCCAGCATGGCGTCGAATTCGGCCTTCTTGGCGAGAAAGGCGTCCAGGGCCTTGGTGTTGTCGGTGCGCTTCATCATGGTGCTCTCCGCTGTTCGTGGGACCATTCATCGCTCTGTCGGCCCGACGCATCAACTGATTAAGCGTCTCATTTCATTGCTTATTTCAGCGGAAGCCGATCATGGGATTATCCGTCCGCGAATACGCGCGCAGGCGTGGCGTCAGCCATACCGCCGGGATGCCCAAACCGATCCTGGCCGGCGGGCTGCTTCAGCCCGGAAGCCGGTCATTGAAGCGCCGGTTTCCTCGGCACCTCCGCCCCAGCGCGAAACTACTCCGGCTGTCCCTGCGTCCGCCGGGGCCACCTTCGCCCAGGCCCGCACCGCCCACGAGGTCGCCAAGGCCCAGAAAGCCCGCATCCAGGTGGATCGCCTCAAGGATGAGGTGGTCGACCGGGCGCGGGCCACCGCCCTGGTGTTCAAGCTGGCCCGGCAGGAACGGGATGCCTGGATCACCTGGCCCGCCAGGGTGGCCGGGCAGATGGCGGCGGAGATCGGCATCGACCCGCATGTGATGCAGACCCTGCTGGAAGCCCATGTCCACGCCCATCTCGACGAATGGGCCGACCAGCACCGCATGCTGTCGAGCCGGGCCTCGGCGGAACCGGGCCGGTACCGAACCGCTCGCACGCCCTATATGCGCGACATCATGGACGCGCTGTCGCCCACCAGCCCGGTGCAGCGGGTGGTGTTCATGAAGGCGGCCCAGGTGGGGGCCACCGAGGCCGGGTGCTGCTTCATCGGTTTCGTCATTCACCATGCGCCGGGGCCGATGCTGTGCGTTCAGCCCACGGTGGAGATGGCCAAACGCGCCTCGCGCCAGCGCATCGACCCGCTGATCGACGAAAGCCCGGCCATCCGGGAACGGGTCAAGCCGGCCCGGTCGCGGGATGCGGGCAACACCATGCTGTCCAAGGATTTTCCCGGCGGCACCCTGGTGCTGACCGGCGCCAACAGCGCGGTGGGTCTGCGCTCCATGCCGGCCCGCTACCTGTTCCTCGACGAGGTGGACGCTTATCCGGCTTCCGCCGACGAGGAGGGCGATCCGGTCGGTCTGGCCGAGGCCCGCTCGCTGACCTTCGCCCATCGGCGGAAGGTGTTTCTGGCCTCGACGCCGACGATCCGGGGGATGTCGAGGATCGAGCGGGAATACGAGGCGTCCGACCAACGCCGCTTCTTCGTGCCGTGCCCCCATTGCGGGACCATGCAGTGGCTGAAATTCGAGCGGCTGCGCTGGGACAAGGGCCGCCCCGAGACGGTGCGCTATTACTGCGAAGCCTGCGAGCAGGAGATCGCCGAACACCATAAAGGCGCGATGCTGGCGGCAGGCGTTTGGCGGGCCACCGCCATTGCCACTGATCCCGGCACCATCGGCTTCCATATCTCGGCGCTGTATTCACCGCCGGGCTGGCAGTCGTGGCGCGACATCGTCCGCCTGTGGGAAACGGCCCAGGGCAATGACGACGCGCTTAGGGTGTTCCGCAACACGGTGCTGGGCGAAACCTGGGTCGAATCTGGTGAAGCGCCCGACTGGCAGCGGCTCTACGACCGCCGCGAGACTTGGAGTCCGGGCACTATCCCGACGGGCGGGCTGTTCCTCACCGCCGGGGCTGACGTCCAGAAGGATCGCGTCGAGATCGACGTCTGGGCCTGGGGCCGAGGCCTGGAAAGCTGGCTGATCGACCACATCGTCATCGAGGGCGGCCCGGAGAAGGCCGAGACCTGGACGGCCTTGGAACAGGTGCTGTCCAGGACCTGGAACCATGCCAGCGGCGCCGCCCTGAAGATCGCCCGCCTCGCCATCGACAGCGGCTACGAGGCCTCGGCGGTCTATGCCTGGGGCCGCAAGATGGGCGTCGCCAGCGTATCGCCGGTCAAGGGCGTCGAGGGCTTCAACCGCTCCAGTCCGGTGTCGGGCCCCACCTATGTGGACGCCACCGAGGGCGGCAAGAAGATCAGGCGCGGCGCCCGGTTGTGGATCGTGGCGGTCTCCACCTTCAAGTCGGAGACCTATCGTTTCCTCCGGCTTGAGCGCCCGACCGACGAGGACCTGGCTTCGGGCATCCGTTACCCGGCCGGAACGGTTCATCTGCCATCGTGGGCAGACTCGGAGTGGTGCAAGCAATTCGTCGCCGAGCAGCTGGTGACGGTCAAGAACCGCCGCGGCTTCACCAAGCTGGAATGGCAGAAGCTGCGGGAACGCAACGAGGCGTTGGATTGCCGGGTCTATGCCCGCGCCGCCGCCTGGATCGTCGGCGCCGACCGCTGGCCCGAGGCCAAGTGGCGTGATCTGGAGGCACAACTGGCCATATCCGATCTGGCCCAAACCGAAGAACCCCAGGCGGGCCAGATCCGCCGACCCCAGACCCGCCGTTCCCGGCGGGTTTTTCATTCCAGCTACATGGGCTGATCCCGATGACCCTCGACGAGATGAAGGCCGAGCGCGAACGCGTGATGGCGCGGCGGAACTCGCTGGTCGCTCGCGTCACCGTCGGTGATCGCACCGTCCAGTACGACCTGACCCAAGCCAATCAGGTGCTGGCCGATCTCGACCGCCGTATCGCCCTGGCCGAGGGCAAGGGGCGCCGTCGTCGTATCCTGACCGTGGCCAGCAAGGGGCTGTGACCATGTTGTCGGCCCTGCGCCGCAAGGTGGGCGCCTTCATCGGCGGCTTCGAGGCGGGTCTGGGCAATCGGCGGCTCAAGGGCTTCCTGCCCAGCCGCGCCCACGTCAACACCCTGATCGCCGCCGCCGGGCCGGATATTACGGCCCGTGCCCGGCACCTGATCCGCAACAACGGCTATGCAGCCAACGCCATCGAAAGCTGGGCGGGCAATGTGGTCGGCGCCGGCATCAAGCCGTCGTCGCTGATCGCCGATGCGGCACTCAAGGCCCAGGTTCAGAAGCTGTGGCTGGCCTGGACCGACGAATCCGACGCCGAGGGGCTGACCGATTTCTACGGCCAGCAGCGCCGCGCTGCCCGCGAGGTGTTCATCGCCGGCGAGGTGTTCTTCCGCTTCCGCCCGCGTCGGCCCGAGGACGGCCTGTCGGTACCGCTGCAATTGCAGATGCTGCCCTCGGAAATGCTGCCGCTGATCCGGAACCAGACCCTGCCCGGCGGCAATGTCATCCGACAGGGGATCGAGTTCGACCGCATTGGCCGCCGCGTCGCCTATCACTTCCTGCGCCGCCATCCCGGCGATCTCACCGACCCCGGTCTGGTGGGCGAGACGGTACGGGTTCCGGCCTCTGAGATCATCCACGTCATGGACCCGGTGGATGCCGGGCAGTTACGCGGCGTTTCCCGCTTTGCCCCTGCCATCGTCAAGCTGTTCCTGCTCGACCAGTACGACGATGCCGAACTGGACCGCAAGAAGGTGGCGGCCATGTACGCGCTGTTCGTCACTACCCCCAGCCCCGGCGAGCCGTTCGACATCGCCGAGGACGGCGGCACCGGCGACCGGGTGATGGACGTCCAGCCCGGCCAGGTGGTGATGCTGGAACCGGGCGAGGAGATCCAGACCTCGGCCCCCGCCGATGTGGGCGGCTCATACGAGGCGTTCCAATACCGCACCCTGTTGCAGATCGCCGCCGCCCTGGGTGTGCCCTACGCCTACCTGTCCAACGACATGCTGAAGGCCAATTACTCCAACTCGCGGCTGGCCCTGCTGGAATTCCGCCGTCGCATCGACGCCTGGCAACACGCCGTCATGGTCTACCAGCTTTGCCGGGCCGTCTGGCAGCGCTGGATGGACACCGCCGTGATGGCAGGCGCCCTGACCATCAAGGGCTATGAGCCGAACCGGGCCGGTTTCATCGCCTGTTCCTGGCTGCCGCCGAAATGGGATTGGGTCGATCCGCTCAAGGACGCCCGCGCCGAGATCGAGCAGATCGAAGCGGGCTTGAAAAGCCGCACCCAGGCCTTGGCCGAGCGCGGCTTCGACGCCGAACAGGTGGATGCCGAAATCGCCGCCGATAAGGCCCGCGAACAGCGGTTGGGGCTGGTTCTTGGCACCTCGCCGATGCCGTCCGCACCGACACAGTAAGGACCGACATGCACGATCTGCCCCATATCGCGGCCCGTCTGTACGGAACGCCGCTGTTGGTTGCCCGCGCCAAGCTGGACGTGATCCTGGGCGCCCTCGGTCCCCGGCTGGCCGGACAGGCGCTGTCCTTTGATGGCAAGCCCATCCCGGCCGCGACGGTCGATGTCACGCCCGACGGCATCGCCATCGTGCCGGTGATCGGCACCCTGTGGTGAGGTGGGCGGCCTGTTCGATCTGGTCGACCATATCCAGGCCATCCGCAGCCAGTGCGGCAAGCCGATCTGGGCGGTGGCCGACGAGGCGGCGCTGTCGGCGGCCTACGCCATCGCCTGCACCGCCGACCGCCTCTACGTCACCCAGACCGGTGAGATCGGCTCCATCGGTGTGGTCGCCATCCATGTGGACGAATCCGCTGCCGACGCCCAGGCCGGGCGAGCCTGGAGCTTCATTCATGCTGGCGCCAGCAAGGTCGATGGCAATCCCCATCAGCCGCTGTCGGACACCGCCCGCGCCACGCTCCAGGCCGATGTGGATGCCCTGTACGGGAAATTCACCGCCCTGGTGGCCGAGCGGCGGCGGATATCTCCCGACGCCGTGCGGGCCACTGAGGCTGCGGTCTATCGCGGCGATCAGGCGGTGGTCGCCGGGCTGGCCGACAAGGTCGGCACGCTCCGCGTTGCCCTCGCCGATCTCGGTACCGTGCTGGCGCGCCCCTCCGTCCATTTCCCCGTTCTGTCCAAACCCAAGGAGACCACCATGTCCGAGCAAACGGGGGATGTCCCCGTGACTGCGGCCGCGCTTCCGCCCGCCGAGGCATCCGCCGACCTGGAGCAGCGTCTGCGCGCCGAATATGCCGAGATCAGCGCCATCGCCGCCCAGGCAGCCCGCCTCGGCATCACCGTCGACGCCGCCGACGCCCTGGCCAAGGGCATCCGGCCCGAGGCGCTGCGCCGCTCGGTGCTGGATCAGTTGGCGTCGCGCTCCGATGCCGCCGATTTGGTGGCGGCTGCCCCGGCGGGGACCACGACCAAGGCCGAAACCGAAAGCCCCATCGTCCGGCGTGCCCGTGAAGCCGCCGCCCGCCAGTAAGGAACAGCCCCCATGCCTGTGCTGACTGCTCCGCCCACCCTGGGCGATCTGCTGAAGTTCGAACTGAACGCCAGCTATACCCGCGAGACCGTGACGCTGAAGGCGGGCACGTCCTACCCCTTGGGCGCGGTGCTGGGCCGCATCACCGCCAGCGGTGAATACCGTCTGTCCCCCGCCGCCGAAATGGTCGGTAACGAAGGCGCCGAAACCGCTATCGCCGTCCTGCTGGAAGCGGTGGATGCCACCGATGCCGCCGTCACCGGCCTGATCGCCGCTCGTGGCCCGGTCATCCTGGCCGATGGCGCCCTGGTGTTCGATGCCTCGGTCGACCAGCCCGCCGAACGCGCTGCCAAGCTCACCCAGCTCGCCGCATTGGGCCTCGTCGCCCGCGCCACCGTCTGATCGGAGCCTTTTGCATGAACGCGATCATCAATCCCTTCGACGCGGGCGGCTATTCGCTCGCCGAGATGACCCAGGCCATCAATCTGCTGCCCAACCTCTATACCCGGTTGGGCCAGATGGGGCTGTTCCGCTTCGAGGGCGTCACCCAGCGCAGCGTCATCATCGAGCAGGCGGAAGGTGTTCTCAACCTGCTACCGACCGTGCCGCTGGGCGGCCCCGCCACCGTCGCCAACCGCGATGCCCGGAGCATGCGCTCCTTCACCGTGCCGTGGATTCCCCATGACGATTCCATCACGCCGCAAGACGTCCAGGGTGTGCGCGGCTTCGGCGTCGCCGACGCCGCCGATCCTCTGGCCACCGTCATGGAGCGAAAGCTGACCCGCATGCGGAGCAAGCACGCCCAGACCCGTGAATTCATGGAGGTCAATGCGCTCCGCGGCATCATCCGCGACGGCTCCGGTGCGACCCTCTACGACTACTTCTCTGAGTTCGCCCTTACCCGTCAGCAGGTGGATTTCAGCCTGGGCACCGCCACCACCAACGTCCAGAGCAAGATCCGCGATGTCCTGCGCAAGGTGGAGGTCGAGTTGAAGGGGGAGACCATGACCAGCGTGCTGGCCCTGGTGTCCCCGGAGTTCTTCGACAAGCTGATCGGCCATGCCAAGGTCGAGCAGGCTTACCAGTACTATTCCTCGACCGGCGCCCAGCCGCTCAGGGAAGACGTCCGCCGCCGTTTATACAGCGCCACCGTCACCCTCTCCACCGGCCAGACCGAAACCCTGATCCCGGCCGGCGAAGGTATCGCCTTCCCGCTGGGCACCATGGACACCTTCGTCACCTATGGCGCCCCGGCCAATCTGATCGAGACGGTCAACACCCTGGGCGTGCCCATGTATGCCCGGCAGCTTGCCCGCCAGGATGGCAGCGCCATCGACGTCAAGACCGAGGCGTCCATCCTCCCCGTGAACAAGCGGCCCCGCCTGGCGGTGCGCCTGTTCTCTGGCAACTGAGCATGACCGCCTTTGCCGACGCCCTCGACGACCTGTTCGCCGATCCGAACATGGCCGTCACCGTCAGCTACCAGGGTCCGTGCCCTAGTAGGGCGGCCCGACCGCGATCTCGAATTCGCCGACATCACCGTTCACACAGCGACGGCGATATTCGAGGTCCGGCGGAAGGAGGTTGCCAGTCCGGCGGCAGGGGACGTGATCGTCCATGACGGCGACAGCTTCGTCGTCCAGGGCGAACCCCGCCTGGATGCCGAGCGGCTGGTTTGGACAATCGACGTGAGACCGGCATGAAACTGGCGGCGGCCATATCCGGCGATCTGCGCAAGATCATGGCCGAGGAGATCAAGGACGCCGAAGACGCCGTCACCGCCGGCATGCGCCAAGCCGCCGACGGGCTAAAGGCGGATCTCCGCCGACAGGTCACCGAAGCGGGCATGGGCCAGCGCCTCGCCAATACCTGGCGGGCCGAGCTGTATCCCAAGGGTCAAAAGAGCATCAAGGCGGCGGGGTTCGTCTTCACCAGGGCTCCCACCATCATCCGGGCTTTTGACCAGGGTGCGGTGATCAAGTCCAAGCATGGCTTCTGGTTGGCGATCCCCACGCCCGCCGCTGGCACCGGCGCCCGAGGCAAGCGCATGACGCCCGGCCTATGGGAACAGATGCACGGGAGCCGCCTGCGATTCATCTATCGCCGGGGCGCGCCCTCGCTGCTGGTGGCCGAGAATATGCGGGCACGGGCGGGGAAGATGGGCGGTTTTGCCAAGGGCAGCGCCTCGGCGCTCCGCTCCAGGCGCGGGATGACCACAGTGGTGATGTTCATCCTGGTGCCGCAGGTTTCCTTGAAGAAGCGCCTCGACGTGGACGGAGTTGCCGAACGGTTGGCTTCGGCCCTGCCGGAGCTGATCGTCGGAAATTGGAGACCCTGATGCCATCCGTCCGCGAACAGATCCTCGCCGCCCTGTTGGCTCGGCTGGAAACGGTGCCCGGTGCCACCGCCAAGCGAGAAGCGCCATTGCCCGAGACGGTGCCTGCCGGCGGCCTGATCATCCTGCGCGATGGCGATCCCGGCGACCCGGAGGTGATTCTGTCACCGGTCACCTACCTCTGGGAACACCAGACCGAGATCGAAATCATTCTCCAACGCGGCCAGGACGACGACAGCGCCGCTTTGGATGCCTTGCTGATGGCGGTGGGGGCGGCTTTGGCTGCCGACCGCTCCCTTGGCGAGTTGGCCGAATGGCTGGACTGGGGCGCCCCTAAGACCTCCGGCCTCGCCATTGACGGTGCCGCCTCCCTGCGCGGTGCCACGGTGCCGGTCACCATCCATTACGCCAGCGACGACCCGCTGGGCTGATCCTTTCCAATCGGAGTTTCGATATGGGCAAGACGCGCGCTTACGGCGCCGATTGCGTGCTGCTGGCCGCCTTCGAGGCGGGCTACGGCGTGCTTCCAGCCGACGGCTACACCCGGCTGTCCTTCAAGGAATGCAGCCTGGGGGCCGAGCGTCCGCTGGGTTACGACCCGCTGCTGGGCCAGGGCCGCGATGCCCAGGATCCCTATTACGAGGCGGTCAAGGACGAGGGCGATATCGGCATCCCCCTCGACACCCGGGCGCTGGGGTTCTGGCTGAGGGGCCTGTTCGGCGCTCCCGCCACCACGGGTGATGCCGATACCGGTTCCACCCATGTGTTCACCTCGGGCCTAGATCTGCCCAGCATGGCCATCGAAATCGGCCACGCCAAGCTGTCCACGCCCAAATTCTTCCGCCATGCCGGGGCCAAGCTGGACAAGCTGTCCTTCGATATGGCCCGGTCAGGCGCGGCCAACGCCAGCATCGCCGTCATCGCCCAGGGCGAGGTGGAGACCACCAACACCATCGACGCAACCCCGGCCAGCTTCCCGCTCAAGCGGTTCAGCCAGGGCAGCGGCACCGTCCGTATCGGCGGCGGCCAGCTCGCCAACGTTGTCGGCGGCAAGCTGTCCTTTTCCAATAACCTGGAGCGGGTCGAGACCATCCGTGCCGACGGCCTGATCGACGGCGTCGACGAAACCGAAGCCACCGCCGAAGGCTCGGTGGACATCCGCTTCGGCACCGACACCACGCTCACCGCCGCCATTGCCGCCGAAAGCCCGGTGGCGATGGAATACGGCTTCACCATTCCCGGCTCGCCCTTCGCGCTGACTTTCCATCTGCCCCGCGTGTTCCTGCCGAAAAAGAAGCAAGAGATCAAAGGCCCCGGCGGCATCCAGGCCAGCTACGACTGGCGGGCGGCCCGCGATCCCCTGGTCAACGACGTAGCGGGGTACTGATTATGATCAGGCTCACCATCCCCAAGGAACCCTACTGGATCGATCTACCCCATGGGGTAAAGGTGTTCGTTCGTCCTCTGACCACGGCGGTGTACGAGGCCGCCCGGTCGCGTGGCTGGCGCATGGCCCGCGCCATCGCCGCCGAGCATGCCGATCTCAAGGCGGCGGGGGCCGATATCACCGGTCTGCCCGATCTGTCCGACGAGGACGCCCTGGCCGGTCTGTCGCAGATGCTGTTCGCCCAAGGTCTGGCCCGTTCCGCCATCACCAAATGGGAGGGTGTGCTGGATGAGGCCGATCAACCGGCCGGGGTCACCGACACCGCCATCGCCGAGCTGATGCAGCTTCCCCGCATGGCCGAGTCCTTCGTCATCCAATACACCGAAACCCACGAAGCGGTCATCGCCGAGGGAAACGTCTCCAGGCCCGCGCCGAATGGCACGGGGCTGCGGCGGAGATTGCGACTGCCCCTATGACCGCAACGCCCCCCTGACCGAAGCGGGCTGGCAGACCTGGGAATTGCTGACCGGTTCCATCGGCGCCATCCGTCTCGGCCCGCGTGGCGGCATCACCGGTCTCGACCTTCCCGCCCTGCTGATCCAGGCCCAGGCGCTGGGTTACGACCAGCCCCTGCTGGCGCGGCTGCTGCCCTTCGCCGAGCGCGGCATGGTGGCGGGGGCCGCCAAGGCTCAAACAGAGACCTGATCCATGGCCACCAAATCCATCTCCATCCGCCTGTCCCTGCAGGACGGCGAAACCGTGCGCCGTGCCCTGCTGCAATTGGGCGAGGAGCGGATCGAGACGGCGGCGCAACCGGCGTCGAAGTCGCTGCTGGCCATGAATGCCGCCAGCCAGGATATCCAGGGCGGCATGGCGGGGTTTGCGTCACGGCTTGGCCCCATCGGCTCGGTGATGATGGCGCTGGGCCCGGCCGGGCTGGCGGCGGGTGCAGCCATCGGCTTCTTCGGCAAGGCCATGGTGGAATCCACCATCAAGGTGGAAAGCCTGGAGGCCCGCCTCAAAGGTCTGGTCGGTGCGGCGGCACTCACCGAAACCACCACCTATCTCTACGCCCAGGCGCAGAAGACCGGCACCGCCCTGGAGACGGTGGTCGGGGCCTATTCCCGGCTGGCGGCGCTGCAGAAAGCCGGGATCATCACTACCGGCGAGAGCCGTGCCCTGCTGGAGGGCTTTCAGTCCACCGCCATCGCGCTGGGGGCCTCATCCGAACAGTTGGAGCAATCGCTGTTCGGTCTGGCCCAGGGGCTGTCGTCGGGCACGCTCCGCGCCGAGGAACTCAACCAGATCGTCGAGCCCATGCCGGGTCTGCTGCAGGCTCTCGACCGGGCCGCCGCTCTGCCCTCCGGCGGGTTCCGCCAGATGGTCACCCAGGGCAAGGTGACGGCGGATTTCTTTCGCGACACCCTGATCAAGGCGCTGCGGGGCTTCGACGAAGCCGCCAAGGAAAGCGCCGACACCGCCGAGCGGGCTTTCACCCGCATGGCCAATGCTTGGCAGGGTTTCACCAATGCCCCGTGGCTGCGTGGCATCCTGTCGGGTGGCGCCAATGCCGGATCGGCGGCGCTGGAATCGCTGACGCCGGGGGACAATTCCCTCAAGACCCGCCTGGCCGCCCTGGACAAGCGCATCGCTGCCCTTGGCGGCGAGCAGGCACTCGACAAGCCGTTGCCAGCCGGCACTCATTCGGTGGTGGTGCAGGCGGTAAAGCAGGAAAACGAGGAACTGCGTCGTCTGCTGGCCGAGCGCCAGGTCATTTCCGACGATCTCGACGAGATCACCCGCAAGCGCGCGGGCATGGAAGCCCATGCCAAGATGCAGCGCGACCAGATCCGCAGCGAGCAGCGCGAGCCCACCTATGTGGAGAAGCTGGCCGACCTGAAGTTCGAGGTGGAATGGCAGGAAAAGCTCAATGCGGCCCGGGCCGCCGGCAATGCCGAGTTCAGCCGCACCAAGGCCCAGTACGATGCGGCCAAGGGCTTTCGCCAGCTTGAAAAGGAGCTGTTCCAGCAGGGCGGCGTCTATCGCACCCCAGCCAAGGAGCAGGAAATCCGCGACATGCTGGCCCGCGAGGCCCAGGCCAAGGGGGCGGGCGAAATGTCCGCCCAGGCCCAGGCCGAGGTGCTGGGCCTCGACATCCAGGCCCGCGGCCAGGAGCGCCTCGCCCTGGCGGCCCGCGAGGGTGGCCGTGCCCAGATCGACGCGGCCCGCGCAGCCAAGGTACTGGAGTTCGCCTTCAAGAACGGCGGTGTCGCCGTCGTCGCCTATGACCAGGCGCTTCGCCGGATCGACGACGCCAAGCTGCTGGAGCAGAAGAACGGCCTGATCCGCACCATGGATCAGGAAGTCGCCGCCAATGATCGCCTCGCCGATTCCGCCAAGGGCTCGGTGGCCGACATCATTCTGGCGGAACGGACCAACTGGCTGGCCGAGCAGGCGGCCAAGGGTCTGACAGACGCCAATGGCGAACTGGCCCAGTCCTATGCCCAGGTGCAGAAGTCCCGCGCCAACAGCGAAGCGGCTCGTGCCGTCGCCGATCTGGAACGCGAGATCGACGCCCAAATGCGGCTGGCCGAGGCTTTGCGCAGCGGGGACCGCGCCCGGGTCCGCGACGTCACCATCGACAATGACGCGGTCAAGTTCGCCCGCAGCCGCAAGCTGACGGAGGACGATCCCCAGGTCGATGAGTACCGAGCGGCCCGGTCGCGCCAGTACGCCGAGGCGGTCAAGGACGAGGCGCAGCAGACTAATCTGGCCACTGACGCCACCCTGCGGTTCAAGGATGAACTGGCCAAGCTGAACGAGCAGCGGGCCTCGGGCGCTCTCACCGAGGAAGCTTACGCCCGCCGTTACCAGGAACTGGAGCAGGACAAACTGGCCGCCAGCCGGGAATGGCAGGATGGCGCCATCCGTGCCGTCCGCGCCTATGCCGACGAAGCCACCAATGTCGCCGCATCCGCCGAGCGGGTGATGAACGGCATGCTGAAATCGTCCGAGGACGCTTTCGTGCAATGGGCCACCACCGGCAAACTGGCGGCGGGCGACCTGTTCAACACCCTGGCCGAGGAGGCGCTACGGGCGGCCTGGCGCATGGCGGTGATCACCCCGCTGTTCGGCGGAGCTTCCGGCGGCCTGTTCGGTGGCTTGATCGCCGGGATCGGCAGCCTGTTTCCCGGCACCGCGTCGGCGGCGGGAACCAGCGGTGGCTCAGTCCCCGTGCCCAGTACCGGCAACTTCGCCATCGCCCATACCGGCGGCCTGATCGGCCTTGATCAGCTTCAGACCCGCACCACCAGTGCCTCGGTGTTCTCCGGAGCGCCCAAGTATCACGGTGGCGGTCTGGTGGCGGGAGAACGCCCCATCATCGCCAAGGTGGGTGAAGGAGTGTTCACGCCCCGGCAGATGGATAATGCCGATCGTCTGCTGGGCGCCGCGCTGTCCCGCCCGGCGGCGGCAACCAACGTGCAGGTCACCGTCCACAACAATGCGGGCAGCACCGAGGCCAAGGCCCAATGGTCGCAGGGTGCGGACGGCAGCGTCCAGATCGACATCTTCGTCGAGGAGATCGAAGGCCGGATGAACCGCCGCATTGCCCGGGGCGAAGGCATGGCCCCGATGCTGGAACAGCGTTATGGCCTCAACCCGGTGGCGGGAAGCTATCGGTGACGGTCAATGCTCGGTCTCGTCATCCGCCGTCACATGCCGGGCCAGATCCATGCTGTCGTGCAGAATGCGCACGACCTGGATACGTCCCGCCATTGAACCATCGAACACGATGAAGTGCCGTCCTCGCTTTCCCGAACGCGCGACATGGAGAACCCTGAAATTGTCCTCTAACAGGAGATGCTTCCTGGTTCCAAAAGCGTCCGGGCCATCTTCAAGGATTTGCAGCGCATCCAGAATTGCGTCTCGATCATGACGTGCCTGATCGATCCCGAAATGCTCTTCCGTCCACAGATAAATGTCGTCGAAATCCTTCCGAGCCGCGTCGGACAGGCGGACTTTCCAGCGTGGCGGCATGGCTCAGGCTTTGCGATTGTTTAGGACCGCGTCGCTTTCCGTGATCAGGAAACTCCTCATTTCCTCGAAGCTGTCGAAATCCTGGTACCGCCCAGCTTCGATATCGTCGATCCCCACCTGAACGGCGGCACGGAGCGCCTTCAGCTTGGCCTCGTCCTCGGCGTCCCGGCGTTCGATCAGGCGCAACCCCTCACGCAGAACCTCGCTGGCGTTCTGGTAACGGCCCGAGGCCACCAGTCGCTCGATCAGTTCGGATTGATGATCGGTCAGCACCACATTGCGGGTCGGCATATCCAAACTCCCGGATAATCACCTTGGCATAATATGCCATTGAGGAGCCGGGAGACAAGGTGGCTGACCGGAATCCTTGGACATCATCATGACCACGCTCGTCTCCTGGCCCGCCCGGCTGCCGTTGCCGACCTATGACGGCTACGCCCTGGAACCCGAGGTCGCCACCGCCCGCACCGATATGGAGGCGGGACCGGCCCGGCAGCGGCGGCGCTTCACCGGCACGCCCACCCGCATTCCGGTGCGGTGGCGGATGTCGGCGCTGGAATTCGCCACCTTCGAGGCGTGGTTCCGTCTCAAGCTGGCCGATGGCACCGATTGGTTCTCCATCGACCTGCTGGACGGGACCGGCATCGCGGGATATGAGGCTCGCTTCGTGGCCCAGAGCGACACGCCCTATCGCGCGGTGCCGCGTCGTGGCGGTGTCTGGGTCGTTACCTCGGCGCTGGAAGTCCGGCAGCGCCCCATGCTCGACGAGGCCATGCTGGACATTCTGCTGGCGGAGAATCTGGCTGGCCTGTTCGCCGCCATCGACGGCCTGCATACCGCCGTTCACGCCACACTTCCCCGTCTCACGCCCTGGTGATCGCCATGACCCTGCAATCGGAGTTGACTGCTGCCGTCGCCAAAGTGACGGCGGACGGGGCGTTGCTGCATCAGATCGTTCATGGCCCCGCCGACGGCGCCGTCGTTACCGAGGGTGGGACGATCAAGACCGTGGCCGCCGTGCTGGCGGATATCGCTGCCGCCCTTGACCAGGAAAAGGCCAAGGCGGTGGCCGCCGCCGACATCCTCTACCGCATGGCCAACGGCTCGGCCACCGGTGCCGACAGTCTGGTCGAGACGGCCTCCGGGCCGGTGAAGACGCTGCAACGGGCCATCGCCGATCTGGAGGCCCTGTACGCCGCCGCGCCCATCGGTGAGAGCCTGGGCCAAATCCAGACAGCCCTGGCCGAAGCCCGCACCGTGCTCGGTCAGGTGCAGGCCGAGGCGGCACAGATCTCCGGGACGGCGGATCAGACTACCCATGCCGTCGGCACCACCCTGGCGGCGCAAAGCGCCTGTCAACAGGCCGCCGCATCCGCTGCATCCGCCGCCCAACTGGCCGGCGATCAGGCGGCGCAGGCCCGCTCGATCATGACCACGTTGTCCGACCTTGGCCTGGATGGCGGCGACATCGCCGAAATCCACGCCCTTTGGGAAGAGGCCACCCTGCTCGGCCTTGATCTGCTGTAGGAGACATCCCCTTGTCCATGTCGTCCCTTCACTCGCTCCTTGAGGCCATCAAGGGGCGGGGCCAGACGCTTGCGTCCGTCGAGGGCACCGGAGCCGCCTCCGCCCGCGACCTCGTCTATCTCGCCAAGGCGGTGGAAGCCATGGTCGGCGCCGACGCCCTGCTGGATCTGCTCGACATTGCCGGTCGTCCCGCCGAGATCGTCGTGCTGCCGTCCCCCGGCACCGCAACCATCACCCTGACCACCGATCAGGTCAGCCGCGACGTGGTGGTGCTGCGCCCCGACCAGGGCGCCTATACCGCCATCGCCGCAATCCTGGTGGCGCCGTCGCGGGGATGGGCCGCCGTGTTCGACAACGAGCTGGCGATCCCGCTGCGGGTCAAGACCGCCACCCAGACCGATCCGGTGGAGATTGCCCCGGGCCGCAAGGGCTGGCTGTTCTGCGACGGCACGGTGGTCGACCATGTGTTCGACGTTGCCGCAGCGGTGGCCGCCGCCACCTCGCCGCTGGCCATGCGCGGCGATCTCTATGTGCGCGACGGCTCGGGCAATGCCCGGCTGCCGCTGGGGGCCGCCTCCCGCTTCCTCGGCTCGGACGGTACCGACCCCAAATGGCTGTTGCCGCCGGGACGGCCCAACGTGCGGGCCAAGTATCTCGCCAACGATTTCATCGCCCGCGATGGCGACGACAATCCGATCCCCGGCGGTACGGCGGTTTCGCTGACGGCGACGCCGAGGCTGGGCAATCTGATCACCAACGCGGCGGTATTTCCCGATCACGCCAATATCGGCATCTGGGACGCCGACAGCCAGTCCTGCATGACCTCCATCTATCGCGGCATGGCGGCGGTGTTCCAGGACGGCGGCCTTTCCGTGTGGGGCAATTCCAATTCCGGACGCAACGGAGACCCCAACGGCTCGCACTGGCCCCACTTCCAGCCCGCGCTGTACCGCACCACCAACGAGGGCCACCTGCTCGGCGAGACGCTGACCGATGCCGCCATCAAGCAGATCTACGGCAATTACGGCACTACCATGATCCTGCTGGAGAACGGTGAGCTATACGCCACCGGCTATGGCGGCCACGGCCAGCAGGGCGACGGCACCACGTCGAGCAAGTCGTTCTTCCAGCGCATCGTCTTTCCCGGTGACGCCGGTCCCGTCCGCTACGTGGTGTCCACCTGCATGACCGGGCCGGACAGCAGCGCCGCCTTTTACGCCCTGATGGAGGACGGCGACGTCTATTCCTGGGGCTACAACGGCTATGGCCAGCTTGGCCTGGGCGACGGCACCAACCGGACAATGCCGACCAAGATCGCGGCCTTCGACCGCAACGTCCAATGCATCGTCGCGGCGGGTGCCTCCTACGGTTTCGCCCACTTCGTCACCACCGACAACCGCCTGTTCGGCTGCGGCTATAATGGCTACGGCAATCTCGGCGATGGCACCACCGCCAACAAGGCAGCCCCGGTGCTGATCGATGCCGGGCCGGTGGTGAAATGCGCCAACACCGGCTACGGCTCGTTCAACTTCGCCTTCTATATCAAGGCGGACGGCAAGCTCTATGCCATGGGTTTCAACGAAAGCGGCCAGTTGGGGGACAATTCCACCACCAGCCGCGCCAGTCCGGTCCTGGTCAGTAACCTCGGTCTGACCGATCCGACCAAGGTGATCGACATCTGGGCTTATGGCGCCCGCTACGGTGCCGGCGCCTTCGCACTGGCCAAGAACGGGCAGTTCTGGGCCTGGGGCAGCAACGTCAACGGCCAGTTGGGCCTGGGCGACACCACCAGCCGCCCGGCTCCCGCCCTGGTGCCGGGCGTCGAGAACGTCTCCCAGGTGGTCTCGCCGACCACCGGCATCAGTCAGGCGACCCAGTACCACTACAACAACGTGATGATCCTGCGGCACGCCAACGCCGCCGACCGCATCGCCCGGCGCAACGGCTACCCCATGACGGCGGGCTGGGGCGGCGCGTTCATCGGCGCCCCCAACGCCTCCAACCCGACCACGGCGTTTAAATATGTCGGCTTCCCGCCGAAATACCACGGTCGCATCCGCCGTATCGGCTGCTCGGGCTACCACGACGGCACCGGCAACGCCGAGCAGGACGCCTACGCCCTGGCCATGGACGGCACCGTCTTCGCCTGGGGACCATCCAGCAACTACTCGCTCGGCGACTGGATGAACGCCGGCAGCATCTGCCCCCAGCCCCTGAAATTCTGACCGGAGGAAACAGGCCATGAAGGTCTACGCCTATAGCCCCGCCGATGGCCGCCACTGGCTGCCGACCGCCCATTACGAATCCCTTGGCCAGTGCGGCGGCAAGCATTACTTCGCCATCCCCGACGACGAGGAAATCCCCGAACAGCCCGAGAAAATCGGCTTCGCCCTGATCACCGATGCCGATGAACTGCGCCGGGTGGTCGAGAGCGCCCCCTATTTCTTCCGCTGGCGCGGCACCCCTGACCTGACCGCCGAGGCGGCCAAGGTCGGTATCGTGTTGGAGTAGCGGCATGGCCGCGGAACAATCCCCCGACATCTGGGCCGGCGTTGCCACCCAGTATGTCGGCGCCTGGGGGCAGGCGGCCCCCATGGTGCAGATTGCCGCCATCATCGCCGTGGTGATCGTGGTGGCGATCCTGGCCTGGGCGTGGTCACGAAAGAAGGCTGGGCAGGAAACCACGGGCATTCCCGTCGAAGCCTTCGCTCATGTGGTCGAGGAACAGGCTCGCCAGACCGAGGCACTGCGCTCGGCGGTCGAGGGACTCTCCGAGATCGTCCATGAGATGCGCAAGCTGCTGGAGGCCCGGACCTTCTGTCCGTTCACGGCGCGGAGCGCCGATTTCATAAGGTATGGGGCCTCCGGCCCCGGTCCCACCTGCCCCGCCTCGGCCAAAGACGCCGATGCCTGACCCGTCTCTCAGCCAGGCGCTGAGAGAAGCCTTCGCCTCCGCCCCATCGGACACGGTGATCCTGGATACGCTGGAAATCTGGCATCCCAGCTTCACCGAGCCGATCCGGGCCTCATCGCCCGGCTGGAGGCCGGCGCCCCCCGTGACGGTGGCCGCAAGGTCACCTTCACCGCCCTGGCCTTCGACTTCTCGCCGCCGCCGGTGGATACCGCACCGGTCCCCGAAATCACCCTGTCCCTCGACAATGTCGGACAGGAACTGGCCGACGCCCTGGAGGCCGCCGCCATCAGCCAGGATGTGATCGAGGTCACCTGGCGGCCCTATCTCTCCACCGATTTGGAGGGACCGCACATGGACCCGCCGATCACCCTGACGTTGACTGAGGTCGAGGCCGACACCCTGCGCGTCACTGGTCGCGCCCGCATGCTCGACATCGGCAACAAGGCGTTTCCGTCCATCACCTACACCGCCCGACGGTTTCCAGGACTGGCGCGGTGATCTTCGCAGGGCGCTGCCCTGCCACCCGCCAGGGACTCACCCCATTCCCAAAGAGGCAATTCATGCATTGGGCTGCCGCCTATATCGGCCTGCCGTGGGCACCCCATGGCCGGGGGCCGGACCTGTTCAATTGCTGGGAATTCGTCCGGGCGGTGCAGGACCGACATTTCGGGCGCGTCCTGCCCGACATCGCCAATCCCGAGGACATGCTGACCATGGGCCGCACCTTCCGCGACCACCCGGAGCGCCAGCGCTGGGCCAAGGTCGCCGATCCCCGGGAAGGCGATTGCGTCCTGCTGCGCCGATCCCGCCATCCCATCCATGTGGGCGTCTGGCTCGATGTGGATGGTGGCTGCGTTCTGCACTGCGCCGAAGAAGCCGGTGTGGTGTTCCAGCGCACCGATGCCATTCGCCTCAACGGCTGGGCGATCGAGGGCTTCTACCGGTTCTCGCCATGACCGCTTCCATCATCATTGTCACCAATCCCTTTGAGCCCATCGCCAGTCGCTCGGTCCACGCCATCGGGGCGGGGCTGACCGTGGGGGCCTTGCTGCTCGATTGCGGCATCGCCGAGGAAAGCTGGGCCGCCGGGCCGGAAATCCGCATCGGCACCGACATGGTGTCTGCCGATATCTATGCTCTGAGGGTCATCGGCGACAGCGACATCGTCACCGTGATCCGCTGGCCCATGGGCGGCGGAGGTGGTGGTGGAGGTGGCAAGAATCCGCTGCGCACGGTGCTGACCATCGCCGTTCTGGTCGCCTCCATCTATCTCGGGCCGATGGCGGCGGTCGCCATGGGCTATACCGCCACCGGTACCGCCGCAGCCATGGCCACCGCCGCCATCGCCATGGTCGGCTCGGTGCTGGTCAACACCGTGGTCCCGGCGCCCAAACCCTCCATTCCCTCCATGAGCTGGGGCGGCAGCGGTGCCATCCCGGCGGCCAGCCCCACCTACAGCTTGCAGGCCCAGGGCAACCAGGCCCGCCTGGGACAGCCGATCCCGGTCATCTATGGCCGCCACCTGATCTATCCCGACCTGGCATGCGAGCCGTACCAGGATTACGTCAACGGCGAGCAATTTCTCTACCAGCTTCATGTCATCGGCCAGGGCGAATACGAAATCGGGCAGATCCGCATCGAGGACACGCCCATCTCCTCCTTCGAGGAGGTGCAGACCGAGATCGTGCCGCCCGGCGGCGAGGTGACGCTGTTTGATCCCGACGTGATCACCGCCGCCGAGGTGGCTGGTCAGGAACTGATCGCCCCCAATCTGGTGGCTACCGGCGACGACGGCTTCGTCGGCCCGTTCACCGCCAATCCGGTGGACACCGCGGTGGGGGCGTTGGGCATCGACGTGGTCATGCCGCGCGGCCTCTATTACGCCAATGACGGCGGCAGCCTCGATACCCGCACCGTTCGATGGTGGGTGGATGCCCGTCCAATCGACGAGAACGGCGATCCCCTGGCCGACTGGTCGGTGCTGGGTAATGAAAGCCGAGCCGCCGCCACCAACAGCGCGATCCGCCTGTCCTTCCGCTACACCGTGTCGCCCGGTCGTTACGAAGTGCGCCTCAAGCGCCTGGACAACAAGGATACCGCCGAGCGGGCCGGGCATGAAATCCGCTGGGCGGCGCTCAGGGCCACCCTTGTCGGCCAGCCCGATTTCGGCGCTGTCACCCTGCTGGCGGTGAAGATGCGGGCCACCGACAACCTGACCCAGCGCTCCAGCCGCATGATCAACGTCATCGCCACCCGTAAGCTGCCGGTGTGGTCATCGGCTGGCGGCTGGAGCACACCCCAGCCGACCCGTTCCATCGCCTGGGCTTTCGCCGATGCTTGCAAGGCCCAATATGGCGGCAAGCTGGCCGATGCCCGTATCGACTTGAAGGCGCTGCTGGTCCTGGATGCCATCTGGTCCGCCCGCGGCGACACCTTCGACGCGGTGTTCGACACCAGCATGACGGTGTGGGAGGCCCTGACCCGCATCGCCCGCTGCGGCCGCGCCGTGCCCATTCAGCAAGGCGGCATCGTGCGCATCATCCGGGATCAGCCCCAGACCATCCCGGTGGCCATGTTCGGGCCGCGTAACATCGTCAAAGGCTCGTTCAAGATCAAATACGTCATGCCGGGCGAGGACACCGCCGACGCGGTGACGGTGGAGTATTTCTCGTCGCGCACCTGGAAGCCCGACGAGACCACCGCCAAGCTGCCCGACAGCCAGGGCGATAACCCGGCCAAGGTCAACCTGTTCGGCTGCACCGCCAAGGATCATGCCCAGCGGGAAGGCCTGTACATCGCCGCCAACAACCGCTACCGCCGCCGTCTGGTCACCTTTCGCACCGAGTTGGAGGGCATGATCCCCACCTACGGCGATCTGGTCGCCGTCACTCACGACATGCCCCGTTGGGGCCAGGGCGGCGAGGTGATCGGCCACCGGGGCGACGTGCTGGCGCTGTCAGAGCCGCTGGAATGGGCCGAAGGCGGCAATCACTACATCGCCTTGCGCTGCCGCGACGGCGGGCTGGCCGGGCCGTTCCGGGTCGAGGCCGTCTCGGATGATCCCTTTAAGGTGCGCGTTCTCGATCCCCTGACCGTCACCCCTTATGTCGGCGGATCCGAGGAGCGGACGTATTTCAGCTTTGGCCCCGGCCAGGCCTGGGCGCAAGCCGCCCGAGTGCTCGGCATCCGCCCCCGTGGCGAACAGGTGGAAATCTCCGCCGTCGCTGAAGATTCCCGTGTCCATGTGAATTGATTGCGGGGCACTGCCCCGTGCCCCGCCAAAGGCCGAGAGGCACTTGGAACCCGATCCTTTTCTGGCCGCCCATCCGGGCGGCCTTTTCTTTGGAGCATTGCCATGACCAAGACCTGCACCGTGCCGCGCGGCATCCGTTTGAACAACCCCGGCAACATCAAGGAATCCCCCGGCGACAAGACCCAGTGGCAGGGTGAGCGGGCCACCGACGACGATCCGGTATTCGAGGAATTCGTCAGCCCCGAAGCCGGTATCCGGGCGCTGGCCCGCATCCTGGTCGGCTATCAGCACCGCTACGGCCTGAACACCGTCGCCGGCATCATCAATCGCTGGGCGCCGGGCTGCGAGAACGACACCGGGGCCTACATCGCCCACGTCGCCTCCCGCCTTGGCGTAGCGCCCGACCAGACCATCGACGTCACCCGGCCGGAGACCATGGCCGGTCTGGTAGAAACCATCATCCGTCATGAAAACGGCCAGCAGCCCTACGCCCGCGAGGTGATCCTGGCCGGTGTGAACATGGGCCTGGGGAGGGCCTGACCATGAAGCTGCTCGATCTGCTGGGCGATGCCGCCGCCATCGCCGCCAATCCTGTGGTGGGGCTGGCTAAGGTGGCGCTCGACGTTGCTCCCGACATCGCGGGCCTGTTCGGCGACGATGCCGAGAAAGCCGTCGGCAAGTTGGCCGACACCGTGCGTGCCGTCACCGGAACCGACGATCCCGCTCAGGCCCGCGAAGCCCTAGCCGATCCCGCTCTGGTGTTCCAGCTTCGCTCCCAGGCCCAGACCTTTGCCCACGAGGAGCGGATGCAGCAGATGGCCAACGCCGTCACCACGCTGACCGCCACCCTGGGCGACCGCCAGAATGCCCGCGTCCGCGATACCGAGTTTATCAAGGCGGGGCGCAGCAACATCCGCGCCAATGTGCTGCTGGTGACGGCGGGGGCGGGTATCGTCGGCGGTATCGCCTTCATGGTGTTCGGCCACGTCGATGGCAATACCGCCGTTGGCGGGTGCATCATCTCGGTGGTGACGCTGCTGGCGGGCAAGTTCGCCACCGCCTTCGATTTCGAGTTCGGCGGCTCGGCGGATTCCGAGCAGACCCGCACCCTGTTGGCGCACGCGCCGCCGATCAATGGAAGATAGCTCAGAATATTCCGGCATTATGTGCCTGACACACCCTGCCAAGCCTCCCCTGCCGTAGCCTGAGGCCGTAGCATTCGGGCAACCAACTACGCCTGGAGATGCAAGATGGCGGAAACCCACGTCCTTTCGGCCCTGCGACACAAGCGGGGCGAAATCGCTGGCCGAATTGTCGCAGCCGAGCGGCAAATCACCGAACTGCGGGCCAGTCTGGTCCACCTGGACGCGACGCTCAAGCTGTTTGCCGGGGACGGCATCAATCCCGAGGCCATTCCTGCCCGCCTGCCACGGACGAAGATGGCCTTGCCCGTGCCCAGCGGACGGGGCGACATCACCAAGGCAGTGCTGAACGTATTGCGGCAGACTGAAATCGGGCTATCGACAGCCGAGGTCGCTGAACAGGTGGCCACAGGGATTGGCGTAACCTTTGACACCCCAGTCCGCCAGCAGATGTTCACGGAGCAAATCCGCAACGCCCTTTACCGGCAGCGGGACCGGGAAATGGCGGTAAACATCAAGGACGGTCTGCGCGTTCTCTGGCGGCTGGTCGATACCACGCCCTACGCGGTCTGACGTCGCCGGCCGTAGCCGCACCAGTCCACCGACACCGGCTGCGCCAGGGCCAGACCCAGCAGCCGGGTCGCCAGTTCCCCGTTGGGCTGGCGGCGATGATCCTCCCGCCACGCCATTTCAGCGGCATAGCGCCCCAGGTACAAGGCGCCGATGTGGTGGTGCTGGCCCCATTCGGCCCGGCGCAGGCGGGAGAAGAAGCTTTCCGCCAGATTGGTGCAGGCACCGTCCAGGGAATAGGCTTCCTGGTGGTTGATACGCTTCATCTCGAAGCGAGCGTGCAGATCGTCCCAGGACGCGGCTTCGTCGGCATGGACGACGGCGCCCTTGGCGACACGGCGATTGACCAGGGAAACGCCTTCGGCCTCGCTGGTGACCGCGAACGGCAGGGTACGGCCCTGGCGCTGGCGCAGGACCACCACGCACTTGCGCTTGCTGTTCTGATTTTCGGCCAGCCGCCGGTCCTTGCGATCCCTCTTCATGTTTTCCGGGCGGACGTGGCCACCGACATAGCAGCCGTCCACCTCGACGGTGCCGTTCAGCACCACGCCCTTCATTTCCGACGCCATGGCCTCGCGCAGCTTGTGCGCCAGGACGTAGGCCGTCTTGTACTGGCAGCCCAGGTCACGCGACAGGGCCAGGGCGGACTTGCCCTTGGCCTCGTTGACGAAGATCACGATGGCGGCAAGGGTAACTGGGGCAAAACCCCGGGCAGACTCGACACTGGACTCACATTTGGTTGAGTCTGC
>VBWB01000018.1 GCA_006218045.1 Stygiobacter sp.
GCGCTGAACGCCACCATCGAGGCGGCCCGCGCCGGCGAGGCCGGCAAGGGCTTCGCCGTCGTCGCCAACGAGGTCAAGGCCCTGGCCAATCAGACCGCCAAGGCCACCGACGAGATCGCCCGGCAGATCAGCGCCATCCAGGCCACCACTTCGGTGGCGGCGGGCGCCATGGATCAGGTCGGCGGCACCATCCGCCGCATCCATGAAACCGCCGCCGCCATCAGCGTGGCGGTGGAACAGCAAGGCGCCGCCACCGACGAGATCGCCCGCTCGGTCGCCCAGGCGGCCAGCGGTTCGCACGAGGTCAGCGACAATATCGGCGGCATTTCCCGGGCCGCCAGTGAAACCCATGCCCAGGCCGACCATGTTCACGACGCGTCCGATTCGCTGACCACCCAGGCGGAGCGATTGCGCACCGCCTTGGGCCATTTCCTTGGCGGTTTGCGCGCGGCTTGACCTGATGGCGGGGCTGTGGCGCAATGCGCCCTGTTTCGCTGGAGGCCCCGTTTTGTCACCCCGCATCATCGCCTGTCTGTGTTTGTCCCTGAGTGTTGCCGGCTGTGCCGCCCCGGTGCCGTGGCAGCACCCGACCACGCCCAAGGATCAGTGGAAATCCGAGTGGAATTATTGCCATCGCTGGGCCGAGGGCGAGGTGGGCTACCGCGAAAGCGCCGCCGACAGCAATTTCCGCGATTACGACCGCGCCCAGGCGAAAAAGCGCATCAACGCCTATGTGGACATGTGCATGCGGGAACGCGGCTATGTGCCCGTGCGGCCCAGTCGATGAAGGATATGTCCATGCGTTTCGCCATCTTCGCCTTGTGCCTGTGCGCAGCCCTGCCCGCCGCCGCCGAGGATCTGCCGCAATTCCCGAAAATCGGCCCGCCCGGTTCGCTGCCCGAGGCCCTTTGCGACCAATCCAAGGCCAGTGACGGCAATTGGTTGGTCGGTCGTTGGGTCAGCCCGCAAAGCCGGTGGGAATTCAACCGCCAGGGCCAGGGGCTGGCCTGGGGGCTGGACCGCAAGGGCAGCGTCGAGGACGGCATGGGCTGGAGCGCCGGCAGCCGCATCGATGGCAGGGTCGAGCAGATCAGTCCGTGCAGTTTCAGGCTGGGGGCGGGAGACGGTCAATTCGCCATGGATGGGGTGCTGACCGATGACGGCAAGATTTTCGCCGTCGCCGCCAATGCCAAGGGCAAGACCGCCCGCTTCATCCTGCGGCGCGAACGCTAAAAGGCTGCGGAAAACTCGGATATTCCTTCGTCATACCCGCGCAGGCGGGTATCCAGGAGTCGCGTAAAAGGTGGGGGTGCACCCCCTGGACTCCCGCCTGCGCGGGAGTGACGGGTGTTGCGATAGAGGTGGTTCCGATTAAACGCATGCGGCTCTAAAACAGCAACGACGCCAGGGTCAGGCCACCCAATCCCATCAAAAGGGCGCCGGAAATGTGGTTGAACAGCCGCATGCGTTCCGGCGTGAAGCGGGCGCGGACGGCGATGGTCATTTCGGTCAGCACCGCCCACCACAGGGCCGAGCCGGTGAACACGCCGGCCACCAGTTGCAATTGCGCGGGCATGGTGGTGGCTTGGGCCGAGGCGCCCAGGGCGGCGAACACGCCGACCACCCCCAAGATGGTGCCGGGATTGCTGATGGTGATGACGAAGGTGGAGAGGAAGTCCCGTGCCATGCCGGGGCCGCGCACGCCCTCGGGCGGGGCCTCCAGGCAGGTGGCGGCGGCGCGCCAGGTGTGCAGGCCCAGGCCCAGCATGAACAGGCCACCGATGCTTTTCAGCACATGGGTGTGGCCGTTGATGAATTCCGACACCACCCCCAGGCCCAATCCGACGACGGCGCCGAAAATGGTGTCGGCCAGGGCCGCGCCCAGGCCGGCGACGAAGGCGGCGACGCGGCCATCGGCCAGCGCCTTCCTGATGCACAGCAAGCCCACCGGGCCGATGGGGGCGGCGATGGCGAAGCCGATGGCGATGCCGCGCAGGTAAAGATAATCGCTCAAACCAGATGATCCTGGTGATGGTGTGTGGGCGGCAGCAAAGCAGAAAGCGGCACGGCGAACAACCTTAGTATGGTTGCGATCCGAACCATTGCGGCGGACTGATCACCGCGTCCTGGGCCGCCACCAGGGCCAGTTCCCGCTGACCCAGCCGATGGGTGATGTCGAGCACCGCGAACAAACGCGACATCGCCGCCGCCAGCAGGTCCGGCGCCCCGCCATGGGTCAGGCTTTCGGCCAGCAGCAAGCCGGCCAGCAGATCGCCGGCGCCGTTGAGCGGATGGGTGAAGTCCAGGCGCGGCGTCGTCACCAGCCAGGCGCCGTCATTGGTGACGCCGGCGCAGGCCATGGAATCGCCCACCTCCAGGCTGGTGACCACCACCAGCCGTGGCCCCCGCGCCAGCAGGCTGCGGGCGGCGGTGATGGCCTGGTCGAGGCTGGCGGCGGACTGGCCGCTCAGGCTTTCCAACTCGAAAATATTGGGGGTGACGATCTGCGCCGCTTCCAGGATCGGGCCGGACAGCATTTGGGCGATGCCGGGCCGCACATAGGACCGGCCCTGGTCGCCCATCACCGGGTCGCACAGAAAGACGGCGCCCGGGTTGGCGTGGACGGCCTGCAACAGCGGGCCGGCATTGGCGGCGTCGCCCAGATAGCCCGACACGATGCCATCATGGCCGCCGAGGAACCCGGCATGACCCAACCCGTCGATAATTCCGGCCACGTGATCGGCGGCAAAGACGTCGCCGCCGAAAACGCCATGGCCGGGATGGTTGGAAAACTGCACGGTGTTGACGGTGGTCAGGGTGAAGCCCAACCGCTGCAACGGCAGGGTCAGGGCCGAATTGCCCACATGGCCATGGGCCACCGACGAGGACAGCGAAAGAATCTTCATGGAAAAGGGGGCTCCGGCGACCTATTGTTGCGCTGCAACCTTGCCTAGCGTGGCGCAACTTGCTAGGTTCCCCAGCCTGATTTCTTTTGCAAGGGAATGTTCCATGGCCGCCACCGCCCGTCCTCGCCGTTCCGTCCTCTATATGCCCGGTTCCAACGCCCGCGCCCTGGAAAAGGCCCGTGGCCTTGCCGCCGACGGCCTGATCCTGGATCTGGAAGACGCCGTCTCCCCCGATGCCAAGGATGTGGCGCGCCAACAGGTGTGCGACGCGGTCAAGGCCGGCGGTTACGGCGGGCGTGAATTGCTGGTCCGCGTCAACGGCCTGGGCACGCCCTGGGGCTATGCCGACGTCGCCGCCGCCGCCACCTGCGGTGCCCACGGCATTCTGATCCCCAAGGTGGAAAGCGCCGACATGGTGCGTCAGGTCGAGGCCATCATGGTGGCCAACGGCGCGCCCGACGACATGGCCATCTGGTGCATGATGGAGACCCCCAAGGGCATGCTGCGGGCCGAGGAGATCGCCCTGGCCAGCCCCCGCATGGGCGGCTTCGTCATGGGCACCTCGGATCTGGCCAAGGATCTGCACTGCGCCCATACCGCCCTGCGCCTGCCCATGATCACGTCCCTGGGCCTGTGTCTGCTGGCGGCGCGCGCCTATGGTCTGGCCGCTCTCGACGGCGTCTATCTGGACCTCAACGACGATGCCGGTTTCGAGGCGCATTGCCAGCAGGGGCTGGAACTGGGCTTCGACGGCAAGACCCTGATCCACCCCAAGACCATCGCCGTCGCCAATCAGGTATTCGCGCCGTCGGCAAAAGAGGTGGCGTGGTCCGAAACCATCATCGCCGCCCATGCGGCGGCGGCGGCGGAAGGCAAGGGCGTGGTGGTGGTCGACGGCAAGTTGATCGAGAACCTGCACGTGGAAAACGCCAAGCGTCTGGTCGCCCTGGCCGAACAGATCGCCCAACTCGACGCCGCTTTGGCCCAGTAAGCTGACTTTAGGCTGCGAAAAACTCTGTTTGCCCCTTCGATTCGTCACCCCGGCCTTCGAGCCTGTGAATTTATTGACGTCTCCACTTTTCCCGTCGTCATACCCGCGCAGGCGGGTATCCAGAAGTCGCGGAAAAGCTGGCGATACCCCCCTGGACTCCCGCCTGCGCGGGAGTGACGGCTTAAGGGAGCGGATAAACTCACAGGCTCCTGCGCGGGAATGACGAAAGAAAAGTAGGTGTTAACCACAGAGACACAGAGGCACAGAGACGCTGTGCCGGCGGATGGCGCAATGCCCTCTCTGTGTCTCTGTGCCTCTGTGGTTCAATATTCTTCCCGAGGCTCGTCATGACCAAGACCAATTCCGGCAATTTTTTCGAGGATTTCCGCATCGGCCAGGAAATCCGCCACGCCACCCCGCGCACGGTGACCACGGGCGACATCGCCCTTTACACCGCGCTCTACGGTTCGCGCTTCGCCTTCAATTCGTCGGTGGAATTCGCCAAGTCCTGCGGCATGCCCGGCCAGCCGCTGGACGATCTGGCCGCCTTCCATGTGGTGTTCGGCAAGACCGTGCCCGATGTCTCGTTGAACGCGGTGGCCAATCTGGGCTATGCCGGCGGCAGCTTCGGCGCGCCGGTCTATGCCGGCGACACCATCACCACCAAATCCCAGGTGATCGGCCTTAAGGAAAATTCCAACAAGCAGACCGGCATTGTCTATGTCCGCTCCACCGGCACCAATCAAAAGGGTGAGATGGTGCTGGATTACATCCGCTGGGTGATGGTGAAGAAGCGCGACATCAATGCCGCCACCGGGGCGGAACTGGTGCCCGACCTGCCCGATTCGGTCGCCGCCGGTGATCTGGTGATCCCGTCGGGGCTGAGCACCGCCGGCTATGACGACGTGCTGGCCGGGTCGCCCCATCGCTGGGACGATTATGCGGTGGGGGAAAAGATCGACCACGTGGACGGCATGACCATCGAGGAAGCCGAGCACATGATGGCCACCCGGCTGTGGCAGAACACCGCCAAGGTCCATTTCAACCAGCATACCGAGGGTCAGGGCCGCTTCGGTCGCCGGCTGATCTATGGCGGCCACATCATTTCGCTGGCCCGCGCCCTGTCGTTCAACGGTCTGGGCAACGCCTTCAAGATCGCCGCCATCAACGGCGGTCGTCACGTCAACCCGACCTTTGCCGGCGACACCATCTATGCCTGGTCGGAAGTGCTGGAAAAGTTCGAGATTCCGGGCCGCTCCACCCTCGGCGCCCTGCGCCTGCGGCTGGTGGCGCTGAAGAACCGCTCGGGCGCCGATTTCACCTTGAAGCTGGAAGACGGCAAAAGCTTCGACCCGGCGGTGGTGTTGGATTTCGATTATACCGTGCTGATGCCCAAGCGCTGAGGCTTGCATGCGGAAGCGGTCCGTCTGGCAACAGGCGGGCCGTTTTTTATGTGGTGAAGAGATTTGACGCCTAAGCCCGTGCCCCCCATAATTTTCCAGTTTCTTTCTGCCCAAGGCTGTCGGCGATGATCACTGATTTCTCCATTTCCAACTACCGTTGCTTCAGCAACCTGAGTATTTCTGGGTTGTCACAAGTGAACCTTGTGGTGGGAAAGAATGGTTCAGGAAAGTCGGCTCTTTTGGAAGGGATTTGGCTCTCAAAGTCCATATTCCCTGCGGTAACTTGTACTGATGTGTTGCGGATTAGGGATGAATTACCCGAGGAGGGGGCATCCGAGAGTGATCTTTTGTCGTCTTATAAGTCACTCTATCTGGCGGAAGGCCATTTTTTGGTGTCGTGTTTAGATGACGGAAATTTTTATGAAAATAAAGTTGAGTTTAGTATGCTGCCGGTTAGGGGGAGAATTTCAATATATTGCTGGGATAACGATGGTAATTCCGAGATCGATATACCATCTATTTTGGCTGAGCGTGATTATGTAGTAGCTGGAATTTTCGAGCCCATATTTATTCCGTGTTCTGGATTTAATAAGAAGGCTCTATCTTCTTACTGGGATAGAATAAGTTTGACGGACCTGGAAGATGATGTCACCGAAGTTGTTAAGTTGATACGCCCAGATGGTCGGCGCATAGCTTTCATTGGGCGGCATCCCGTTGTGCAGATACCGGGAAGAGGCCCTGTGCCCATGGCGCGGCTCGGGGATGGTGTCTTGCGCGCCTTTGGTATTGCTGTCGCAATCGCCAATTCTTCTAATCAGCCTCTTTTTATCGACGAAATCGAAACAGGTATTCACTACACCGCCATGGGTGACTTGTGGCGTTCGGTTTTTCATCTAGCCTCGAAGCTGAATGTGCAGGTTTTCGCCACGACCCATTCTTGGGATTGCATTAAGGCGTTTGGTGAAGTTGCTCAGACTTATTCCGGTACCAGCGCTCAATTGATCCGGATGGAACGAGATGAGGACGATGCCATTCGTGCTGTGCAATATGATCGCGACAGCTTGGTCGCCGCCACCAGCCAGGGTATCGAGGTGCGGTGATGAAGAGCAGGGTATTGTTGGTCGAAGGGGCTGACGACAAAGGGGTGTCCGTGGCGTTTTTGCAACGGAGCACGCTTGAGGTCTATGTGGAGGATGGTCACGGCTACGAAAAACTCCGCGCTGGTTTAGGGGCTCAGCTCCTGGTCAGCGGTCGTACTCATCTGGGGGTTGTCGTTGACGCGGATGCCGATCCGGCGGGGCGTTGGCGATCCATTGCCGACGCGGTGGTGAAGTACGGTTATGTCTTGCCGGTTGAGCCTGACGCCGGCGGAACCGTGGTGCCCTCTCCGGCAAGGGGCCTGCCGGTTCTCGGTTTATGGTTGATGCCCGACAACAGTACTGACGGTATGTTGGAACATTTTGTTTCCGCCATGATCCCTGGAGATGATGTCCTGTGGCCAAGGGCCTGTGCGGTGGTGAGTGGATTGTCGGGTGAGGCGCGACCGTTTCCCGAGGTTCATCGGGTCAAGGCCGAAATCCATACTTGGCTTGCGTGGCAAAAAGAACCGGGGCGGCCCATGGGGCAGGCTATCACCAAGAAATTCCTGGAAGGAACAGCGCCGGGGGCGGCGTCCTTCCAGGCTTGGTTGGGACGCCTGTTCGCTTAGGCCCGCAGATAATCGCGCGCGTCCATGTCCCAACTCAGCACGTGGCCCATGACCAGCTTGCGGATGAAGCGCAGCAGGCGGGCTTCCAGCTTGGCGCTGCCCAGGGTGGCGAAGCTGGCGGTAATGACCCGCAATTCCGCCTGCATCTGCCGGTGATCCTGGATGTGCCCGGTCAGGCCGGGGCAATGGCGGCGGGTCATCAGTTCTTCCTCATTGGCGAAATGGGTATCGACCAGCGCGCTCAGGCGGCGCAGTTCCTCTTCCACATCCAGGTGATGTTCGGCGTTGACCCAATCGGCATAAAAGCGGTTGAGCGCATCAATGATTTCCCGGTGCTCGTTGTCGATCATCGGGTTGCCCACCGACAAGGTCTGGTCCCAATGGATCAGTTCGCCGGTGGGAGCCGGCGGCGGCTTGCCATGAAGGTGGAGCAGATCAAGCAAGGACATGATGACCTCCGCCTTTTATGCCGCCCAGGGCGGGTTGCCGGGAGTGGGGGGAACCGGGTCGGGCCGCACTTCACAATATTCATGGCCGTTGCGGCTGACGAACTCGCTCCAGCCGCAGGCCGGGCACAACAGCAATTCGCCGCTCTCGGCCGGGTGATGGCTCAGTGGTCCGCCGCAGGCATGGCAAAGTCGCGTTTCCGGCCGCTGCGCGGCATCGGAATGCTGATGCATATGGGGGGCCAAATACCGCACGGCATTCAACAATTCACGCCGAAGCTCGTGCACCTCGCGACGGAGGAGGGTGATTTCCTCGGCGGTGTCGGGGGCTTTGTCGGGCAGCGTATTGTGCGGTATCATGATGCTCTCCTGTTTGTATTATTTTTATTGTTGATTATACATGATCGGAGAGTGCCTGTGCGTAATATCATTTTACAGTGGTTTTGGTAAAATTTTATACGCATGACGCGGGTAGGGCGATTCGGCTGGCGTCCATGGGGGCTCGGGCGGGGCTCTGCGTGCCTTTCATGGCTCACATGTGTGCTTCGCATGACCGGTGCTTTTAGAGGCCCCCTACCCCTTTGGGCAGGCGGCGGGTAGCTGCCCCCGCCAAAAAGTGTAGCTCACGGCGTTGACTCAGACGTGCCTAAACGCTAAACACTTGCCGCACATTGCCGCATGTAGGGGGCGTTTTTGCCCCGCACTTCAGAAGTCTCGGGGGCCCAATCCATGAGCACGCGCAACCGGCCGCTTTCTCCGCATCTCGACGTTTATCGCCTGCCCTTGCTGGCGATCATGTCCATCACCCACCGCATTACCGGCGTCGGCCTGGTGATCGGCTTGTTCGCCCTGGCCTGGTGGCTGTGCGCCGCCGCCTCGGGCCCCGCAGAATTCGCTGTCGCCCAGGCGGTGTTCGGCTCGTTCCTGGGCAAGCTGTTCCTGTTCGGCTGGACGGTCGCCCTGTTCTTCCATCTCAGCCACGGCATCCGCCACCTGTTGTGGGATTCGGGCTGGGGCTTTGAAATTCCGCAGGCTTATCTGTCGGCCAAGGTAGCGCTGGGCGCCACATTGGTGTTGACGGTGATCGCCTGGATCATCGGTCTGGCCTAAGGGAGAACATTGATATGACCACCCTTCGCTCCCCCATCGGTCGCGCCCGCGGCCTTGGTTCGGCCAAGTCCGGCATGGGCCATCACTGGTCGACCATCATTACCGCCGTCGGCATGATCCCGCTGACCCTGTGGTTCGTGGTGTCCATCGCCGGTCTGGCCGGTGCCGACCACGCCGTCTTCACCGCCTGGATCGCCAAGGGGGCTAATGCCGCCCTGCTGATCCTGACCATCGGCCTGACCTGCTACCACGCGTCGCTGGGTCTGACCATGGTCATCGAGGACTATGTGAGCTGCAAGGCGAAGAAGTTCGCCGCCTTGCTGGCGACCAAGCTGATCGCTGCCCTGCTGGCGGTCGGCATGTCCGTTTCGATCCTCAAAGTCGCCATCGGAGGCTAACCGCAATGGCTGCGTACAAGATCATCGACCACACCTATGATGTCGTGGTCGTCGGCGCCGGCGGCGCCGGCCTGCGCGCCACCATGGGCATGGGTGCCGCCGGTCTGAAGACCGCCTGCATCACCAAGGTGTTCCCCACCCGCTCGCACACCGTGGCCGCCCAGGGCGGCATCGGCGCTTCTCTCGGCAACATGGCCGAGGATAATTGGAAGTGGCACATGTACGACACCGTCAAGGGGTCGGACTGGCTGGGCGACCAGGACGCCATCGACTTGAACATTTCGGCGTGCCGTTCTCGCGCACTCCGGAAGGCAAGATCTATCAGCGCCCGTTCGGCGGCCACATGTCCAATTTCGGTGAAAAGCCGGTGCAGCGCGCCTGCGCCGCCGCCGACCGTACCGGCCATGCCATCCTGCACACGCTGTATTCGCAGTCGCTCAAGCATTCCTGCGAATTCTTCGTCGAATATTTCGCCCTCGACCTGATCATGGAAGACGGTGTCTGCCGCGGCGTCGTCGCCTGGAACCTGGATGACGGTTCCCTGCATCGCTTCCGCGCCCACAAGGTGGTGCTGGCCTCGGGCGGCTATGGCCGCGCCTATTTCAGCTGCACCTCGGCCCATACCTGCACCGGCGACGGTCACGGCATGGTGTCGCGCGCCGGTCTGCCGTTGCAGGACATGGAATTCGTGCAGTTCCACCCCACCGGCATCTACGGTTCGGGCTGTCTGATCACCGAGGGTGCGCGCGGCGAAGGCGGCATCCTGCGCAACTCGGCGGGTGAACGCTTCATGGAGCGTTATGCCCCCACCGCCAAGGATCTGGCCTCGCGCGACGTCGTCTCGCGCGCCATGACCGTGGAAATCCGCGAGGGCCGCGGCGTCGGCAGCAGCAACGACCACATCTTCCTGCATCTGGATCACCTGGACCCGGCCGATCTGGAACTGCGTCTGCCCGGCATCTCCGAGACCTCGAAGATTTTCGCCGGCGTCGACGTGACCAAGCAGCCGATCCCGGTGCTGCCGACCGTGCATTACAACATGGGCGGTATCCCCACCAATGTGCATGGCGAGGTGCTGCGCCCGACCGCCGACAACCCCGACGCCACCGTCGAGGGCCTGATGGCCATCGGCGAGGCGGCCTGCGTGTCGGTGCACGGCGCCAACCGTCTGGGCACCAACTCGCTGTTGGACATCGTCGTCTTCGGTCGCGCCGCCGCGCTTCGGGCCGCCGAAACGCTGAAGCCCGGCACCACCCACAAGCCGCTGGCCAAGGATGCCGGCGACAACGCGGTGGCCCGTTTCGACCGTCTGCGCAACGCCAATGGTTCCCTGCATACCAGCGAAATCCGTCTGGCCATGCAAAAGACCATGCAGAACGACGCCGCCGTCTTCCGTACCTCGAAGACCCTGGCCGAAGGCTGCGCCAAGATGGAGGAAGTTGCCGCCACCTTGTCGCAGATCAAGATCAACGACCGTTCCACCGTGTGGAACTCGGATCTGGTCGAGGCCTTCGAGTTGGAAAACCTGATGGATTGCGCCCAGGCGACCATCGTGTCGGCGGAAGCCCGGCACGAATCGCGTGGCGCCCATGCCCACGAGGATTATCCGGATCGCGACGACGTCAACTGGCAGAAGCACTCGCTGGCCTGGGTCGAGAACGGCAAGGTGAAGCTGGACTACCGTCCGGTCCACACCTATACGCTGACCGACGAGGTCGAGTACATCAAGCCGCAGAAGCGCGTCTACTAAGGCCGGTCAAGGAGAGAAAGACATGGTCGAATTCGCCCTGCCCGCCAATTCCCGGGTGCAAACCGGCAAGACCTACAAGGCCCCTGCCGGCGCCAAGAAGGTCAAGTCGTTCAAGATTTACCGCTACGATCCCGATTCGGGGGCCAACCCGCGTCTGGACACCTACGAGATCGATCTCGATGCCTGCGGCCCCATGGTTTTGGACGCCCTGCTGAAGATCAAGAACGAGATCGACTCGACGCTGACCTTCCGCCGCTCCTGCCGTGAAGGCATCTGCGGCTCCTGCGCCATGAACATCGACGGCGCCAACACCTTGGCCTGCTTGAAGCCCATCGAGGACATCAAGGGCGACGCCAAGATCTATCCGCTGCCGCATATGCCGGTGATCAAGGATCTGATCCCTGACCTCACCGTGCCCTATGCCCAGCTGGCGTCGATCAAGCCGTGGATGCAGACTCAGACGCCGCCGCCGCCCGATGGCGAGCGGCTGCAATCGCCGGAAGAGCGTGAAAAGCTCGATGGCATGTGGGAATGCATCCTGTGCTTCTGCTGCCAGACCAGTTGCCCCAGCTACTGGTGGAACGGCGATCGTTATCTCGGCCCGGCGGTCCTGTTGCAGGCCGCCCGCTGGATCCACGATTCCCGCGATGAAATGACCGGTGAACGCCTCGATGCGCTGGAAGACCCCTTCAAGCTGTATCGCTGCCACACCATCATGAACTGCACCAAGACCTGCCCCAAGGGGCTGAACCCGGCCCAGGCCATCGGTTCGATCAAGACCAAGCTGTTGCAGCGCGGCGTCTGATCCGGTCTGAAACGATCAACCCCGCCAGAGATGCTCTGGCGGGGTTTTTTGTTTCTATTCCTCGAAGTGCTGGCCCCAGCTTCCCGGCGGCAGGGTGTACGAGCCCCCCGACGGGTATAACGGCGCCTGGGATGGCGGCACGGTCAGGATGGGGGCGGGGGCCATGTCCGGCTTGCCGGCGATGTCGGCGGGGGTCAGCGGGCGATAGGGGACGGTGGCGGGGGCCGCCATGGCCGGAGCGGCGGTCCCGGCGGCCTGAGGGTCCATGCCGGCTTGGCTTGCCGCCGGCGTTTGCATGGGGGTTTGCGGGCCGGCGGGCAAGGTGGCGGACACCGCCTGTTGTTGGCCGTCCGGCAGGGCGATGCGCGGCTTCGGCTTCATCTTGCCGGTCCGCTTCTGCCATTCCGCCACCGCCTTTTCGTTAGAGGGGTTGATCAACACCCCCTTGGCATCGGTCATTTCCGGGTGATAGCAGGTAAAGGTGGATTGATGCGGCGCGGTGATCCGGCATTGATAGCGCAGGGTCTTTTGGTGGCGGCTGAAATACCCATATTCACCACAGGCATAGGCGGCTTCCGCTTCCACCTCGGCCCAAGGGGTGCTGCCGGCATGGCATATGGTGACCGCGCCTCGGCTGGTGACGGTGTTGAGCGGCTTGTCGATCAGGCTGTCGAGGCCATGATCGGCGAAGGGCGCCTCGGCGCAGGCGGCGAGCATGGCGGCTAAGACAAACAGGGCAAAGGGGGGGGCGCGCATGACTGGCTCGCTGAGCATGGGATGGATGTATCTCTTGTTTATCCCACCCCCGCCCGTGGGGAAAGAGGATATAGGGTCCAGACCTTGTTGTTCTAAGACGTATGGCAGGGTAAGATTTGCACCTTGGTTGCGGGAAGGAGGAATAACATGTCCGACGGCAAGAAATTCCGTTTGGTCACGCGCAGTGATTTCGACGGCTTGGTGTGTGCCGTCCTGCTTAAGCAATTGGATATCATCGACGATATCAAGTTCGTCCATCCCAAGGATATGCAGGACGGGGTCATCGATATCGGTCCCAACGACATCAGCACCAATCTTCCCTATGTGGATGGCGTGCACATCGCCTTCGACCACCATCTGTCGGAAACCATCCGCGTCGGCCAGAAGGACAACCACATCATCGACCCCAAGGCGCCGTCGGCGGCCCGCGTGGTCTATGATTATTACGGCGGTGCCGTGCGCTTCCCGGCGGCCTGGGACAAGATGATGGAAGAGGTCGACAAGGCCGACAGCGCCCAGTACTCGCTGGACGACATCATTTCGCCCACCGGCTGGACGGTGCTGAACTACATCATGGATGCTCGCACCGGCCTGGGTCGCTTCCGTGATTTCCGCATCTCCAATTATCAGTTGATGATGGAACTGATCGATTATTGCCGTAACCACACCATCGAGCAAATCATGGCTCTGCCCGATGTCAAGGAACGGACCGATCTGTTCTTCGAGCACGAGGAAAAGGCCAAGGAACAGCTGCTGCGCTGCTCCAAGGTTTACAAGAACCTGATCGTTCTTGACCTTCGTAACGAAGAGACCATCTACGCCTGCAACCGCTTCATGATTTATGCGCTCTATCCGCAGTGCAACATCTCCATCCATGTGTTGTGGGGGCTGAAGCAGCAGAACACCGTGTTCGCCATCGGCCGCTCCATCGTCAACCGCTCGGCCAAGACCAATGTGGGCGAGTTGTGCTTGGGCTATGGCGGCGGTGGCCATGAAAAGGCCGGCACCTGTCAGGTCGGCAACAACGACGCCCCCAAGGTGTTGGAAGAGCTGATCGCCAAGATCAACGCCGACGGCTGATCGCGTCGCTGAAAAAGCGGGAAAAGGCTGGGAAAATCTGGAAAAGGGCGCGGGTACCCACCCGCGCCCTTTTCCTTTGCCCCCCTTTGGGGTAGGCTGCGCGGCCATGAACGAAGGCCCACTCTTTGAATATCGCAGCCGCCTGCGCGCGGGGCAGGTCCGCCCCGATCCGGCGCAGGAATTGGCGGTGGAAAAACTGCAAAGCCTGTCCAAGGCGGTTCGCGGCTATCGCCCCAGCGCCGGTGAAAAGGGCTGGCTGGCCCGCTTCGGCCTGGGTGGCAAGACCATGGCGCCGGCGGGGTTGCAATGGCATCCCGGCGATTGCGAGGACGGCAATCCGCGCCAGGGCCTGTACATCTTCGGCGAAGTCGGGCGCGGCAAATCCATGCTGATGGATTTGTTCTACGAATTCACCAACATGCCGGGCAAGCGCCGGGTGCATTTCCACGAATTCATGCGCGATGTCCACGCCGCCATGCATGTATGGCGCAAATCCGGTGGTGCCGATCCCATTCCGGCCTTGGCCAAGCAATTGGCCGACAATGCCTGGCTGTTATGCCTGGACGAATTGCAGGTCACCGACATCGCCGACGCCATGATCGTCGGGCGTCTGTTCCAGCACCTGCTGGATAACGGTGTGGTGGTGGTCATCACCTCGAACCGGGCGCCCAGGGATCTGTACAAGGACGGCTTGCAGCGTCAGCGCTTCGTGCCCTTCATCGAACTGATGGCCCAGCGTCTGGACCTGCTGGAACTGGATTCGGAACGGGATTACCGGCTGGGACGCAAGCGCGGCTTGCAGGTTTACCATTTCCCCAACGGCCCGGCGGCCGAGGCGGAACTGGACAAGAATTTCGCCCGCCTGACCGATGGGGCGGTGGCCCGGCCCGACCAGGTGATGGTCAATGGCCGGGTGTTGGACATTCCGCGCGCCGCCGTTGGCGTCGCCCGCTTCAGCTTCCGCGAATTATGCGGCCGTCCGCTGGGGCCGTCCGATTATCTGGAACTGGCCAGCCAGTTCCATACCCTGGTGCTGTCGGGTATCCCGCTGCTGTCGCCGGAAAACAAGGACGAAGCCCGGCGCTTCGTCACCCTGGTCGATGCCCTTTACGAGCACAAGGTGACGCTGATCTGTTCGGCGGCGGCGGCGCCGGAAAGCCTGTACCCCACCGGGATCGGCGCCTTCGAGTTCCAGCGCACGGTGTCGCGCCTGATGGAGATGCAGGCGGACGATTACGTCACCCGCCAGCACATCAGTTAGTCGGGGAAAAGTACGCCAAGGCAAAGCCTACGGACTGTTTCACGGTCGACACATCAGTTGAAACCGGGCAGGGTCAGGCGGAAGCGGGCACCGCCACCGGCGACGTTTTCCGCGCTCAGTTCGCCGCCATGGTCGCGGACGATGCCATAGCTGATCCACAGGCCCAGGCCGGTGCCCTGGCCCACCGGCTTGGTGGTGAAGAACGGGTCGAACACCTTGCCCAGGTTTTCCGCCGCGATGCCGGCGCCGGAATCGGTGATGTCCACCACCACCGTGCCTCCGTCCAGCCGACCGCTGACGGTGATGCGGGCATGGCTGCCCTGGCCCTCCACCGCGTCGAGGGCGTTTTCCATCAGATTGACCATGACCTGATGCAATTGTCCGGCATGGCCGGGAACCAGCAGGATTTCCGCCAGTTCAAGATCGGGAACCGGCGGCGCCTTGCGCCCCTTGATCACCCATTGAACGGCATTTTCGGCGATCTCGGCCAGATTGACCGGCTGGGCGGCGCCGCCTTGGCTGAACGACAGCCGCTTCAGTGACTTGACGATGTCGGCGACCCGCTGCGCCCCCTCTTGGGTGCCGGCGATCAGCGCCGGAAGATCGGCCATCAGCGCGTCGACGCGCAAGGATTTGCGCAAGGACTCGCGCTCGGTCTCGCTGACGCCTTGGTGGATCACCCCCAGATAGGCCTCCAGCCGTTCGCGGTACTTGGTCAGCGCATGGACATTGCCGACGATGAAGCTGATGGGGTTGTTGAGTTCATGGGCGACGCCGGCGATCAGACGGCCCAGCGACGCCATCTTTTCCTGCTGCACCAATTGCGCCTGGGCTTGCTTCAAGGCCTCGTAGGCGCGGCGCAACTCGCCCACCGGGCGTCCGGTCAGCACGGTGCCGGCGGGCAGGCCGCGATGGTCCAAAAGGGTGGCGCAGGTCAGCGCCACCGGATCGGTGGTGCCGGTGCCGCCGTGGATGAAGCGGATTTCGCGGTCCTCGCCGCGGGCCGCCTCCAGCCAGTGGCTGACCGGGCCGGCGCCCGAGGCCAGCAGGGTGTCGATGGGGCGGCCGATCAGGTCGATCTCGGCCATGTCGGTGAGGCGCAGGAAGGCCAGGTTGACCTGTTGGATGCGGCCCTTGGAATCGCAGACCACCAGGATGTCCGACACCGATGACAGCACCGAGGTGATGAAGCGCTGGGCTTCCTCCAGCGCCGTGTTCTTTTCCTCCAGCTCGATTTCGTACTGGATCAGGTCGGAATAGACTTCCTCCATCTTGCGGATCACTTCGATCCACGCCGCTTCCTGTGCCTGGGCGATGTCGCCATCGGCCAGTTCCGGCGCCATGGGGAAGGCGGGGGGCTGCACTCCGGCCATCAGTCCGGGCGCTCCAGCCCGTGACGGGCCAGCTTGGCCCGCAATCCCACCCGGCTCAAGCCCAGTTCCTCGGCGACGCGGCTGATGTTCCAGTGATGGCGTTGCAGGGTTTCGGCCAGGATGCGGGCTTCCAGCCCATCCACCTGTTCGCGCAGGGTTTGGCCCACGGGCTGGCTGGCGCTGGCCGCCGGCCGGCGGTGGCGGATGCGCGGGCTCAGCAGTTCCGGGCCGATGATCGGGGCCTCGGCCAGGGCGACCATGCGCTGCATCTCGTTCATCAATTCGCGCACATTGCCGGGCCAGTCATGGGCCGACAACAGGGCCATGGCGGCGGGCGACAGTTGGGTGACATCCTTGCCGAAATTGCGGGCGGTGTCGGCCAGCAGCCGCGTGGTCAGGATGGCGATGTCCTGGGGGCGGTCGCGCAGCGGCGGGATATGGATGGGAAAGGCAGCCAGGCGGTAATAAAGATCGCGGCGGAAGTGTTTGTCGTGGACGTCCTGCTCCAGGTTGCGGTTGGTGGCGGCGATGACCCGCACATCGACCTTGCGGGTCAGGCGGGCGCCCAAGGGGCGGATTTCGCCTTCTTGCAGCACGCGCAGCAACTTGACCTGGAAGGCGGGCGAGGTCTCGCCGATCTCGTCCAAAAAGATGGTGCCGCCATCGGCCTGCTCGAACAGGCCGATACGGTCTTCATAGGCGCCGGTGAAGGCGCCCTTCTTGCAGCCGAACAATTCGGATTCCAGCAACTGGTCGGGTAGGGCGCCGCAATTCTCGACGACGAAGGGCTTGGATCCGCGCGGTGAATTGTAATGGATGGCACGGGCCAGCAATTCCTTGCCGGTGCCCGATTCGCCGGTGATCAGCACCGAGATGTCGAAGGCGGCGACGCGGCTGGCCATGTCGATGGCCTCGGTCAGGGGCGAGTGCGGCGCGTGGGCGATGCGGTCGAAATGGTGGGCGCGCCGGAGCCGGCTGGTTTTTTGCGCCACTTGGCTTTCCAGCATGGCCGGAGCCACTTTGAGGTCCAGCGACGCCTGGGCCGAGGCGCTTTGCAACCGCCACAGCCGCAACCCCTCGCGGATGGTGCGGATCAGCTCGTCCGGTTCCCACGGCTTGGTGATGTATTGGTAGATGCCGGCCTCGTTGATGCCGGCGATGATGTCTTCCGACGCGGTGTAGCCGGAAATGATCATGCGCACCGGGTCGGGCCAGCGCTCGCGCACCGTGCGCAGGAAGTCGACGCCCTGCATCCCCGGCATGCGCTGGTCGCACAAGATGGCATGGACCATTTCCTGGTCCAGCACGCTCTCGGCCTCTGCGGCGTTGGAGGCGGTCAACACCCGGAATTCGTCGCCGAGAACCCGGCGCAAGGCCTCTTGCGACTGCCGCTCGTCGTCGATAACCAGGATGATCGGCAGCTTGCTCAAGGTCATGGCCTAGCCAGAGGAAAACCGGGGACATTGTGGGTGGGAAGCGGCGCCCGAATCAAGGGGCCGTTGGTGAAAATGGATCGGCTGTTTATCGCCCGTTCAAACTGGACGCGAATGATTATCACATACCTTTGGTATGAAAGGTGTGTCCACCAGAGGGAGCCGGCATGGGATCGATCAGCAACACCCGCAACACCAATGGCGCCATGAGCGAGCGGCGGCGCCACATCCGCTATGCCGGCGATGGTCTGATGGTATGGCTGGATGGGCGGATTTATCCGGCCATCGACGTATCGCTGGGCGGTGTCAGGCTGTCCGGCGTCCAGCCGGTGAAACGCGGCGCGGTGGTCGACCTGAAGTTGATCCCCTGTCACGGCGAGGCGATGATGCTGGCCTTGGCTGCCAACGTCCAAGGCCAAGTGCTGGCGGCGGGGCCGTCAGGGATCCGTCTGGCCTTTGTCGGGACCGGCTATTCCCTGGCCAAGACGGTGGTGCGCCATGCCCGCCGCCAGGCCCTGGATGGCGCGTTCAACTCGCCTGTTGGCTGACCTGGGCCAGCGAGGTGCGCACCGAATCGACCAGGGATTGACGCAGTCGGGCGATGCCGTCGGCGACCTGGGCCGACACCCCCGATACGTCGTCGGCGAGCGAGCCGGTGGTCGAGGCTTCTTGCGACACGTCATGGATGCGGGTGGCCACTTCCTGCGCCGCCGCCGTGGTCTGGGTGACGTTGCGGGCGATTTCCGCCGTCGCCGCCCCTTGCTGATCGACGGCGGCGGCAACGGCGGTGGACAGGCTTTCCACCGAACCGATGGCGCCGACGATGGCCGTGACCGCCGCCACCGCCTCACGGGTGATGGCCAGGATTTGGGTGATCTGGGTGCCGATCTCGTCGGTGGCGCGAGTGGTCTGGTTGGCCAGGGATTTGACTTCGCCGGCGACAACGGCGAAGCCTTTGCCGGCGTCGCCGGCGCGGGCCGCCTCGATGGTGGCGTTGAGCGCCAGCAAATTGGTCTGGCTGGCGATTTCGTTGATCAACTGGGTGACTTCACTGATGCGGCCGACGGTTTCCGACAGCCGACCGATGGTGTTCTGGGCCGTGTTGGCGGTCTGGCTGGCTTCGCTCGCCGCCTGATGGGCGGTATGGATGGAGTGGCGGATTTCGTCGATGGAGGCGCTTAGCTGTTCCGACGCCGCCGCCACCGTCTGGGCGTTGGCCAGGGACTGGGCCGCCGCCGCCGCCACCCCTTGGGCATTGGCGTGCACGCTGCCGGCCGAACGCGCCATGCTGCCGGCATTGCCGGTCAGCCGCTGGGTGAGCTGCGAAACCTGGGTCACCGCCTGATCCGCCTGGGTTTCGATGCTGTCGGCCATGCGGGCAAGCGCGTGTTGCTTTTGCCGCTCGGCTTCCGCTTCCTGTTGCCGCTGGGCTTGGCGCAGCCGTTCCGCCTCGATGGCGTTGACCTTGAAGACCGCCACCGCCTTGGCCATTTCCCCCACTTCGTCGGTGCGTCCGGTATAGGGGATGGTGCTGTCCATGGCGCCGCCGGCCAGGGCATGCATGATGCCGGTCATGCGGGTGACCGGACGGATCACCCCCAGGGCCATGGCGCTGACGCCGGCGACCACCAGGGCGATGCCCAGGCCCGCCACGCTCCAGGCCAGGGTCATCAGGCTGCCTTCGCGTTCGCCGGCCAGTTTTTCGGTGGCGGCGTTCATGGCCTCGGCGGCGGCGACGATGGCGTCGACCTCGGCTCGATGGCCGGCATAGGCGCGGCTGAGACGGTCATAGGATGGGCGCGCCGTCGCCATGTCGCCGGCTTTCAGCGCCGGCAGGAACACCGTGTCGGCTTCGGCGAAGAAAGCGGCGGCGAAATCATGCGAGTTCTTGGTCAGTCTGTCGCGGATCGGCTGGTCCAGCGGCGCGGCCAGCCAGAACTGGTGACGCAGATCGTAATCGGCGCGCAGTTTGGCCAGACGGGCGGTGCGGGCTTCGGCGCTGGCCGGCTCGTTCAGGGCCAGGGTCGCTTCCAGATAGGCTTCGATGATGTATTCCGGCGGCGGCAGGATGTCGGCCACCAGATCCTTGCCCAGCACGATGCGTTCGTACAGCGGCCCGCTCACCTTCAACTCGTTGATGGCGCGCATGCCGGTGGCGGCAATAGCCAGGATGCTGGCCAGGACGATGACGGCGAACAGATGTGTCAGAACCGAAATACGCAGGCGGGGCATCGACGATCTCCGACTTATGACTGAATTGCGAGCATACGAAAGACGGTGCTCACAAAATGTGCATAATCGCAAGATCAGCAATGTGCAACATTATTGTCATGCGGAAGGCGTCGTCGTCGTGACGGGCAGGGTGAAATGAAGGGTGGTGCCGTGGCCCAGTCGGGAGTGCAGCCCGATGGTGCCGCCATGGCGCTCGACGATGCGTTTGGCGATGGTCAGGCCCAGACCGCTGCCGGGATACTGGTCGGGGCCATGCAGGCGGCGGAACAGGTCGAAGACGCCGTCCTGGAACGGCGTGTCGATACCGATGCCGTTATCGGCGATGGTGATGGCCCAAAAATCCTGGGCGGCGGTGGCCGAGATGGAAATCTCGGCCCGATTGCCGGGCGGCTGGAATTTGAGGCCGTTGCCGATCAGGTTGCTGAACAACTGGCGCAATTGTGCCGGATCGCCACGGACGATGGGCAGCGGGCGGCGGTGCAGGACGGCCTGATGTTCGTCCAGGCTGACCCGCAATTCGTCCAACACCCAATCGAGAACCTGATCAAGGTCGACCGACTGAAAGGGGGCCGGACTGGTGGAGGCGCGGGAATAATTCAGCAAGCCTTGAATCTGTTCGCGCATGCGGATGGCGCCGCGACTGAGAAAGCCCAGATATTCCCGCCCTTCCGCCGACAGCCCGGGGCCGTCGCTGCGGTCGAGCAATTGCGAGAAGCTGCAAATGGTGCGGCAGGGCTCTTGCAGATCATGGGCGGCCACGTGGGCGAAGCGTTCCAACTCCCGGTTCGAGCGTTCCAACTCGGCCAATGACCGGCGCAGCAATTCCTCCTGCCGCTTGAATTGGGTGACGTCGCGGGCGACGAAGATCATGCAATCCTTGTCGTCGACGCGGAATTGTTCGACCGAGACCAGGGCGTCGAAGATTTCGCCATTCTTGCGCTTGGCCCGGCTTTGGAAATTGACCAGGCGGCCTTGCTGCATCAGGGCGGTGACCAGGGCGGCGCGGTCGTCTGGGCTGGCCCAGATGCCGAACTCGAACGACGAGTGTCCGATGACGTCCTCGCGCTTGTGGCCCAGATAGGTTTCAAAGCCGCCATTGACCTCGAGGAAGCGACCGGTGTCGCGTTCGCTGATGGTGACGATGTCGGGGCTGGCTTCAAAGATGGTGGCGAATTTCAACTGGGTCCGGCGCTTTTCCCAGGCTTCCTGCTTCAGATGCTCGAGACCACGGGCGATATCGCCGATTTCGTCACTGCGTCCGGTATCGGGAATGGTGCTTTCCGGATCACCTTCATTGATGTGCTGCATGGCATTGCGCAGCCGGGCCAGCGGCGCGGTGATGGCCAAGGTCAGGATCGTCGAGATGATTCCGCCGGAAATCAGGGCGATGGCGATGAAGGCAAGGACGGTTTCACGCAATTCGTGGCGCAAGGCTTCCGAGGTGCCGACCCGTTCGCTGGCCAGGGCGTTGGCGGCGATCATGACGTCGGTGATGGTTTCGACGATGTGGTCGAACACCCAACGGCCTTGGTGGTGGAAGACCTCGTGGACAGCGTCGATATTGCCGGTGTTGATGGCCTCGACGCTGCGGTCGATGAAGGCCCGAAGCGGCGGCCACGCCGTCTGCACCGCCTCCAGGTTCAGGCCGGGGGCGTCATCCCGGGCGGTGGCGGCGAGGTTCTGTTCGATGATGTCCTGGTGGCGCCGGATCTCGGCGATCCAGGAACGGGGCTCGGATTGGCCGGGGAAGGCCATGTTGTGGGCAAGGATGCTCTTGATCTCGAAGATGCGGTTGCGCACCTCGCCCAGGGCATGACTGGTGGTGTAGGCGTGGCGATACAGCTCGGCGGTGCCCCGGGCGGCGCGGTCGATGAAGAGGACGCTCAAGCCTCCCAGTCCCGCCAGCAGCAATTGCAGGACGACGAAGCCCAAGGCGATGCGATGCTTCAGGCGGATCGACGGCACGCGGATATCCCTATACCCATACACACAGCCCGCAGCATAAGGGCGACGGTGTCGCCGCCCTAGCTATCCTGAGTATAGAGTATAATACCTTAGTATTGTAAATATCATTTCGTAAAAATTACTTCTGGCGATGCGGCGGATGACGTTTTCACGAAGACGGGGAAGCCCAGGGTTCTGCGGCTTTCAGGAAAAGTCACGAAAATGTGGTGAGGCGGTAGTAAGCCGAGGTAATGACCGTCACAGGTGGATTGCCGAGGGCTTTCTGATCCAGTAGATTCCCCTAAAGATATCTACAGATAGGTGGACGATGAAGCGACTGGTTGCGCGAGTCTTCAAAGGGGCGGCGATTCTTGTCGCCGGATTGGCTGCGTCGGGCGTTCATGCCCAATCGAGTAACTATCTTCCGCTGCCAGAGAACCCTCATGCCCTGGAACCGGCGATGCATCGATTTATGTTGGCATTCGCAATTAATGAAAAATGCCAGATACTGAGTGAGCCGGAAAAACTTAACCTAACTGTCGCCGCCGCGCAGTGCGAGGCTATGCATCCGTCAAAAAACGTAGACAGGATTGAGCGTCATTTAGTGGCGGTCGAGAAAGCCAGCAAGGACAAGCTATGTACTCCTGCGCTCACTGATTTCATTAAGAAGCAGACGGAAGTTGCTCAGCCAAACTACGGGCACCCTCCGAAAGGGGATTATTGTTTTGTGCCCAGCAAACGCTAGTCACATCATGGTACAGTCCCTGGCTACCTGCGGAACGGCTCCGATAATGTGATCGAGACAAGCTGTAGGCTTTCACCGTGCGCAAAAGCTATCCGTGTTCGCGCTTATCCAAATTGGTGATCACTTGCTCCTATGGCGAGCGAGGTATAGGGGCGTCCTCGCCTTGGGAGATCGGCGGATGAAGGTCCAACGGGCGACGTGATAGCTGGGGTCGAAGCCGTAGAAATTCAGCTTCATCCGCTCCAATTCCTCGGCCCGATAGTCAGCCAGCGGCTTTTCCGCTTCGTCGGCTATGCGGGCCAGCCGTTTGGCCGCCAGCTTGGCATCCATATCGATGGTCGCGGCCAGACTTTCCGCCTGGGCCACCACCTGGGCGCGGAACGCCAAGGGAGTGCCGGGGAAAATGCCGTCGATCAGCCCCAAGTCCAGGGCTTGGGCGGCGCCCATGGGCAGGCGGGCCTGAACCACCTGTTCCGCCTTTAGGGCGCCGCAACGCTTGGGCAGCAGATAGGTCCAGTACTCGGACCCGTACAGATTGCCCATGCCCTTGTAATGGGGGTTCAGGATGATGCCGGCGCGGGCCAGCACCATGTCGGCGGCCAGGGCCATGAACACGCCGCCGGCCCCGGCATTGCCGTGCAGGGCGGCGATGGTCAGATGGCTGGGGCAGGTGATGATGGCCTGGCACAGATCGTTCATGGCGTTGATGTTGCGCCATGATTCGTCGGCGGGGCTGAAGGCGGCTTCGATGGTCGACAGATGGATGCCGTTGGACCAGAAATCCAGGCCGCCCATCAGGCAGATGACCTTGGTCGGGCGGCTGGTGGCGGTGACGAAGGCGGCGCGCAGGCGCTGGCACTGATCGGTGCTCATGGCGCCGTTGTGGAAGGGGAAGTGCAGATAGCCCACCCCGTGGCGTTCGTCGTACCAGATGTCGTGATGGCCGGGGATCACCGGCAAATCCGCTGCATTCGGCAACACCTGGGCGGCGGGCAGCTTGAGCGAGGCTTTTTCCGCTCTGCGCATCCGCCCGATCCACACGGCGCCATCGCTGGTGGCGCGTGCCAGTCGTCCATCCTGCTGGCCGATCCAGGCGCCCGGCGGACCCGACAGGCCATCGGCGGGGTGGCCGTCGAACAGGTAATGATCGCCGTCCAACACGCCCGGGCTGCCATCGGCGGCGCGCAGCTTGCGCAAGACCGTGGCGGTGTCGTCGCTGTGCCAATCGATGGCCCGGTCGGCTTGGGTCATGGCCGGTCGCCAGACGGTTTGGCCGGGGCGGCGGGGTATTGGCTTGTCCAGGGCTTCCAGCACCGCTTCCACCGCTGCCTCGGTCACTTCGTTGCGGTACAGGCTGGATTTGGGCGCGGGGCGCAGGGGAAAGCTGCGGCTGGCCCAGACCGGGCCGCCATCCATCTCGGCTTCCGCCTGCAACACGGTCACCCCCCAGCTTTCGGCGCCGTTCATGACGGCCCAATCCAGGGCGGCGGGGCCGCGGTCGCCCACCGGACCGGGATGGACCACCAGACAGGTATGGTTTTTCCACACCGCCTCGGGGATGGCGCGTTTCAGGAACGGGGCGATGATGATGTCGGGCCGGGCCAACTCCACCGCCTCAAGGGTCACCGCGTCGTTGATGTCGAGCTCCAGGCTGACGGCGTGGCCGGCGGCGTCCAGTTCCACCCACAGGCGCTGGGTCAGGCTGTTGAAGGAATGGGCCAATAACAGGATTTTCATGGCAGGAATCCCAAGGTCGTCACCCCTGCGGCTGTGAATTTATTGACGGCTCCACCTTTCACCTCGTCATATCCGCGAAGGCGGGTATCCAGGAGTCGCGCAAAAGGCGGAGGTGCACCCTCTGGACTCCCGCTTTCGCGGGAGTGACGGCAAAAGGGAGCGGATAAATTCACAAGCTCCTGCGCGGGAATGACGGGATACATCAGCAAATCCTCGGCAATTGCTCGCCGGCCAGCCAATCGACCACGCGGGTGCCGCCCATGGCGGTCTTCATGCGGACGAAATGGTGGGGGTCGGCATCGCATTGGCCGATGATGGCGGCATCCACGCCCAGGGGATGGGCGCGCATGGCCGCCAGCACCGTATCGGCGGCATCGGCGGCACAGATGCAGATCAGCTTGCCTTCATTGGCGACGTAAAGCGGGTCGAGGCCCAGCAGCTCGCAGGCGCCCAGCACCTGCGGCTTGATCGGGATGGCGGTTTCGCCGATTTCCATGCCCACCCCCGATTGGGCGGCGATTTCGTTCAAGGTGGCGGCAAGGCCGCCGCGTGTCGGATCGCGCAAGACGCGGATGCCCGGCGCGGCGGCGATCATGGCGGCGACCAGATCATGCAGCGCCGCCGAATCCGACAGGATCTCGGTGTCGAAGCCCAAGGATTCGCGCTGGCTCATCACCGCGATTCCGTGGTCGCCCATGCTGCCGGAGACCAGGATGACGTCGCCGGGGCGGGCCAGATCGCCGGAAATATGGATGCCCGGCGGCACCATGCCGATGCCGGCGGTGGTGATGAAGATACCGTCGCCCTTGCCTTTTTCGACAACCTTGGTGTCGCCGGTCATCACCGGCACGCCGGCGGCTTTCGCTGCGGCGGCCATGGATTTGACGATGCGCTCCAGATCGGCCAGGGCGAAGCCTTCCTCGATGATGAAGCCCGCCGACAGGCCGATGGGACGGGCGCCGGCCATGGCCACGTCGTTGATGGTGCCGTGCACCGCCAGACTGCCGATATCGCCGCCGGGGAAGAACAGCGGCGAAATGACATAGCCGTCGGTGCTGATGACCATACGGCCCGCATTCACGTCGAAGGCGCCCTGGTCGTTGCCCTGGGACAGCACCGCGTTGTCGAAGGCGGCGACGAACAATTCGTCGACCAATTGGGCCATGGCCCGGCCGCCGCCGCCATGGGTGAGGTCGACGCGGCCATGCTTGAGGTCGAGCGGGCGGGGATGGGAACGGCGGGGCAGGCTCATGGGGCGGGGGCTTTCGTGTCGCGGAAACGGCCATAGGTCCAGTGGGCGGCGCAGGCGCCCTCGGCGGAAACCATGCACGAGCCCATGGGGTTCTCGGGCGTGCAGACGGTCCCGAACAATTTGCAGTCGATGGGCTTTTTCACGCCCCGGAGGATGGCGCCGCATTCGCATGCCTTGTTGTCGGCGACACTGTCTTGGGGGACGTCCCAATGGCGTTCGGCATCGAAGGCCGCGTAGCTTTCCTTGAGGCGCAGGGCCGAATAGGGCACCAGCCCCAGGCCGCGCCATTCAAAGCTTTTGCGCAGCTCGAACAGGTCGGCGACCAGGGCCTTGGCCTTGGCGTTGCCGTCGCGGCTGACGGCGCGGGAAAACTCGTTTTCCACCTGGAAGCGGCCATCATTGATCTGGCGCACCAGCATGCGCACCGCTTGCAGCACGTCCAACGGCTCGAAGCCGGCGATGACCACCGGGCGCTGATATTCCTCGGCGAAATATTCGTAGGGCTGCGAGCCGATGATGGTCGACACATGGGCCGGGCCGATGAAGCCGTCGAGCTTGACGGTGCCAAGCTCGCGCACTTCCGGGCTGTCGAGAATCTGGGCGATGGCCGAGGGGGTCAGCACATGGTTGCAAAAGACGAAGAAATTGGAAAGACCCAGCGCTTGCGCCTGTTTGATGGCCACGGCGGTGGGCGGGGTGGTGGTCTCGAAGCCGATGGCGAAGAACACCACCTTGCGGTCCGGGTTGTTTTGCGCCAGCTTGACCGCGTCGAGCGTCGAATAGACCATGCGGATGTCGTGGCCCAGGGCCTTGGCCTTCAGCAGGCTCAGGCGCTTGGAGCCGGGCACCCGCAGCATGTCGCCATAGGTGCATAAAGTGACGTCGGGCTGACCGGCCAGCCAGATGGCGGCGTCGATGCGGCCCACCGGCAGCACGCAGACCGGGCAACCCGGCCCGTGCACCATGCGCACATTGGCGGGCAGGATGTCTTCCAGGCCATAGCGGGAAATGGCGTGGGTGTGACCGCCGCAAAATTCCATCAGGTGATAGGTGCGGGATGGATCGGCCTCGGCCTTGATGCTGGCCGCCAATTGCCGGGCGAGGTCGCCGTCGCGGTATTCCTCGATATATTTCATGCGGGCTCCCCCGCCGCCGCCATCTGGGCGAACAGGGCCAGGGTCTTTTCCGCCTCGACCGGGTCGACCTTGGTCAGGGCATAGCCCACATGGACGATGACGTAATCGCCCACGGCGACGTCTTCCACCAGGGCCAGCGAGATGGCCTTGGTGACGCCGCCCAGATCGACCTTGGCCTGATCGTCGTCCAGCAAGGCGACCACGCGCGACGGCAGGGCAAGACACATGGCTAAATCTCCGTTCGGGCGGCGATCCACGCTTGGCCCAATGACAAGCCGGGATCGCCCGGCGACACGGTGATGGCGGTCAACGCGGTCAGGCCACGCTGGTTAAGGGCCGTCACCAGACCCGCACTCAGGACTTTATTGAAGAAACAGCCGCCGCCCAAGACAATGGTGCGGCACCGGCTCCGATGCGCCGCCTGTTCCGCCCAGTGGGCCAGACCGGCGATCAAGGTGCCGTGGAACAGATTGGCCCCGGTCACCGGCTCGGGGTGGTCGGCCAGATGAGCCAAAAGCGGGGCGAAATCCAGCACGCCCCCGGCCACACTCCAGCCGTCGGCCAGGATTCGCGGATCGGTGGCCAGGGCTTCCAGGGCCATGGGGGCCTGGCCCTCGTACTCGGCCAGCGGATGGATGCCGAGCAGCCCGCAGGCGGCGTCGAACAGCCGTCCGGCGGACGAGGTGGGCGGGCTGTTCAGGCCTTTGTCCAGAATGCTCGACAGCAGGCCAGCGGGCTTGATTTGCGGCCAGCGGCTGGCGATCTCGGCCCCGCGTCCCAGCTTGTGCAGGGCGGCGGCGGCCATGCGCCAGGGCTCGCGCGCGGCCCGGTCGCCGCCGGGCTGGCGTAAGGGGGCCAGATGGCCCAGGCGTTGATAGGTGGCGCCGTGGCAGGCCAGCAATTCACCGCCCCAGGCCTGATTGTTGGGGCCGAGGCCGAAACCGTCCAGCGCCAGGGCCAGCACCGGGGCATCCACGCCATGTTCGGCGGCGATGCTGGCCGCATGGGCATGGTGGTGCTGCACCGGGATGTGCGGCAGGTCGAGGCCGAGGGCGAAACGGGTGGAATGAAAATCCGGGTGCAGGTCGTGGGCGACCCGGGTCGGGGTGGTGTCCAGTTCGGCCAGCATGGCGGTGACCGAATGGTCGAAGGCGTTGATGGCCTCGGGCGTGCCCAGATCGCCATGGATGGGCGACAGATAAGCGCGGTCGTCCTTGGTGACGCAGATGGTGTTCTTCAGGAACGCCCCCACCGCCAAGGTGCACGGCACCGGGGCGGGTAGGGCGATGGTCTGGGCGATGGCGGTCATGCCCAAGCCCGAAGAAAGCAAACCACAGAGACACAGAGACACAGAGGGATCATGCCGGACGGAAGACGCCGATGTTTCCGCGAGACAGGCCTCTCTGTGCCTCTGTGCCTCTGTGGTTCATATCCAATCATCCCAAATTTGCCTTGGCGGTTGCCAATTTGGCTTCCAGCAGCTTGATCCGTTCGGCGATGGCGCGGCGGCGGCCTTCGTTCACCCAGGCCAGCCACTCATCCATGCCCTGGCCGGAACGGGCCGAGACCTGTAACACCACGATGTCCGGATTGACGCGCCGCGCGAACTCGATGCACCGGGCCACGTCGAAATCCAGGTAAGGCAGCAGATCCACCTTGTTCAGGACCATCATCGAGGCGGCGGCGAACATGTCGGGGTATTTCAGCGGCTTGTCCTCGCCCTCGGTCACCGACAGGATGGCGACCTTATAGGCCTCGCCCAGGTCGAAGGCGGCGGGACAAACCAGATTGCCGACATTTTCGATGAACAGCACCGAATCCTCGGCCGGCTTCAGCCGCTCGAAGGCGGTGGCGACCATGTGGGCGTCCAGGTGACAGCCCTTGCCGGTATTGATCTGGATGGCCGGGGCGCCGGTGGCGCGGATGCGGTCGGCGTCGTTGCTGGTCTGCTGGTCGCCCTCGATCACCGCCAGCGGATAGCGCCCGGCCAGGGCTTCCACCGTCTTGCACAACAGCGTGGTCTTGCCCGAGCCGGGGCTGGACACCAGATTGAGGGCGAAGATGCCGCGCTCGGCCAGCCAGGCGCGGTTGACATCGGCCAGCGATTTGTTGTGGCCCAGGATGTCCTGCTCGATCTGGATGATGCGGCTTTGGCTGAGGCCGGGCACATGGATTCCGGCGATGCCTTTGCCAAAATGCACGTCTTCGCCGTGGTGGTGGTCATGCCCGTGATCATGGGGGTGATCATGATCATGATCGTGGGTGTGTTCCACCTGGGCGTTGCCGCAGCCGCAAACCGTGCACATCACTCCACCTCCAGTTCCTTGATCCGCATGTCGCCGCCGCCGGTGACCTGAAGCGCCCAGCCGCCGCATTTGGGACAGCCGTCGCCGCGCTTGGACAATGGCACGGTGTCGGCGCAATCCAGGCAATAAGCTTGGCCGGGAATGGTGACGATTTCCAGCTTTGCCTCGGCCGCCACATTCGATCCGCGGGCGATGGCGTCGAAACAGAACAGCATGGACTCGGGGTCGACCTGGGAAAGTTCGCCGATTTCCAGCCACACCGTCTTGACCTTGGCGAAGCCGTGGGTGGCGGCCTGTTCCTCCAGGATACGCACCACGCCTTCGGTCAGGGACATCTCATGCATGGCTTACTCCAAGGTGATGGTGCAGGCCACGCACGGGTCCAGGGCGTTGACCAGAAGCCGGGCCTGCCACTCCAGATCCGGGTCGGCGGGCAGGCCATGCAGCGTGCGCACCAGCGGCCCTTCGGGGTGGAAGTTCCACTCGGTCGGCGCCAATATCTGATATTGGCTGATCTTGCCGTCGTTCAACACCACCCGATGGGCCAGCAGGCCGCGCGCCGCCTCGGTCAGGGCCAGTCCCTCGCCGCTCAGGCCGGGCAGCGAACAGGCGGGTTCGGTGCGCAGGTCGCGCGCCAGTTCCTCCATCTCGTGCAGGCCTTCGGCCAGGGCGACCAGACGCGCCGCCAGACGCGGCAGCAGCCCGGTGCCGTGGCGATCCATCAGATCGCGGATCAGCGGATGCCAGGCCCAATGGGCCAGCGCGCCGGTCTCGAACACCCGACCGGCGCAATCGGGGCGGGCCAGATATTGGCCGTCGCGGTCGGTGGCCATGCGGGCGGCCAGATCGGGGGGGCCCATTTCCGGCATGGGCAGGAAGGGGGCGGCGCCGAGGCCGGCCCAGCCCTTGGCCCGGACCAGACCGGGCAGATGGCCGGGATCACGTTCCAGCCACGCCTGGAAGGCGATGGGTAAAACCAGTTCGCCGATATCGTGGCCCATCAACTGGGTGATGGACTGACGGGCCTGATCGATGGCGGCGCAGATGCGGTCGCAATCGGCGGTCAGGGCTCCGCCGCCGGGGCTCAACCAGTCGCCTTGCGGATACAGTACGGACCGCAGGCCGGCCAGGGCGCCGCGAATGCGCTTGGCGTGGTCCAGTCGCGGTTGTCCACCGGCCAGGGTCGGCCAGTCGCGGGCGATGGTCAGGCCGTGTTCGGTCACCGTCTCGGCCTGCACCAGCAAGGCGCGGGCGGCTTTTTGCGCGGGACTGGCGGTGATGGCGGCGGCCTTTTCCATGGCGGCCAAGCCGGTCATCGCCTGGGCGGTGCCGCACAGGGAAAACACCGCCGGCAGCAAGTGCAGCACTTCGGCGTGCGGACGTTTGGCGAACAACCGTGCCGCCCGGACCATGCGGGTCGAGCGGATCAGCACCGCCGCCACCGCGCCGTCACGGATGCGCAAGCCGATGGAAATGCCGGATTCGGAGAACATCAGGCCAAGCCGTCCTCGAGCACCTGGGCCAGATAGGCGATGGCGGCCAGGGCGGTTTCCGCTGGCACCTTCTCGGCGGCGAAATTGCCGCCGGCGCCCAAGATCAGGTAATCGCCCACCGCCACCTCTTCGTCCAGCATCATCAGGCTGGTCCGGCGGGTCTGGCCGAAGGCCTCGACCACCGCCATTTGTCCATCGATGGCGATCACGCGTGACGGCACCGCCATGCACATGATCAGGCGGCCTTGGCCGTGGCGGTGATGCCGAAAGCGGCCAACTCGGCCAGCAAATCGTCGATCACCCGGGGCAGCACGGCGGCGATGGCCGGGGTCAATTCCATGCTGGTGTCGAAGGAGGCCGGCTGCACCCCGATCAAAACCACCTTCTTGGGCGAGATGCCGTGGAAGCAACAGGCCGCCAGCACGTCGGAGAGGCCGACCTGATGGGGCGAAATCTTGGTCTTGAACCAGGCGTTGATCTGGTCGTCGGCCAGCCGGGTGATGTCGCCCGGCTGCTTGCCGGGGCTGCGCATGCAATCGGCGATCAGCAGCAGATCGGCCTCGGCGATGCGGTCCAGGCAATCCATGCCCGAGGTGCCGCCGTCGATGATCTCGACGCAATCGGGCAGGTCGTAGCCATCCATCAGGGCGGTGACCGCGTGAACGCCGATTCCTTCATCGGACATCAGGATATTGCCCACACCCAGCACGACCAACCGCATTGACGCTTCCCTTGGCAAGAACTGCCGCCCCAGGCCGGGGCGGCAGTCGATCATACATCACTCAGGCTAGCCGATTACAAGGCCTTGACCTGCACGATCTCGCGCTGTTCGTCGTCGTGGACATGCACGGCGCAAGCCAGGCAGGGGTCGAACGAGTGGACGGTGCGCAGCACTTCCAAGGGCTGTTCGGGATCGGCGATGGGGTTGTCCATCAACGACGCTTCGTACGGGCCGATTTCGTCGTTTTCGTCGCGCGGGCCGGCATTCCAGGTGCTGGGGACCACGCATTGGTAATTGGCGATCTTGCCGTCCTTGATCACCGTCCAGTGCGACAACAGGCCGCGCGGCGCTTCGTGCATGCCGAAGCCCATGACTTCACCCTTGGGGAAGACCGGCTTGTTGAAGGTGGTGTGGTCGCCCTTGCCGATATTCTCGATCAGCATGGACCAGTTTTGCGCCAGCACCTCGGCCATGACGCCGGAACGGATGGCTCGCGCCGCGTGACGACCGATGGTGGAATGCAGGATTTCCGGCCCCACCTTGCTGCCCAACAGGGTCGAGACGGTGTTCAGCATCTGGGTGGCGTAGGTGGCGGTGGGCTGATGGCCGGCGGCCAGACCACACAGCACGTTGGCCAACGGGCCGACCTGGGCGCGCTTGCCATAGAAGGTCGGCGCCTTCAGCCAGGAATACTTGCCGTCATCCTGGAAGTCGGTGTAATGCGGCGTGGTTTCGCCCTGATAGGGGTGCAGCGCGCCGGGCTTGGAATAGGTGTACCAGGCGTGCTTGACCGATTCCTCGACGCCGTCGCGCAGGTATTGGTCGCCAAAGGCGGTGAACGGCTTGTACTGGGCTAGGTCGGCGTCGGGGATGTGACCGCCGGGGACCATGAACTGGGTGCCCTTGGAATCGGTGGGGAATTCCGGCGACGAGATGTAGTTGGTGATGCCCTTGCCGTACTTGGTCCAATCGGCATAGAAGGCGCCGATGGCGGCGACGTCGGGCAGATAGACCTTGCGGGTGAATTCCGACAGGGCGTCGATGTGTTCCTTGACCGCCAGCAGGCGTTCCACCGTCAGCACCGATTGCGAATCGGTGGCGATGGGGTTGGCGACGCCGCCCACCGCCAGATTCTGGATGTGCGGCGACTTCGAGCCCAAGATGGTGACGATCTTGGACGCATGGCGCTGGGCTTCCAGCGCTTGCAGATAGTGGGCGACGGCCAGCAGATTGACCTCGGGGGTCAGCTTCATGGCCGGATGGCCCCAATAGCCGTTGGCGAACGGACCCAACTGGCCCGAGCCGACGAAGGTGGCCAGCTTTTCCTTGGTCTGGGCCATCATGTGCTTGGAGTTCATCGGCCAGTCGCTGAGCGATTCCGCCAGCTTCGAGGTGGCTTCCGGATCGGCCTTCAAGGCCGAGACCACGTCGACGAAATCCAAAGCCGACAGGTGATAGAAGTGGACGATGTGATCATGCAGCGCATGGGCCGACGCGATCATGTTGCGGATGAACTGGGCGTTGACCGGAACTTCCAGGCCCAGGGCGTTTTCCACCGCGCGCACCGAGGTGATGGCGTGGACAGTGGTGCAGACGCCGCAGATGCGCTGGGTGATGGCCCAGGCGTCGCGCGGGTCGCGCCCCAGCAGGATCAGTTCGACGCCGCGCCACATCTGGCCGGACGACCAAGCCTTGGTCACCTTGCCGTTATCGACTTCGACGTCGATGCGCAGATGGCCTTCGATCCGGGTAATGGGGTCGATGGTGATACGCTTTGACACGGGCGTGGCTCCTTACTTGGTGTGCGCCGCGGCCAGTTCGGCCGGCGTAAGCTTGTGGGTGTAGAAAACCGGGAACTTCCGGACGAAGACGATGTAAAGCAGGATCTCGGCGGCGATGATGCCGATGGTCACCAGCAATTCCTGCACGGAGGGGAAGTAGCTCCAGCCGGCCCCGGTCTGATAGGCGACCAGGAAGGCATCCAGGCGGTAAAGCGCGCCGGCCAGCAGCAGGCAGCAGGCGCCGATCCACAGGAACTTCTTGCTGGCGCGCTTGGACGGCGACGAGAACAGCACCACCGGGGTGGCGAACAGGGCGATCTCGATCAGGAACATCACCGACTTGATCCCCGAGGTGAAGATCGCCCCCAAGGCGCCGCGCACCGCCAGGTCACCGAAGCGGACCACCAGATAGACGATCATCATGGTGCGGATGATGGCGGCCAGCTTGCCCAGTTGCGGCATCTCGTGCCTGACCGAGCGGTGGAAGCCGCCGGCGCCCAGCAGGGCCTCGAACACGACGATGGAAAAGCCCATGGTGATGGCGCTCATCAGGAACAACAGCGGCAGGATCGGGGTCTGCCACAATTCATGGATCTGATAGCCCATGACCACCAACAGCGTGCCGAGCGAGCTTTGGTGCATGGAGGGCAGCAGCACGCCCAGCGCGATGAACACGAACAGCACGCGGTCCAGCTTCTTGCGCAAATGCAGCAGCTTGAAGCGGGTGAGGAGGGTCGGGGCGAACTCGACCCACAGCACCAGGATATAGGCCATGACGCACAGGGCGACCTCGAACATCACCGAGTTGGTCTGCATGTAGCCGGGCACCAGGATGTGCCAGGCGTTCCACCAGCGGCCCAGATCGAAGACGATGGAAATACCGCCCAAGGTGTAGCCGAAGCACGACGCCAGCAGGGCCGGACGGACCAGCGGGTGGTATTCGCCCTTGTTGAGGATATAGGTCAGCACCGCCATGGCATAGCCGCCGCAGGCGAAGGCCGTGCCGATGACCACGTCATAGACGATCCACAATCCCCAGGGATAGCCGTTGTTGAGATTGGTGACCGCGCCCAGGCCGAGGACCATGCGCTTGGCCAGCAGTACCACGGCGATGAAGGCCAGGATGCCGCAGATGATGGTGGTCTTGGAAAGGATCGAACCGCCCAGGGGTTCGTGTTCGTTATGGAATCCAGCCATGTCCGCTCACTCCTCCGGGTGTTCGTCGTCGATGTGGGACGCCCGCTTGGCCGCCCACACCAGCCCGCCCAGCACCAAGGCCGGGGCGATCAGCCCCTTGTACAAGGTGTGCTGGATGCCTTCGGATTCGGAGGCGAACGATTTTTCGCGCAAATTGGGATAGCCCAGCTTGTCGAAGGGCACGCCGGCCATGTGGCGGAACTGGGTGCCGCCCACTTCGGTCTCGCCATAGACGTGGTTGACGTATTGGGCGGCGGGACGCTCATGGGTGTCGCCGGAACCAAGGGTGCGACGCTCGAACACATTGGCCTCGCCCGCTTTCATGGCGCGGCGGCGATTGATTTCCTCGGTGATGGCGGTCAATGGCCCGAAGATGGTGGCGCCCGTCGGGCACACCTCGGCGCAGGCCGGGATCTTGCCCTCGGCCTGACGATGACGGCACATCTCGCATTTCCTGATCTTGGGCGTCGGCGTGTCGAATTCCGATTGCGGCACGCCGAACGGGCAGGACGCGACGCAATAACGGCAGCCGATGCAGATGTCGGCGTTGTAGCCGACGATGCCGGTCTGCTTGTCCTTGGTCATGGCCGAAACCGGGCAGACCGAGACGCAAGACGGGTCGACGCAGTGCATGCACGACTTCTTGATGAAGGCGAAGCCGTCCTTCTCCTGGTCCTTGTGATCGGCGGTGCCATCGGCATAGAGCTTGATGACGTTGTAGGTCTTGGGGCCGATATCCAAGGGCGTGTCCCACAGGGCATCATCGGTGTTCACGTCCGCCGGCAGGCCGTTGGCCTCCTTGCAGCCGGCGACGCAGGCCTTGCAGCCGACGCACAAGGTGGAATCGTACAACAGCCCCACCGCGTTGGGTGACATTTCCAGATTGGGCCGGGCCTGGGCGGGGGACGGAACCGACACCACCGCCGCTGTCGCCAGCGCGGCGCCGCCTCCGGCAGCCCCCTTGATGAAGTCTCGACGGTTGACACTCATGTCGGTTACTCGCCGTCCGTGGTTTCGCTCTTGCCCAGATTGCCGGCGATCTTCATGCCGGCACCGATGGCCAGACCGGCGACACCGGCGACCACCGCCGCCGCGGCCAGACTGGCACCGGCGCCCTGTTCCTCGACGATGCGCGGATAGCTGGTCGGCGGGTTGGTCTTCAGCGTCGCCAGGGCATGGATGGGCTTCTCGAAGCCGATATGCTTTTCCGTGCAGCCGATGCAGGGATGGCCGGTGCCCACCGGCCACGAGCCGGTGCCGACGTCGTTGAACAGGATGGACGGGCAATTGGCGTAGGTTTCCGGCCCCTTGCAGCCCAGCTTGTACAGGCAATAGCCCTTGCGGTGGCCGGGATCGCCGAATTCCAAAGCGAAACGGCCGGCGTCGAAATGGCTGCGGCGCTCGCAATTGTCATGGATCAGGCGGCCATAGGCGAAGGTCGGGCGGCCCAGTTCATCCACCTTGGGCAGGGCGCCGAAGGTGAGGAAATGAACGATGGTGGCCAGGATGTTATAGGGGTTGGGCGGGCAGCCGGGGATGGTGACCACGTCCTTGCGGCCCAAAGCCTCGGCCACGCCGGTGGAGCCGGTGGGGTTGGGCGGCGTCGACGGCATGCCGCCCCAGGAGGCGCAGGAACCCACCGCGACGATTGCCGCGGCATCAGCCGCCACTTCCTTGGTCAGCTCGTACGAGGTCTGGCCGCCGATCTTGCAGTAGATGCCGCCATCCTTCATGGGGATGGCGCCTTCGACCACCAGGATGTACTTGCCCTTGTTCTTTTCCATGGCCGCCTTGCGGGCGGCTTCGGCCTGATGGCCGGCGGCGGCGAACAGGGTCTCGTGGTAATCCAGCGAGATGATGTCGAGGATCAGCTTTTCCAGCGTCGGGTGTTCGGACCGCAGCAGCGATTCGGAACAACCGGTGCATTCCTGGTGATGCAGCCAGATCACCGAGGGGCGTTCCTTCTTGGTGATGGCGGCGGCGATCTGCGCATCGGCGCCCTTGGGCAAGCCCATGGTGGCGGCCATGGCGGCGCAGAACTTGAGGAAATCGCGGCGCGAGACGCCGAAGCGGGTCTCGACATCGGTTTCAAATTTGGCGGCGCTGTCGTCGTACATCCTATCCCCACCTCTCCAAGGGCTCATCCGGCGCGAAGGACGGGGGGCAGGGGACGACCCTTGGGGTCGTTCCGCGTCGTTTGCCTCCCGCCATTCTTCTTTTCATTTGGCTGACGGATAGTTCCGCAAGGACCGTGCCAACTCCATCGGGTAGGAATTGCTGCATTGCGGGGGAGGGTTTAGGTGGCGGAGACCCTGGATTCCCTGTTGTTCAGTGGTTTCGCCGCGGGGGTGGGGCACTTCGCTTGAGTGGAAATTATTTATCCATTAATGGAAAGTTAGTATCCATTTTTCTGTTTTCGCAAAAAAATAAGCCGGGCTGGGTTTCCCCCGGCCCGGCGCTTTTGTCATGGACGGTCGGCGAGGTTTAAGTGCCGCTGCCGTCGCGGCGCTCCTTGCGGTCATCACGGCGGTCATCACGACGATCCTTGCGCTCGTCCAGGCGCTCCTTGTGGTCGTCGCGGCGCTGGTCCATCTGCTGTTTGCGATCATCGCGGCGGTCTTCGGCGCGGTCCTTGCGCTCGTCGCGGCGGTCTTTCCGGTCGTCGCGGCGCTCATCCAGGCGATCCTTGCGGTCTTCCAGACGCTGTTCGCGGCGGTCCTGCGGCGCCGAATTGTCCTGGGCCAGGGCGGCGGACCCCAGGCTCAGGCTGGTGACCATGGCCAAGACCAGGATGCGGGAAACTGACGGCATGGTTTTATCCTTTTCATCATCGGGTGAATGGGGCGAACCCTGTTTTCACGTTCAGGCGTCATAATGCTGGCGCAGGATGGCGAAACTAGGATGAGATCGCGGCGGGATCAAGGCGGCGGCAAGGCGGCGCCAAGGCGGCATGGTGTCAAATTTTCGTTGCCGTATGGACGCTGCCGTCCGTCCGGGTTAGCCTCTATACACCACTTTCAGAGGGAGACGCCCGTGACCGCACCCGCCGCGCCGCATGTCTGGAGGTTTTTCCGGGCCGGGGGCTTCGATCAGGTCCGCATCGAGACCGGCGCCGACCTGCTGGCCTTGGACCAGTTGGACCAGAAATTGTGGGTGGCGCTGGCCTGTCCGACCAAGGGGATCGAATTCGACCGCCGCGCCCTCGATTTACTGGACAGTGACGCCGATGGCCGGATCCGCGCCAACGAGATTTTGGCGGCGGTGCGCTGGCTCGGTCTGGTGCTCAAGCATGGCGACGAGTTGGTGCAACCGGGCAGTGCCGTCAGTCTGGACAGCATCGACGACACCACGCCCGAAGGGGCGCGGGTGCTGGCTTCGGCCCGGCGCATCCTGGCCAATCTGGGCAAGGCCGAGGCCGCGTCCATCGATCTGGAAGACACCCGCGACACCGGGCGCATCTTCGCCCAGACCCGTTTCAACGGTGACGGCATCATCCCGGTCGAGGCTGCCGACGATGCGGATTTGCGCGCCGCCATCGCCGATATCATGACGACCATGGGTGCGGAAACCGACCGGTCCGGCCAGCCCGGCATCAGCCAGGACAAGGTCGACGCCTTTTTCGCCGAGATCGAGGCCTATAGCGATTGGCTGGGAGAAGGCGGCGACATCGCCGTCGCGCCCGAGGCCGGCGCCGCCTTGGAAGCGGTGCGCGACAAGATCGACGGTTTCTTCCTGCGCTGCCGCATGGCGGTCTATTCCGACGCAGCCGCCCTGACCGTCAATCCGGCGGTGGAAACCTTTTTGCCCCTGACCGGGGCGGCTACCAACGACGCCCTGGCGGCATTACGCCCGCTGCCCCTGGCGGCGGTGTCGCCCCAGGCCGATCTGCCGCTGTTGCGCGGCCTCAATCCGGCCTGGGAAGCCGAGATCACCGCCTTCCGCCGGTTGGTCGCCAATGATCGCCTGTCGTTGTCGGAAAACGAGTGGCTGGAAATGAAGACGCGTTTCGCCGCCCACGGCCAGTGGCTGGCGAAAAAGCCGCTAACCCAGGTGGCGAAACTGGGCGACGACCGCATCCGTGCCCTGCGCTTTTCCGACACCCAGCCCGCCTTGGACGCGCTGGTGGCCGAGGACAAGGCGTTGGAGGGCGAGGCCAATGCCATCGACGCGGTCGAGCGTCTGGTGGTCTATCGCACCCATCTGTTCCGTCTGGTCAATAATTTCGTCAGTTTCAAGGAATTCTATGCCCGCCAGGATCGCGCCGTGTTCCAGGCCGGCACGCTTTATCTGGATGGGCGTAGCGCCGATCTGTGCCTCCACGTTGCCGATGCCGCCAAGCACGCCGGTTTGGCGACGCTGTCGCGCATCTATCTGGTCTATTGCGATTGCGTCCGTCGCGGCACCGACGAGAAGATGACCATCATGGCCGGCTTCACCTCGGGCGATTCAGACCAGTTGATGGTGGGCAGGAACGGCATCTTCTACGACCGCCAGGGCCGCGACTGGGATGCCACCATCAGCAAGCTGGTCGAGCACCCGATCAGCATGCGCCAAGCCTTCTGGTCGCCCTACAAGCAATTGGGCCGCTTCATCGGCGGCCAGATCGAGAAGCTGGCGGCGGCCAAGGCGAAGGCGGCGGAAACCAATCTGCAAACCAGGGTGGCCGGTCAGGTGCTGGCCCCCGGCGCGGCGGCGGCGGCCCCCGCTCCGCCCAAGGAAAACTTCGACGCCGGCAAGTTCGCCGGTATCTTCGCCGCCCTCGGGCTGGCGGTGGGGGCCATCGGCACCGCCATCGCCTCGGTGGTCACCGGCTTCCTCAACCTGACTTGGTGGCAGATGCCGCTGGCCCTGTTCGGTCTGGTCATGGCGGTGTCCGGCCCCAGCATGGTCATCGCCTACATGAAGTTGCGTCAGCGCAATCTCGCCCCTATCTTGGATGCCACCGGCTGGGCGGTGAACGCCCGGGCCACCATCAACATTCCCTTCGGCGGTTCGCTGACCGCAGTGGCGCAATTGCCGGCGGGGGCGGAACGCTCCCTGGTCGATCCCTTCGCCGAGAAGACACGCCCGTGGAGGGAATATCTCGTTTTGCTGGCGCTGATCGTCGGCGGGGCCGTCGCCGCTTGGCGCTTCGGCATGTTCAACAGGTTCATGGGCTGATATGTCACTCGCCTTCGAGATTGCCGTCATCGTTTTCCTGGTCGTATTGAACGGCTGTTTCGCCATGTCGGAAATGGCCATCGTCTCGTCGCGCAAGGCCCGGCTGGCGGCGCGCGCCGCCGAGGGCAGCGATGGCGCCCAGGCGGCCATGCTGTTGGCGGAAAATCCGGGGCGCTTTCTGTCGTCGGTGCAGATCGGCATCACCTTGGTCGGCATCCTGGCCGGCGCCTATTCCGGCGCCACCTTGGCCGGACATCTGGAAATCTGGCTGAACGGCTTCCCCATCCTCGATCCGGTGGCGGAGATCCTGTCCATCGCCCTGGTGGTCGGCGCCATCACCTATGCGTCCTTGATCATCGGCGAACTGGTGCCCAAGCAGATCGCCCTGGCCAACCCGGAAGCGGTGGCCATCGCCGTCGCCCGCCCGATGACGGTGGTGGCGCGGGTGGCGTTGCCCCTGGTGTGGCTGCTGGAAGGCTCGAGCAAGCTGGCCCTGCGCCTGTTGCGCATCAAGAAATCCGACGACCAGACGGTGACCGAGGAAGAGGTCAAGGCGATGATCGCCGAGGGCACCCAATCGGGCGTCTTCGAGCCCGAGGAACAGGAATTGCTGGCGGGTGTCCTGCGTTTCGGCGACCGTCGCATCAGGGGCATCATGACGCCCAGGAACGAGATGATGTCCATCGACCTGGATTGGGGCCAGGACCGCATCATCCAGGCGTTGCGCGACAGCCCGCATTCACGCCTGCCGGTCTATCGCGGCAATTCCGACGACATCATCGGCGTGGTCCAGGCCAAGGATCTGCTCAACCTTTTTCTGTCCGGCCAGGAGCTGGATCTGGCCGCCGCCGTCAAGCCGGTGGACGTGGTCCACGACAATTCCCCCGCGCTCCAGGTGCTGGATACGCTCAAGCGCTCGTCCATCCATCTGGCCCTGGTGGTGGATGAATACGGCAGCGTCGAAGGTATCGTCACCGCCGCCGATATCCTGTCGGCCATTCTGGGCGGCCTGTCGGAACACGGCGAGGAATACGAAGGCGCCATTACCCTGCGTCAGGACGGATCGTGGCTGGTGGATGGCTCGGTCGCCGTCGACGTCGCCCGCGACCGTTTGGGCTGCCGGGTGATGGAGGGCGAGGACGGCGATTACGACACCGTGGCCGGCTTCGTCCTGTCGCGGTCGCGCAGCATCCCCAGCGCCGGTGACTTCTTCGTCTGGCAGGGCTGGCGCTTCGAGGTGGTGGACATGGACGGCCGGCGCATCGACAAGGTGCTGGTCAGCCGTCAGGATGAAGACGGCGGCTGATCAGCCGCTATCACCATTGAGCCCGAGGGCAAGGTCGGCTACTCTCCCCCCAACACCGATGTTCACGACGTGTTTCCACTCTTTCACGGTGCGAGGACATGAGTAGCGAACCCCTTCGTCACCCCGAGCTGATCGCCCTTTATCAATTCTGGCTCTATCGCGGCGGCACCGAGGGCGTGCCCTCGGCTGCCGATCTCGAACCGGCGCAGCTGCGCCGCTGGCTGGACAATCTGGTGGTCATCGACACCCCCGAAGGGGGGGAGTTGCGCTATGCCTATTATGGCGCCAACCTGACCAGGGCCTTCGGCATCGACATGGTCGGCAAGTCCATCGACCAGTTGGCGGCGCCGCAGCGTTCCATCCTGGCGCAGGAATACGAGGCGGTGCGCAGCCAGTCGAAACCGGCGGCCCGTATCTACAGCGCCGATTTCGATGGCGACAACCAGACCTGGGAGCGGCTTTTGCTGCCGTTTTTCAACCCCGAGGGCGCGGTCGAGAAAATCCTGGTCGCCGTCTACAGACTGAGCTGAGATGACCAAAACCGCAGAAGACAGCATGAGCGCCGCCGATTTCAATTTCTGGTGCGCGGTCAATTCCAAGCCCTTCCGTCTGCTCCGTCACACCTGGGATGACGGCGCGACGGAATGGGACATCGAGGTGTTTCCCGGCAGGCCCGAGGCGACCACCGCCTATGGCACCGGCCAGACCGACGAAAAGCTGGCGGCCATCGCCGCCTTCGCCTTCATCGCCGGGGTGGAATGGGGCGAATGCTTCGCCCGTGATCAGGATGTGCCGCAAGACGAATTGTCGCTGACCGCGCCGGATCTCCCGCTGGAAGACGAAGACGACGAAATTGACGAGCCGCCGGTGCCGGCGCTGCCCGTCGTCGTCGCTTCGCGCGGCGCCGGACCCTATCGCCTGCCGGCGGTGGACCTGTTGCAAGCGCCGCCGCCCCGGACCGAGGCGGTGGACGACGAGGATTCCCTGGCCGCCAATGCCCGCGCGCTGGAAACGGTGCTGCGCAACTTCAAGGTCCGCGGCGAGATCATGGAGGTCCACCAAGGTCCGGTGGTCACCTTGTACGAGTTCGAGCCGCTGCCGGGGACCAAATCCTCCACCGTCATCAATCTGGCTGACGACATCGCCCGCTCCATGCGCTCGATCACCACCCGCATCGCCATCGTGCCGGGGCGCAGCGTCATCGGCATCGAGTTGCCCAATCCGGTGCGGGAAAAGGTCTATTTCCGCGAAATCCTGGAAAGCAAGGCCTTCACCGAATTTTCCGGCCATCTGCCCCTGGCCCTGGGCAAGGACATCGCCGGCGAGGCGGTGGTCGCCGACCTCGCCCGCATGCCGCATCTTCTGATCGCCGGGACCACCGGCTCGGGCAAGTCGGTGGGGGTCAATTCCATGATCCTGTCGCTGCTTTACCGTTTCAAGCCCGAGGAATGCCGGCTGATCCTGGTCGATCCCAAGATGCTGGAGCTGTCCATCTATGACGGTATCCCCCATCTGCTGACCCCGGTGGTCACCGCGCCGGACAAGGCGGTGCGCACGCTGAAATGGGCGGTGCGCGAGATGGAGACCCGCTATCGCGCCATGTCGCTTTTGGGTGTGCGCAATATCGAGGGCTTCAACGCCCGCCTGCTGGAATTGGCGCGGACCGGGCAAAAGATGACCCATCGCATCCAGGTCGGCTTCGACAAGGGCACGCGTGAGCCGGTCTATGAGGAACAGCCCATCGATCTGCGCCGCTTGCCCCATATCGTCATCGTCGTCGACGAGATGGCCGATCTGATGATGGTGGCCGGGCGCGAGTTGGAAGCGGCCATCCAGCGTCTGGCCCAGATGGCCCGCGCCGCCGGCATCCATCTGATCATGGCGACGCAGCGCCCGTCGGTGGATGTGATCACCGGCACCATCAAGGCCAATTTCCCCACCCGTATTTCGTTCCAGGTGACCAGCCGCATCGACAGCCGCACCATTTTGGGCGAATCGGGGGCGGAACAATTGGTCGGCCAGGGCGACATGCTGTACATGGCCGCCGGCGGTCGCATCACCCGCGTGCACGGCCCCTTCGTCTCCGATGCCGAGGTCGAGCAGGTGGTCAACCATCTGAAGGCCCAGGGCGAGCCGGAATATCTGGACTCGATCACCGATGACGACGAGACCGAGATGGAGGGCGGCGGCACCGACAGCGAAGGCGGCGGCTTCACCACCGGCGACGATCTCTATGATCAGGCGGTGGCCCTGGTGCTGCGTGAGCGCAAGGTGTCCATCAGCTTCGTCCAGCGTCATCTTCAGGTGGGCTACAACCGCTCGGCCCGGCTGGTCGAACGCATGGAGGACGAAGGCATCGTCACTCCGGCCAACCACCAGGGCAAGCGCGAGGTGCTGGGCCGGCGCGGCGGCGATTTCGACTGATATCCGCCACGGGGAAAATGGTGGGCTGCCGCCCACGCCCGCTCGGGGTTCACCCCGAGCCTCTTTTATTTTTATCAATAGAATCAAAGGGGGGTGGGGTTTACCCCAAATGGGTTCGGGCGATGGCCCGATAGATTCATCGGGCACGGGAGTGACGGGTGTTCCTGTTCAATGCACCGTGCACACCATGCACGGGTCGAAGCTGCGGACGATGTGCTGCACCGTCACCGGACTGGTTTCGTCCTCGTGCACGGTGGCGCCGACCAGCGCCTGTTCCAGCGGGCCGGGATTGCCGTCCCGGTCGCGCGGGCTGAAATTCCAGGTGGTCGGCGCGATGATGGCATAGTCGCGGATGATGCCGCCGTCGCAGGTCAGGCGGTGCGACAGCGCCCCGCGTGCCGCCTCCACCAGCCCCAGGCCGCTGCCGCGTAAGGGCAGCGGGGATTCGACGCAGAATTGCTGGCCGGGGCGGATGTCGCGCACCCAGCCCTCCATGGCCACGACCAGCCGGGCCAGTTCCACCAACCGCATGATCACGCGGGCGGCGACGGTGCCGCCCTGGGGCGCCAACGATCGGGCCAGCGGATCGCCGGCCACCCACTGGCGGGCCAGGGCGCCGGTTTCCATGGTGGTGCCGTCCAGGCGCGGGGCCTTGCACCACGAATAGGCCCCCGGCTTGTCGGCATCGGGGCGGGTGGGGGAATCCATCCAGGCATGGCTCAGGTCTTCGCTGACCTGTGCCGGGTCGAAGGCGGCGGGAACGCCGTCGCGGACGATGCCGGCGGGCCACAGGCCGAAACTGCCGTGCGAGATGAAGCGCGCCGGCCCCCGGCCCAGGCGGTCCAACTCCAGATCGCGGGCGATGTGCAGGAACAGGCGGAAATCGCCTTGGTCCAGGGGGGCGGCATCGGCCCAGGCATCAAGGGTTTGGGCGCTGTCGAGACTGGCGATATGTTCCAGCCGGTCGGCGAACAAGGTGGTTTCCAGGGCGGCGCGGAAATCGGCGAGGATACCCAATAGGCGGATGCGTTCGCTGGTGTCGACGCCCTTGGTGACGCCGCCGGGCTGTACGGCGAGGGAATGCGGCCATTTGCCGGCCAGCAATCCCATCAAGTGCAGGAAACGGGCACGCGCCGGCACCAGACTTTGCCCCGCTTGACCGCCCTGGGCGGCGAAGCGTGTTTGCGCTGCCCTGAACCATGGCCGCCCGGCATAAACCGGGCGGGCGAAATCGGGCATGAAGAACAAGATGAAATGGGTCAGGTGGTCGGCGGCGTTCTCCGCCGCCAGCACCAGATCGGTGACTAGGCGGCCATTGTCGGGCATGGGGGCGCCGGCGATGGCGGCGATGGCGCGGGCCGCCGCCACCGATTGCGACACCGAACAGATGCCGCAGATGCGCGGGGCGATGACCAGGGCGTCTTCCGGCGGGCGCCCGGCCAGGATCTGCTCGAAACCGCGATAGAGCGGCGCGGTGACCCGGGCCGATTGTACCTGACCGGCGGAGACGTCCAGGCTGACTTCCAGATCGCCTTCGACCCGGTTGAACGGGCCCATGATCAGGCGGGTGGGTTTGGCGGTCATGACGATTGTTTCGGCGGCAGGCGGGCGGGGGGGATGACGACGTGGTCGGCATGGGCGTTGGCGCGCACGCGTTTGGGCGTCGCCGATTTCGACAAGGCGGCCAGGGCGACGAACCACGCCTTGGGCATGTCCACCGGCAGGCCCACCGGGATGCCGGCAACCTTGGCGGTTTCCTGGAACGGCGCGCCGGGATCCTGGAAGCCGGGCGAGGTGCAGTTGATGCAGGTATAGCCGCCATCGGTGCACGAGCCGAAGCCGTTCCAGCGGCGGATGTTGCAATCACCGGGCGCCTGGGTCGCCTTGCAGCCCAGGTTCTCCATCAGGCAGCCACGATCCGACGCCCGCGCCGCCGAGGCCTTGAATTCGTAGAACTCGTTGCGGCTGCAGCCATGATGGGCGAGATGGTCGGCGAAACTGCGTGGACGGCCCAGGCTGTCGAGCGCGCACGAGCCCGACAATGCCAACTCGGCCAGGGTTTCGATCAGCCAGCCGGGATGGGGGGCGCAGCCGGCGATGTTGATCACCGGCAGACCGGCGCGGCCGCGAAAATCAGGCCCCAGCAGGCCGGTGTCGCCATATTGCAGGCCGACCGCGTCGGTGGGGTTGGCCTCGGTCGCCGGAATGCCGCCGAAGGCTGCGCACGAGCCCACCGCCACCACGTGCTCGGCCTGGGCGGCGATGGCCTTGATCCAATGGATCAGCGGCAGGGCCGTGCCCGACATCATCTGAAAGCGGCCCGATCCATGCGGTCCGGTCAGCGCGGCCCCTTCGACGCAAAGCGCATCGACCTTGGTTTTGCCGCCGGCGCAATCGGCCAGGATGGAAAGGGCGTCGGCGCCGGTCTCTTCCGATAGCGACGGATGCCACAGCAGGCGGATGCCGAAGCGGGACAGCGCCTGCACCAGCCCGACATCGTCGGCGGCCAGGGCCGACATGGTGCAGCCGCCGCACGAGCCGGCTTGAAGCCAAAGGATGGAGAAGGGGGTGCTCATGAAGGCAGCTTAGGCTGGCCTTCATGAGCCATGCAACAGCGCTATTCGGCGGCGGCGGGCGTGGGGGTGCCGGGCGCCCGTTCCGCCGGGGCCGGGCGCGAGGGCAGGGTCGAGATGACCGAGCTGACCAGCGCCGCCAGGAACGGCATGCTTTGCACCACCAGCACCACCGCCCACAACCGGATTTCCGGGTCTTGGGCATTGGGGCCGGGGATCAGCACCGCCGCCGCCGCCGCCCAATGCAGCAGCATCAGGGTGGTCTCCTCGGCGGTCATCTTCACCGCATCCTTCAGGCCGACCTTGTCGGCCATCTTGGGCGTGCGCATGAACGGCGTGTGTTTGGTGAAGATGCCCTGCCACATGGCCCAGGCGATGGCATAGGTCAGGCCCATGCCGGCCACCGCCGACAGCAGGCGCTGCTTCCAGCCGCATTTCACCCGGGTGGTATAAAGGAAGATGTGGTGGATGATCTTGGCGATGAACACGCCCACCGTCGGCAGGATGAAGAAGGCCAGGGGGGTGTCGAAGTAACGGGGCGCCAGCACCATGCCCGCCGTCCAGAACAGGCTGGTCAGGCAGAACATCAGATAGAAGCCGTCGGCGAACCACGGCAGCCAGCCCGAGACGAAATGGTATTTCTGCCCCGCCGTCAGGCCGGTCTCCTTGAACGGGATCAGGCTCTTCCAATGGGCCTTCAAAATCTGCACGGCGCCATAAGCCCAGCGGAAACGCTGCTTCTTGTAGGCCATGAAGCTGTCGGGAACCAGACCATGGCCCATGCGTTCCTGGATATAGACCGATTCATAGCCCAGCTTCATCATCCTGAGGCCCAGCTCGGCATCCTCGACGATGCACCATTCGGCCCATTTGCCGGCGTCGTCCATGGCCTTCTTGCGCACCAAGGTCATGGTGCCGTGCTGGATGATGGCGTTGGCCTCGTTCCTGAACACCATGCCGATATCGAAGAAACCGGCATATTCCCAGTTGATCATTTCCTTGAACAGGTCGCGTTCCCAGTCGCGGTGATCTTGCGGCGCCTGCACGTGGCCGACCTTGGGATCCTCGAAATAAGGCACCAGCGACGACAGCCAGTCGGGGCGGACCTGATAGTCGGAATCGACGACGCCGATGATCTCGGCTTCCGGGTCGGTGACCGACAGGCCGAAATTAAGGGCGCCGGCCTTGGCCCCGGGCCAGGGCGCCAGATGATAGAACTTCACCTTGTCGGGGAACTGGGCGCAATAGGCCTCGACCGGCTTCCACACCTCTTCCTTTTTCGTGTTGTTGTCCAACACGATGATCTCGAAATTGGGGTAGTCCAAGGCCAGCAGGCTGTCGAGGGTCAGCTTGACCATCTCGGGCGGTTCGTTATAGCAGGGCAGATGCAGCGACACCTTGGGGTAACGCTTGATGACGTCGCGGGCATGGGGCTTGAAGCCGCGCTTGAGGCGCCCCGACCACGTGAGTTCGGTCACCTCGATGCCGTTGATCAGCACCACCACCAGCAACAGCAATTGCGCCGGCAGCAGGACGAAGATCATCAATTCGGTGGCCGGGGCCAGATCGCGGACCACCGGTGTCGACATGGTCCAGATGACCAAGGTGGCGGCGAACTGCACCAGCATGCCGAAGAACACCTTGCCGGCCAGACGCAAATCCTTCCAGCGCATCAGGAACCACACCACCGGCAAGAAGGCGATCAAGGTGGCGGCGGCGGCCTGGAACGGCCATTCCTTGAATTCGATGACCGGGCCGATCCAGTCGAATTTGGGCGTACGTTCGACGGTGAAGACGCCCCAATGTTTTTCCGACGCGGTCCCGTCCAGATTGACTTTCCACGGTTGGTCGAAGGCCTCGACCACGTTGTAATCCAGTCCTTCCTCGTTGGCCCAGTTGAGGAAGCGGCGCAGGAACAGCGCCTGGTTGACCAGGCTGGGCTCGGCCCGACCATAGGATCGGCCCGCCGACGGCCAGCCCACTTCGCCGATGAACAGGGGCTTGTCGGGATAGGCGGCCTTGACCTCGTGCACCATGCGCTGGGTGAAGGGCAGCGCTTCGTCGATGTCGACCCGCTCCCAGAACGGCAGGGTGTGGATGGTGATGTAATCCACTTCCTGGGCCAGCTCGGGGTGTTCCAGCCAGATCGACCACGCTTCCGCCGTGCTGATCTTGACCCGCGCCGGCACCTCGGCGCGGACGCGGCGGATATAGCGGATCATCTGTTCCGGCGTCAGGCGGTGCAGGGTCAGGTTTTCGTTGCCGACAATGATGCGCTCGACGTTGGGATTGTCGCGCGCGATGCGGATGATGTTTTCGATCTCGCGCTCGTTGCGGCCCAGGCGTTCGTCCAGCCAGGCGCCGGGCAGCGCCTTCAGGCCGTGCTTGCCGGCCAGTTCGGGCACCTGATCCAGCCCTTCCAAGGTGGAATAGGTCCGGACCATCTGCACCGTGCCCGACAGCATGGCCAAGTCTTCGTCCATCTCCTCGCGGGTGGCGAGAAGGGTGTCTTCCAGATGCGGCATCAGCCGGGCGATGGTCGGGTCGTCATCGGCGCGCGACGGCGAGAACGACACCGATTGGATGGCGCCGGACCACGGCAACCCGGTCTTGGGCTGGTTGAGCGCGGACCAAAAGCCCAGATTGGCGAGCATGATGACGAGAAGGACCAGAAAGCCGGAAAAACGCATGGACTCTGCAATCCGCCAAGTGAGGAATAGATCATCCGGACAGTATTCCCTATGGAATCGGCTGTCCAGAGACCACGATGGCAGCACGGGCATGCGGCGAAATCGGGGCGGGGTGTTTAAGCTTCCCCCCACGGGCCGGGCGCGCTAAACAACACGGTTCAAGCTGAACCATCAATGGATGCTCGATGACCGCTCTTCCTTCCATCGCCGCCCGTATCGCCCAGGAACTGGGGGTGCGCGAAGCCCAGGTGACCGCCACCATCGCCCTGCTGGACGAAGGCGCCACCGTCCCCTTCGTCGCCCGTTATCGCAAGGAAGTCACCGGCGGCCTGGACGATACCCAGTTGCGCACCTTGGACGAGCGGCTGATCTATTTGCGCGAGTTGGAAGACCGCCGCGCCGCCATCCTCAAATCCATTGAAGAACAGGGCAAGCTGACGCCGGAACTGGCGGCGCAGATCGTCACCGCAGACAGTAAGGCGCGGTTGGAGGACCTCTACCTGCCCTATAAGCAAAAGCGTCGGACCAAGGCCCAGATCGCCCGCGAAAATGGCTTGGAGCCGCTGGCCGATGCCCTGTTGGGCGATCCCGATTTGTCGCCCGAGGCGGAAGCCGCCAAGTTCATCACCGAAGCGGTGCCCGATGTCAAAGCGGCGTTGGACGGGGCGCGCCAGATCCTGATGGAACGCATGGCCGAGGATGCCGATCTGCTGGCCGCCTTGCGCGACCTGCTGTGGGACAAGGGCGTGGTGTTTTCCACCCTGGCCGAGGGCATGGCGGAAAAGGGCGCCAAGTTCAGCGACTATTTCGATTACCGCGAGGCGATCAAGGCCATCCCGTCCCATCGCGCCCTGGCCTTGTTCCGGGGGCGCAACGAAAACGTTTTGAACCTGAAACTATTGCCCGGCGACGAGGCAGCCACCCCGGAAGGCCAGGTTTTCAAAGGCCCGGGCGAGTGCGAGCTGAAGATCGCACGGGCCTTCAACGTTGCCGAAAGGGGCCGCGCCGCCGATGCCTGGCTGGTGGAAAGCGTGCGCTGGGCCTGGCGGGTGAAAATTCATCTGCATTTGGAGTTGGAGCTGACCGGACGCCTGCGCGAAGCGGCGGAAGAAGAGGCCATCAGCGTTTTCGCCCGCAATCTGCGCGCGCTTCTGTTGCAGGCCCCCGCCGGCCTGCGCCCGACCCTGGGGCTTGATCCGGGCATCCGCACCGGCGTCAAGGTGGCGGTGGTCGACCAGACCGGCAAGGTGGTGGACACCACCGCCGTCTATCCGTTCCCGCCCAAGCAGGACGTCATGGGCTCGCTATTGACGCTGGCGGCTTTGTGCCGCAAGCACAAGGTGGAGTTGGTGGCCATCGGCAACGGCACAGCATCGCGCGAGACCGAACGGCTGGTGGTCGAGCTGATGAAGCGCCACCCGGAGCTGAACTTGCAAAAGCTGGTGGTGTCGGAAGCCGGCGCCTCGGTCTATTCGGCCTCGGAACTGGCGGCCAAGGAATTTCCCGGCCTCGACGTCACGTTGCGCGGTGCCGTCTCCATCGCCCGGCGCTTGCAAGACCCGCTGGCCGAACTGGTCAAGATCGACCCCAAATCCATCGGCGTCGGCCAGTACCAGCACGATGTCAACCAGTCGCGCCTGGGCCGGCAATTGGATGCGGTGGTGGAGGATTGCGTCAACGCCGTCGGCGTCGAGGTCAATACCGCCTCGGCCCCGCTGTTGGCCCGCGTCGCCGGCCTCAGCCCCGCCGTCGCCGCCAATATCGTCGCCTTCCGCGACGCCAACGGCCCGTTCGACAGCCGTACCGGCCTCAAACAGGTGGACCGGCTGGGGCCGAAGGCGTTCGAGCAGGCCGCCGGCTTCCTGCGCGTCGCCAACGGCAACAACCCGCTGGATGCCTCGGCTGTCCACCCGGAAGCCTATGACGTGGTCAAGCGCATGGCCGCCGCCAGCGGGCGCGATCTGGCGGCGATGATCGGCGACGTCACCTTCCTGCGCGGACTGAAGGCGGCTCAGTTCATCGACGACCGCTTCGGCGAGCCCACGGTCAAGGACATCCTCAAGGAACTGGAAAAGCCGGGCCGCGATCCCCGCCCCGAATTCAAGACCGCGTCGTTCAAGGACGGGGTGGAAACCATGCAGGACTTGCAGCCGGGCATGATCCTGGAAGGGGTGGTCACCAACGTCACCAATTTCGGCGCCTTCGTCGATATCGGCGTGCACCAGGACGGGTTGGTCCATGTGTCGGCCCTGGCCGATCGCTTCGTCAAGGATCCGCACGAAGTGGTCAAGCCCGGCGATGTGGTCAGCGTCAAGGTCTTGGAAGTGGATCTGAAGCGCAAGCGTATCGCCCTGACCATGCGCAAGAACGACGCCCCGGCCCCGGCCCGCGCGCCGGAACAGCCGCGCGAGACCCGCCCGGCGCCCAAGGCGCGCATGGAAGCGAAGCCCGCGGGCAATGGCAAAGGCAATGGCGGTGGTGGCGGTCTGGGCGGCGGCGCCTTCGCCGAGGCCTTCGCCCGCGCCAAGAAAAAGGGGTGAGTCCATGCGTCCATTGGCGATCCTGGTCCTGATGCTGTGTGCCGCCGCTCCGGTGCGGGCGGCTGGCCCCACCGGAGCCAGCGACCCGTCCATCGTCATAGGCTTCATCGCCACCCGCTCGGGCGGCGGGGCGGTGGCCGGGCTGGATGGTGTCGACGGCTTCACCCTGGCGTTGCGGCAATTGGGCGGGCGCTTCAGCAATCAGGAAGTGCGGGTGGTGGCGGTGGACGACAAGGGCTCGCCCGATATCGCCCGCAAGCAGGTGGCCCGGCTGATCCAAAGCGAACGCCTGGACATGATCGTCACCGCCGTCTCCATGCCGTCGCTGGCGGCCATGCAGCCGGTTTTGGCCCAGGCGCGCCTGTTCGTGCTCAACCTGGAAATGCCGCCGCCGGCGGTGGCCGGGGCCGAGTGCAGCGCCAACATGTTCACCCTGGCGCCGCCCATGGATGCCGCCCATGTGCTGCTGGGCCAGCACCTCAACACCGACGGTGTCCGCAAACTGGTGGTGGTCGCCCCCGAAGCCGGGATGGCCGCTCAGGCGGTGACGGCGCTGAAATCCAGTTTTCCCTTCGACGTCACCGTACTGCACGCCAAGCGTGGCGCCGCCACCTTTGAGCGCGAATTGCGGCGCATCGGCGAGATCAGGCCGGACGCCGTCTATTCGCTGCTGGTGGGCGGCATGGGCGGGGCGTTCATCCGCGCCTACGATGCCGCCGACGGCAAGGAGATGGCACCGCTTTACGTGGCCTCCGACGCCGTGGCCCGGCCCCTGCTGCCGGCCATGGGCGAGGCGGCGCTGGGCGTGCGCGCCGTCGCCAACTGGACCCCCGATTTGGAGAGTTCCGGCAACAAACGTCTGGTCGGCGATTTCGACGGTGAATTCGGCAGACCGGCGTCGGAGCGGGCGGCCCGGGGCTTTGACGCCGCCCTGCTGCTGGACGCGGCGGTCAAGGCCAATAACGGCAAGACCCACGATGTCGAGGCCATGCGCGCGGCGTTCCGACGGGCGGAATTTCCGTCGGTGCGTGGAGCCTTCCACTTCAACCACAATCACCAGCCGATCATGGCCTATCACCTGGTTCAGGTCGGGCGCGACGCCAAAGGGCGGTTGACGCATGAAACCATGGCCACCTTGTCGCGGGAATGGCGCGACCCGCATACGGCATCGTGCGGATTGCACTGGCCGGAAGAATACGTGTCGCCTGTACCCAAACCGGTGAAGAAAAATTAGGGCATCATCGGCATGACTACCGCCCCAGCAGCTTGGGCACCCGGTTGCCGCGCAACCTGAAGGCGTCGGGCATGCCCTTGCCCAACAGCGGGCGCAGATACAGGCGGAAGGCGTCGGTGACGTCGGTGCCGGAGGCGGCGATGAATTCGTCTTCCATCACCCGGGTCTTGCCGGCCACGTCCTCCAGCGGCAGCAGCTTGTAATCCACCGAATAAAAGCCGGTGCGCTGGATGGTGACGGACCCGTCCTGCTGTCCCCACATGGCGAATTGCACCGCCTTTTCCCCCACCTCGCGCGCCTCGCGCTGGTCGATGTCGGAGACGCAGCCGACGAACGAGCGTTGCAGATAGCCGAAGGTGTCGCCGCGCACCCGCTTGATCCCCAACTGGTCCTTGATTTCCTGGCACAACAGGTCGGCCAGGGCGCCGGTGCCGGAAAGCTGGATGTTGCCGTGGGCGTCCTTTTCGATTTCCTTGGCCAATTGGCTGATGATCGGGTTGCCCGATTCGTCGTGGATGCCCTCGGACACGGCGATGACGCAGCGACCATACTTGTCCATGGTCGCCCTGACGTCGCCCAAAAAGCTGTCGACCTTGAAGGTGCGCTCCGGCACATAGATCAGATGCGGGCCATCATCGGGAAACTTCTTGCCGAGCGCCGAGGCGGCGGTCAAAAAGCCGGCATGCCGGCCCATGACCACCGCCAGATAGACGCCGGGCAGGGCCGCATTGTCCAGATTGGCGCCCATGAACGATTGGGCGACGAAGCGGGCGGCGGAGGGAAAGCCGGGCGTGTGGTCGTTATGGACCAGATCGTTGTCGATGGTCTTGGGGATGTGGATGCATCTGAGCGGATAGCCGGCCTTGCGCGCCTCTTCCGAGACGATGCGCACGGTGTCCGACGAATCGTTGCCGCCGATATAGAAGAAATAGGCGATGCCGTGGGCTTGCAGGACTTTAAAGACGTCCTGGCAATACTTCAGATCGGGCTTGTCGCGGGTCGAGCCCAGGGCCGAGGACGGGGTGTCGGCGACCATTTCCAGATTGTGGCTGGTCTCTTGGGTGAGGTCGAGGAAGTCCTCGTTGATGATGCCGCGCACGCCGTGATAGGCGCCGTACACCAGATCGACATTGCGGAACTTCCTGGCTTCCAGCACCACGCCGGTCATGGATTGATTGATGACGGCGGTGGGGCCGCCCCCTTGCGCCACCAGAACCTTGCCGTGCAACATGGGACGTCCTCCTGCTGTTTCCATCAGCATAAGCCGAAAAATCCGACCACCGCCAGGGACAAGGGGGCTTGTCCGACCAATGGGTCGGTCCCATCTTGGGGGGGCAGCAGCCCGAACGGGTGGTTGAACCGGAGAAATAGAGTTGAGCGTGGAATCCCCCTGTATTTCCGTGTGTCAGATGGATGATGACGGCTATTGCATCGGTTGCGGTCGCACCATCGACGAAATCCGCGGCTGGAAACGGTCGTCGGACAACGAAAAGACCGAAGTCCTGAGCCGGGTGGCCGAGCGCCAGGGGCAATCGGCGTGACCGATCCGCGCGCGCTCCAATTGCTGGATTTCTGGTTCGCCCCCGGCATGGAGCGGCGCTGGTTCGCCGCCGATACCGATCTTGATCACCAACTGGCCGAACGCTTCGGCCAGGATCTGGCCCGGGCCGCGCAAGGGCAGTTGGATCACTGGCTCGATGACGTCCAAGGCGCCCTGGCCCTGGTGATTCTGCTCGATCAGATGCCGCGCAACGTCTTTCGCGGCAAATATCAGGCCTTCGCCTTCGATTCCAAGGCGTTGGCGGTGGCCGAGGGGGCCTTGCTGCGTGGTCATGCCGCCCACCTGCCGCCCCTGCGCCGCCGCTTCCTGTATCTGCCGTTCGAGCATTCCGAATCCCAGGCCGACCAGAAATATTGCGTGGCGCTGTTCGAGGCCGATGGCGATGACCCGGAGGGGCTGGATTACGCCCGCCAGCATCTGGCGGTGATCGAACGCTTTGGCCGTTTCCCCCATCGTAATGCGGCGTTGGAGCGGGAAGACACGCCGGAGGAAGCGGACTATCTGGCCCAGGGTGGCGGGTTTTAGCGACATATGGTGATATCACCCGCAATATGATATCGTCGTCTCATGCGCTATGTTTTGGACACGGATGTCATCGTTGCCGCCATGCGCAGTCCGACCGGAGCCTCGGCGGCTTTGCTGTTGGCTGTGCTTGAGGGGCGTTTGTCCATGGTGTTGAGCGTGCCGCTTGCCATTGAATATGAAGCGATCTGCCTGCGCCAGGAACATCGGCTTGCCGCCGGATTGAGCGAAGATCAGGTCCAACAGTTCCTGGACGGTGTCGTCACCTTGTCGGAACCGGTGGGAAGCCATTTTTTATGGCGTCCCCGCTTACGCGACCCGGAAGATGAAATGGTGTTGGAAGCTGCGGTCAACGGCCGTGCGGATGCCATTATCACCTTTAATGCCCGTGATTTCGGTACGGTGCCGTCGACATTCGGTGTATCGGTCCTAAGCCCAGCGGAAGCCTTGCGGAGAACCCGGCCATGAAAGCAACTCCAACCTACCCCTTGCGCCTACCGCGCTCGATCAAGGCGGCGGTGGAAAGGCTGGCGCGCGAGGAAGGCATCAGCCTCAACCAGTTCGTCTCTACGGCGGTGGCGGAAAAGTTGGCGGCCATGAACACCGCTGTTTATTTTGCCGAACGCACGGGGCGGGCCGACCTTGACGCTTTCCGTCGCCTGCTGACCCGACAAGGCGGCGAACCGCCGCGACAGGGCGACGAAGCCGTTTAAAGTCGGCGCCGAGGCAGGGCTCGCCCCGACAAGGCTTTGCTGTGCCCGGACCCCATGCTATGGTCCGGGCGCCATTCCGCCGCATATGGGCAACCAATTGAGCAAGAACAAGATTTCACTGGACCTGTCGTCCCGATCGCTGATGCGCCGCCTGATCAAGGAAGGCATGCGTCCCTATCTGGGCAAAGTGGTCCTCGCCGCCCTGTGCATGGGCATTTCCGCCGGCGCCACCGCCGGCTACGCCCTGCTGATGGACCCGGTGATCAACGACATCTTCGTCAACCGCCGTGCCGACCTGTTGTGGCCCCTGGCCCTGGCGGTGCTCGGGACTTTCGTCGCCAAGTCCTTCGCCGGCTACGGCGAGGCGGTGTTGCTGTCCAAGGTCGGGCTTCAGGTCATCGCCGACATGCAGAACCGCCTGTTCCGCCACCTGATGCGCCTGGACGTGCAGTTTTTCCACGACACCCAGACCGGGCGCATCCTGTCGCGGCTGACCAATGATGTCGCCGCCATGCGCTTCGCCGTCTCCAACGCCTTGACCGGCCTGTGCAAGGACGCCGCCGAGGCCAGTTTCCTGATCGCCGCCATGTTCTACAAGGACTGGCAATTGGCCGCCTTCAGCTTCCTGTTCTTCCCCATCGCCGTGCTGCCCATCGCGCGTTTGGGCAAGCGCATGCGCAAGGTCAGCGCCAATACCCAGGAACAGCAGGCGCAATTGACCATCTATCTGGAGCAGGCCATTCAGGGCATCCGCGTGGTCAAGGCCTATGGCATGGAGGAATACGAGAACCGCAAGGTCGGCGGTCTGGTCGGCACGCTGCGCGATCTCACCTTCAAGGCCGCCCGCGTCCGCTCGGCCTCGTCGCCGATCATGGAGTTTCTGGGCGGCTTCGCCATCACCGTGGTCATCGTCTATGGCGGCTCGCGCGTGATCGAAGGCCCGACCACGCCGGGCGCCTTCCTGTCCTTCATCACCGCGCTGATGCTGGCCTATCGACCGCTCAAGAATTTGGCCAACCTCAACACCAATTTGCAGGAAGGCTTGGCCGCCGCCTCGCGCTGCTTCGCCGTGCTCGATACCGACAGCACCATCAAGGACCGCCCCGGCGCCCAGGATCTGGTGCTGCGTGAAGGCAATGTGCGCTTCCACGGCGTGTTCTTCACCTATGACGGCGTCAAGGCGGCCTTGGACGGGGTCGACATGGACATCCCCGGCGGCAAGACGGTGGCTTTGGTCGGGCCGTCGGGCGCCGGTAAAAGCACCATCCTGAATTTGCTGCCGCGCTTCTACGACGTCACCGACGGCCATATCAGCATCGACGGCACCGATGTGCGCGACGTGACCATGGACAGTTTGCGGGCGCGCATTTCCCTGGTCAGCCAGGAAATCGTGCTGTTCGACGACACCGTCCGCGCCAACATCGCCTATGGCCGTTTCGGTGCCACCGATGAGGAAATCGAGGCGGCGGCGCGGGCCGCCGCCGCCCACGACTTCATCCTGTCGCTGCCGGAAGGCTATGACACCATGGTGGGTGAACGCGGACTCAACCTGTCGGGTGGCCAGCGCCAGCGTCTGGCCATCGCCCGGGCCATGCTGAAGAACGCCCCGATCCTGCTGCTGGACGAAGCCACCAGCGCGCTTGATACCGAATCGGAACGCCACGTGCAGACGGCGCTGGAACATCTGATGAAGGGGCGCACCACCATCGTCATCGCCCATCGCCTGTCCACGGTGGTCAATGCTGGAATCGGGCGACCACAACGCGCTGTTGGACCATGGCGGCGTCTATGCCCGCCTCTATGCCATGCAATTCGCCGAGGAAACCACCGCCACCGGTTTCGGGCGCGGCAGCTGAGCACGGGGAGGGACCGGATTGGGCCTGGCCAAGCGCATCGGCAAGAGTGAAACCATTCGCGGCTTTCTGTGCTGGCTGGGCGGTCAGTATATCCGGCTGATCTGGCTGACCGGGCGCTGGCGGGTGGAAAACGGCCATATCCCCGCCGCCTACTGGGATCGCGGCCAGCCGTTCATCTTGAGCTTCTGGCATGGCCGGCTGTTGATGATGATGAAAAGCTGGCGGCGCGGCCTGCCCGTTTTCATGCTGACCAGCGAGCATCGCGACGGCCAGCTGATCGCCCGCACGGCGGCCCCTTTCGGCATCGGCACCATCACCGGATCATCCACAAGGGGCGGTGCCGGCGGCTTGCGGGCGTTGCTGAAGGCGCTGAAATCCGGCGCCTATGTCGGCATCACCCCCGATGGCCCCAAGGGGCCGCGCATGCGCGCCACCGACGGCATCATCACCCTGGCCAAGCTGTCGGGGGTGCCGATCATCCCCCTGACCTATGCGGCCTCGCCGCGCTGGCTGCTGAAATCGTGGGACCGCTTTTTGCTGCCCGGCCTGTTCGGACAGGGCGTATTCATCTGGGGCGAGCCCATCCATGTGGCCCGCGACGCCGATGCCGAGCAGTTGGAACACTGGCGCCGGCATCTGGAAAACACCCTGAACGGCCTGACCGACCAGGCCGACCAAAGAGTCGGCCAGCCACTGGTGCCGCCGGCATGATCCACGGGCTGTACCGCATCGCCTCGCATCTGTTGGGGCCGGCCATCTCGGTTTATCTGAACCGGCGCATGGCGCGGGGCAAGGAAGACCCGGCCCGTTTCTCCGAGCGCATGGGCGTTGCCGGCAGGGACCGACCGCCGGGGCGGCTGGTGTGGCTGCATGCCGCCAGCGTCGGTGAGGCGCTGTCGTTGCTGCCTTTGGTCGATCGTCTGCTGGCCCGCGACCTGCGGGTGTTGATGACCACCGGCACGGTGACCTCGGCCAAGCTGATGGCGGAACGGCTGCCACCGGCGGCCATCCATCAATTCGTGCCGGTGGACCGGCCCGCCTGGGTGCGCCGCTTCCTCGATCATTGGCGCCCCGATCTGGTGCTGTGGAGCGAATCCGACTTCTGGCCCAACATCCTGGCCCAGGTCAAGGCACGCGGCGTCCCTTTGATCCTGGTCCAGGGCCGGGTCTCGGCCAAATCCCTGGCCGGCTGGCAAAGGGCCAGGGACTTCATCGCCACCCTCTTGGGCCATTTCGATCTGTGCCTGGGACAAACCCCCGGCGATGCCGAGCGGCTGCGCCAGTTGGGCGGGCGCGACTGCCGTTGCTTGGGCAATCTCAAGCAATCGGTGCCGCCCTTGCCGTGCGAGGCGGCGGAACTCGATGACTTACGGCGGATGGTGGCGGACCGTCCGCTGTGGCTGGCCGCCAGCACCCATGCCGGCGAGGAACGCATCGTCGCCCGCGTCCATGCCCATCTGGTCCAGCGCTTTCCCTGCCTGCTGACGGTGATCGCGCCACGCCACCCCCATCGCGGCGTCGAGGTACAGAACGAATTGAAGGCCATGGGGGTGAGCTGTTCTTTGCGCTCGGCCGGCGAGGTTCCCGCCGATGGCATTTATGTGGCCGATACCATGGGTGAATTGGGGCTGTTCTATCGGCTGGCGCCCATCGTCTTCATGGGCAAGAGTCTGAGTGTGGAGGGCGGCCAAAATCCGTTCGAGCCGGCGCGGCTGGGGGCGGCGGTGCTGTTCGGCCCGCGCATGAGCAATTTTCCCGACATGGTGCTGTCCATGCTGGAAAGCGGCGCCGGCGAAATGGTGGTGGACGAGGACGATCTGGCCCGCGCGGTGGCCGCCTTGCTGGCCGATCCGGCCCTGTTGGCCTGCCGCCGCACCGCCGCGCAAGCCTGGAGCGAGGCCGAGGCCGGCGCCTTGGATGCGGTGATGCAGGCGCTGTCGCCCTGGTTGGAGAGTTTGGATGCGTGCCCCTGAGTTCTGGCGCCATGATGGATTGTGGCCGCGCCTGCTGGCGCCGCTGGGGGGGCTTTATGCCCGTGCCGGGCGCCGCCGCCGTCTGGGCGGCGAAGGCTTCGCCGCCGCCATGCCGGTGATCTGCGTCGGCAATATCGTCGCCGGCGGTGCCGGCAAGACCCCGGTCTGCCTTGCCGTCGCCCGCCATTTGCGGGAACGTGGGCGGCAGCCGCATTTCCTCACCCGTGGCTATGGCGGCACCGAGGCCGGGCCGCGTCTGGTCGATCCCGTGCGTCATCCGGCGGCGCGGGTCGGCGACGAAGCCTTGTTGCTGGCGGCAGAGGCGCCGACCTGGGTGGCCCGCCATCGCCCCGACGGCGCGGCGGCGGCGGCGGATATGGGCGCGCAAGTGCTGATCATGGATGATGGCTTCCAGAACGGATCGCTGCGTCAGGATATGGCGCTGGTGGTGGTGGATGGCGGCTATGGTTTCGGCAATGGCCGGGTCATCCCCGCCGGTCCCTGCCGCGAAAGCGTGGAAGAGGGCATGGCCCGCGCCCGGGCCATGGTGCTGATCGGCGACGATGTGACCGGGGCGGCGGCCCTGGCCGGCGGCAAGACGGTGCTGCGCGCCCGTCTGCACCCCGGCCCCGAGGCCGCGGATCTGGCGGGGGTGCGGGTTGTCGCCTTTGCCGGCATCGGGCGGCCGGAAAAGTTCTTCGCCAGCTTGCGGCAGGCCGGGGCCGAAGTGGTGGCCACCCACGCCTTCGCCGATCATCATCCCTATGGTCGTGGCGAAATGGAGCGTTTGCGCCGGCACGCCGCCAGCCTGGGGGCGCAGCTCTGGACCACCGCCAAGGATGCGGTTAGGCTGCCCCCCGAGGCGCGGGCGGAAGTCCGCGTGTTGACCGTGTCGCTGGTCTGGGACGATCCGGCGGCGATGGATGCTTTGCTTACAGGGATGGTTTGTCCGTGAATGCCGTGATGATCCGCCGTCGGCTGGAAGCCGTGCTCGCTTATGCCGTTCTTGGTTTTTTCGCCGCCTTGCCGGTGGATTGGGCTTCTGACCTGGGCGGCTTCCTGGCGCGGAATGTCGGGCCTCGTCTCAAGGTTTCCAACTTCGCCCGGCGCAATCTGGCCCGGACTTTCCCGGAAAAGTCGGCGGCGGAAATCGAGACCATCGTCACCGAAGTGTGGGACAATCTGGGCCGGGTGGCGGGCGAGTTCCCCCATATCGATTGGCTGATGCACAATCGGGTGGAACTGGTCGGGCGCGAAAATCTGGAATTGCTGCGCGATGACGGCCAACCCGGCCTGTTCGTCGCCGCCCATCTGGGCAATTGGGAACTGGCCGGGACCACCGCCGCGCTCCAGGGCATCCCCATCATTCTGGTCTACCGCGAAGCCAATAACCCGTGGGTGGAAAAGCTGTATCGCCGCTATCGCGCCCATTCAGCCCCGGGTGGCCAGATCGCCAAGGGGCCGGAAGGCGCGCGCGAGATCATGCAGGCGCTGAAATCCGGCGGCCATGTGGGCATGCTGGTGGATCAGAAGATGAATGACGGCATCGCCGCACCGTTTTTGGGGCGCGAGGCGATGACCGCCCCGGCGGTGGGGCGCTTCGCCGTGCGCTTCAAGTGCCCGGTGGTGCCGGCCCGGGTCGAGCGGCTGAAGGGCGCCCATTTTCGCGTCACCATCTGTCCGCCGCTCCAGCATACCCTGTGCGGCGACGCCCATCAGGACACGCTGAACCTGATGACCGTCATCAACGACCAGATCGGCGCCTGGATTCGCGAACGCCCCGGCCAATGGCTGTGGCTGCACAAACGCTGGCCGGAAAACTAGAGCGGTTCGCGATCTGACTGAATCGCGGGGGATTCACAGGCGCGGCTAATCGTGATTCACTTCCTGTGGAGGTGGCCCACGATGACTCGAGCTTTATCCGTAGATCTGCGCGATCGTGTTGCGCGCTATGTTCTGGCCGGCCATTCGCGCCGACAGGCGGCCAGCGTCTTCAATATCTCGGTGAGTTCTGCGGTACGTTATGTGGCGCAATATCTGTCGAGTGGGACGGTGGCGCCAAAGCGGCAAGGCGGTGATCGGCGCAGTAAATTGGGCGATCATCGGGCCTATGTGCTGCTGCGTGTCAGGCAGGTTCCGGATATCTCCCTGGCCGATCTGACCAAGGAACTGGCCGAGCGGGGCGTTCAAATCCATCTTTCCAACCTTGCCCGGTTTCTGCGGGCACAGGGGCTGACCTATAAAAAAAACGTTGGTCGCTTCCGAGCAGATGAGGCCGGATGTCCGGTTGCTGCGCGAGGAGTGGATTAAGGGCCGCCAACCGCTGATGCGGCGTCAGGCCCATCGTCTGGTGTTCCTCGACGAGACCGGGACCAATACCAAAATGAGTCGCCTGCGGGGCCGCTCACCCAAAGGGACACGGCTGAAAGCCTCTGTGCCCTTCGGACATTGGAAGACGGAGACTTTCATTGCCGGCCTGCGCCAGGATGGCCTGGTGGCCCCCTTTGTCATCAATTGCCCGATGAACCGGAAGATGTTCGAGGCCTATATCGAAACCCAACTGGCCCCAACCCTGGAACCGGGCGACGTCGTGATCCTCGACAATCTCGCCGCCCATAAAAGCCCTCTGGCGGAACGGATCGTCCGGGATCGCGGCGCCTTCATGCTGTTCCTGCCGCCGTACTCTCCCGACCTCAATCCCATCGAAATGGCCTTCTCGAAGCTCAAGGCACACCTCCGAAAAAAGGAGGCCCGGACAATTCAGGACCTGTGGGACGCCATCGGCCGAATCTGCGATCTCTACCAGCCCGAAGAGTGCAGGAATTTCTTCAAGGCTGCTGGATATGAACCAGTGTGATCGCGAATCGCTCTAGGTGTTTGGTCCCGGAGTGTGATGGTGCATCATTAACCCGTCAGGGGGAGGATGCTGGCGAGCTTGATGAAGCCGAGGAAATTGGTGGCGAGCTTGTCATAGCGCGTGGCGATACGTTGAGCTTGGCAAAGAAGCCTTCGATGCCCCATCGGTTCTTATAGGCGATGCGCTCATAGTCGCGCGGCAGCTTGCGATGGCTGCGCGGCGGGATGACGACGCGCCCTCCCCGGGCCTCGATTTTTTCACAAAGGCTATCTGCATCATAAGCCTTGTCGGCCAGCACCTGCTCCGCCTCAAGGCCATCGATCAGTTCGTGTGCCGGCGCCATGTCATTCTGCTGGCCAGGCCCCAGAGCCTGGGCTTCCTGTCCCCCCTTTTTTGCCGCGCTCCGGCAGCTTGGGCTTGAGCACGGATGACGGTCGCATCGATGGCGATCCATTCCATGTCCGGATCGCCCGAAACAGCCTCG